>CAZGNT010000007.1:0-32542 GCA_964527805.1 uncultured Sulfurovum sp.
CCCCTTTCGTGGAATCCAGTTTCCCCCTTTCGTGGAAACTTGTTTCCCCATTTTCATTTTCGGCTTCAATTTGAGGGATGTTATCCTCTCCATCGTCCGTATTTTCTACAGTTTCCCCCTTTTGGGGAAACTTGTTTCCTACTACAAAATCAAGCAATGATTTTTCATATTTTTCCCAATTTATCGTATAATATGTTTTTGCTGGAATACCTTCTCTTGTCACTTCAAGAAAGTCTAATTTTTTTAGTTTTATTTTTGCGGTTTCAAGCTCTTTTTTGGTGAGTTCAGTCTCTTCCATAATGTCAGAATCAGTCTTGTAGAATTTATCTTTATGACTAAACCAGTACATAAGCTGGGATAAAAGAAGTGCTGCATTTGTATTTCCAGTGAGCCTCTTATATACTCTATAGAATCCTATTGGTTTTTCGTTAAGACTTTTAAGTAAATTGCTCATCTTTGTAGCTCCTCAACATATCGATTGAACAGAACAGGATCAAGGGAATAAGTAAATTTACCGGCTTCTGATCTTTGTACAATAGTTATAAAAGGTAGTTTTTTGAGCTTTATTTTTGCTTTAACCAACTCCTCTTCAAAAAGAAAAGTGTTATCGCATATATCAGCATCAAGAAGTGTGATGATATTGTTTTTACTACTGTCAGTTAAACTAAATTGCTTCATCAAGTAATCAAGTAATAAACCTGATATTGCGGAGCCCGCAAGCTTTACATATAAACGATTTATATAATATGGATTGGCATGAGCTTTTGTCAGTAGAAGAGCGTTCATCTTCTACCTCCTTTTAGTGAGATTGAAGATGAACAATAGTTTACCTTTTGTCTATTTTTTTGTTGTGAAAAACAGAGAGAAGATAAAAATAGTAAGTGTGCAAAAAGTGTGCAATAAATGTTGTTAAAATGTTGTTGATTTTGACAATATGTAGTAATTTTTGTGAATAGAGATATCTCGGAAAAAGCGGCCCTGATATCGATATTTAGGGAGTTTCTATGTGGTAGCAAGAGGGGGACTCGAACCCCCGACCTCCGGCTTATGAGACCAGCGCTCTAACCAGCTGAGCTACCTTGCCACGTAAAAAAGTTTTAAGAGACGGCATTCTATCCAAAGTTAGCTAATTTGTCAATACTTTTACGCGTTTTATATTAATAATTATCTTATTTTTTTAATAAGATCTCTTTGGCATCCAACAACTTGAGTCTAGTAGACTCATAAATATTGAATAAAATTATTAATGATGTCTTGACACCTAATTTTTAATTAGATATAATAATCTCTCAAAAAATATTTTTAAATTTAATGAAAAATAAAGGAGCAATTATGGGATTTACACCATTGGCAAATAGAGTGCTTGTTGAACGAAAAGAGGAATCAAACACCACGGCAAGCGGTATTATTATTCCAGACAATGCTAAAGAAAAACCGCTTCAAGGCAAAGCTGTTGCAGTTGGACCTGATGTGGAAGGTATCAAGGTAGGCGATACTGTAGTTTTCGGTAAATATACCGGTACAGAAATTACTATTGACAATCAAGAATATCTAATCTTAACAAGCGACGATATATTAGGTCTGCTTTCATAAATAATATACAATATATTTAAAGGATCATAAATGGCAAAAGAAATATTTTTTTCAGATACAGCAAGAAATGGATTGTATGAGGGAGTTAAAAAACTCTCTGACGCAGTTAAAGTAACAATGGGACCAAGAGGCCGCAATGTGCTTATCCAAAAAAGTTATGGTGCTCCTCATATCACAAAAGACGGTGTAAGTGTAGCAAGAGAGATAGAGCTTCCGGATAGTTTAGAGAATATGGGTGCTTCACTTGTAAGAGAAGTGGCTAGCAAAACTGCCGATGAAGCAGGTGACGGTACTACTACTGCTACAATTTTGGCTTATTCTATATTTAAAGAAGGCCTAAGAAATATTACAGCCGGCGCAAATCCTATTGAAGTAAAAAGAGGTATGGATAAAGCAAGTGCAGCTATTATCGAAGAACTTAAAAAAATCTCAAAAGAGGTAAAAGACAAAAAAGAGATAGCTCAAGTAGCTACAATATCTGCAAATTCAGATCATTCAATCGGAGACCTTATAGCTGAAGCGATGGAAAAAGTCGGTAAAGACGGTGTTATTACCGTTGAAGAAGCAAAAGGGATCAATGATGATCTGGAAGTAGTAGAAGGTATGCAGTTTGATAGAGGTTATCTGTCTCCATATTTCGTTACAAATGCCGAAAAGATGACTTGCGAGCTTGAGCATCCGATGATCTTGGTGACTGATTCAAAGATCACATCTCTTAAAGATCTTATCCCTGTTCTTGAACAAATCCAAAAAACAGGCAAACCGCTTTTGATCATCTCTGATGATGTAGAAGGTGAAGCATTGGCAACTTTGGTTCTTAACCGTCTAAAAGGCGTGTTAAATATCGCAGCAGTCAAGGCTCCAGGATTTGGTGACCGTAAAAAAGAGATGCTAAAAGATATAGCAACACTTACGGGAGCAACCGTGATCACAGAAGAGTTGGGATTGAGTTTAGATAAAGCTACAATCGCAGAGCTTGGACAAGCTTCAAGAGTTGTAATAGACAAAGACAATACTGTTATCGTAGACGGCAAAGGCGATAAAAGCGGAGTTGAAGCTAGAGTAAATGAGATAAGATCTCAAATAGCTAAAACTACAAGCGAATACGACAAGGAAAAACTCCAAGAAAGACTTGCAAAGCTTGCCGGCGGTGTGGCTGTCATCAAAGTAGGAGCTGCGACAGAAACTGAGATGAAAGAGAAAAAAGATAGAGTAGATGATGCTCTGTCTGCTACAAAAGCAGCAGTCGAAGAAGGTATCGTCATAGGCGGCGGTGCTGCACTTGTTAAAGCTGCTGCCAATGTCAATCTTGATCTTTCAGGTGATGAACTAGTAGGAAGCGAGATTATTTTAAGAGCCATCAAAGCTCCAATGAAACAAATCGCTGAAAATGCAGGATACGATGCGGGTGTCGTAGCAGATAAAGTACTCAATAGTAAAGATGCCAACTTTGGTTTCAATGCGGCAACTGGCGAGTATGTAGATATGTTCGAAGCGGGTATCATAGATCCATTTAAAGTTGAACGTGTAGCTTTGCAAAATGCTACTTCGGTAGCGAGTTTGCTTCTTACTACCGAAGCAACTATCGGTGAGATCAAAGAAAATAAACCGGCTCCTGCAATGCCAGATATGGGCGGCATGGGCGGAATGTATTAAGCTGCCGCTTATTCCCTTGTCCCATTCTTTTGGGGCAATCATTTCCTTATTTACATTCATTTTCACCTAGCCCACATATTCTTATATAATGTTTATTTCTCATTAACTTTTATTTTTTCTTTCATTTATCTTGACATTTAAGTATTAATAGTGCTATAGTTAACTTATAATAAAATAACATAAGGAGGAATTATAAAGATATGGTTTCAAAATTTGTTGGTTTGTTAATAAGTGTATCCGTAGTAACGGATGGAAAGATAGGATAAATATCCATTTCCATGGATACCATGGAAACTATAATGATAAAAGGAAAAATTATGAAAAAGTTCACATTATCAGTAGTTGCAATATTATCAATGAGTACACTTGCATTTGCAGGTGGAGATATAGCTCCCGTAGAGCCTGAAGTGGTGGTTCCTGCTCCAGTAGTGATTGAGGATGACAGCGGTTTTTATCTGGGAGTTGCCTATGCAAGAGCAAATTGGACACGAGATTTTGATGGATATAACGACCATTACGAGTATGATCCTCTCGGTGAACCTACTGATACTATCACATGGTCTGGAAAAGGGGAGGTAGATTATAATGCTATTATGGCACAAGCAGGGTACAAGTTTAACCAATATATAGCACTTGAGGGCAGATATTGGTGGTCTCTAGGCGATAGTGACAGGTCAATTAAAGGGAGTTATGCTGTAAACGATGATGAACCGAATTCTTTTGACTTTGACGTTGACTTTAACGAAAAGTTGAGAGCTTGGGGTATTTATGTCAAGCCCATGTATCCGGTCACTGATAAGCTGGATGTCTATGCGTTGCTAGGATATGGCAATGTCACATTGAAAAATGATTATTTCGATCGATTTGATGAAAATGATTTCCAATGGGGTGGCGGCATTTCATATGACCTGACTGAAAATCTATCGTTGTTTGTAGATTATGTACGTTTACTAGATAAAGATGGTAAAAGAACATGGAATAGTCTCGTAGTTAATGATGGCTGGTCAGGTGATCAAGGTGAACACAACTGGGATGATACTGTTTATACTGTAAATGTAGGTTTAACATATAAATTTTAATCTTCTTATCGGGACCATTCAAATTCTGTGTCAATAGGGTAAAATAATAAATACCCAAGGAAAAACATATGAATATAGAAATAAATGTATAGTAATTTTCGTGATATAAAAGCCGGTAAGAGTATCGGCGGTGCTGCACTTGTTAAAGCTGCTGCCAATGTCAATCTTGATCTTTCAGGTGATGAACTAGTAGGAAGCGAGATTATTTTAAGAGCCATCAAAGCTCCAATGAAACAAATCGCTGAAAATGCAGGATACGATGCGGGTGTCGTAGCAGATAAAGTACTCAATAGTAAAGATGCCAACTTTGGTTTCAATGCGGCAACTGGCGAGTATGTAGATATGTTCGAAGCGGGTATCATAGATCCATTTAAAGTTGAACGTGTAGCTTTGCAAAATGCTACTTCGGTAGCGAGTTTGCTTCTTACTACCGAAGCAACTATCGGTGAGATCAAAGAAAATAAACCGGCTCCTGCAATGCCAGATATGGGCGGCATGGGCGGAATGTATTAAGCTTCCAGCTTCCAATAAAGCTCCTCTTTTATGGGGAGCAAAATAAAATATATCCAGTGTTTTATATATATCTATTGAAATCTACAACAAACACTACTTCTCCATTTTCGTAATAATAATCTAAAGTAAAATTATGAAGTTCTAAAATGCGCTTAACAATATTCAATCCTAATCCATATCCTTTGTTCATCCTAGTGCTATCCTCTTGGGTAAAAGCATCTGTGTAAAACGAGAGCGGCTTAGTAAGAGGATCGGCAAGATTTCTGATCTCTAAAGTATTGTCAGTTGCTATAATATGAACAACTCCACCGGTTTTGTATTTAAGTGCATTTTCTAGTAAATTTTTGATAGCTATGGAGAGATATTCTATATCTCCATGTAGATTAAATGGAATTTGAACCTCTATATGTAATTCTTCTTCTTCATCTATCAGCATTTTGGCAAGTGACTTTGCCAATAATGTCTCTATGTTATAAGTGGAAAAAGATAGATTTAGATTATTTGAACTTAGTTTTTCTACCTCCAAAAGTTCATTAGTAAGAGCGTCTATATGATCGATCGATTTTTTTAAGATATCTTTGTACTTAGAAGCTTCTATCATTTCCAAAGATAGCTTCGCCTTGGAGATCGGAGTGCGTAATTCATGACTTATATCTGTTAAAAATTGTGTTCTTGATTCTATTAATGTAGCAATATTTTGTGCCATTGCATTAAACTGAAAAATAACTTTTGCTATTTCATCTGAGTTACGTTGCTCTTTGATACGATGAGTATAATCTCCTTTACCGAATTTCTCTATTTCGACAGGAAGCCTTCGAAGTGGCATGAGCATTTTAGTGATAACAAAAAACATTACTACCAGTATCAATACATCTGCTAAAATAAGAAGATTTAAAATCTTTTTTTGCCCCATTTCTTCTACTTGAGCATTGTCAAAAAAGAATACATCTTCATCCAAGTAGTGTAAGTGCAAAAAATAACCGTCATTATTTTTAAGTACTTCCGTATAACCAAATGATACCGGAGAATATGATATTTTTTGAGCTTTTTGAAGTTTATATTTGCTAGAGACTATAATACTAAAATTAACCGCTTTTGCTTGAAGCATAAGAGTATCATTATCTCCTTTTATTAAGATATCAAAAAGATTTTTTGACGCTTGTATATATTTATCTTTTATAGATGTCTCAAAGTTTTTTTGTGAGATATCATTGGTTTTAAAAGAGATATACCCCATAAGCAAAATACTTATAAAAAATAGTATTGTGATTTTTGATAATATTGACATGGTTAACCTATAAACTTGTAACCTACACCCCAAATTGATTTGATATATTTGGGGGATTTGAAATCATCAAACAGCTTGCTTCTGAGATTTGATATATGCATATCTATGGCTCTGTCTTTTAGGTTAGAATTCTCACCTTTTAAATGTCCTGATATATATTCTCTAGAAAGTACTTGATTTGGATGGTGCAATAAAAGTATAAATATCTCATATTCTATTCTGGTAAGTTCAAGTGGATGACCATCTTGGAGTATTTCCATTTTGCGTTCATCTATTTGAAATTCTCCTATTTGCTGTAAGCCCACCAACCCTTTTATACGCCTAAAAATAGCATCCATTCTGATCAAAAGCTCTTTTGGCTCATATGGTTTTGCCAGATAATCATCTGCCCCATACTCAAATGCTGCTACTTTATCGCCTAAATTTCCTCTGGCACTTGATATGATTATAGGCACATCGCTAATTAAACGAATCTTTTTGCAAACATCGAATCCATCAAGTTTGGGTAGCATCAAATCAAGTATAACCAGATCGCAATCATTTCTACCACTTAAAGCTTCTAATGCTTCTGTGGGATCATCAAATGCAAATACTGTATAATCGTGGTTTTGCAGATAGTCTGTTAGCAGTTCTTGCATCTCCAAATCGTCTTCTATGAGATAAATTTTCAATCTATCTCCCATTCATCCATATGTCGGATAAATTTCTTTTTTTGTTCAAAAGTAAGTACAGCATGCATTCGCTCCAAAAACTCTATCTCTGCAAAACTTGCTTTGTTGCTCAACTCTCTATTAAATCGTTGCATTTCAATACTATCAAATTTATCTTGTAAAAATAGAGTTTGTTTTTGTTTAGACAACATTTTTTGTGTCTGTTTTAAACTTTTCATTTTAATACGATAATCTTGAAGTATTTTTTTAACAATAATTTGTTGGGATGGATTGAGTGTCAAAAAAGTAAGGTCTTTTTTGTAAAGATGATCATCATCATCGTGTCCATCAGAAAATGCTATGTTTATCAAGAATAGAAACAAAAAAATAATTTTCACGTTCTTAAACCTTTTGGTAATTGTATCAAATCATTTTCTAGCATACCTTTTTCGATATCTTGATGACATGCTTGACAATTTGCTTTGCTTTTCACTTTATTGGATAAAAATACTCTACTATCTATCTCCTTATGTTTTGCTTTCCAGTATGGAGTTTTAGTGATTGCTATAATTGTTTGATTTGTGTCTTTAAGGCTTTTTGTTATTTTGAAAGCAGCTTGGTGTGTAGAGTTTTCGGCACTGTTTTTTTCTAAAAAACGAAGTATAGAAACCCTTGTAGCTTCATCTAGACTAGCATCATCACCAAAATGATCTTCTAGGTTTTCCATCATGGCCGTCCATGATTTTTGAGGCAATAGAAATGGAGGATATGTGATGTGGCAACTGCCACATTCTGCTTCAAACTCTGGATGCAGAACAGCATAAGAGACCGGTTTGTTATAATTAGATATGAGTATGTTTTCTTGGGTAGTAAGCAGATAATACAAAAACCAGATAGAAACTGCGATCCAGACAATTTGAAATATTTTTTGCCACCACGAAGCGGATATGCCCGCTGGTATATCTGTCATCTTATATCCATCTATCATTGAGTCGATTGCATCTCCTTTTTTGATAAACTTATCCATAAGACTACCGGCTATATGTACAAACACTACACCCAAAAAAATATTTGCAAGCAATTCATGCAACTCTTCAAATATTTCCATCTCATGGTAATTTGTTTGATGTAAAAATGCAAAAATACCATGATTTTCTTCTATTCCGTATACTAGCAAACCACTAATGGTTACCAAAATAGTTACTATAAACATAGTGATTATGGCAAAACTAGACGCTGGATTATGTCCTATATACTTATCACCTTTGGAAAAAACAGAACCTATATATTTTTTTAATGAATTGATGTTTAAGTCAAAATCTTTAAATTTTGAATATTTAGGGCCCATAAATCCCCAAAATATCCTAAACAATACTAATATTCCAAAAGCCAACCCGAATATGACATGGTATTTTAGAAGTTCATCTGCATCGCCCAACAAATATGCTGCAGCAAAAAAAACTATCATCAAAATATGCGAGATCCTATTGCCAAGTGGCCAAATATAACTCTTAATCATCTTCCCACACTCCATAATTTGGTATTTTTATAGCCCTTTCGCTATAGTTTCCTTTATTTGCAGTAGTGTGACATGCTGCACAGTTAGTTAGCGAGACGACCTCTTTTTGTGTAATCATTTTTTTTGGTATTTCGTTATGCTTATTTATAAAATATCTAGTTTGCGTAATTCGAAGAGGTGCTTCATTTGGTCTAATTGACTGTAATATTTTTCTACTTCTTTTATACTCTATACCTTTTTCTGCACTATTTGCTTTTAGATAATTAGCTAAATATTTAGTCGTAGCATCATCAAGCGAAGCATCGCTGCCAAAATGGTTTTCCAAATTTCCCATCATTTTTGTCCATGATCTTTGAGGTAAAAGTCCGGGTTGATATGCGAAATGACAACTTCCACATTCTTTGACATATACCGTATTTTTCACAGGCGCTACATCACCCCTGTTGCCCCATCTATCATCATCAGCGTAAACTCCGCTTATCAAGATTAGCGGTATTATGATTTTTTTATACATTGCAGCTCTCCTTACTTGGATTGAATATAATAAAGCACATCGCCTTTTTCAAGTGCAGTGCCTTCTCTATTGTAGACATCTTTAAAGTTTCGTCTGAGCCATTTTTGTACCTCTTTGGTATCAGTCAATCTGCTTTTGTTGACGCTTGGCCCTAATGGCTTGATAATTTTATTGGTAGTTGGATTTTGTCCATTTTTGGTTAAATTACTACCGTGACAGGTAGTGCAAGAGATCAAATCGCCGCTTTTCCCTATATGTTTAGAAGTGAATATCTGTTCGCCTCTTTTGGCATTGAAGTCCACAAAGCCGCTATCGGCTTGCTTAGCTTCGCTTTTTAGAGTTGCGATATAGCCCTGCATAGATGGAGAAAAGTTTCCTGCATTTGCAATCACTCCACACAGTAACATAGCTAAAGTGTATTTTTTCATAATGACTCCTTTGGTTTGATATTGACATCATAATCCAGAATTGTAAATTACAAAAATATACTTCTTTACAAAAAATTTACATTTTAAAAATAATAAAGCAATTTGAAGAAAACTTTATTGAACGGTTACGCAATATAAAGATCAAATATTGGTTTTATAAACCTGCTTGTTTATCTTCAAAGACTTGCTCGTCTAAAACACCCTCATTTTTAGCAACTATACAGGTTACTACCGCATCCCCCGTTACATTAACGGCTGTGCGTATCATATCCAATAGCCTGTCCACACCCAAAATAAGCCCGATACCCTCAACAGGAAGTCCTACTTGCGTAAAAACCATTGATAACATTACAAGTCCGACTCCAGGTACCCCGGCTGTACCTATAGAGGCAAGCACAGACATCAAGACTACAGTTAAATAACTGCTTATCCCAAGATTTATGCCGTAAACATTAGCGATAAATACTGTGGCTACTCCCTGCATGATCGCAGTACCATTCATGTTTATTGTTGCACCAAACGGTACTGTAAAAGAAGCAACAGAATTGTCCACACCCATACGTTTTGTCACTGTTTGAAGTGTAATAGGAATAGTAGCGTTTGAGCTGGAGGTAGAAAATGCAAAAAGCTGAACATCTCGGATCTTTTGCAAGAAAATTTTAGGACTGAGCTTGGCAAAAAACTTCAATATCAGCATTAAAGTACCAAACGTATGAAGTGCCAATATCGCAACCAATATTGTGACATACTCTGCTAGGCTTGCTAATAGGTCAAATCCCAATTGGCTAACGGCTTTGGCCAATAGAGCAAAAACCGCAAAAGGTGCGATATGCATGATAATAATAACCATTTGCAGCATAGCTTCGTTTATTATATTGATTCCTTCTACGATAGACTCTGCCTTTTTACCTACCATTAATAAAGAAACACCAAATAGAATCGAAAAAAAGATGATTTGCAGCATGTTCCCTGAAGCAAAAGCCTGAACAATATTTTCTGGGATGATATTGATAAATACATCTATAAGCGAAGGTGACTGGCTAGGAGTAAAAGAACTATTGGCAGTCAAGCTATTTTTTGCACCAGGCGAAAATATAACGGCAATACCTATAGCGCTTGCAACTGCCAAGGCTGTCGTAAAAACATAAAGTACAAAAGATTTGATGCCTACTTTGCCAAGCTTATTGACATCTCCTATACCTACTACCCCGCTGATCAACGAAAAAAAGACCAAAGGAACTACCAGCATCTTAAGCGCAGCAATAAACATCTTGCCTATAGCATCAAAAATACCTTCTATTAAATATATATTTATCCAGCTGCCTTGAGTATTTAATCCACTTAGATTGATTGCTACTCCAAGCAATATCCCCAGTGTCATTCCTATTAATACTTTAGCGGTCAAACTCATTTGTTAACTCCTTAAAACCATAGTGAGGATATGGTGGTTTTATCACTATAATAGAACTTTCCAGTTATAGAGAATTTTTTGTTATTGCAGCATAAGAGAATAGGCACATGATCGCAATCTTACAAAACTTCAAAAATCTCTTGGATTATACACTTGCCGTCAATATAGATCTCGGCTGTAAAAATATCACCTTTTGCATATGTAGCCACGCCTTTTGGGGTGCCGCTCATGATGATATCCCCATCTTCCAAACTCATAAAAGTCTGTATTTCTTCTAAGATCTCAAGCGGTTTGTATATCATTAGCTCATAAGTAGCATTTTGCTGCAGATGATCATTTATATATAGTTTCATCTCTAATGTTTCTAAATTGCCTTCTAGAGTAATGAATTTACCAAGCACGCAAGAGCCGTCAAATCCTTTGGCTCTCTCCCACGGCAATCCCTTGGTTTTTAGGTGGTTTTGAATGTCTGCTTTTGTCAGATCCAGTCCAAAGCCTATGCCTTGAAGTTTCTTATCTATCACCAAAAAACAGATCTCGCCTTCGAATCTGCAGTCGCTTTGATAAAATTTTAGTTCGCCCGCAATAGCAGAATTTGGTTTATTGAAAAGTACCATATTTTCAGGTATTTCGTTGCCGAGCTCATAAATATGCTCTACATAATTGCGCCCTATGCATACCACTTTCGAAGGAGTGATTGAGTTATTGTTGAAGTGTATTGTTTGCATTATTTTGCTTTGTTTCCAGCCATTTTTCAAAAGGCATTAGTGCATCAATCTCTTGAGGCTGTGTTTTTAATATCTCGGTTAAACTTTTAACTCCCATAGAAAGAAGATATTGTAAGTTATGATCAAAAGAAGCTTCTTCTATGATGAAAATCTCTTTTTTATGCACCTCAAACATAAATCCACCGTTTGGTATAGGTGACATTGAAAGCGAAACTGTGTAGTGGTCTTTAATTATGCTTTCTTTTTGGGAATACATAAGCCCTATGTTGTAGCTATCATTGCTCCCAAATCCGGGAATGGCAACTACTAAGACTTTTGTATCTCCTTTTTTCGAGGAGTTAAAAATATCTATCATATCCTTGACGGTTTTGTAGCCTGGTATCGTAGCAATAAGTTTGCCAAAAAGCTTGGCAAGTCTGGTTTCTATTAAAAAACCAAGCACAAAAAGTACCATCACTAGAACGATCATAAAAAGAGCTATCCAGAGTGGTTCATTTTGTTTTGGAGTAAAACCTATCATGGTAAACACATAAGAGTTTACAAAAGATTCGATCTTACCATATATCCAAAAAAGCACCATAAGAACAAGTGCAGCCGGAAGTATGCCAAAGAGTCCCTTGATGACCTTTTCGATAAAGCCTGCCATCATGGTGTGTTTTTTACTCATTTATATGCCGCCTTTGTCATGACAAGAACTTCTAAGAGCCATTTTGCCTTCCATGCTAAGATAGCTGTTAAGAGCACCTATATAAGCTCTAGCACTTGCTAGCATTGTATCAAGACTTAGCCCATGGCCTATAATGGCAGGTTCATAATCATTAAACATTACTTTAACTGTCACATTTGCCAAGGCATCTTTCCCTTTTGATACAGATGTGACCTTATAATCGAGCAATGTTCCTTGATAGCCAGTGATCCTGTCTATTGTTTTAAACACAGCATCTATCGTACCACCGCCAATTCCTGCGTCCGTGATCTCTTCGTCGTTGTGACGGATGGTTACTGCTGCGCTTGGCACCCCGCCTGTCGAATCCATTAACTGCATGGCTACAAGTTCATAAGCTTTTTCTACATTGGTCATTTCACTTGTTACCAATGCTCTAATGTCATCATCATAGATATCTTTTTTCTTGTCTGCAAGTTCTTTGAACCTTTCAAAAGTGCTATTCAAATTTTCATCATCAAGTTCAAAGCCAAGCTTGGCAAGTTTATCTTTAAATGCAGCTCTGCCTGAATGTTTGCCAAGAACAAGTGTATTTTCCATATCAAGGCCTATGTCTTCGGGGCGAATGATCTCGTATGTGGATTTATTTTTCAACATACCATCTTGGTGTATACCGCTTTCGTGTGCAAAAGCATTTTTGCCGACTATTGCTTTGTTTGGCTGAGGCTCAATTCCTGTAATGTTGGCTATTAAGCGGCTTGTAGGATAGATCTCTTTTGTATTGATACGGGTATCAAGTCCTTTGAATACATCTTGACGTGTTTTTATTGCCATGACTATCTCTTCAAGGGCTGCATTTCCTGCTCTCTCGCCAAGGCCATTTATGGTGCATTCTATTTGTCTGGCGCCATTCAAGATGCTTTCTAAGGAATTTGCTACACCAAGACCCAAATCATTGTGGTTGTGTACTGATATGATTGCTCTGCCTTTAGTATATTCGCTCATCTCTTTTACCATGGCACCTATTTCAAAAGGCAAACGAAAACCTACGGTGTCCGGCAAATTAATAGTGCCTGCTCCTGCCTCTATGACAGCATCGGTTATCTCTTTTAGGAATCCTATATCGCTTCTTCCGGCATCTTCGCAACTAAACTCCACATCATCAACAAAGGTTTTAGCATAGCTTACTGCTCTTACGGCTCTTTTTATGACTTCATCGGGTGACATTTTAAGCTTATATTCCATATGTATTGGACTGGTTGCTATAAAAGTGTGTATTCTTTTAAATGGTGCTTTAGCTATGGCATCTCCGGCAGCTTTGACATCATTATCCGTTGCTCTAGCCAATGAACACACAGTTGATCGTGTGATCTTTTGGGCTATCAAGCTGATCGCATCAAAATCTCCCGGGCTTGCTGCAGCAAAACCCGCTTCTATGATATCAACCCCAAGACGTTCCAATTGAGAAGCTATCTGTATCTTCTCTTCGGTATTCATGGAAGCTCCCGGGCTTTGTTCCCCATCTCTTAATGTTGTATCAAATATCTTTATCATTTCTGTTTGCATTTTGTATTTACCTTTGTCTATATAAAAACACCTCTAGTCGGTGTAAAATTGTTTAATTGTACCCAAAAAGGGTAGAAAAAATAGAATGAAAAATCGTTATTTATTATAGAGAAATTGAGAGTAGCAGGAGAGAAGTAGCTGCTTTGGCAAATGGCACGGTAATCATTGAAAATTTCATTTTCTCTCCTTGATAGTTGTATTTTGCAAGATTATAGCTTATTTTATCTGTAATTTCAAGTTATATTATATAAATATTGATAAAATATATCAAAATGAATTCAAAAAGAAACGCTTTTTGAATTTGAAGCTATTTAATAAAATAAAAAATTTGATATGATTCGAAATCATTTTCAAGGGATAACTTTTTGGCTACAAAAGAACAGATATTAGATATTTTAAATCATCGATTTCTCATCATTGACGGGGCAATGGGAACACAGATCCAAGACCTCAAGGTCCCTGCGGAGGCTTGGATAGATGAGCATGGAAACTCTCAAGAGGGTTGCAATGAACTACTAAATGATACAGCACCAGATCTTATAAGACAGATACATAAACGCTATGCAATGGCCGGAGCCAATCTTATCTCCACCAATACCTTTGGGACAATGCCTTGGGTTCTTGATGAGTACGGCATGAGCTCTAGAGCTTATGAATTATCGCGTAAGGGAGCCGAGCTAGTTAAAAGCGCATGCGATGAGTACCAAAGCAATGATAACCCGCGGTTTGCACTTGGATCAATAGGGCCAGGAACCAAATTGCCAAGTTTGGGACATATCGATTATGATGAAATGTATGAAGGTTTTTTGGAAGTTGCACTTGGGCTTATAGACGGCGGATGCGACATCTTTTTGCTTGAAACATGCCAAGATCCGTTGCAGATAAAAGCAGCTCTACATGCGTGTGAAGAAGCGAACCAACAGCGAGGCGTGAAGCTGCCTATCATGATAAGTGCAACTATTGAGTTAAGCGGTACGATGCTTATAGGTACGGACGCGACCACCCTCATGACCATACTGGAGCCTTTTGATATACTTTCTATCGGTTTTAACTGTGGAACGGGGCCAGATCAAGTCAAAAAACATCTTAAGCTTTTAAGCGAAATATCCAAATTTCCGCTTTCTATACATGCCAATGCAGGACTTCCTCAAAATAGAGGAGGGTATACCTATTACCCAATGGGTCCTGATGAGTTTGCATCAAAACAAAAAGATTTTACAGAGTTTGACGGAGTTTCGTTTTTGGGTGGATGCTGCGGTACGACGCCGCAACATATTTTGGCGCTCTCAAAAGCATTAGATGGACAAAAACCAAAATTACCCACAGGAAGTATCCAGCCTTCTATAGCTTCACTGTTTAATAGTGTAGAGCTTGTCCAAACTCCTGCACCGCTTCTCATAGGTGAACGCAGTAATGCTACGGGCTCCAAGGCATTTAGGGAGCTTATCATTGCAGGAGATTATGAAGGTACGCTTAGTGTCGGGCAAGCTCAAGTAAGAGACGGAGCGCATTGCTTGGATGTAAACGTTGAGTTTGCCGGGCGTGATGGTGCAGTAGATATGAGTGCAGTCATGAAACTCTATAATCAAAAGATCTCCATACCGCTCATGCCCGATGCTACTAGGGTCGGTACTATAGAAGAGGCCCTAAAAGCAATAGGCGGAAAACCTATTATCAATTCAGTTAATCTCGAAGATGGAGAAGAGAAGCTTGATGCTATCTGCCGTTTGGCTAAAAAGTTCGGTACAGCGCTTGTATGTCTAGTTATCGATGAAAAGGGGATGGCAAAAACAACAGAAGATAAAATGAGGATTGCCGATCGTATATATGACCTGTGTGTCAATCGTCATGACATAGACCAGTCAAATCTTATCTTTGATATGCTTACATTTACAGTGGGCAGCGGTGATGTGGAGTATCGTGATGCAGCCATTCAGACTATAGGTGCAATCAGGCAGCTTCATGCCAAATATCCTGCCGTTGGTTCTACTCTGGGGCTTTCTAATATCTCCTTTGGTTTAAATGCAAACGCTAGAGTTTTTCTAAATTCGGTATTTTTGCATCATTGTATCGAGGCAGGTATGACAAGCGTCATTATCAATGTCAAACATATAATTCCTATATCAAAAATGAGCGATGAAGATAGGGCAGTTTGTGAAGAGTTGCTTTTTGCTCCAGATGACCAATCACTGTTTAAGTTTATAAATCATTTTAGCGACAAAACTATTGAGAGCACTGATAATGACGAAGCATACAATGCTTTAAGCGATGAAGAAAAAATTGCTAAACTTTTAATAGATGGAGATAAAGAGCGAATGATACCTCTTGTCACCGTAGCTAAAGATCATATCCCAGCAGACAAGATAGTCAACGAGATACTCATAGATGCGATGAAAGAAGTCGGTGAACTTTTTGGAAGCGGTAAAATGCAGCTTCCTTTTGTATTGCAATCAGCAGAAACCATGAAAACTACCGTTGATTTTCTCAATCCTTATCTAACTAAACAGGAAAAAAGCACCAAAACAGCTCTTGTGATCGGTACGGTCAAAGGTGATGTGCACGATGTTGGCAAAAATCTTGTGGATATCATTTTGACAAATAATGGATTTAAAGTTTTTAATATCGGTATCAAAACAGAGCTTGATGAGTACATGGAAGTACTTAAAAACGAAGAGGTTCATGCTATAGGTATGAGCGGATTGCTCGTCAAATCAACTGCAGTCATGAAAGATAATTTGGAAATAATGGCAAAAGAAGGCATCACTATACCCGTGCTTTTGGGTGGTGCAGCGCTTACTAGAAGTTTTGTTGATGATTTTTGCAGACCTATTTACAATGGGCCTATATTTTACTGCCGTGACGCATTTGATGGTGTTATTGCTATGAGCAGGATAGAAAAATTTATCGAAGATCCAAGCGTCGGGCTTGATGATCGTCTAGCAGGCGATATGATAGAGAGAGAACGCAAAGAGATAAAAGAAGTGGTAATTCCTCCATTTGAAGAGCTTAAAATGCCTAGCATGGTTGAGATACCAACACCTCCTTTTTGGGGCAGAAGGGTGCTTAGAAAAGAGCAACTCGATTTTGATATGGTTACGCAGTGGGTCAATAAACGCAGTCTTTTTAAAATGCACTGGGGATATACAAGCCGCGGCATGAGCAAAGAAGCATATAAACAGATCTTGGAAACTAAAGTCTATCCGGCATATGAGCGAATCAAGAGAGAGATAGCAGCTCGCGGACTCTTTGATCCTACTATTATATACGGATATTATCCATGCAGAAGCAATGATAGGGAGCTGCTGCTTTTTGATGAGAGTGAGGGATGGAATAGTGATGCTGACGCCAACAGGGAGCCTTTAAGCGAGATCATCGGCAGGGCAAAATATCAATTCACTTTCCCCAGACAGCGTAGAATGCCTCATAGGGCTTTGAGCGATTTTTTCTCACATGTTAGAGATGATGTTATAGGTATCTCCTGTGTGAGTGTCGGTGATAAGTTTAGCGCTTATGAAAAAGAACTTTATGATAAAGGGGAGTATCTAGAGTATAATATGGTGCACGGTTTTGGCGTAGAACTTGCCGAAGCATTGGCTGAAGTTGTGCATAAGCAAATAAGATTAGATCTGAGTATCGCCAGTCCTGATGAGGGCTTTAGTCTCCGTGATGTGAGGATGAACAGATATCAAGGAGCTAGATACAGCTTTGGTTATCCGGCATGTCCAGATTTGGAGCCAAGTCAGATCATTTTTGACCTGCTTCGCCCCGAAGAGTTTGGCATCACTCTAAGCGAAACATTCCAAATCCACCCGGAGCAGAGTACCACAGCGCTTATAGTGCATCATAAAGAAGCATCGTATTATTCCGTCTAAGTATTTTTAGTATATTAAAAAAACAAGACAATATCTTTAATAGGAGCAATTATGGAAAAATCAGAAATAATTGAATGGATCGATTTTTTGGAAAGTTCGTTGCAGCAGGACAAGATCACTCCCAAAGAGAAAAAAGAGGCTCAAGAAAAAATAATTAAATTAAAAGAAGAACTCGAAGAGATAGAAGAAGAGGAATAGAAAAATTCATTTAGCCAAAGAAGCCGGTTAAGCTCTTTTGGCTCCGTGAGATAACATGAGTTAATCCCAACTTGAAATTATTTAGCCTCTAATGCTTTTTTTTGCTCAGGTGTCAATAGGCTATACATTTTTTCGATCACGTCAGCTTTTTTGGCTGCCATGTTGTTTGCCATTTCGTTATGTTTTGCTATGAAAGCTTGTCTATCAAACTTGCCGTCATGAAAGGCGCTTAGCATAGGCTTGCCTCTGTTTGACATCATCTCCATTCTGTCCATATGCCATTGTTTCATGATCTTTTGCATTTCAATGCGTTGATCATTTGTTAGCTCAAGACTCATCATTGCAGGCATCGGCCCTTCGCAACCGCATGTACCCACCATTCCGCCTTGGCCACACCCCATCATTTTTCCGCCGCCCATATTGCATTTCATCGGAGCAGCCGATGCTAGAGTCGCTGCTACGGTTAATGCAGCTATCAAAAAGCCTTTTTTATTCATAATTTCCCCTTTTGTAAGATATGATTATATTATAACACAAAAATAATTTATAAATTGGATTATTTTTATCTTATTTTTTATTGGATCTGTTTGATGGTTTTTTGCCAGCAGATTCTGCTCTCGCTATTTTTGGACCTCTTTTTGTGGCATATTTTGGCTGGACTAGCTCTTTTCTCTTTTTGTTTCCAAACGCACCGGCTGCTTTCTTTGGTTTTTCTGCCTCTTTAGATAGGCTTTTCCCACGTGTCTTGGTAGTTTCTATTGCTGCTGTTGGTCCAAAACCTTTTACTATAATACGTTCTGGTTTTTTGCTCAGCAGAGTTTCTATTTTTTTCCAAGATATGTGTTCTGTGGTAGATAAAAGTGTGATAGCTATTCCATCTTTGCCCGCGCGGCCGGTTCTGCCTATTCTATGTATGTAGTCAGTTGGGATATGGGGAATATCATAATTGATAACAACGCCCAAGTCGTCAATATCCAATCCGCGTGCTGCTATGTCGGTTGCCACCAAGATCTTTGTTGTACCAGAACGGAAATCTTTCAAAGCTCTATCTCTAGCTCCATGCTTTTTGTCTCCATGGATGGTTGCGCACGGCAAGCCGCTCTCTTTTAGATATTGGCTCACTTCATCTGCAATGATCTTAGTGCGAGTAAAAACAAGCACTTGGGGGTAGTTATTGGAACCAATTATAAAAGAAAGAAATTCACTTTTTCTCTCTTTTTCTACAGGATGGACGATTTGGCGTATCATTTGATCGGCAGGCGAGAGATTGTCTATCTCAACCAAAAGAGGTTTCTTTAGTATTTTTTCACCAAGTCTTTTAACTGCACCGGTCATTGTCGCAGAAAATAAAATAGTTTGGCGTTTTTGAGGCAATATATCTATTATCTGTTCTACTTCTCGTACAAATCCCATGTCCAAGATCGTATCAGCTTCATCAAGTACTAGATATTGCACTTTTGAAAGCGGAATATGCCCTTGTCGGTTAAGCTCTATAAAGCGTCCAGGAGTTGCAACGATAATATCTGCACCTTTGTTCAGTGACGCAATTTGTTTTGTCATATTCACACCGCCGGAAATATTAAGGATCCTAAGGCCCATATCTAGAGCAAAGTTTCTCATGGCCATTGTGACCTGATCAGAGAGTTCTCGAGTAGGAACTATAACCAAAACTTGAACACGAGGAACTTCATTGGGGGTTGTTTTGTTTAGCATTTGCAAAATAGGCAATGAGTATGCTGCAGTTTTTCCCGTGCCTGTTTGAGCGGCACCCAAAATATCGCGTCCTTGCAGTATCAATGGTATCGCTTTGGTTTGGATAGGAGTTGGATCGGTGTATCCCAAGGATGCTATATTGTTTTGTAGTTGAATATTTAAATTTTTGAATGGCATTTGTTACCTTTGTATTATATTTACAGTGCCAATTAATTAAACTTGAAGTTGGTCATTGAAGAATAGTGTGATTATATCATACAAAATACATTTATTGCAAAAGCATACCGCATGGATGTACCCGGCACCACTTATCTTTTTATATAAATATATATAAAATAACAACAGATTCAGTATAATTTTTATATTGTACCAACCGCTTAAGATTAGCAAGAAGAGGAGGCGTATATGAATTTTAGTGATAGGTGTTATGAGCTTTTGTGTCAAGTCCCAAAAGGTAAAGTAACAACATACCAAGCAATCGCTCACGCATTGGACAGCAAGGCGTACAGGGCAGTAGGTACGGCAATGGCTAAAAATCCAAATCCCATTGTGGTGCCATGTCATAGAGTAGTAAAAAGCAATACCCAGATCGGCAACTATGCATTTGGAATAGACAAAAAAATAGCATTATTAGAGAAAGAGGGAATTGTGGTAAAAAACGGCAAGATAGTTAACTTTGCCGATGTGTTTTATGATTTTTTATAATCTTATAAGGTTTTGGACTCTTTGTACCGTATCATTTTTGGATAGCGTTAGCCTTATGATGCTCTCCTCTTTGGCTTCAAGAGAATGAGGGACTTTTGCATCAAAATATATCATTTCGCCATCTTGCACTGTGATATTCTTGTCATTTGAGCCTATGGTCACCTCTCCCTTAAGAACCATAATTGTTATTGCCCCCGGAGCTGTGTGTTCTTTCATAATATTTCCCTTTGCCATACAGATACGTATTTCTTTACTAGTAGGAGTTTCTAGCATTTTTGTTATTTGCGGTGTGGCATCAAAGTGAAGATTTTCAAAAAAAGATACTTTTGTCATCTAGCATCCTTTGCGCATGCAGATAAATTGGGCGGTAATTGTATCCATGGTCAGGATGTGGGTATTTAGCCATTCTTGCATTGAGCCCAAAAAGTACTCATGCAGCAATTCGTTATTTTTAGTACTGAGCCACTGAGATACAACACGCTGCATTTCATTAAATACTCTGATATGTTCGCCTTCATGCATGGTAAATGCAGGGAAACCCACTTCACGCATAAGCCTCTCCTCGTTCTTGAAATGCCCTCTAGTGTGTTCTATGATCTCATGCAAGCAAGTTGCAATAGAGTCATAGTCATTCGGAGAGTTTTTTAGCAATTCTTCAAGTGTATTGAGCAAGCTTGCTTCTTCATGATGCACTTTGTTCATCTCATCGAAGGCTACTTGAGGCATTGTTGAGTGATCTATCATAGTATTGTCCTTGTTTTTCAGGAAGTATATACTATAGTACAAGGCGAGGTATTGATTATGGTTAAGATGATATGAAATTTAAAGAGATTTCGCTTTTTGCATCACTAGATGATGTAACACTTAGGTATTTAGAATCTGTAGCCAAAAAAAAAGAATTCAAAGCTGGCAAAATACTTTTTTATGCCGGCGAACAGCCACAAAAATTTTTGATATTGGCTAGCGGTGAAGTAGAAGTTTACAAGCATGATGAAAAAGGAAATGAAATTGTGATGGGCCAGTTTACGGCCCCTTCGCTTGTTGCTGAAATGGCAACACTAAAGAGTATTCCTTATCCAGCCACTGCAAGGTGTAAAAATAGCGTTGAGATATATGAAATTGATTTAAACTCAGTGTTATCATATATATCTACAAGCTCTCCGCTATCACAGGTATTGATAAATTCACTAACTAAAAAGATACAACATTTAGAGGGTGTTTTGAGATATGCCACTATTTCAAATGCCTCAGTGCGTACCGCGACCTTTTTGATAGACAATGCAGATCAATTGTCCCAACTTACTCAACGCCAAATCGCTTCAAATATTATGCTTACGCCAGAAGGGTTGTCTAGAATTCTAAAACGCTTCAAAGAAGCAGGGCTAGTAGAGGTGAGGTCTAAAAAATTGCATATTCTTAATCTAAAAGGATTAAAAGAGATAACAAATTAGAGTGTTCCTATCTTTGTAGCGGTTACAAATATATATTCACGTCCGGTAATAGTGACACGAAACTTTTTTTGTTGTAGGTATTTTTTAGCGAAAATTACATCATTAAACAGAAGTGACATTTCAGAATAATTATAATTTGGAGCTTTTGCTCCATATATCAGCTCGCCGCCAATCCATCTAGAATTTGGAAATCCCAAGATCAATGCTCCATTGTCAGTTAGATTATTTTGCACCAGATCCATCAAAAACGGTTTGTAATTAATGTCTGGGCTCTGCAAAGTACCTATTGAAATGATGAGGTCAAATCTCCCAAGCGAAAGTTCGCCCAGTTTGTTGATATCGTGAGCATAAAATGCTGCATTAGGAAATCTCTTTTTTGCAAATTCTATCGCTGAAACGGAGTGGTCTATACCTGTCATATTTATATTTTGAAATACTTCTGGCTGTAGCATGGAGGCAATTAGTTCAAATTCATCTGCTTTGTTTACGCCAAGATCCAGTATATTTTGTCTGTTTTCTATTTTGACTGCTTGGAGTGCCTTGTGGTATGCACTTAGAAAAGTAGGTTCTTCGTTTTTATTGATATTAAAAAACGCAGAATCCACTCCGTATTTTTCTTCTTTGTTTTCTATTGGTGCATCATGAAAAGAATCACTTGTATTTAGTTTTTGGAATGTGATGATGATGGTGTGTTCTTGGTTTTTAATAGGTGTGCATATCTTGCAGCCGAGAAGTTCAGCCAGGTTTACCCATACTTTATATCCGCGATAGAGATAATTTATGCCATTTATTACAATAGGCTCTCCGCTATATGAGTTATGTGAAATATCCGGATTTATCACTTCGAAACTTACAATATTTGAAGTTTGAAGCGATATTTTTAACTCCTCTATTATCTTAATAAGCGGTTGGGAAACAAATGAGATCATATGATAGTTTCTGATTTTCCTACCATGCTAGAGATTATCCCTTTGTCTCCTCTGTTTTCTGCTATGATCACTCCAGCGATATGAATGATAACAAAATACAAAACTCCATTATAAAGCAGTTCATGAAATTCTTTAATGTTATGTCCTAGATCTTTGCTAATATTGAAAAAATCATGAAAGTGCAATAGGAGTCCGGTTGCAGCCATAAGAAACATTAAAATATAAAAGATCACATATAGTGAACTAACGATTTTGTCATGAATAGTTTTCTGGGAACAATTTTGGTAATTTTGTTTTCCGCTGTCTGTAAAAAACAATACAATTCTCCAAATTACCAATGCTGCCAAAGCGTACCCAAGCCATATATGCCAATCCCACATAGGCGATCTGATAGCTTTTGCTATAGAAACTGCTTGATCTTTGGCTATAGAGATATTTATATCACCAAGCTTCTCGATGATAATCTCACTATTAGTTCTGTAGCTTAGAAATGTTTTACGTAAAAAAACAGTACCAAGCAGGCCCAATATCACTATGGCATTTATCCAATGCCATAGCCTAAAGTTTAACGACCACTGTTTCATGTTCAATCCTTATATTTAGAGATAAAATATTATATACTTTTTTATATTAATGAAATTTAATACAAAAAAATCATTTAAAATAATTATTTATAATAATGTCATATATCGTCTTTAATCAAGCTCGGCTAATTGTGCATCATACTCGGCACTGATCTCTTTAAATTTTTCAGAGGCTATTTCTAATTTTTGAAAATGATCTTCTATCTCATTATTTATTTTTGAGACTATTTGAGAAAATTCTATGATCTGCGAATTATTGCCATTATTAGTAGCATTAACAAGAGTTTGATTGTGCTCTTCAAGTTCTTTTTCTAGCATTATGATTTTCGCTTCGCAAAAATCCACCTCTTTTTTGTATGGAGCGATCTCTTTGCTTTTTGTTTGAACCAGATTAGCCCTAAGCAATTTTCGTTCTTTTTTATCTATTTTTGGCTTAGATTTTTGAGGCTTGCTTATCCCTTCTTCCTCTTCCCATCCGATTTTTTCCAAAAATTCATCATAAGTGCCTTCAAAATACTCAGCTCTTCCTTCGTGAAAAATTATAAGCGCGTCAGCCAAACGTCTTAAAAGCATTTCAGAGTGAGTAACCATGATCACCGCTCCTTCAAAAGATTCTACGGCATCACATAAAGCGTCGATTGATTGCATATCGAGGTGGTTGGTAGGTTCGTCCAGTAGCAGCAAGTTAGCAGGCGTTGCGATTATTTTGCCAAGCATTACACGGCTTCGTTCTCCTCCTGAGAGAACCTCTATCTTTTTTTCTGCCAGATCGCCGCTAAACATCATTGTTCCGCAAATTGCCCTTACTTGAGCAATGCCCAACTTTTTATCTACTGAGCTTATTTCGCCTATGATAGTATTTTGGGTGTTGAGGCGTTCTATATTGGTTTGTCCAAAATGTGCTATAGCAGTTGATGGATGAAAGCTAATTTCACCTTGCTGTTTTGGAAGCTCTCCGGCGATATAGTTAAGCAATGTTGATTTGCCTTTGCCGTTTTTCCCGATGATGGCTAGACATTTGCCGTTTTCCAGAGCAAAAGTAAGATGCTCAAAAAGCGAAATATTGGGATCATATCCAAATCCTAGATCATGAGCCCGCAATACTACTTTTGCAGGTGTTTCTTTGTAATTAAAGTTAAATGACAATGAGTTTTCATTCTCTAGGCTTTCCATCTCTTCCATTTTTTCCAAAGCTTTGACTTTTGATTGAGCAAGAGCGGCCGTTGAGGCACGAGCCTTGTTTCTTGCTATGAATTCTTCGAGTTCTTTGCGTTTTTTCTCCTGATTTAGACGGGTTTTTTCATATGTCTCATCTTGGAGAGCCAATGTCTCATAATATTTTTTGGTATCGCCTTGTACTGCATAAAGCCCTTTGCGCTGGATGCCCATGGTATGGGTAGTGACACTATCCATGAATTCACGGTCATGCGTGATGAGTATTACTTCCCCGTCAAATTCGCGGATAAATTGTCTAAGCCAGCGCAAGGAAAGAATATCTAGGTAGTTTGTAGGCTCATCCAGCAGCAGCATATTCGGCTCAGTTGCCAGAAGCTTTGCTAGATTGATACGTATCTGATAACCGCCAGAAAAGCTCAACGGATCTTTTTCCAAATCTTCAGCGCTAAACCCAAGTCCAAATAAGATCTTTTCTATTTTGTAAAAATTATATTGTTCATCTTCGCTTAGTACTTGGGCGCACTCTTCGCGTACAGTAGATTTCGTAAATTTCAAATGCTGGCGCAAAGTACCAATGCGGTAATTTTTTGGAATGCTTACTTCTCCCTCGTCATAACTTTCTTCGCCTAGTATGATCTTGAAAAGCGTTGATTTGCCTGTACCGTTTCGACCAATCAGGCCTATCTTTTGTCCTTTTGACATTTGCAGGTTTAATCCGTTAAATAAAATTTGGCCGCCAAAGCTTTTTGTTATATTTGTTAGCTGTATCATGTTTTATCCGTTTTGTTAAATTTTTTGCTTATCCATGATGTCAAAGAGCAATCGTTATTGCATTTGTTATCTTTTTCGCATCTTACTTTTTTGATATTATTGATAAGTAAGATCATAAATCCCAAAGCAATAGATAATTGAACTCCTGCTAGCAGCCAATTATGCTCTTGAATATTGCTTATGCCAAGTGCCAGCATAATAACTGTAATTATCAGACACATATGGATTCCTTTTTTGCGAATTATATTATAATGCGTTAAAAAAAGAGTCACTATGTCAAGAATTATAGAACACTTTAAAACCATTGCCAAGATCCCTCATTGCAGCGGGCAAGCTCATGCTTTGAGAGATTTTTTGGTAGATTTTGGCAAACAGCACGAATACAATATAGAGTTAGACGATGCGGATAATATCCTAATATATAAAGGCGAGCCGATCCTTGCATTGCAAGCTCATTATGATATGGTATGTATGGGCGATGCACCAAATATCGAAGTTTATGAAGAGAACGGCTGGCTGAAGGCGAAGAACTCATCGTTGGGAGCCGATAACGCAATTGCTATAGCTATGATGATGGTTTTGATTGAAGAAGGGCATGAACTTGAGTTTTTGCTCACTTCAGATGAAGAGATAGGGCTTATAGGTGCAAATAGTGTCAATTTTGATCTTAAGAGCAAATATATGCTCAACCTTGATAGTGAGTCAGAAGGTGAAATTTATATAGGATGTGCAGGCGGTATAGATATAAAAGCTACAAAGAGCATCAAAACGATCTCAAATGATCTTGATTGCTTTGAAGTAAGTATATCCGATCTGCCAGGGGGACATTCAGGTGTAGATATAGATAAAGATATACCAAATGCCATCATACAATTAGCTCGCTTTTTAGATGAGCACGATATAAACTTGGTTTCGATAAGCGGGGGCGAGAGGATAAATTCCATACCGGCAAATGCAAAAGCTGTCATTTCCGGTAATAATATAGGGTTTTTAAAAAGCGACAATGTGACGATCACGCAAATAGAAAACAGATCATACAGATTTGAAGAATCCATTATTTCGCATATAGCAGCTTTCCAACATGGAGTGTTGAAGTTCAATGACGATCTTGGTATACCCCAGATCAGTCAAAATCTAGCTATTGTAGATATCAATGAAGATATTTTAACGATAGAAGTGAGCGTGCGGGCAATGAGTATGGATGAGCTTGACCTTCAAGCTAAAGCCACTGCGGATTATTTTATAGATGCCGGATTTGAAGTGGATAAAAGAGATAAATATCCGGCGTGGAATCCGGAAAAAAATGGATTTACAACCATGGTAACCAAAAAAACAGATGAAATTTTTGGCAAAAGCGCATACAAAGCTATCCATGCAGGGCTTGAATGCGGAGTCTTGAAGCAAAAATATCCGAATATGCTGTTTGCGTCAATTGGGCCTACTATCGTATATCCTCACTCAACTAGGGAAGCAGTGAATTTAAGATCAATTGAGCAAACTTTTGAAGTGTTAAAAACAATAATTCAAGAGATCACACCTTGAATCGTTCTTTGCTTTTGCAATACGATTTCAAAAAACAATCTTCACACAAAGGGTTAATAGCCTTGCAGCGATATCTTCCAAAAAGCACCATAGCTTGATGAAGTCTATGCAGGTCGGTTTTGAACTTTTTGACCAACTCCTCTTCAGTTTTAATAGCAGTTTTGGCATTGCTCAGCCCAAGCCTGTGAGCAACTCGGAATACATGCGTATCAACCGCCATTAGATTAGCGCCAGTATATTCCAACATTACAACATTGGCTGTTTTTTGTCCTACGCCGGCTAATTTTACCAATTCTCTTTGTGTAAGCGGTATTTTACCGTCATAATTATCCACTATCTGATTGGCCATTATTATTAAATTTTTGGCTTTATTGTTAAAAAAAGAACATGTACCGATAAGTGATCTTACATCATCTAAATTCGCTTTTGACAAGTCATATACAGTATGATATGCAGCAAATAGTGCAGGCGTGATGAGGTTGACTCTCTTGTCTGTGCATTGTGCCGAAAGCATCACAGCGATGAGCAGTTCGTAAGCATTGGTATAATGAAGTTCGGTTACGCTGTTGGGATAATTTTCTAAAAAAAGTTCTTTTATAGCTTTTATCTCTAGTTTTGTTGCTTTTTTTGGCATGATGATCTTTCATATAAAATAATATATCATTCTACAATCGGTATTATTAATGAACGATTTACAATGATAAGGTAATATAACATAAATGACAAAAAGGAAAATGATATATGCATAGTTTTTTAAAACAAGCAATAGTTTTTATATGTATTTTTGCTAATCTAAATGCAAACGATATAATTGCAACCGTCAACGGAAAATCTATCACTTCAGAAGATGCTAAACAGTTTTTGGCATCCTCAAATACAAATTTAAAATATTCTTCTCTAACCGAAGAGCAAAAACTTGCTGTTGTTGAAAGATTGATAGAGAGAGAACTTTTTGCGGAGGCGGCCGCAAAGGCAAAGATTGAACAAACACCACAATTTGCAAGCGAGCTGGAAAAGCTAAAAAAAGAATTAATGATCAATTTGTGGATCAAGACGCAAGTTGATTCTATGATAGTTAGTGACGGAGAAGCCAGAGAAATTTATAATAACAATAAATCCAAGTTTATAGAACCGTCTCGTGTAAAAATAAAACACATAGTTGTCCGCACCAAAGAAGAGGCAGATAGTATCATAGCCGCATTAAAGCCTCTTAAGGGAGATATGCTCAAGCGCACTTTTGTGGCTATCGCTGCCAATAACTCTATTGATGTTAGCCGCGATAGAGGAGGTGATTTGGGTGAGTTGTCCAAAGAACAACTAGGCCTGGATGTTGCGCAAATAGCATGGGATCTTGACCCGGGTACTATATCTATGCGGCCTATCCAAACACCGGTAGGTTATCATGTTATTTATGTAGAACAAAAATTAAAACCGCGGACAATCCCTTACGAAAAAGCAAAAAAAGACATTATTGCTTCTTTGAAGCAAAAACAATTTAATCTCTATTTGACACAATTGGCAAAAGAGTTTAAAAGAACGGCAAAAATCACTATACCTGGGAAAACAAATCAAGATAAATAATGTTATTTTATATTAATGATTGATTTACCAAGATAGTGTATAATTGCATCATATTTTTTAAAAGAGGAATAAATGAAAAAAATTTTATTAGTAACAAGTATTAGTGCATTATTAGCTACATCTGTTTTTGCGGATAGCGTTATAGGAACAGTTGATGGTATGCCTATTTATAAATCAGAGGCTGAAAATGCCGTTAAAGTTCTCACTAAGGGACAAACAACATACGATAAATTAAAACCAGAAGAGAAAAAACAACTTGTAACTTTGATGGCTCCAAGCAAGCTTGTAGAAAAAGCAGCCAAAAAAGAGCTTAACGAAAAAGAGAAAAATGCTGCAATCTCAGCAATGTGGATGCAAAAAAAGATGGCTGCAGTGAATGTATCTGACAGCGAAGCAAAAACTACATACGATAAAATAAAAGCAGCCAGCAAAGATCAAAGCAAAGTACCTGCTTTTGATAAAGTAAAAGAAACTATCAAAATGCAAATGAAACAAGATAAGGTGATCAAATCGCTAATGAGCGGTGCGAAAATTGTAGCTAAGTAATAGAGGGAGTTTTAATGTCGTTGCTTAGCAAAATTAAAGCCGGTGTTGTTACCGGCGATGATTTACAAACTCTATTTAATATAGCAAAAGAGGAGGGTTTTGCAATTCCTGCTGTAAATGTGGTGGGAACAGACTCTATAAATGCAGCTCTTGAAGCGGCTGCAAAAGCACAATCTCCTATTATCATACAATTTTCAAACGGCGGTGCTGCATTTTGGGGCGGAAAAGGCCTGCCATCAGACAAGTCTGCTGTCCTTGGTGCGATCGCAGGGGCTTTGCATGTGCATGTACTTGCACAGGCATATGGAATTCCGGTAGTGCTTCACACAGATCACGCAGCCAAAAAACTACTCCCTTGGATAGATGCATTGCTCAGTGCCAGTGAAAACCATTTTGCTACACACGGCAAACCGCTATTTTCATCTCACATGCTTGATCTCTCAGAAGAGCCGTTGGAAGAAAATATCGCAATATGCAAAAAATATCTAGCCCGAATGGACAAGATAGGCATGACGCTGGAAATTGAACTTGGTGTAACAGGCGGCGAAGAGGACGGCGTGGATAACAGCAATATTGACAATGCTTTGCTTTATACCCAACCAGAAGAAGTTGCTTATGCATATAAAGAATTAAGCCAGATCAGCCATCGTTTTACTATTGCAGCATCTTTTGGCAATGTACATGGCGTTTATAAACCGGGCAATGTGGTTTTGACACCATCTATACTGGATAATTCCCAAAAGTATATTCAAAAAGAATTTGACACCATGGATAAACCGGTTAGTTTCGTATTTCATGGCGGCTCAGGCTCGGAGCTTAGCGATATCAGAGAAGCCATAGGCTATGGTGTAGTTAAAATGAATATCGATACTGATACTCAGTGGGCATTTTGGGATGGCGTGAGAGGTTATGAGGCTAAGTATCATGATTATCTGCAAGGACAGATCGGCAATCCAGATGGCGAAGACAAGCCAAATAAAAATTACTATGACCCAAGAAAATTTCTAAGAGCCGGCGAAGAATCTATGGTGGCTAGACTGCTTCAAGCCTATGAAGATTTAAACTGCATCGGCAGAAATTAATTTTATTGTCAAATCTAGAACTATTACTTCCTACTCCTATAGAGAATATCTCTATAGATGGGCGCAGTTTTTATCTGAAAAGAGACGATTTTATCCATCCTGATTTTTCAGGAAATAAAGCCCGCAAACTTCACTACTTTTTAACTCATGATTTTCCAAATATTTCAAAGATAATCTCTTATGGTTCAGCCCAGTCTAATGCGATGTATTCGTTATCTGTTTTGGCTCATATGAGAGGTTGGGAATTTGAATATTTTGTAGATCATATAGCAGAGTTCTTAAGAGATAATCCGCATGGGAATTATGCCAAAGCACTTGAAAACGGGATGAAACTATCCGTCATGCCTGCGGGGGCAGAAATCCAGCAGGATATGGATCCCCGTGTCAAGCACGAGGATGACGAAGAAAACGTACTATATATTCAAGAGGGCGGCAGACAAGCCGAGGCCTGCTATGGACTGGAAATCATGGCAAAAGAGATCATTGATTGGCAGATATCAAACAGTATCCAAAAATTAAATATCTTTTTACCGTCCGGCACAGGAACCACGGCCCTTTTTTTGCAAAAACACCTATCACTCCTTCACCCTTCACCCTTCACCCTTCACCCTAAGGTATATACCACCCCTTGCGTAGGAGATTCCGCGTATCTTAAAAAGCAGTTTCATATGCTTGAAAATAATGATGGTTTTCATCCGGCTATATTGGAGCCGGAAAAAAAGTGGCATTTTAGTAAACTTTATAGTGAACATTATAAAATTTGGCTAAAATTACATCAACAAACAGGCGTAGAGTTTGATATGCTCTACGACCCGATAGGTTGGCAAGTACTTTTGGCAAATATCGACAAACTAGACGGTGAGATTATGTATATTCATCAAGGGGGAGTCTTGGGTAATGAAAGTATGCTGCCGCGATATCAAAGAAAATACAAGGAAATGGGATGAAAATAATTCAGAGCAATGATGTAAGGTTTGAAGCAGAGTTTGCTGAACTTTTACAGCGAGGAAAAATGGATATAGATGGAGTTTCTGCCATCGTCTTAAGTCTGCTCAAAGAGATAAAAAATGACGGCAACCAAGCAGTCAAAGATCAGATTGCCAAATTTGACAGATGGACTCCTGCAAAAGATGAAGATTTAAATATATCAGTTGATGATATGAAAAAAGCGTATGACAATATTAGCAATGAACTTAGAGAAGCTATGCAGCTGGCGTATGACCGTATAGAAGCATATCACCAAAAACTCATGCCTAAAACATGGATGGATGAAGAGCCAAACGGTATAATCCTTGGTCAAAAGGTCACAGCCGTTGATAGAGCAGGGCTTTATATCCCGGGGGGCAAGGCTGCATATCCGAGCTCATTGCTTATGAATGCGGTTCCGGCAATCGTAGCAGGAGTAAAAGAGATAGTCGTATGTACGCCGGCTCCTGATAATGAGATAAATGAACTATTGCTAGCTGCTTGCCATTTATGCAAAGTGACCAAAGTATTTAAAGTGGGCGGTGCTTCAGCTATCGGTGCTATGGCATACGGTACGCAAACTATACCAAAAGTCGATGTTATCACAGGACCGGGCAATATTTTTGTTGCTACGGCTAAAAAACTGGTCTATGGTGAAGTAAATATAGATATGATAGCGGGGCCTAGCGAGATAGGGATACTTGCAGATGAAAGCGCAAGAGCAGATTATATAGCCATGGATCTTCTTTCTCAAGCAGAACATGACGAGATGGCAAGCTCTATCTTGATCACTACAAGCATGGAATTGGCAAACAGTGTAAACAATAAAGTAGAAGAGTTCTTAAATACACTCAGCAGGGAGACAATAGCGCGTAAATCGATAGAGGAAAGAGGTGCTATCATCGTAACAACATCAATGAATGAGGCAGTAGAACTTATGAATGAGATAGCTCCTGAACATTTAGAGGTTATGACAAGTGATCCTATGAGTTTACTTGACAGCATACGCCATGCGGGAGCCATCTTCCTCGGAGAAAATACACCAGAACCTATCGGAGATTATATAGCAGGACCAAACCATACCCTCCCTACCGGCGGAACAGCGAAGTTTTACTCACCTCTAAGCGTTGAACACTTTTTGAAGAAATCTTCCATTATCTCCATGAGCAAACAAGGGATCAACGAGCTTGGAGAGGCATGTGCCCTGATAGCTCATACAGAGGGGTTGACCGCGCATGAAGCAAGTGTGCGTATGAGACTGGATAAATAACAGATTTAGTTTTAAGTCTGTTTATTTCCTTTTTTCTTCATCGATACGAAAAGATATTTTTGCAGTAATTCTATACTGTACTATCTTATTATCGACTACTTTTGCACTTTTATCTTTGATATAGATTGATTTGATATTTCTAATGGATTTAGATGCTTCATTGATAGCATTTTGTGCAGCATCTTCCCAACTTTTGTCTGATTGAGCTAAAACTTCTATGACTTTTGCAACTTTTGACATAACTTATCCTTGATGTTGAGATAACACATCATATCACAAAAAAGCATGGATTGTCAAAAAAGAAGAGAGTGGCGCGGCGGACGGGGCTCGAACCCGCGACCCCCTGCGTGACAGGCAGGTAATCTAACCAGCTGATCTACCGCCGCATTGTCTAGGAGTTTATTTTGAATAGACCCTGAAATAAATACATGGCAACAATGTTTTGTCATTATGAACTTGTTTCAGAATCCAATATAGACTCAAAAATATTTGATGGTGGTCCCTGCAAGACTCGAACTTGCGACATCTACCTTGTAAGGGTAGCGCT
>CAZGNT010000007.1:32642-67801 GCA_964527805.1 uncultured Sulfurovum sp.
ATGGTGGTCCCTGCAAGACTCGAACTTGCGACATCTACCTTGTAAGGGTAGCGCTCTACCAACTGAGCTAAGAGACCAAAGGCTGAAATTATATCAAACTTTAGTTTAATTATTAGTTTATTTTTTTAAAATAAACTCATAAATTTTTTAAGCTAACCTTTTGAAGTCAACTTTAGTGGTGTCCCGTCTAGGATTCGAACCTAGGGCCCATTCATTAAAAGTGAATTGCTCTACCAACTGAGCTAACGAGACATAAAGTGGCGCGGCGGACGGGGCTCGAACCCGCGACCCCCTGCGTGACAGGCAGGTAATCTAACCAGCTGATCTACCGCCGCACCGAAAATCTATTTTAAAACTATTAATGTCACTTTATGGTGGTCCCTGCAAGACTCGAACTTGCGACATCTACCTTGTAAGGGTAGCGCTCTACCAACTGAGCTAAGAGACCAAAGGCTGAAATTATATCAAACTTTAGTTTAATTATTAGTTTATTTTTTTAAAATAAACTCATAAATTTTTTAAGCTAACCTTTTGAAGTCAACTTTAGTGGTGTCCCGTCTAGGATTCGAACCTAGGGCCCATTCATTAAAAGTGAATTGCTCTACCAACTGAGCTAACGAGACATCGTTTATGAGACCGGCATTATAGCTTATTTAACCTGGATTGTCAAGCTAAAAAACCTATTTAAGAGATAATTTTTAACTCTTTTGCCAATAAATTAATTGCAAATTCCACGGATGCATTTTGTACAGCTTCTCTATCGCCTTCAAAAAAGCAGTGATGGACAATATTGCTAGCAGGCGAAAGCAATCCTATATATATAGTGCCTACCGGTTTATATTCCGTCCCTCCGGTGGGCCCTGCAATTCCTGAAACCGCTATAGCATAGTCGGCATGCGCCATTTTGGCTATGCCTTTTAGCATCTGAGATACGCACTCATGGCTCACTGCTCCAAAGTTTTGGAGTATTTCATCTGAAACTCCGAGCCATTCATGCTTGATCTCATTGGCATAAGATACAACCGATCCGTTAAATACCTTTGAAGCCCCGCTAACACTCGTAAATGCTGCTGCGATCCTGCCACCTGTGCAACTCTCTGCAAAAGAGATCGTTTGCTTTTTGTTCTTCAATGTTTTTATGATAGCGGTAATCTGATCTGTAAGTTGGTCTTTTTCCATATGATTATTGTAGCATAAAATTAGTTCCAAATCTTGCAAATTGTTTTATTTTGGATCTAAACAAATATATTAGATATAATTAAATAAAAAAGGAGTGTGATATGAATCCATTTGCTACAAACGGGGCTTTTAGTTGGTTTGAACTCTTAACAAGCGATGTCGAGGGTGCAAAAAAGTTTTACGGCGAGCTGTTTGGCTGGAATTTCAAAAAAGCAGATAATGTGGATTTTGATTATAATGTGGTTTCTCTAAATGGCCAAGAAATGGCGGGGATCATGGATATAAAACATTGCGGTGATGAGAAGATCCCGCCTCACTGGGGCAGCTATATAACAGTGAATGATATCAAATCCACTCTTAGCAAGGCAAAAGAGCTTGGAGCAAATGTCCTTGTAAATATCACGGCTATCCCAAAAGTAGGCGATTTTGCTATCATCCAAGACCCGCAGGGTGCTGTTATCTCAATGATAGAGTATAAGATGTAGTAATAAATATTTCATATTGGCATATTTAAATCTTCCAATTTTTATTTTATTAAAATACATTTATGATCAAAGGAGATTGACATGAATGATTTAATAACTCAAAGCGAGATCAGTAGCCGTATTTTCACTTTACGCACCAAGCAAGTGATGCTTGATAGAGACTTGGCAGAATTGTATCAAGTGGAAACAAGGGCCTTGAAGCAAGCTGTAAAAAGAAACACCAAAAGATTTCCTGATGATTTTATGTTTATGTTAACCGATGGTGAGATAGATACAATGGTATCACAATTTGTGATACCATCTAAAAAACATTTTGGCGGAGCTTTGCCATATGCATTTACTGAGCAAGGAATTTATATGCTAGCTACTGTGCTTAAAAGTGATGTTGCTATAGATGTAAATATAGCTATCATAAGGACTTTTGCAAAACTTCGTGAATTCAGCAAGCACTACAACGCCTTGGCAAAACAAATGATAGAAATCGACAAGAAGCATGACAAAAGGTACTCTGAGCTCAAAAAGACACTTGATGAGCTTGTGGCATCTTTTGGGGCAGCAGATGAGAAAGTGATAGGGTTTTTGAAAGTATAGATGGAGTGTTGATTTCTCATATGATATATGTATTTTATATTTAGAGATTGTTTTAAAGAATGGCTTTATGGCAAAATGATAGAATATTATCAATAATAAGTAAGGAAAAAATTATGAAGATAATCTCAAAGAGTTTCAACTTGAAGTTGATGCAGCCAAATATCTTGAACGATTTGACACCCTTTGAGGAGTATTGTTATTATACATCAGGAAAGCTTAAATGAATCATAAGCATTTTAAGCAGATTTTGCTGGCAAACAACATTATACCAAGAACTTTTACAGAAAAGAAAATTGGGCTAAAGCTCATCGTTCAGAAAGAAAAATTCATACTAGAAGATAGTGCCAAAGCGCTTAACAATAATAAAAAAATAGTGAGAGTCAGCGGCGCATATTCTATAGGTCAATATATACAAGAGATTATTAACATTACTAATCAATATTATCTATTGTATATACAAATGAGTCAATTTGAGGCGTTTTTAAGAACATTTATCAACCATAAGATGATAAAAGTTTATGGGGCTAAATGGCATCTTGGAAGCATTATGCGCGATTTAGATGATTTTCAAAAAGCAGAGATTAAAGCGCTTGATAAGCCCTCAAAAGCCTTAAACAGTATCTCCTTTGGAACTTTGGAATTAGTTTTTTTAAATGGCTCCAGATATGTAAATGTATTTGAATCATCCGTGAGGAAAAATAAAATTTTGACTAGTGATGGTAGAGCAAAATATACCAATAAAGCACAAATTAAAACCTTATTTTCTATTGTCCGAAATGCAAGAAATGATATATGTCATCATAGGCGTATTGGTGAAAGTATCAAATCAAATCTAAAATATAAGAAAAAAAATATGACCAAATCTGATGTGTCGAATGCCCTTCATGATTTAAAGATACTTCTGGGATATGACGATAGATTTGATGTTAAGGCAATAGGGTTAAAATATGACGAATTTAACTAAAAATAATTTTAAACAAAAGAGGAGCTCGAGTGTTGATTTCGCATATGATATGGGTATTTGATATTTAGAGATTGTTTTAAACAAGGATAGATATAATATATCCAAATATTTTTTAGGATGACTCTTTGCAAATCTTTCAAAACTCTGTGATCAGAAATGCCAAACAAGACGAAAGTATAATTGCCAAACGATGGGCTAATTTTCAAAATTATCTGGCAAAAATTGAATTTATAAAAACAGTCAAAGAGGAAAAGTACCAAGACGGGTTTTTAAAAGATATTTTTGAAAATTGTTTGGGCTATACGCTTGACAGTACAAATCCAAATGACTTTAATCTAGAGAGAGAAAAGAAAAACGAAACTGACAGTAAAAAAGCAGATGGAGTCATATTATTAGATAGGGTTGAGAGCAAAGCTACCAATTCGAGTCTTCAGCAGACGCCTCACGCCACTAGTGCCTCTGTAGATAAAGTTGTTATCGGAGTGGTCGAGCTAAAAGACCAAAAGACGAAAAATCTCGATGCTGTTGAAGCTCAGGCATTCGATTATCACGCTTCGCACTCCAATTCCAAATACATCATCATATCAAACTTCGACGAACTGAGATTTTATATCGACAAGAAAACAGCGTATGAGAAATTTAACCTTTTTAAGCTCTCTTATGAAGAGTTCAAGACGCTTCATTTGCTCATCAGTTATGAGAGTATCAGGGATAATGTCCCTCTGAAGCTCAAAGAAAAATCAGTAAATTTTGAAGCGGCTATATCAAAAAAACTTTATAGCGATTTTAGCGCATTTCGTACACACCTGTTTGAAAATATAGTGAAGAATAATTATGTGAGTATAGATGAGACATCCGCCGTCATTCCTGCGCAGGCAGGAATCCAAGAGGAGTGGATACCCGTGTCGAGCACGAGTATGACGAAAACAATGCGCGTGGGTGACGAAAACCTCGACAAACCAACCCTCCTGCGCCTTACTCAAAAGCTATGCGACAGGATAGTATTTATACTTTTCGGAGAAGACAGAGGGCTATTAAAACCAAACACTATAAAAGAGATCAGAGAAGAGTTCCAAAATCAAAAGTTTACAAACTACACCTTATATGATATCTATAAATTCTATTTTGACGCCATAAACAATGGAAACGACAAACTAAATATCCCTCGCTATAACGGCGGACTTTTCGCTACCGATCCGATCTTGGATGCTCTTGTTATCGATGACAGTTCTTTGGATATGGATGCTCAAAAGCTAAGCGATTATGATTTTGAGAGCGATATCGGTGTAAATATATTGGGACATATATTTGAGCAGTCGCTCACAGACCTCGAAGAGATACAAGCAGATATAAACGATACGGAGTTTGACCGCAAGAAATCCAAACGCAAAAAAGACGGTGTATTTTATACTCCGGAATATATCACCCGCTACATCGTCGAAAATACTCTTGGCAAACTTTGCAAGGACAAAAAAGAAGAACTCGGCATAATAGAGATAGAAGCTCCAAAAGATAGCAGAAAACCTACCAAAAAAGAACAGCAGACCAAAGATAATCTCGAAATTTATAGAAACTGGCTGCTAGGCCTCAAGATCTTAGATCCGGCATGCGGAAGCGGAGCATTTCTCAATCAAGCTTTGGAGTTTCTGATCCGTGAGCATAGGTCATTACAGGTAAATCTTGTGATCATGGGTGATATCACGGCGTATTATGATATAGAGACATCGATATTGGAACATAACCTTTATGGTGTGGATATAAACGAAGATGCTGTTGAGATAGCCCGTTTGTCATTATGGCTGCGCACAGCGCAAAAGGGTAGGGCGCTTACGAATCTGAGTGATAAGATAGTTAGTGCAAACAGCCTTCTAAATATGCCATTTGAAGAAAACAGTTTTGATGTGGTTATCGGCAATCCGCCGTATGTGAGACAAGAAGCCATCAAGGAGCTAAAACCTGCACTTCAAGAAAAGTACGAAACCTATACGGGCACAGCAGACCTTTATGTTTATTTTTATGAACTTGGTATAAAGATGTTAAAACCAAATGGGTTAAAAGGTTTTATTTGCAGTAATAAATTTTTTAGAGCTAAATACGGAGAAAATTTACGTAAATATATACTTGAAAATACATCCATCGAAGAGATAGCAGATTTTAACGGAGTGAAAATATTTGAAGATGCGACCGTAGATAGTGCTATTACGGTATTCAAAAAAGCAAAAGCAGATAAAAATCATCAGTTTAAAGTCGTAGATATCAACCTCGAAAATTACTCTGCGATGAGTCAATCGGATTTAACTGCTACAAGCTTTACATTTTCAAACAATCAAGAGCTTGCGATAAAGAAAAAAATAGAAGCAGTCGGCACACCATTAAAAGAATGGGATGTAGAAATATATAGAGGGATATTGACGGGCTTAAATGAAGCGTTTATAATTGATGAAACTACAAAAAATGAGCTAATAAGAAAAGATAGTAAAAGCGCAGAGATAATCAAGCCGCTTTTGAGGGGTAGAAATCTAGATAGATATCTATGTAACACCACAAACGAATACATACTAAACTCACATAATAATCCGCCAATAAATATTGAAAACTACCCAGCAATAAAAGAGCATTTAGATAAATATTTTGATAAGTTATCAACTAGATACGATAAAGGTGCAACACCTTATAATTTGAGAAATTGCAAATATTTAGATAGTTTTAATAACGAAAAAATAATTTATCCAGAGTTTAGCTCATCACCGCTTTTTTCATATGATGATAAGGGGTCTTATTTACTCGACACAAGCTGGTTTATAGATAAAGGTGATAAATATCTACTAGCTTGTTTAAACTCAAAACTTATTTGGCATTATTTAGGGTCAATTTCATCATCTCTAGGCAGTGCTTCTTTGAGAATGAAAAAAATATTTGTGGAACAAATACCACTTCCAAAAATATCAGAAACAGGGCAAGAGACATTTATAAAACTTGTAGATGAGATATTAGAAGCCAAAGAGAAGATAAAAGAGTATAAACCTCTGCTTGGTGAAGCGATAAAGAGCGATAATTTCGAGCGAGAAATTAAACTCAAAAAAGAGATAGAAAACTTTGAGAATATCGTAACCGCCGATGAAAACACTATCGACCAAATGGTTTATAAACTTTATGGGCTGAGTGAGGATGAGATTGCGGTTGTGGAAAAATAACAATGGATACAAATTTATATAACGGGCTTAATCGTTACGATTTATCTTCAATGCAAGAAACAATAAGAAAAGCAATGGAATCTTTTTCAGCATCAACATTAAACAATCATGATATTTATAAAACATCTAGCTTGATAACTCAAAGTCTGAGCAGTATCGGAAATTTAAACAGCATGCTTGATCGTTACGATTTATCTTCAATGCAAGAAACAATAAGAAAAGCAATGGAATATTTTTCAGCATCAACATTAAACAATCATGATATTTATAAAGCATCTAGCTTGATAACTCAAAGTCTGAGCGGTATAGGAAATTCAAACAGCATGCTTAAAAGTTATGATATTTCTTTAATTGCTAATTCAGTAAAAATAATAGAGGCAAATTTATCTCTTTTTTCTGAGAAAAGTACTTTTTTGGAACTTTTTAAAAGCTTAAATATATCATCTTTTTCTGAGTGGCAAAAAATTACTGAAGCTAATTTTGACAACTTATCAGCTATTGACGATGAAACGATAAGATTTATTGAAGAGCAAGAAATAGTTTTAAACGATGAAGAAAGTCGAATATTAAAAGATATGACTGAAACACTAATCGAGCTTTTTCCGCCTCTAAAGTTGTTTTTTGAATCCATAAAAGAAAAAAAATATCACAATACAGTAATTATTTTTATGGTTATGTTGTTTTTTGTTTGTTTAACTATTTTGCCACTTTTTAATACTAATGATTTTTATAAGATAAACAGAGATAATGTTAGAATCAGGGAAACACCAAGCAAAGAAGATAAAAATGTAATCTACAAACTAAATAAAAATATATCTGTTATCAAAGTTGATTCTCAAAATGGTTGGGTAAAAGTAAGATTTGAAATGGAAGAGGGTGTTGAAAAAGAGGGTTGGGTATATGGCAATATGTTATCAGAAATTGAGAAATAGGAAATAGGGGTCAGGTAACAATGACAACACTTTATGGATTCCTGCCTTCGCAGGAATGACACCCCTCCACCGACGCGGTTATACTTCACAACGATCACATAATAACACTTAAAATCACAAGCGGTATAAAATATTGCAATTTGACATATTTTTATATTCTTTTTTGATTTTATGTTATGGTTTATAAAATTTAAAATAAAAGGATAGAAAATGGCAAAAAATATAAACGGAAATCATGACGGTGAAAAAGGTGGAAATGAAACCTATAATATTCCAGGAAGAGAAACTAATATTCCTAGAACGCAATTAGTAAAAGAGGTTAAACAAGGGAAACACCCAAATCACACTACGACTAAGATAAATGGTAAGGAATATGTAAAGGCAAAACCAAACAACACAAGTAATGATAATGTCAATGAGAAATAATGAGATAGCGATAATGAAGTGGAAATGATGGAAAAAGTATATCAAGAATTTTATAGTCAAAGTTTAAATAAGGCTTGGGACATTTTACAAGCTATACAAGAGGAAAAACACAATAAGAGTAAATTGATAGTACCTGCATTTTGCTATGCTTTGATTTGTTATGGCAGACCATTTAAAAGCTCAAATGATACAAATAATAAAAAGTATTTTTTAAAAATTGATGAAATTAATTTTCCTAATGAATATCAAATATTACATACTGAAATAATAAAAATTAGAGATACAGTTTTAGCTCACAAAGATTTGAGCGAATATGAGCCTAAAGTAGTTGATGATATGGTAATTATGAAGTTGGTCTATGAGCATAGTTTGATTGATAAATTAAAAGATATTATTCAGTTGGTTGAGTTTGTGCTTGATTATGTTTATGGTTTGCAGAAGATGAGATAAGTGTCGTGGAGGGGAAATGATGGCAACTTTTAGCACAATAATCAGCGGAGTTATTGTTTTTATTCTTGGTGAGTATATACTCAAATTAATTATTCTTCCTGTTAATGAATTAAAGATGGTAATTGCACAAATACAAAGTTTGTGTTTACGAAATACATCTGCGATTAATTCCACAATAGAAAATCCAGAAATGGCAAATCAGTTTTATGATGTATCGACAAATCTGTTGATAAAATCGCAATCAATTACATTTTATAAATATTCTAGATATGGGCTTGATTTGCCAAGTGAAAATGATTTGCTAGAAGTTTCAAAAAGGTTAAATATGATAGGAGGATTTTTGATGAGATCTAGCGAAAATGATTGGGAATATAAACAAAAAGCAGTACAAGAAATTGCAAACCTTTTATCTAAAAAATGCACATTTGAGAAATAGTTGCCAAGCGATACCTACAATTTGGATGGATTATTTAACGATGACAACTCTTTATGGATTTCTGCCTTCGCAGGAAAAAAATAGGGGTCAGGTAACAATGACAACCCTTTTATGGACGCCGTATCAAGTACGGAGTGACGATCATTTTTGGATTGCCAAGCTTTGCTCGCAATGACATCCCACGCCGACGCGGTTGCACTTTTATGCAATTAATTACATCCTAGCACTTAAAATCGCAATAGGTTAAACATATTGCAATTTGCTATATTTTTATGCTATGTATTTGTTTTTTAATAATATTGTGATGGATTTATAAAAAGGTTTAATCATGCATGATATTTTAACTATTGATACAAAGATCTATGTGGTTCGTGGTGTTCAAGTAATGTTGGATTTTGATTTAGCCCAGATATATAATGTTCCAACAAAAAGAATAAATGAGCAGGTAAAAAGAAATATAGAAAGATTTGATGATGATTTTATGTTTCAAATAAATGATGATGAATTTAGTGATGACCAGAACAAATCCTTTTGCATTTACAATATGGGGGTCTGGCGTTGAACTTCCACTTTTGTATAAGATCCTGAAACGAGTCCATGATGACGCATCATAAGGTCAGGGCATATCTCAATACACCTCTTTGCGGTGCGCTATCTTGGATATAAGCATAAGATTATTTTCTTGATAAAATATCACTCTGTAGTCTCCTATCCTTAGCCTATAGGCACCGTCAAATGGGGTTTTAAGTTTTTTGATCTTGGTTAGCATTGGGGTATCTGCAAACTCTTCTATGCCGTCGAGTATATCTTTGGCTATGGAGGGATTTAGTTTTTGCAGCTGCTTGATAGCCTTTGGATCGTACTCTATATCATAGGCCAAGAGATTTTCTCACATCATTATGCGATACGGTTTTTAATGTACCCATTTTGTACTCTTGTACAGTTTTGGTGACAGCATTGATGTCAAAATAGTCTTGCAAGGCTTCTCTGATAATTTGAGTCTTTTTTTTGCCATTTTCAGTTGCCATCGCATTAAGCTCATCGATTAGACTCTCTTCTAGCGTAATGGTCATTTTTTTTGTCATGAATCACCTTTGATTTAATTACCATACTTTACCATACTTTTATATATAAAGTCAAGACTCTAAAATAAGTTCATAACCCCGCACTTTGGTTCTTAATCCACTTTTGGGTATAATCACCACAATTTAGAGACCGAGGGCATTATAATATGATAGACTATAAAGATACGCTTTTACTTCCTCAGACAGAGTTTCCGATGCGCGGAAACCTGCCTCAAAATGAACCTATTAGATACGCTAAATGGAAGGCAGAGGGCGTATATGAGCAGATGAAAACTTTACGTGAAGGCAAACCTGCCTTTACTCTTCACGACGGCCCTCCGTATGCCAACGGCACTATCCACATCGGCCACGCACTCAACAAGATCCTCAAAGACATAGTCGTCAAATATCATTATTTCCAAGGCAAATCTGTTCGTTTCGTTCCGGGCTGGGATTGTCACGGATTGCCGATCGAGCAAAAGGTAGAAGAAGATATAGGCAAAGAAGCAAAAGAAGCTATGCCGGCCTCCCAGTTTCGAGCACTTTGCAGAGCACATGCTTCCAAATTCGTAGCTATCCAAAAAGAAGGGTTTGAATCTCTAGGCGTAATCGCAGACTGGAATAATCCATATGTAACAATGGACTTCAAATTTGAAGCAAATATCTATAGAACATTGTGTGAAGTAGCAAACAAAGGTTTGCTCATAGAACGCCATAAACCGATCTTTTGGTCATGGGCAGCTCAAACAGCATTGGCTGATGCAGAAGTAGAGTACAAAGACAAAGAAGACTACTCTATCTATGTGGCTTTTGAACTGAGCGATAAGACAAAAGAAGAGCTCGAAATTCACGGCCCTGCAGCTATCGTGATATGGACGACTACTCCGTGGACATTGCCTGCCAATACCGGTATATCTCTCAACCCTGATGAAATGTATGTCATTAGCGAGGATGGCTATATAGTAGCGCAAAGCAGATACGATGAGCTTGCCCAGATGGGGATCATAGGCAAACACTCAGGCAGAAAAATAGCTGCTAGAGAGCTTGAAAATAAAATCGCGATCAACCCGCTCAATGATAGAAATTCGACTATAGTCTTGGGCGAACACGTATTGCTTGACGGCGGTACGGGCGCAGTTCATACTGCTCCGGGGCACGGTGAAGACGACTACCGCGTAGGGCTCAAGTATAACCTCGAAGTGCTAATGCCGGTGGATGAAAAAGGGTGTTATGATGAGAGCATAGTGGGACGCCATTTGCTTCCAAGCGAATTTGTAGGCATGCATATATTTAAAGCGAATGCTCCTATCTTGGAACTGCTAGGCGATGCATTGTTGCACCAAAGCAAATTCGTTCACTCATACCCGCATTGCTGGAGAACAAAAAAACCGCTTATCTATAGAGCAACCAACCAATGGTTTATCTCTGTAGATTCCAAGCCGAACGGAGAAAATAATACTTTGCGCGAGATAGCATTGCAAGAAGTGGCAAATACTACTTTTTATCCTAGCTGGGGCCGCGGCAGATTGGAGGGCATGATAGAGCAGCGTCCTGACTGGTGTATCTCACGCCAAAGAGCATGGGGTGTGCCTATAGCGTTCTTCCGTGTCAAAAAGACCAAAGAAGTAATACTCGATGAAAAAGTGCTCAATTTCACAGCTATGATATTTGATCAGTTTGGTTGTGATGCATGGTATGATATGCCTATATCCGAGCTGCTTTATCCTGGCAGCGGATATGATGCCGATGAGCTTGAAAAGATCACCGATATCTTGGATGTCTGGTTTGACAGCGGATCAACTTGGAATAGTGTCATTAAAAGCGGAAACTATGACGCAGGGAAATATCCTGCCGATCTATACTTGGAAGGAAGCGATCAGCATAGAGGATGGTTCCAAAGTTCACTGCTTCTCTCAACTGCTATCAATCATCACGCTCCGTATAAAGCTTTGCTTACTCATGGATTTACCGTCGATGAAAAAGGCGAAAAGATGAGCAAATCCAAAGGCAACGTTGTAGCTCCGGATGAAGTGACACGTGAGTTTGGTTCTGAGATATTGCGTCTTTGGGTGGCACTGAGCGATTATCAAAGCGATCTTAAGATCTCATCTGCAATTCTCAAACAAACAGCAGAGCAGTATAGAAAGATAAGAAATACATTTAGATTCTTGCTGGCAAACATCAGCGACCTTGAAACACTTGTCGATATCAAAGAGTTCGGCGAGCTTGATCTATGGATAGTCGCTAGTGCCAAAAGTGTTTTCGATGAAGTTAAGACTAATTTTGACAATTATGATTTCCTAAGAGGCTTTGCTATACTTAACCATTTCTTGGTCAATGATCTAAGTTCTATCTATATGGATATCTGCAAAGACAGGCTCTATTGTGATGACAAGAACAACAGCCAAAGAAGAGCATCACAAAGCGCTATGGCGCTGATCGCTAGAAGTATGCTTGGTCTCATTGCGCCGGTATTGACCTATACTGCCGATGAGATACTAGACTATGCCTCACCGTTATTAAAAGGTGATGCTAAAAATATATTTGACTTTGAGTTTGTAAGTTTGCCTGATGCGGATTCAAAACTTGACGTTGCAAAAGTTATGGCTATTAGAGAGAGATTCTACGAAGAGATAGACAAGCTCAAAAAAGAGAAGGTGCTCAAAGCTACTTTGGAAGTAGAGCTATGCAGCGAGTATGACTGGGATATAAAAAATACAAAAGACCTAGAAGATTGGTTTATGGTCTCATATGTGAGAAATAAAGCACAAAGCGAAGTTTTGGCCTCTTTTGAAATTGACGGTGTTAGATTTGATATTGCAAAAGCAGATGATCATAAATGCCCTAGATGCTGGAGATTCAAAGCTGCGAGCGAAGATAGCATTTGTGATAGATGCGCAGAGGTAGTGAATGTTTGATTTATCCAAACCTATAGGATTTGAAGTGATCATAGGTTCGATCGCATTTATATTTGTACTTATAGGTATAGGTTTATTGACTGTAAAATATTATGAAAAAAGATATATTAAGGAGCAAAAGTGATCACGCTAAAAGAAGCGCTTACGAAAACAAAAGAAGAGTTGAGCGAAATCAAAAATGAATTGGAAAATCTTGCAAAAGCAAGTGATTTGAATGCTTATATCGGATTTGAGAGCTCAGGCGAGGGTGTGCCGATTTTAATAAAAGATAATATCCAAGTCAATGGATGGAGTGTTACAAGCGGATCAAAGATACTTCAAGGGTATATTGCTCCTTATGATGCAACAGTTATTGATAAACTAAAAGCAAATGGAATGATGGCATTTGGAAGATCCAATATGGATGAATTTGCCATGGGAAGCACAACCGAGAGTAGTTTTTACGGGATTACCAAAAACCCTCATGACTCTTCACGTGTCCCAGGCGGAAGTTCAGGTGGGGCAGCAGCAGCTGTAGGTGGCGGTATAGCTATAGCTGCACTTGGCAGCGATACCGGCGGTTCAATTCGACAGCCTGCGGCATATTGTGGGTGCGTGGGCATGAAGCCTACATACGGAAGAGTCAGCCGTTATGGTTTGGCTGCTTACGCTTCATCATTGGATCAGATAGGACCGATCACACAAAACGTAGAAGATGCGGCGATACTGTATGACATCATTAAAGGCCATGATCCAAAAGACTCGACCAGTGCAGATATAGAGGATAGTAAAACAGTCATAAATGAAAATAGAAAACTGACAATTGCAGTCATTGATAACTATATAAGCGAAGCTAGCAGTGATATACAAAAAGCTTACAGCGATACCGTCAAAGCCTTGCAAGACGCAGGGCATACGATAGTACACAAAAATATGCAAAATACCAAGTATGACATCGCTACATACTATATCCTAGCTACTGCCGAAGCAGCTACAAACCTGGCTAGATTTGACGGTGTTAGATACGGAAGACGTGCCAATGCAAGCAATGTGTCAGATTTATATTATAATACTCGCAGCGAAGGTTTTGGAGATGAAGTTAAAAGACGTATCTTGCTAGGTAATTTCGTGCTTTCAAGCGGATATTATGATGCTTATTATCTCAAAGCGCAGAGAGTCAGACATCTTATTCGCGATGAATTTAATGCTATATTTGATGATGCTGATCTGATACTCTCTCCTGTTGCTCCTAGTGTGGCTCCTAAGATCGGAGCAGTACATGATCCGCTTGAAATGTACAAAAGTGATATGTACACGATAGCGATCAATCTAGCAGGCCTTCCGGCACTCTCTCTCCCGGTAGCAAAAGATAGTGAGGGGATGCCTGTTGGATTGCAATTGATCGCAAAAGCATTTGATGAGCAGACACTTTTTGACGGTGCGGCTAGTATGGAAAAAGCTGTAAAATATACGAAATAAGGAGATAATATGAGAATAAAACAAAAAGCTTTGACATTTGAAGATGTCTTGTTGGTACCACAGCATTCTACAGTACTTCCAAAAGAGGTAAGTATTACTACTATGCTCACTAGAAGAGTAAGCCTAAATATACCTATCGTTTCGGCTGCTATGGATACCGTTACAGAATACAAAGCTGCTATTGCTATGGCTAGACTGGGCGGTATAGGCGTAATTCATAAAAATATGGATATCGAAACACAGGCTTTGCAAGTCAGAAAAGTCAAAAAATCGGAAAGCGGCGTTATCATAGATCCTATATTTATATATCCTGATGCAAAAGTAGGAGAAGCAGATGCTCTAATGAGTGAGTATCATATCTCAGGCGTACCGGTTGTTAATCAAGATAGAGTGTTAGTAGGAATTCTTACCAATAGAGATATGCGTTTTATAAGCGATATGAGCGTTCTTGTCAAAGACGTGATGACGCATGTTCCATTGATCACGGCAAAAGTGGGCACGACACTGGAAGAAGCGGCCAAAGTATTACAGCAACATAAAATTGAAAAACTTCCTATAGTTGATGATGAAGGCAAGCTAAAAGGCCTTATCACTATCAAAGATATAGAGAAAAAAGTACAACATCCAAATGCAAATAAAGATGCTTTTGGCAGACTTAGAGTGGCTGCAGCTATTGGTGTGGGACAATTGGATCGCGCTAGAGCATTGGTAGAAGCCGGTGTGGATGTGCTTGTACTTGATTCAGCTCATGGGCATTCACAAGGGATCATAGATACAGTCAAAAAGATCAAAGCCGAACTTGATATAGATGTAATAGCAGGCAATATCGCTACAGGCGAAGCAGCAAAAGATCTTATTGAAGCCGGAGCTGACGCTGTAAAAGTAGGTATCGGGCCTGGATCAATTTGTACTACTCGTATAGTAGCAGGTGTGGGCGTGCCTCAAATATCGGCTATCGATAATGTAGCGATGGTAGCAAAAGAGTATGGCGTGCCAGTAATCGCTGATGGCGGGATAAAATATTCTGGTGATCTAGCCAAAGCGCTCGCAGTTGGTGCAAGTTCTGTTATGCTAGGTTCAGCACTTGCAGGCACATATGAGGCTCCTGGTGAGATGATAATATTTAACGGCAGACAGTTTAAAGAGTACAGAGGTATGGGAAGTATCGGTGCTATGACCAAAGGAAGTACGGATAGATATTTCCAAGAAGGTACAGCTGCGGATAAACTGGTACCAGAAGGGATAGAAGGACGCGTACCGTACCGCGGCAAGATCTCTGATGTGGTTCATCAAATGATAGGCGGACTTAGAAGCTCTATGGGGTATTGCGGTTCAAAAGATATTCCGACATTTTGGGAAAAAGCCGAATTTGTAGAGATCACAAGCGCGGGCCTTAGAGAAAGCCATGTGCATGATGTAACTATCACCAAAGAGAGCCCAAACTATCACGGACAGTAATTTCTTCTTTTTTCTACAATTATGATCATGCCGTTTTTATGCGGCATGATATTTCTTCAATAAAACAAATCATTTTAATAACACAGTATTAATTGCTTTTTCTGCTTGCAAAATCATATATACCAATTTTCTTATATGATATATCAATCAATTATATAATGATAATAAAAAACATTCAAACTAAAACTATACTAAATTACTAAAGATTATATAAACTCCATAAAAGCGGCAAATAAACAAAAAATATATAAAAATACTTGACATTATATTTTTTTTATAATATAGTAACAGTAAATATTTTAATATAAGGAAAGATAATGGAAAAAGAGACGATTGCGCTTCATGCAGGATATGATCAAAAAGCAGGTTTTGGCACTATGAGTGTACCTATCTTTCAAACTACAGCATACGCTTTTAGAGACAGCGAGCATGCCGCAAATTTATTTGCATTAAAAGAGTTGGGGCCGATGTATACTAGGCTTACTAATCCAACTACTGATGTATTGGAAGCCAGATTTGCTGAGTTGGAAGGCGGTGCAGCTGCAATTTGTACAGCTTCCGGGCAATCTGCAATATTTTATGCGATAGCCAATGTAGCCGAGGCAGGGGATAATATTGTAATATCCGATAAGCTTTATGGAGGTTCAGTTACATTGCTAACCCATACAATAAAACGCTTCGGTATTGAAGCACGGATTTTCAAAAGCAGTGATGCCAGTAATTTGGAGAGTTTGATAGACGACAAGACAAAAGCTATATATTTTGAATCATTATCAAACCCGCAAATTGCAATAGCTGATATAGATACTATCGTAGGAATTGCTAAAAAATATGGTGTACTCACCATATGCGACAACACGGTAGCCACTGCCGCGCTATTTAATCCTATAGCATGTGGTATAGATGTAGTAGTGCATTCTACTTCCAAATACACTAATGGCCAAGGTACAGCAATAGGCGGTGTAATACTTGAGAGAGACGGTTTAAATGAATTTTTTAAAACATCATCTAGATATAGCCATTTTAATACCCCCGATGAAAGTTATCATGGGCTTGTGTATACAGATGTGCCATTGCCAAATTTCTGTTTGCGTATAAGACTTTCATTACTTCGCGATATAGGGGCATCGCAAGCACCGTTTAATTCATGGCTGCTTATCCAAGGACTTGAAACATTAAGCCTTCGAGTAGAAAAACATTCAGAGAATGCACTTGAAGTTGCTAAATTTTTGGAATCGCACCCTAAAGTAAAATCTGTAAATTATCCAGGACTAGAAAGTCACAGGGATCACGATAAAGCTCAAAAATATTTCAAAGACGGTAAAGCTTCAGGGTTGATCTCATTTGATGCAGGCAGTTTCGAAGAAGCTAAGCGCATCATAGACAGTGTCAAGCTTTTTGGAGTTGTAGTTAACATTGGAGATAGCAAATCGCTTATTGTTCATCCTGCAAGCACAACCCATTCACAAATGACAAGTGATGAGCTGTTGAAAGTCGGAGTGAATCCTGCTACTATCAGGCTCAGTATCGGACTTGAAAATACAAAAGATCTGATAAATGATCTTGCTCAGGCGATGGCATAAAAAATGGCACTGATATCGTCTAAGGGAATATATGGACTAAATGCCATGTATGAGCTTTTGAAACATGATAATAATTTACCGCTTAAGGCAAGCCAAATTGCCAGTAGAGCAGATATACCTTTGAATTATTTAGAGCAATTACTCGGCAAATTAAAAAAAGCAGGACTAGTGGAGAGTATCAGGGGTGTTAATGGCGGATTTTTACTGTCAAAATCACCCAATGATATATGCATTAAAGATATAATCGTAGCACTAGAAGGCGATATAAGGGTTGTAGATGATAAAAGTAATAATCACATACTCAATCTATTTTTTGACGACATCGGAAATGAAATATTAACAATACTAAGTCTTAGCTTGGTAGATTTTAAAAAGTATCAAGAGAGATACAACGCTTCTTTGCATTATAATATATAAGGAGAAGAAATGAAATATGCACAAAATGTAACAGACCTTGTAGGCAATACTCCGCTGGTTAAACTTAAAAAAGCAAGTTTGAATTATACGATAGTGCTTGGCAAATGTGAGTTTATGAACCCAACCCATTCTGTTAAAGACAGGATCGGGGTTGCAATGATAGATGATGCTACCCAAAAAGGGCTTATAACATCAGATACTACTATTATAGAACCTACTAGCGGTAATACCGGTATCGGATTGGCTTCGGTTTGTGCAGCTAGAGGGTTAAAATTGATATTGACCATGCCAAGCTCAATGAGTATTGAGAGACAAAAGCTATTAAAGGCTCTTGGTGCAACCATTGTGCTTACTGATCCTGCAAAAGGTATGAGTGGAGCAATTGCTATGGCAGAAGAGCTTCATAATAGTATGCCAAACTCTATTATATTGGGGCAGTTTGAAAATCCTAGTAATCCGGCCGTACATCGTGCCACAACCGCACAGGAGATATGGCTGGATACGAACGGCAAAGTGGATATAGTTGTAGCCGCTGTAGGAACCGGCGGAACAATTACTGGGATTGGAGAGAGACTAAAAGAGCTCAATCCAAACATTTGTGTCATTGCTGTAGAACCTAGCGCATCACCGGTGCTTAGCGGCGGTTCTCCTGCTCCTCATGCTATTCAGGGTATCGGAGCAGGGTTTGTGCCGCCAGTACTTAATACTACTATTTATGATGAGATCATCGCAGTAAGTAATGAAGATGCTATGCTTACAGCTAGAAATCTAGCCAAAGAAGAGGGGCTATTGGTTGGGATATCAGCAGGAGCAAATACATTTGCCGCGTCACTTGTGGCATCAAGGCCTGAAAATAAAGGCAAGGTCATAGTAACTATATTGTGTGATACCGGAGAGAGGTATCTGAGTACTGCACTTTATGATGAGTAGGTTTGCTACTTTGTTCTTCCTCGTTATGTCATGTCAAGCTCATTTTGGCATCTCTAAAAATGACAGATCAATGTTTCAATCATCATATAGCTATCATGATTGATGAGAGCTTATTAATTGTAAAAAACTCTCAGGCATTTTATCAATTTTATGTTCCAAATTAACATATACCAGTTGTATATCCATTGCAAAAACTTTTTGTCTATCTTTTTTTCTAAAAATTTCATGATAAATATCCATGGATACTTTGCTTAAGTTTTTTACATGAAGTGTGACTATAAGTTCATCACCTAAATAAGATGGATGCAAATAACGAGTTTCCAACTTCCGAATAATGAGATTTCCATTTTCATCTTGTATAGCTATATTTTTTTTAAAAAATGCTTCTTGCCTTACCCTGTCACAAAATTTAATGTAATTTGCATGATAGACAACACCATTGCTATCAGTATCTTCATAATAGACTCGTATTGTCATTTTATCCTCTCGTTGCTTTGAATACAATTTCGTTAACGTAATTTTTTTAGAGATTACATATACATGCCACCGTTAACTTTTATAACTTCTCCAGTTATGTATTCTGAGTAATCACTCAGTAAAAAAGCAATAGCATACGCTGTATCGCTTGTTTTTCCAAAACGTTTTAATGGTATTTTTTGTAAAAAACCTTTACGTGTATTATCATCCATGCTTGATGTCATATCTGTTTCAATTAAGCCAGGAGTTATGCTGTTGAATCTGACATTTCTAATAGCACCTTCTTGTGCAAAAGATTTAGTCATAGCAATAATGGCCCCTTTGGAAGAAGCGTAATTTGTCTGTCCTGCATTACCCATTTCAGCTGTCACAGATGAAACATTAACAACTGCTCCAAAACGATTTTGTGCCATTATTTTCAATGCTTCTCTTGAGCCAATAAAGCATGAACGTGCATTAGTATTCATTACTTCATTATAATCTGAAATATTCATCATTATCGATAAGCCATCTTTTGTAATTCCAGCATTGTTAACTACGTAGTCAATTTTACCATCAATTGCGATAATTTTTTGAAAAGCTTCCATGTAAGCTGATTCATCGGCTGCATCAAATTTGATAACTTCAATTTTTGCATCCGGAGAGACATTCAAAATATTATTTTTTATTTCTAGAGCTTTTTTTTCATTAGAGTTATAATTGATCCATACTTTTAATCCAAAACCTGCTAAAATATTTGCTGCCGTTGCACCGATACCTCGACTTGCACCAGTTATTAGCACATTGTTTCCACTAAACTTCATATTTTTTTCCTTTTAATGCGTTTTATTGAAATTTGTTTCTTTATTAAAAAAAGAGAGCCATTTTGTTACTGTTTCTAAAGATTCTTCTAAAGAAAATGGGGTGCCATGTCCAGAGTAGATTTTAACTTGGGATGCATCGTGTCTTGATGCATAGATATCAAGATATTTTTGTAGACTTTTATATTGTTTATCTTTATCGGATGTATAAAGATTATAACGCCCCACGGTACCATACATAACAAAATCCCCACTTATTATAAAGTGTCCGAAATCGTATATTGATGTACCAAGAGAGTGCCCCGGTAGATGTATAGCTTTGAACGTGAATGAACCTAAATGTATATCAGTATCATGAGTGAAGGTAACGTCAGGGCTAGAGCTTGGCAGACCGACATTAAAATCATCGTTATTCAAGAGCTTCTCATCTTCTTTATGAATAATAATAGGGATTTTTAATGATTCTTTTAGTTTACAGTTTGAATACACATGGTCATAGTGACCATGTGTATTGATAATACCTACGGGTTTGTTTTCAATAGTTTTAAGTATCCATTCTGAAGCATTTTGACCTGGATCAATAATAATTGTTTCTTTCCCATTATTGATAAGATAACAGTTGGTCTTTAAAATACCGAATGCCTTATAAAAAATTTTCATTTATTTATTGACTGTTATGATTGATGATGCATAGACATTACCCATACCACTACCCAACATTAAAAACTTATCTACACGCATCTCTTTATCATAAGAGAGGAAACAATCATCTTTTTCGGTACGATTTTTAATTCCTCTAATCATACCTTTGTGCGCATCCTTAAGTGCAATATCCAATTCAACAATAGCATTTGCTCCTAATGTATGTCCTATTTCTGGTTTATAGCTAGTAGCTATAAATTCATCACCAAAACATTGTTTAATACCATTGCTTTCAGATTTATTGTTTGACTGACTGCCTGTGCCATGTGTTTTGATAAAAGAGATATCTTTAGTGGTAAGTCCGGTTTCTTTTAATACTTCAGAAATCACTCTTGCATAACCTTTTCCATCTGGGGATTGACCAAAGGGATTGCTCAGCTTTTCAGCTCTTAATACAGTTTTTTCTAAATAAGCCAAAGGTTTGTGTTTAGTTTCATTCAGTGATTTTTGATTTTCAAGAAGGACATAACCTGCGCCATGCCCCAGTCTGAACCCATAGTTTTTGCCATCAAAAGCACTCGGTTGATATCCTTGTTCCTCCTGATCTGGTGTAATTGATGCATCAAGCATACCAAATAGTTCCAATACCAGAGGATTTATCTGATCATCAACACCTATAACCAATACGCGATCTGCAATACCGGCATTTAAGATTAATTCAGCTTCTAAAAAAGCTTTGTAGCCACTGATGCATGCTGTCGCATCAACAGTTAAGTAATCATGCCATCCTAACTTATTTGCCACCTTACCGCTTAATATATTTATAAGAATAAAAAAAGGTGTTTTAAGTGTATAATCTGGTTTGACATGAGGTAGGTTGATACCCGAGCCAGCCCATTCAGAAGTACCTGATGCAATAATAACTGCATTTTTACCTTCTTTTGTTGCTATGTCATTAAAAAATGCAATATCGTCTTTGGCAAAAAGTTGTTTATAGATATTTTCGCAAACATAGTTATAGCCAGAGTCAGTATCTTCAAAAAAACTCTCAATCGAATTTACATTTTGAGGAAATCTTTCACCTTTCAATGTACATTTATCAGTATAAATCGCTTTTGTTTTAGTAATTGCAATCTTATTCATTGTATATCCTGAGACTTATGCTGTAACACTTGCATGTTCTTCTAAAAAATCAATTAATGTTTTCAATGTCGGGTCACCAGCTGGAAGTTTATCTTTGAAAATTTTATTGTTAATATTAAAATATTCACCAAGCTTCATATAAAGCATAATAAAATCAAAGCTGTCTACGCCCGTTTCTGTCAATATTTGCTGTTCATCAATTAGTTCTTTAAAAGCCGTTTTATCATGCATTTCAGCTTTTGCGAGTTCATTGATAGTATCCATAAATTCTTTTCTTGTCATTTTTTTCCTTTTTAGTTTAATTTTATGCAACAAAATTTTCATTGAAATATTCAAGATGTTCTATGAGCATTTGCTTTTTCTCAATCGGAGATACGCCAAAGATGTCAGTTATTATCTTATATTTTTCTTCAAGAATAAATTTACTGACTGAAGGAGTAAAATATTTTTCTACTGATAATGCACCATTTTTAAAATAGTTGCTTACTTCAGCTTGATGAATAAAATGTATAGCTTTTACTGCATTAATAAAGTTTTCTCTATGAATTTCGCTTGAATCAACCATACGTTTTATAATTTTTAACCATGCGCCTTTGTGAGTTTGTTCATCTTTTTTTATATTTCTTACAATGCTTTTTAGAGTTTCATTTTCAACTCGTTTTTCTATACTTGCATATAGTTCAACATTTGTAATTTCTCCAAGGAGGTAAGACATTAATGACTCATAAGGATTTTTATAAAGTTCATTTGTTTCAAACATAAGTTCATGTAAAAGATCTCCATCAACCTGATCAATAAAACTTTTACCCGTATGTACAAGACTTGCCAATTCTTTAAGAATGAATCCATGACGCATTTCTTCATAGTTGATCATAGAAAATCCATATATCACACTTTCATAAAAGTCTTTCGCGTGTTCGCGTGGTTGATAGTTTCTTACCAACTCTTGATGTTGGACTATAATACCTATTGCTGATAATTCACCGTCACCAATATTATCCAATGCTTTAATGATTTGGGTGTCATTGTCAGATAAATTACTTACAACATTCATATAGTTATAATTGTTAACATCCCATTTGTTATCTCCAATTTTGAGGAGTCTCAATATGTCTCTTGCTCCATTCATGTAAAATCCTTTCTAGATATTAATTAAAATTTTAAGCTTTTGCAGAAAGTGTGCTGTATGCTTAAAAAACTTTTCCTAACTTTAAGCGACATTAATTTTTTATAATTTTCCCTATACCTCTACCTCCTTTTATTGAAGCCTTTTGTAACTAAAAATTGCATATTTGCTTTCTGTCTCAAAGATCATGTTTCTACAGAGAATATGCAATAGAAGTAAAAACTTATTTACCCTATATGCATATGTGTGTAAAACTGTATTTGTTGACACATTTAGAGAAAACTTAACAAACAATTTGGAAATCATCATCGCAAATAATACATTTTTAATAGAATCTGCCTTTTTATCTTAAAAGTGAACAATGATAACATCTAAAAACTTAAAAGTTATCAATGTTTACTTTGTTTATTATGTTAAAATTCTTTTTATGTTTAAAAATGATTATCACCATGGAAATCTCAAAGAAGAATTGTTAAGTGTTGCATTGAATGTGATTGCAACGCAGGGTATAGATAAATTGACGCTTAAAGTATTGGCAGATGCGACAGGTACGGCAAGAACAGCTATTTATAAACATTTTAAATCCAAAGATGCGCTGATAGAGACGATTATAAAGACAGGATTTGAGAAGTTTGACGAAAGTGTATCGCTGATACAAACAGATAATAATAGGCAGTTAATAGAGAGGTTTTACCTAGCGGCAAAAGCGTATATAGAGTTTGCAAGAAACAATCCTAATCTCTATAGGCTTCTTTTTGGCGACAAGTATGCCTTTCTTAGAGGAAATACTATGAGTATCAAAGATGAGAACTGCAGTGGGTTTGGCACTTTTAAAAAAGCCATTGAAGAAGGACAAGAGAATGGCATATTTAAAAAAGAAGATAGTTTTCAAACAACTATCATCCTCTGGTCAATGTTGCATGGACTATCTTCTTTGCTCATTGACGGCTTTAAAAATGTAGATGAGATATACGAAGAATTGTTTGAAAAGATGTTTCAAGATATGTTGGAGATCACTGTTGCAAACAAAGTTAAACTCAAGGGCAATTTATCGTTTGCAGACAGATTACTAAAGCCTAATCTGTTTTGCTGATATGACTGCAAAAGATATTAGTGATATATTTTAATCTCAATATATCTTTGATTTTTTTCATAGAAAGGTATATTTGGCTCTTATGCTAAAAATCAAGCTAAAGAAAGTAGCGATGTCGATGTTTATGTAAGACTTAAACATTCAAATATATTTTTACTTTCCCATATGCGTATAGAAATAGAAGAACTTTTAGGCATTAAAACAGATATTGTGCAGCTTAGAGAAAAAATGAACGATTATCTTAAAAGACATATAGAATCATAGGCTATAAGTGCATAATAATACACTTATCAAAAAGATATTTTACAATGTTTTTCATTGATGGTATAGATGAGTTATATATTATGATACAAAAAATTATTATAGATTTATAAATTATATAAGATATCAAACTTCACTAACTCTAAAGTCCAATTAAGATAAAATAACTAAAAATAATTTTTCAAAAAGCAGTTTATGAAGATAACTACCAAACAAGCACACTTTAGCAGCCCGCTTTATCTAGAAAGCGGCCGTATACTTGAGCCATATACCATAGCATATGAAACTTATGGTGAAATCAATGAAGATAAAAGCAATGTGATATTGGTATGCCATGCTCTAAGCGGTTCACATCATGTGGCAGGTACTTATGAAGGTGAAAAAAAAGCAGGCTGGTGGGATGGGCTTATAGGTGACGGTAAAGCGGTCGACACTAGCAAGTATTATGTGATATGTTCAAATGTCATAGGCAGCTGCTTTGGCACTACCGGACCTATGAGTGATAATTATCCGTCACATCAACCGTTTCGTCTCAAATTTCCGGTGGTAACTATCAAAGATATGGTAAGAGCCCAAATGCATCTGCTTTCAAGTCTTGGCATATATCGTTTAAAAGCCATCATTGGCGGCTCAATGGGCGGTATGCAAGCACTTCAGTTTGCAGTAGACTATCCAAATTTAGCAGAACATATCATCTCTATGGCAGCCACATATGCCACACGGCCATGGACAATTGCTTTCAATAAAGTTGCTGTTGAAGCTATCAGGAGTGATCCTAGATTTGAAGACGGCAATTATGCAAAAGATGCTTTTAGTGAAGTTGGGCTTAGCGGATTGGCTATTGGTAGAATAGCAGGACATATTTCATACCTGTCTCCAAAATCTATGGATAAAAAGTTTGACCGTAACTATGTGAGTACAGATGGACTTTTTGAACTTTTTGGCAGATATGAAGTAGAGAGATATATGGAGTATAATACTGCAAATTTCAGTCGCCATTTTGATCCGTTAAGTTATCTTTATATTGTCAAAGCCATCAATACCTTTAGTCTTTCGCGCGGGTATGATTCGCTTCATGATGCCATTTCACGCATAAAATCAAATGTGCATCTGTTTAGTTTCAGTTCTGATTATCTATTTTTCCCTGAAGAGATGGAACATATATATAAAATGATGAAACGCAATGAACAATCATGCAGTTATATAGATGTGGAAAGTGATTATGGCCATGATGCATTTTTGGTGGAGATAGATAAGTTTGAAGATGATATTATAAGCATACTAGGGGATGAAAATGAAAAATGAAACCTTTGAAGATAAAATTGCTAATGCCAAAAGTATTATAGAAAAATTAATGCGTCAAGATATTCCTCTAGAAGAGAGCATTAAGCTCTATGAGGATGGTTTAAAAACCATAAAAGAAGCTCAAGATATGCTAGAGCTTGCAAAAGCCAAAATAACAGTCATTGAACAAGAAAGCATTAAGGCCAAAGAGTGAAAACTCTAGTAGTAGCATCTTTGCAGCTCCAAACATTGGGGATGAATGGCTCAAAGCTGGATTTTTATTTTAAAAATGCCCACTCCAAAGGCGCTAGGTTAATAGTCCTAGGAGAATACGTATTAAATCACTTCTACAAAGAGCTGGCAAATATGCCCGTATCCATGGTAAGAGAACAAACCGATAAACATCTAATGCTTTTAAAATCTCTCGCAAAATTATATGATATGACTATCGTAGCTCCAATCGTGCTATGTAAAAAAAAATGTTATCTTAAGGCCGTAGCCAAGATCACTTCAAAGCAGATCTCATATTACGAGCAACAAATCCTTATTTCTTATCCGCATTGGGATGAACAAAGCTTTTTTGCCAATGATATCAAACCACTAAAATCTCCGATGGTATTTTCGGTTGATGGCTTTAAGGTTATGATAATGGCTGGTTTTGAATTGCATTTTTCTAAACTTTGGGAATATGTGCGAGAAAAAAAAGTGGATTTAGTAGTATTGCCTACATCATCAACTTTTGGTTCACATAATCGCTGGAGAGAGATCATCAAAACACAGGCATTTTTATACGGCTGTTATGTCCTTAGGGTAAATCGTTTGGGTGAATATAGTGATAAAGATATCAAATGGCGTTTTTATGGGGATAGCATGCTGGTTGATCCGGATGGTGAGGTAAAAATGATGTTAGAAGACAAAGAGTCCATGCTAATTGAAGAGATAGATAAAAAATCACTGCATGATCATCGCAAGGTTTGGCAGTTTGAAAAAGCATTACAATTAAGACAATAATAAAAGGAGTTGTCGTGACACCACAATCATATTTTCATAGACAAATTCAGCTTTGGGGAGAAGAGACCCAAGAACTTTTATCTACTAAAAAGATAGCAATCATAGGAAGCGGAGGGTTGGGCTCGTCGTTAGCTTTGGCACTTGGAACAAGCGGTATAGGAGAGATCGATATGGTTGATTTTGATACGATCGCGTTGCATAATATTCATCGTCAAATTGCCTTTACTTTAAAAGACGAGGGAAGGTATAAATCAAAAATTGTAAGCGATCTGATAAAGGCTAAAAATCCTTTTGTGAAAACCCAAGGCCTTGTAATGGATTTTGGGGAGTTTAGTCATCTTGGCAAACAATATGACTTGATCCTTGATGCCAGTGATAACTTTGATACAAGACATCAAATAGATGAATACTCCAATGAATCAGGCATACCTTGGATATATGCTAGCGTAGAATCCTTTGTTGGGCAAGTATGCTTTTTTGAGCACGGAAGATTTACAGCTTTTAATACTCCGCCGCATGTGCCCAGCGGCATAGCAGCGCCCATGGTGATGCATATAGCTTCTTTGCAAGCAAATATTGCTTTGCGCTATTTGGCAGGATTGAAGGTCACAAGAGATAAATTATATTATCTCTATTTTGACGAATCAGGCGACCTTGTAACACAAAAATTTAGTTTGCCGTCTTGATTGGATATCCGGAATAATTTTAAATTATCATTTAAAATGGTAAAATAATATCACAAGAAATAATTATAAGGTTAACATATGAATATTATATCTACACCAAATGCTCCTCAAGCCATCGGACCATATTCTCAGGCTATTGAAAATAACGGCATTATCTATACATCTGGACAAATTGGATTAATGTCTAATGGAGAGATGGCGGGCAACGGTATCATTTCCCAAACAAATCAAGTATTAAAAAACTTAAAAGCAGTACTTGAAGCAGGTGGCAGCTCTATGAATAATGTGATCAAAACCACTATATTTTTAGCTGATATGGATGACTTTGTGACAGTTAATGAGATTTATGCTGAACACTTCGGTGATCATAAGCCTGCACGCAGTACTGTTGCGGTAAAGAGCTTACCAAAGAATGCACTTGTTGAAATAGAGTGTATAGCTTTTATTTAGTTTTTAGTTTGGATGATATTAATTAAAAATAGTTTAATTTAAAAAAGATTAAAGCTTATTTTGCTATAATCTCACACTTTTAATACCAAGTAAGAAATTAATAAAGGGTTTGCAATGTACGCAATCATTAAAGCAAGTGGGCAACAATTCAAAGTTAAAGAAGGCGATATCGTATGCTTTGATAATATGAATTTAGAGCCTAAAAGTGCTGTAGAATTCAAAGAAGTTTTAGCACTAGATAACGGTACTTTGACTGTAGGTACACCTTTTGTAGCAGGTGCAGTAGTTAAAGGTGAGGTCATCAATGAAGGTCGTGACAAAAAAGTCATTATCTATAAAAAACGAAGAAGAAAAGATTCTAAACTCAAAAGAGGTTTTAGAAGAGATTTCACTCGTGTAAGAATCACAAGTATAGCATAAGGAGCATTTCATGGCACATAAGAAAGGTCAAGGGTCAACCCAAAATAATCGCGATTCAGCCGGTCGTCGTTTAGGTGTAAAAAAATTTGGCGGTGAAGCAGTAATTCCTGGCAACATCATCATTAGACAAAGAGGTACTAAAGTACATCCTGGTAATGGCGTAGGTATGGGTAAAGATCATACTATCTTCGCACTTATCGAAGGTGTAGTTAAGTTTGAAAACCGCTCTTCAACTCAGAAAAAAGTTTCTGTAGTTCCAGCGTAATTCTTCTTTAAAGAAGCCGCTTTGGCTTCTTATTTTTTTATTATTTCTCATTTATTCATTCACAATTCGATTTTGATTTAGGCATTGTTAGGTCGATTTAAGATATAATATTTTAATTTTTATATAAATTTTTCGCTCTTAATTTTATTTAGAATGCATTTAGAGCTATTAGAGTTATAATAACAAGTTAATCAAAAAGGCAAGATATATATGTTTATAGATAGAGTAGAACTAACTGTCAGTTCAGGTAAAGGCGGAGCAGGAGCAGTATCATTTTGGACAGAAAAGTTCGTAGCTCAAGGCGGACCTGACGGCGGCGACGGCGGCAGAGGCGGTTCTGTATATGTTCAAGTAGATAATAATACTGATACGCTTACTGCGCTAAGAGGAAGACATCACATTAAAGCCAAAAACGGCCGTCCTGGCGAAGGCAGAAAAAAATATGGCAAAAGCGGCGAAGATGCTGTTATTGTAGTGCCGCCTGGAACACAAATATTTGATGTAGAAACAGGGGAAATGCTGCTTGATCTAACCGAAGTCGGCGCTAAAGTAAAACTGTTTGAAGGCGGAAAAGGCGGACTTGGAAATATGCACTTCAAAAATTCCAGCAATCAACGCCCTACATATGCACAGCCCGGCCTTCCAGGTGTTACTAAACAAGTAAGATTTGAGATGAAACTTATTGCAGACGTTGGGCTTGTCGGGTATCCGAATGTAGGTAAATCTACACTAATTTCTGTATTGTCAAATGCCAGACCAGAAATTGCTAATTATGAATTTACAACCCTAGTTCCTAAACTTGGTGTTGTTGAATTTAATGATTATGATGCATATGTGATGGCAGATATTCCGGGAATTATCGAAGGAGCAAGCGAAGGCAAAGGCTTGGGGCATGAATTTCTAAGACACATAGAACGTACAGGCACGCTTCTTTTCATGATAGACGCAAGCAACTACCGTGCTATGGATTATCAATATACTACATTGCTTGAAGAACTGGAAAGATATTCCAGTGTTCTTGGTAAAAAAGCATTTGGCATAGCAATTACTAAAATAGATGCAATGAGCACAGACGAAGTAAACGAAGTAACAAAAGAATTTTTACATACTATTGGTTTGAAACCAAACCATACTTTAGATGCATACCATCCAAACAGCGAATATTTATCATACGGCAATGATGAGTCTAATTCGCCTCGTTTTGTATTGCCTATATCATCAGTGTCTCATATAAATACTGAGCCTTTACGTTATATACTTGGAGATTTTGTCAAACAGCAAAAAAGTCAATCGGAGAAGTAGTCATGAAAAGAATTGTTATCAAAGTAGGATCACATGTACTTACTGAAAATGGTGAGATCTCTAAAGACAGAATGGTATCTTTGGTTGAGCTGATCGCTTCATTGCAAAAAATAGGCAAAGAAGTTATACTTGTCAGCTCAGGTGCGGTCTCATCCGGATATACACAGCTTAAACTTGATAAATCATTTATTCCAAACAAACAAGCCCTTGCAGCTATTGGGCAGCCGTTACTTCTTAGAATGTATCAAGAGAAGTTTGCTAGATACAATATGCTTTGTTCCCAAATACTCCTAACAGCATCAGATCTTGATTCTCGTAAACGTACAGAGCATGCAAAACAAGCCATCGAGGTATTGCTGTCCAATAATGTAATCCCTATTATAAATGAAAATGATGTCACTGCTACTGAAGAGTTGGTTTTTGGAGATAACGATAGACTCTCAGCTCATGTAACTTATCATTTTGATGCTGATATTCTTGTGATCCTTTCGGATATATCAGGATATTACGACAAAGATCCAAACAAATTTAGCAATGCTGTTATGTTCAAAGAACACGGCTTTTTGGACGAGGCAACATTATCGCAAGAATATAGCGCAAACAATGAATTTGCAACAGGCGGTATCGTTACTAAGCTTCAATCCGCGCAGTTTTTGCTAGAAAACGGGAAAGAGATGTTTTTAGCCAGCGGATTTGACCTGAGTGATATCAGAAGCTTTTTGCTCGATAGCATACAAAAAGGTGGTACGCTATTTAAGGTTTAAAGTTAACCTGGTTTTTAAAAATGAGAATCTATTTTTTTTCTCTACCTTTCTTTTTCTCACAGAGAGTGCAAGCATAAGATAAAGAAAGGTAACCGGCTTTCCAATTCTTATCTCAAATCCAATTCATGGTATAATTTATATATACATTTTACACAAAGAAGGCCAATGAAGCGAATCGTATATATGGGAACACCAGAATATGCCAAAATTATTTTAGAAGCCATACTAAAAGACAATGAATTTGAAGTAACCCTTGTTCTTACACAACCTGATCGTCCTGTAGGCAGGCATCAAGAGCTTACGCCACCACCTGTGAAATCATTGGCACTCGAATATAATCTACCCGTATTACAGCCTCAAAGGTTAAAAGAAGACGGCATATATGAAGCTATTGCGGGTGCAAAGCCAGATCTTATTGTGGTAGCAGCCTTTGGACAGCTTTTACCAAAATCGATCCTTGATATCGCACCATGTATCAATCTTCACGCTTCGCTGTTGCCTTTATATCGCGGAGCAAGTCCTGTGCAGCAGAGTTTGCTTAATGGAGATAAATTTACCGGAATCACGGCTATGCTAATGGAAGAGGGGCTAGATAGCGGTCCGGTGCTAGCTTATAGATATTTCAAAATTCCAAACAATATGGTAGTGACTGATCTGATGGATAGATTAAGCTATGATGCTGCACTCCTGACCACGGAAGTGCTCAAAAATTTTGAGAATTTAATCCCATTACCACAAACAGGAGCAGTAGCAACCCATTGTCGTAAAATTCAGAAAAGTGATGGAGAGATAGATTTTTCAGATGCATCTGAAATTATAAATAAATACCGCGCATTTTATGGATGGCCTGGTCTGTTTTTGTCGAATGGGTTAAAGTTATCAGGATTGAAAATTGTAGATATAAACAGCAAGAATAAAAGCGGAGAGATATTGTCAATCGAAAACGATAGCATTGTGGTCGGATGCAATATTGGTTCGATTAAAATATCATTGCTACAGGCTCCATCAAAAAAAGCCATGAATGCCAAAGCTTATCTAGCAGGAAGGGGGTTAAAAATTGGAGATACTCTCATATGATCTGCTCTTTTCTACACAACGCTATCTAATTAATGAACTTAAGAGCAATAAACTTCAAGCTCCAATAGCGGTTATTGCGAGAGAACAATCAGATGGTGTTGGCAGTAGATCAAATCAGTGGCAAGGCTCAAAGGATAATTTCTTTGTTTCTTTTGCTTTGCCTTGTGATTTATTGCCTTTAGATCTGCCTTTGGCTTCCGCATCTATATATTTTGCACAAATTATGCAAGAATTGCTGCAAGATATCGATGAAAATGTTTGGCTCAAATGGCCAAATGACCTCTATCTTGGAGGGTCAAAAATAGGTGGCGTTATAACTCAAAAAATCGATCAAATTTTAGTATGCGGAATCGGAATAAATATTTCCTCGGCTCCAGAACCGTATGCAAATCTAGGTGTTGAAATGGACCCGTACTTTCTTTTGGAAAAATATATCAGTGAACTTGAAAAATTTCCAAAATGGAAGGAAGTCTTTAGTAAGGTTAAGCTAGAATTTGAAAAGAATCGAGAATATTTTGTACACATCAATGATAGTAAAAAGAGCTTATTAAGGGCTGTGCTGTGCGATGATGGATCGCTTATATTAGATGGAGAAAAGGTATTTAGCTTAAGATGATAGAAATTATATGTATTGCAAATCAAAAAGGCGGCGTTGGGAAGACTACTACTGCAGTTAATTTGGCAGCTTCTTTAGCAGCAAAAAAGAAAAAAGTATTGCTTTTAGACATAGATCCGCAATCAAATGCTACGACTAGTCTGGGATTTCATAGAAATGATTATGAATTCAATATTTTGCATGTAATGAACGGTTCAAAAAGTATTTCACAAGTAACCATGCAGACACATATAGAATCACTTTTTTTGGTGCCTTCCAATATAGGGTTGGTTGGTATCGAAAAAGATTTTTATGATTCAAATAAACAAAATCGTGAATTGATGCTCAAAGATAAACTTTATGAAGTTAAAGATCTTTATGATTATATAATTATAGATTCCCCACCGGCATTGGGGCCGATCACTATCAATGCATTAAGCGCGTCTGATTCGGTGATTATTCCCATACAGTGTGAGTTTTTTGCATTAGAAGGTTTGGCGCAATTGCTCAGCACTATAAATATGTTGCGTAAGACGATCAATCCAAAACTTTCTATCAAAGGATTTTTGCCTACAATGTATTCAACTCAAAACAATCTTTCAAAACAAGTATTAGAGGATTTGAGCCATCATTTTAAAAATCAATTGTTCTATTTTAAGAAAAATAAAGAGTGCATAGTAGTTCCAAGAAACGTTAAGATAGCAGAGAGTCCAAGTTTTGGAAAGCCGATCAGGGAATATGCGTCTGGCTCTAAAGGCAGCGTTGCATATGAAGAATTAGCTAGCGTAATTGCAGGGAGGTAATTATGGCGCTTGGCAGGGGACTTGGAGCTATACTCGAAGAGGTAGAAGAAGCATATAGTAAAAATTTTGATAGTATAGATTCTTTGACTTTGGATGACGCCAAAGCAAAAGTTGAAGATATTGATGTAACACTTGTGGTTCCAAATCCTTATCAGCCACGCAAATATTTTGATGAAAATGCTCTTAAAGAGCTTAGTGATTCTATTAAGCAGCACGGGCTTCTTCAGCCTATCGTAGTTATTAAAAAAGATAATGGCTATCTATTGGTGGCCGGCGAAAGACGCCTAAGAGCCCATAAGCTTGCAAATTTTTCTACCGTCAAAGCTATAGTGGTTCAAGTAGATATTGATAATGTCAAGTTAAGAGAATTGGCTCTGGTTGAAAACATCCAAAGAGAAGATCTAAATCCTATAGAATTGGCTAATTCATACTCTGAGCTGATAGAGGTTCACAACATTACGCATGATGAACTCTCAAATATAGTACACAAAAGCCGTTCTCAGATAACAAATACATTGCGTCTTTTGTCATTGATTTCCGAAGTGCAAGATAATTTAGTAAACGGCAAAATAACCCAGGGCCACGCCAAAATATTGGTAGGCCTTACTCCCGAAAAACAAAAAATTCTATTATCTACAATTATAGGACAAAAACTAAGTGTTAGAGAAACGGAAAGTATCATAAAAGGCTATAAGCAGACAGCTAAACCAAATGATAAAAAAATACCTCCCTTTATATTGAATGAATATGCAGACTTATTAAAAAAATTACTTCCGCTTAAACATAAAATCAAAGGCAATATAATTGAATTAGAATTTTCCAATAAGGAAGAATTTACAAACTTTGTCGAAAAACTAAAAAAAGCATGAAAAATTAACCAAAGTATTACCTCTATAATGGTAGAATAATGCGAAATTATAAGAGGAGTGGACATGCTTGATATACATCTTCCTTTGATGGTGTTTGTCTTTGTGGTCTTGATGACTCTTTTGTTTTTGCTGAATCGAATTTTATTTAAACCTCTTATTGGTTTTATGGATGAACGAAATCAGTCAATAGCAAAAGATTTAGAGTCCAGCAAAAACCTTTCTGGGGACAGCGAAGAGTTGCATGCTAAAGCGATGCAGATCATAAGTGATGCCAAAACAGAAGCAGCAACTATTAGACAAAAAGCAATAGATGAGGCCAAGTTGGTAGCACAAGGCAAAATAGACGCTAAACAAAAAGAACTTGAAGCGACATATGATTCTTTTGCACAAAATCTTGCAAAAGAAAAAAATGCACTCAAAGATGCTTTGTTGGCACAAATGCCTCAATTTAAAGATGGCATAAAAGCCAAGTTAAGTAAGTTTTAGGAGGCGGGATGAAAAATAAATTTATAACATTAGGCTTATTGATTGTTCCTGCAATTTTGTTGGCGAGCGGCGACCATGAAGGTTCGGCTCAAGCTAGTAAATATTTAGCAATGACCGGCAGAGAAACAGACTTTGTGCCAAGAGTATTTAACTTCTTGATTTTCGCAGGGATTCTCTATTATTTATTGGCAGATAAGCTTAAAGGTTTTTTAGCGGGTCGTCAAGACGGTATAGCAAATCAGCTTAAAGATATTGAAAGCAGATTGCAATTGGCCAAAAAACAACAAAAAGATGCACAAAATCTGGTCAAAGAGAGTGAAAAAAAAGCAAAAGATATAGTAGCTGATGCCAAAAAAGAGGCTCTATTTTTATCTGATAAAGTTATGCAAAACAATGTACAGGAATTATCATTTTTGGACAAGCAGCTTGAGGAGAAGATGGAACTTGAATCAAGAAAAAGTGTTAGAGAAACTATAAACGAAGTTTTGAATGAAAATATTACAAACGATGATATTGTAATAGGTGAAAATAGAGTAGTATCTATGATAAGCAATAAGGTGGTAGCATAATGGAAGAGTTAGTAGCACAACGATATGCAAAAGCGATTTTTGCTATCAATGATTCTAAATTGATTAGCCAGTATGCTGAAATATTTACTGAGCTTTCAAATGCGTTTACAAGTACGCCATCTATAGTAAACGGTCTTAATTCACCTTTATTAAGTGATGAGTCTAAAACACAAAGCGTTCTTGATGCGCTTGGAAAAACAGCAGACGCAAGATTGATCAATTTTATCAAGATCTTGGGTGAAAATAAAAGATTGGCTTTGATCCCGGCTATTGCCAAGATCGTAAATGCTGAGCTTCAAAAAGAACAAAATAGTTACCAAGGTGTTATCAAAAGCCAAAAAAGTTTAGGTAAATCAGAAGTTACCGAGCTTGAAGATGCTTTGGCCAAATATACAGGATCAAAAATTTCATTAACACAAGAAACAAGCGATTTTGAAGGTTTGAGAGTATTGGTAGAAGATTTGGGCATCGAGGTTAATTTCTCTAAACAGAGAGTTAAAGAACAATTAATCGATTATATTAATCGATCATTATAAGTCATTATATTAAAG
>CAZGNT010000008.1:0-44729 GCA_964527805.1 uncultured Sulfurovum sp.
GCTGTCTATGAAAAAGAATTAAAAGTATCTATTCCAAAAAAAAGATATAGAAGCTATCACAAATGATCCTTTTGAAATTCAAGTTTCTTTTGAAGGATGTTCCAAGAGTGGCGTATGTTATCAGCCTATAAATAAAAATTTTTCATTTGAAGGCAGAGATAGCGGTAGATTTTGGTCAAAATTTAGTTCTCTAAGCAGTAGTACCAGCACGGCTGATATATCCAAGGCAATTCAAAGCGAGAGTTTTGGCTTCATTATATTGCTCTTTTTTGTGGTTGGTTTGCTTTTGGCTCTTACTCCATGCATATTTCCTATGATACCTATATTATCAGCCATTATCGTATCTCAGGCCGGCAATGAAAAACCAAGTACGATGCGCGCATTTTTGACATCACTGGTTTATGTGCTAGCTATGTCCTTGACATACGCGATTGTCGGGGTAGTAGCAGGATTGCTTGGATTTGATATGCAAGCTGCTATGCAAAATCCGTTTGTTTTGATACTGTTTGCAGGAGTTTTTGTGGCTCTTGCGATATCATTGTTTGGCTATTATGAGATCGGTCTGCCGATGAAATGGCAAACTAAATTATCTGCTATTAGCGATAATGCCGGCAGTAAAGGAATAATCGGAACTGCGATCATGGGGGCCTTGTCAGCCCTTATTGTAGGACCTTGTGTTGCTCCGGCACTGGGTGGCGCGATATTATTTATCTCACAGAGTGGTGACGCCTTGCTTGGAGGTACTGCACTGTTTGTCATGAGTATGGGTATGGGCGTACCATTATTGCTTGTGGGCATTGGAGCCGGTAAATGGATGCCGCGCCCAGGGGGCTGGATGAGTTTGGTCAGTAAATTTTTTGGCGTTGCTATGCTTGTTCTTGCTATTATGATGATCTCTCGTATCGCTCCCTCAATGATAACTATGATATTGTCGGCACTATTGGCCTTTGGCACTTCGTGGGGACTATATAAAAACAGCATAGTATTTGCAAGTTTAATTGCCAAAGTCATATCAAAGATAGTATCTATCTTATTATTTGCCCTTGGTGTTGTATTGTTGATAGGAGCATTCACTGGAGGCACTTCTACTTTGAAGCCATTGGCACATTTGTCATCAAATGGTACGACAATCTCAAGTCATGGACGCAAAGGTTATTCTGTAGAAAAACTCTTAAACGAGATAAAAGCTTCAGGCAAGCCGGTAATTGTGGACTTTACAAAAGAGTCTTGCGCTGCTTGTAAAGAGCTTGATATGATAACGTTTGTTGACCCAAAAGTAAAAGAGGCATTCAAGGGTTATCTGTTTATACAGGTTGACTTGACAGACAACACAGCCGAAGATACGGCAATGTTGGAACATTTTGGAGTATTTGGTACTCCAAACATACTGTTTTTTAATGCAAAGGGAGAATATTTGCAAGATCATACGATAACAGGGTTTATATCCCCTGATAAACTAATAAAACATCTAGAAACTTTACCCAAAGCAGACAAATGAATAAAACTCTTCAGATCGGCAAGATAAATACCCTAAAGGTTGCACGAAGCAGTGATTACGGACTTTTTTTAGAAGCAAAAGATGGAAGTGAGGTTTTACTCCCTAATGCTTATGTAAAGCCTGACGAGATGGATATAGGAGAGCTCGTAGATGTTTTTTTATATACTGATTCAGAAGATAGGCCCGTAGCCACCACAGAACGGCCAAAAGCCATACTGGGCGAATATGGATATTTTAGAGTAGTCAGCTATAAACAGTATGGTGCATTTGTGGATTGGGGTTTGCCAAAGGATCTCTTTGTGCCTCTTTCTGAGCAAAAAGAATATTTTCATGTAGATGATTGGTTTGTGCTGAGAGTTTGCCTCGATGAACAAACAGGCAGGTTATACGGTACGCAAAAGATAGGAAAATGGCTTTCTATTGATACTAGAGGATTATTCCCTAATCAAGAAGTGTATATGTTTGTGATCGCCAAAACACCTTTGGGTTACAAGGTTGTAGTCAATAACCTCTTTGAGGGTATGTTATTTGACAATGAGATTTTTGAGCCTATTGCTATCGGAGACAAAAAGTATGGTATCATAAAAACAGTTCGCAAAGACGGCAAACTAGACTGTCTTTTAAAAAGTGCCAAATTAAACCAAGATGATGCTTCTCTTAAAGTACTTGATATTTTAAAAAAACATAATGGCCTGATAGAATGTACTTATAAAAGTGATGCATCTGTTATCGCAGATATTTTTGGAATGAGCAAAAAAAATTTTAAACGAACTTTGACCCAACTGATTGAAAATGGAAGCATTGCTTTGGGTGACAATAAGATCACAATAAAATAAATTATTTCATTTTGACATTTTTTATTTTTTAATTTCTTTTCTAATGTTATAATCTATTTTATTGATAGATGGAGTTTTTAGTGCGTTTTTTATTGTTTTTATTATTTTTATATACTGTTGTGCAAGCCGACTTTAGTGTGGCTTCGTATAATGTAGAAAATCTTTTTGATGCAAAAAATCAAGGAACAGAATATGATGATTATAAAGCAGGTGCTCGCAATTGGAATGAGCATATGGCACAAATCAAGCTTAATCATACTGCTGAAGTGATATGTGATATAAATAGTGACATCATTGGACTCCAAGAGATAGAAAATAAGCATGTATTTAGTGAATTGATCTCCAGGCTCGAGCAAGTCGGATGTGAATATAAGTATAGCGCTATTACTTCTAAGCCCAATGCCACAATACAAGTAGCTCTTCTTTCGCGTTTTCCCATTAATTACCAAAGAGAGATCGTCGTATCTCCCAGCCCTAAAGTTAGAAATATTTTAGAAGTTTATTTGGAGGTGGATGATAAGCCGCTTAGGATCTTTGTCAATCATTGGAAATCAAAATCAAAAAATGGCAAAGAGAGCGAGAGGATACGCTCTGCAACCGCTTTGGCAAATCGCATTTCGCAACTTCCCAGAGGCGACGAGTATATCATTACCGGAGATCTAAACAGCAGGCATGATGCGCCAAATACTTTGGAGGCTAAACTCGATGATACGAACGGCCGTACGGCGATCGGTGATGTGATGAATACATATAAAGATCATCATTTGATCAACAAAGCAGAGATCATCGCTTCTTCAAAAGGAGTACATTATAACCTTTGGGACGAATTGCCTGCAAGCAACAGATGGAATCATCAATTTTTTAGTGATAAAAGCACAATAGACCATATATTGTTACCGCAAACACTGTTTGACAAAAAAGGTATAGAGTATAAAGACGGTACATTTATGGTATTTGCTCCGCCATACCTTAAAAACCGCTACGGAAGCATCAACCGTTGGAAGATAAACAAGGGGATGCACGCAGGCAGGGGATATTCAGATCATTTGCCTATAAAAGCCGGTTTTACGATGACTCCTTTTAAACTTTCATCCAATGTTGCACAATATAAAGCTGTAAAACAGCCCATAGAGTATTTATATGCACAAGATGCGATAAAATCTGATATTCTATTGGAAAATACAGTAGTCATATGGAAAAGAGGCTCAAACGCTATAATAAAACAGTCACCGCAAGGCAGAGGAGTGTTTTTGTATAAATGTGCAAAACAACTCAAAGTAGGCAGCCGGTATGATCTGCTCGTGCATGAGATCAAAACATATCATGGGCTTAAAGAAGTAACACACCTAAGCATTGCAAAAAATAAAGCCTCAAATATTCCGGTTAAGACATTTATTTTAAATGAAAAAAATCTTGACATGCCGATAGCTAATAGGCAAAATGAAATTATTCAAAATATATCCGGTATTTATAAAAATAAAAAAATATATTTTTCAAACAGATCTTTGCCTATATTTTTTAAAACCAGAGCTGCTTTACCGCAAGATAACAGTAAAATAAAGATATCTTATGGACATTTGGGGTATTATAAAAAATTACAATTGGTTGTGTATAATAAAAAAGATTTTGAGATTTTGGAGTAAATAGTGGCATATTATAGTTGGATATTGACGTTTCATGTAGTTAGTGTTCTTAGTTGGATGGCAATGCTTTTTTATCTTCCTAGGCTTTTTGTATATCATCGTGAACATAACGATAAAGCTCAGTTCGTAGAGGTTGTCCAGATCCAAGAGTATAAGTTATATAAATATATCGGGGCACCCGCAATGTGGGCAACGGTGATAAGCGGGTCATGGTTATTGTGGGTTAACCCATCTATATTGCAGCAAGGCATATGGTTCTATATCAAGTTTACTTTGGTCATTTTGCTGATGCTGTATAGTTTTTCCCTTGATTATTATCGTCGAGTGTTGGCTATAGATAAAAATGCAAAAAGCGGTAAATTTTTTAGATTTTACAATGAAGTTCCTACGATATTGAGTATTGGTATAGTAGTTATGGTCATCGTCAGGCCTTTTTGATCTTCTTTCTCAACGATATGACGTCATTCCTGCGAAGGCAGGAATCTATAAATAATAAATAATGTCATTCATAGTCTCGTTTCTACGGTCTCCGTGGGAATGCATACCGAACTCTGAAAGACAAATATACACTCCCACGCGGAGCATGGGAGCGAGAGATAGTTATCCATCCTAGCAAAATGTCATTTATGTAAAACACGTCATTCCTGCGAAGGCAGGAATCCACAAAAAATGATACGATTTATAAAAAGTCATAGCCATGAAACAACCAACAGTATATATACTCGCAAATAATAAAAACGGGACATTATATATAGGTGTGACATCTAATTTAGCAAAAAGAGTTTATGAACACAAAAATCATTTAGCAGATGGATTTACAAAGCAATATGATATAGATATGTTAGTTTGATATGAAATTCACGAAGAAATGATAGAAGCAATACAAAAAGAAAAACAACTCAAAAGATGGAAAAAGAGAGTGGAAAATACGACTAATTGAGGAAAAAAATCCAGATTGGATAGATTTGTATGAAAATATAATATAAATTGTGGATTCCTGCCTTCGCAGGAATGACGAAAACTCTTCCTCGCTCTCATTGTCCTCGATGGGGACCAGCCAACACCCTCATGACGATTTTTTTTGGTTACCTCTTTTTACTTTTCAAATATTTATTTTGAATTGTTGTTATTATATGTTATAATAATTTCAAATTATTTTATATAATGGGAGTATTACATGGGATTGCCAGAGATCAATATATCTTTTTTAGACAAATTAGTTAGTTTGCCTGTTCATATGCATCCGCCTATTGTGCACTTTGTTGTGGCTTTGCCTGTTATTATATTTTTGATAGAGCTGGTCCATCTGATATTTAGACGAAAAGTGCTTGATGTTGTTAATATAGGCCTGCTTGGATTGTTATTGATTTTTTTACTTGGAGCATATATAGCCGGCGTTACAGATGGCAAGGAGGCATGGGATCTGCTTGATGAAAAAGGACAAGAAGCGCTAAAGGTACACAAAACATTTGGTATTTATATTATATTGTTCGGCTTTTCGGCTGTAGCTATTTTCAAAGTCATTTCATTGATATCCAATAGCATGATCTTTAATATACTTTATATGCTTATACTTGCACTTTTTGTTGTACTTATACTCAAACAAGCCAAAGATGGCGGCGAACTTGTTATCGTCCATGGTGCGAATATACAAAAGGTTAAAGTTCTTGATGATAAACTGTTTGACCTGGAGAGCGCATATGAAGACTTAAATGCTTCATATAATGAACTAAGAGGAGGCGATATCAATGCTACTAAGAAAAAGCCCCTCAAAGATATAAACTCAACTATCGTTCCGATTCCATTGGCCAAAAAAAGCTAATAAAATATATGAGAGAGATAAAGCCCTTCTGGCGGGGCTAACGTCACAGAGTAAAGATGTTTATTATCAAGTTGTTCTTCTAGCTGCCAAAATTCCAATTTTCCTTGAGCGCATTTGATGGCAGCTGCTACCATCATGCGTACTTGTGAGCGCAAAAACCCGTCTGCTTCAAAAGTGATGCAATGCACCCCGTGGTGATATTTATAATAGCTTCCAAATATAGTACGAATTGTACTGTTTGGTTCTGAGCCGTTTTTTGAAAAACCGTTAAAATCATGTTTTCCTACAAAAAGCAAAAGCGCTTTGGTTAATTTCTCATTATCAAAAGAGTCGTAATAGGCTAAATAATTTCGCATAAATACACTTGGTTTAGTGGTGGTAAAATAATATCTATAAAGTCTTCTTTTGGCATCGAATCTTGCATGGAATTTTTCATCAGCCTCAATGATGCGTTTGATCCTTATGGCTTTTAATTTTCGGTTTAATTCGGTTTTTAATTTTTGAAGATCATCCCAAAAAGAGGGAAGATCAAAATGTATAACCTGATTGGAAGCATGTACGCCTCTATCCGTACGGCCCGAACCTGTTATTTTTGATTGGATCTTTAGATTTTCCAGAGCTGATTCTATCGCAGTTGCGACTGTTTGAGTGGTATGTGATTGTTTTTGAAAGCCATGAAAAGCTGAACCGTCATAAGTAACAATTGCTTTTACTCTCATCAAAAATGCCTTGCTGCTAATTTGTCAAAAAGTCGCCATCCCACTGCTAGAAATAACAACATACCTCCTAGCAGCCAATAAATATTGCCATTTGCTTCCAAAAAAGAAGCAAATGCATAGCTGATCAAACTAATAGTAAAAATAACTACAAAAGAGTGATTGTTTTGGTATCTTGCATTGATCATTGTAAAAGCCGCTACGCCATGTAAAGTAAGCAATGGTATAAAGCTGATAAAAATAAAAAACAAAGCCCTTTTCAGAATGCTATCATCACTTTTAATTTGACCCCAATATTGCAAAATGGATTCAAAATCTATCTCACCGCGTGAGCTTGTATCATAGGCTCTAAGAGTTTGAAATTTAAATTGCTGTAGGTTATTTTTATAATAAGTATATCCATATCCATCCTTTAACACAAATGAAGCTTGTTCATTCGGTTTGTTTAATATTTGACCGCTTTTGGATACAAAGATTCTCTCTTGGGTTTGGCTGTTTGGGTTATATATGACTATATCATGAAATTCATCACCTATCTGTTTTCCTATATATAAATAATAATCGTCAAATTTTTGACCGAGTGATGCTGCGTTAATATTTAATTTTGCTTCTGATAATTTTTCTACCCTAAAAGCATTATACATCTGTTTGGCTATCGGCATAGCAAAAAAAGAGATCGAAAAAAGCAAGATCGAAAAAAGCATGGCTAGCAGCAAGTAATTTTTAATAATTTTACTCGAGCCTATTCCTAATGCATATAGAGCATTTAGCTCATTATCCTGAGAGAGCCGTACCAAAACAAGTGCAATTGCAGTAACGAATGATATCGGTAAAGTATAAAATAAAATAGAAGGCAAAAAATATGCATAAAGCTCAAAAAGCTCTAGAAAATTTAGTTGTATTTGTGCAGTGAGTACGGAAATACGAATAAAGTATACTAAAGATACAATAGCAAAGAACGGAAGAAAAATAACCGAAAAAGTTTTTGTAAAGTTTGATGATAAATAGTTTTTTATTCTACCCATAAAGCACCTTTGTCAGAATTATATCGGCTTCAGTATCAAAGATATAAACTATCAATGTTCCAAGAGCCAAAAACGGTACAAATGGCACACCCTTTTCTCTATAAATTAGTGCCGGAACCATAGCCAATATGGCTGATAAAAATATGGCAACAAAAAAAAGAGGAAATCCTAGCAATGCTCCCATAGTGCCGGCTACTATGACATCCGCGCTACCCATCGCCTCTTTTTTGGCTAACCATGAAGCGATCAATCCAACAGTATATAGTCCAATTGCGGCAATAAGTGCATACAAAGCCGCATGTATAAAATCAGGTTGTATCAGTGCAAACAATAGTGCCGTGATATTAACGCTATCTGGTACAGCCATATGGTCAAAATCTATCATACTAAGAGCTAAAAGCGAAGCAAAACTGGCAAATACGAAAGGCAGCTGCCATACCAAACCGACTTTAAGATATATGATCACAAAAAGTATGCCGCTAATCAATTCGATGATAGGATAGCGCTTAGATATAGGCGCATGACAAAAATAGCATTTGCCTCGTAGAAACACCCAAGATAAAATAGGAATATTGTGCCACCATTTTAGAGGAGTGTGACACTGGGGACAATGGGATGCAGGAAATGCTATATTTTTTCCAAGAGGTATACGATAGATCACTACATTTAGAAAAGATCCTATTACAACTCCGAGAATAAATATAAAAATTTCTACCATTATGATAAACCGCCAAAAGTTCGGTCTCTATCATAAAATCTGGCTATGATCTCATCAAGTTCATGTGGAGTAAAATCAGGCCAAAGAGTAGAGGTAAAATAAAACTCGCTATAGCTTGCCTGCCAAAGTAAAAAATTACTTAGCCTCTGCTCACCGCTAGTACGTATAAGCAGGTCTATATCACTATATGGGGTATCAAGCATTTTGCTTATATTCTCTTCCGTTATAACCATATCTGCTTTCAGAGCCCTGTTGACAGCTCTGGTTATCTCATCTCTACCGCCATAATTAAGTGCTAATATTTGGGTTAGTTTGGTATTGTGTTTGGTAGCTTCTTTTGTGTTATGGATTCTTTTTTGAAGAGCAGAAGAGAACTTGCTGATATCTCCAATAGTTTCAAATCTCACATTGTACTCATGATAAGTATCAAGTTCTTTGGCTAGATAATTATCAAGCAGGCGCATAAGAAAATCCACTTCCAGTTTTGGCCTTTTCCAATTTTCCGTACTAAAAGCATAAAGAGTAAGTGTCTGCACTGTTGGGTGGTTTGAGCAATATTCCGTAATATCCCTGATGATCTCAGCGCCTCTTTCATGTCCTTTTATGCGCGCCAAGCCTTTTTCTTTTGCCCATCTGCCATTTCCATCCATAATGATAGCCAAATGTTTTAAGTCATTATTCATACACAGAGCTTTGAGGCATTTTCTAGTATTTTAAATGCAAGGGAAAGTTTATCTTGTTTATCTATTTTGGTCTGCTCATTTGGTGTGATCCAAATTATCTCATTATCATCGCTGCCAAAGCTTTGAGTGTCTGCTAGCAGATTATAGCATACCGCGTCTGCTCCCTTATCTTCCAATAAATTTACAGCATTTGTTAGTCCATTATCGCTATCCATTTCGGCTTTGAATGCTACTGTTTTGATGCCGCTTTTGTTGATGGTTTTGAGAATATCTGGATTTTGTTTTAGCTCTATATCCCACTTTTCGCCTACCATGCTTTTTTTGATCTTTCCGGATTGCGGATAGAGTGGAGTATAATCAGCCACGGCTGCTACCATGAACAAAAACGGCTCTTTTTGTATCATACCAATAGCATCAGGGTTATTAAGGCTTGGTTTGCTTTTGACGCCTTTGCGTGCAACCCTGAGAGCATCTTCGCTAAAGCCCAGCATCTCATCTGCACTTTGCACATTTATAGTATAGACATTGCCCGGCAACTCTTTTGTATCTCGTGTGGTGATGAGACATACATCCGCACCTTTTAGGTAAAGCGCAGTTGAGATGGCATTTGCCATTTTGCCGCTAGAAAAATTGGAGATGTATCTTACGTCATCTATCTTTTCTATAGTGCCGCCACCGGTTACCACTACCCTTCTATCTGTCCAAAAAGAGTCTTTTAGCAGTATCTTGGCACATTCCCAAAATATCTCCTGCGGATCTGCCAATGCCCCGGCACCCACATCTCCGCAAGCTAGAAGTTTCTCTTGAGGCTCTATAATAGTTATATCGCTCACGGCTAGCATTTTTAGAGAGTTTTTGGTTTGATGGTTGTTTAACATGTTGGTATTGGCCGAGGGCGCGATAGCTATAGGTTTAGTGAAAGCCAATGCGCTCTGCAATAATATATTATCTGCTATTCCTTTGCTGAGTTTATTGATAGTGTTTGCAGTTGCCGGAGCTATGAGGAATAGGTCGCAATCTTTGCTGATCTCTATATGATTGAGATTGTTTGCCCAGCTTTCGCTCTCTTCGCATAATACCGGATTTCTAGTCAATGCCTCAAATGTCAGAGGAGATACAAAACGTGCGGCTGCTTCGCTCATGACGACTTGCACATCTGCTCCGGCTTTGATAAAGAGTCTGGCTACTTCACAAGCTTTGTATGCCGCGATACTTCCTGTGACTCCTAAGAGTATTTTTTTGTTTTTTAAAAGCATAAATATCCTTTTCCTATAAGCAGATTTTATCCAAATATTTGTAAATTTTCGATTTTTAGTTTTTGATTGCTGCTGCGAGACTCTGTAAAAGTCGCAGCAGTTAACACGTACCTGCGAAGGCGGGGATCCACAATTTGGATCCTCGATTCAAGCCAGATGATGACAAAGAACGTCATTCCTGCGAAGGCAGGAATCCACAATTTATATTATAGTTTCATACAAATCTATCCAATTTGGATTTTTCTCTTCAATTAGTCGTATTTTCCACTCTCTTTTCCATTTTTTGAGTTGTTTTTCTTTTTGTATTGCTTCTATCATTTCTTCGTGAATTTCATACCAAACTAACATATCTATATCATATTGCTTTGTAAATCCATCTACCAAATGATTTTTGTGTTCATAAACTCTTTTTGCTAAATTAGACGTCACGCCTATATATAATGTTCCATTTTTATTATTTGCGAGAATATATACTGTTGGTTGTTTCATAGCTATGACTTTTTATAAATTGTATCATTTTTTATGGATTCCTGCCTTCGCAGGAATGACGGAGTGTTGGTGGGTTCCTGCCTTCGCAGGAACGACGATGAGGCGAACGGAAATTTGGATCCTGAAACAGGTTCAGGATTGCAAAACAACTTATTATTTCCTAAAGAATTTATAAAAGAAGTTTGCCACTATTTTCATAGGTACTCTTGAAACAGCAAGACTCCCTTTGGTTACATCATGAGTGACGGTCGTACCGGCTGCTATCATGACATCATCGTCTATAGTTACAGGAGCGACGAGTTGGCTATCGCTTCCTACAAATACATTTTTGCCTATGATGGTTTTGTATTTTTTCCTGCCGTCGTAGTTGCATGTTATCACTCCTGCTCCTATATTGGAGCCGCTACCCACTTCACTATCGCCCAAGTAGCTTAGATGACCGGCTTTGACGCCGTTAAGTGTGGATTTTTTGATCTCTACAAAGTTGCCTATGTGGGTATCGGTGATCACACTTTGCGGGCGGATCCTTGCCATGGGCCCTATGTCGCTATCTTGCAAATTGGAATTTTCGACCACGCTATTGCTTTTGATATGAGAATTTTTGATATGACAATCGCCTATGATACTCACACCGTTTTCCAATATACATTCACCTTCAAAAGCAGCTCTGCAATCTATATATATAGTTTGAGGCAGCCTCATCGTGACACCTTGCATCATCCACTTAGCTTTTATCCTTTCTTGCATTATCTCTTCAGCGTGAGCGAGGTCGAGCTTGGAGTTGACTCCCTTGAACTCAACTTCCTCAACAATTACCGGATGGACTATGAGCTCTTCATCTACCGCCATTTTAACGATATCAGTGAGATAATATTCACGCTGCGCATTGTTATTATCCAGCAGAGGTATATAGCGCGTCAGCAAACCGCTATTTACCGCATATACTCCTGCGTTCACGCTTTTGATAAGCAATTGTTCTGCCGTGCAATCTTTTTGTTCTACGATATGAGTGACATTGCCGTCTTCTATCATTACTCTGCCGTATCCGCTAGGGTTATCAAGCATTATGACACTCATGGTGATATCCGCATCGTTATTTACAAGTTTATCTAGAGCTTCATTGGTCACAAGCGGCATATCGCCATTTAGTATCAAAGTTTTTTCATGTTTTGGCTCTATGTCTCTTAGCGCTCCGCCGGTTCCGGGAAAGTTTACGGCGTCTTGGATGTGAAAATTGATATTTTCATAGTTTTCTATTATTCGCTGCTTGATCATCTCGGCTTCATGATACAGTACCACGGTTATATCATCAGACAGCTTCTGTGCAGCTTCAATGGCATGAAAAAGCATCGGCTTGCCGGATATTTCATGTAATACTTTCGGGGTTTTTGATTTCATTCGTGTGCCTTGCCCGGCTGCTAGGATCACTACACTTACTGCCATTTTTTTAGCCTTTGTTGGGTAAAATGAGCTTAATAAATTATATCTTTAGATACTGAAATAAATTCAGTATGACCATTTTTTTGTCATCCGCAGGTCTAATCTGGGGATTCAGATTATGGATTCCTGCCTTCGCAGGAATGACGTTCTTCGTCATCCTGGACTTGTTTCAGGATCTAAATTGAGATTTTTAAAAAAACTTTTAATTAAGCATCGTGATTATATCTTAGTTGTGATTAAATGATACAAAAAGGACGAGAGTGTATTGTAAACATTTCGGTGAGTGTGGCTCATGCGGATTATATGAGATGAGCTACGATGAGCAGCTAAGCAGTAAAATCCAGAGAGTAAAAGAACTTTTATATCCATTTTATCAGGGCAATATATCGGCTTTTAGTTCACCCGATAGCCACTATCGTGCCAGAGCTGAATTTCGCATCTGGCATAACGGCGATAAATGCAGTTATGCTATGAGCAATATCACCAAAAACGGTGTTATTATGATAAGCGAATGTCCAAAGGTCATTACTCCTATAGAGAATAGAATGTGGGAGATGCTAAAACTCATCAATACATCTAAGCTTCTTAGCCATAAATTATTTGGAGTAGAGTTTCTAGCTTCAACTCTAGATGAGGTACTTGTCACTTTGCTGTATCACAAAAAACTGGATGAGGATTGGGCAAAAGAAGCCAAAGGCTTGGAAGCCAAACTTGATATTTCAGTCATCGGGCGAAGCAAAGGGCAAAAACTGGTTTTGTCCAAAGAATCGGTCAGTGAGCGATTGGCCATTGATGACAAGAATTTTTGGTATATGCATTACGATGGAGGCTTCACCCAGCCAAACCCTGCGGTAAATACCAAAATGATATCTTGGGCGAAAGAAAAAGCAAAAAGCATAGGTTACGGTGATATGCTGGAGAGTTATTGCGGGCTTGGCAATTTCACTATACCACTCGCAGCTCATTTTGATAAAGTCTTGGCTACTGAGGTATCTAAGCGTTCTATCGCATCAGCCAAAGAAAATTGCGCATTAAACAGTGTAGATAATATTGATTTTATACGTCTCTCATCTGAAGAGATGACCGAAGCTTTGAGCGGCAAAAGAGCATTCAATCGCTTAAGGGATATTGACCTTGATTCATATAATTTCTCTTGCGTACTTGTCGATCCACCACGTGCCGGGCTTGATAGCGGTACGATAGAGCTTATCTCAGATATTGATCATATCATCTATATCTCTTGCAACCCGGATACTTTGGCACGAGACTTAGCTACTTTGTCCCAAACACATGACGCGCTTGACGCGGCTGTTTTTGACCAATTCCCTCATACCGAGCATATAGAAAGCGGTGTGTTTTTAAAGAAAAAGGTGTAGGGTGGGTTTCTCTCGCTCCCATCGTCCTCGATGGGAGTGTATATTTATCTCTTACGGTTTCAGTATGCATTCCCACGGAGACCGTGGGAACGAGATTAAGGGTAAGGCATGGTTTTCTCTCGCTCCCATGCTCCGCGTGGGAGCGTATATTTGTCTTCTAGAGATCGGGTATGCATTCCCACGGAGACCGTGGGAACGAGACTAAGACATACGTCACCCAATATATAATAAACTGTATTTTCTTAAAAAATACATATAAAAAATAGATTAATAATTATGCATTAATATAACATATTTTTAGTTTAGATATATTATATTTTGATATAATACTCGATAAATTATTATTGTGGATTAGAATTATGTTTAAAAGTTATTTGACAATTATTGTTTTAGTTTTATTTATAAGCGGATGCAGCACCAAAGACCATACCCTTTTTCAAGATAGCGATCAAAACGCACCAAACAACAAAATTTCAAATCCATCGAACATATCTTATTCCAACAAAATATCCCCAAGAGACAGGATTTTAGTCGAAGTATTCAACGGGCAAAAACCTATAGTTTTAAGTAGCAATAGCGCACAAAACTATATAGACCCCGAGAGAGGATATCTAGTCTCAGAAAACGGGAGCGTCTATCTGCCGCTTGTCGGCCACGTGGAGCTTGCAGGACTTGACGAGAGAGAAGCTAGTGAGCGGCTGACCAAAGCTTACGGCGAATATCTCAAATTTCCATTTGTCAAAATCGATATCCTCAATCAAAGAATATATGTCATTGGCGAAGTACAAAAGCCAGGGATCGTGCCTGTGAATAACGAAACACTCAATTTCTTCGAGGCACTCGCCCAAGTCGGAGATTTTACAGATTATGCCGACAGAACAGATGTCAAGATCGTGACATACATTGATGGCAAACCGCGTATTAGAAGTGTAGATATGACTAGAAGCGGATCAATTCATATAACAAGTTTGATACTCAAACCAAACGATATAGTTTACATTCCGCCTCGTGACATCAAAGTGTACAATACATACCTCAGAGAGACTGCGCCGTTACTCGATACTATTGGCAAACTTTTGACACCATTTGTAAATATTAAATACCTAAGAGATTAAAATATGAGAGCATTATCAGAATTAAATACACCATCTTCAGTGGAAGAAGACGAGATTGACCTCAAGGAGATTTGGAATGTCATAGTCCGTCGAAGATCTTTGATAGCATCTATTGCCGGAGTCGTCTTTTTGCTCTCTGTTGTTTATGCCTTTTGGTCGACAAACATATATTCTACATACGCTTCTATACAGATTGAAGAAAAATCAAAAACCCCCTCAATGCCAAGCGAACTTGATATTTTTGCCGGGGAGCTTGGAGGAGGTTCTGAAATAGATAATGAGATAGAGATACTTCAATCAAGAGAATTGTTGCTCAAGCTTATGAGTGTTATGCCTCTTAATGCGAGATATTTTCAAGAAGGAGTTCTCAAAGATACCGAGCTATACGAGGAGATACCTTTCGATCTTCAGATGAGCGATATTTCAGAAGAGCTCAATGAAAATATTGTATTTGATATAAAAATAATCGATAAAAATAGTTACAGCATCCATGCAGATATAGCAAAAAATTCAACAAATCCTTTGGAAATTGACGGAGAATACAAATTTGGGCAAACTGTCAAGACGCCGTACTTTGCATTTACTCTAAAAGCCACAAAAGCTCTTGGATTAGAAAACGGCTCATACAAGATCACATACCAATCAAACAAAAATAATTTCATCGACGGATTTATCAGACCCCATCTCAATGTAGCGCAGATATCCAAGCAGGCTTCTATTGTCAAGATCTCGTTTGAAGATACCATCCCCAAAAGAGGTGTGGATATAGTAAACAATCTGGTCAAAGTATATTTTGACCAAAAACTAGGATTCCAAAGAGAAGAGGTGGAAAAAAAGCTCAAATTTGTCAATGATCAGCTTGCCATCACACACGATAATCTATCCGAGTCACAAGTAGCTATTAAGGATTTCAAGCAATCAAATACTGTTGCAACCATTCCAAACAGCGCATCTACTTTGCTGACTACACTTGTAGATATCGATACACAAATAGCTGGGACTGATATGAAATTGGGTGTGCTTGAAAGCCTCATAAAACAAATGAGTACGTCTAGAGGTGCGGCTTCTATCTCTGTCGATGCTCTTGGGGCTTCAGGATCTTCTATGAATAGCATCATCACTGCACTTCAGCAAAAGAGTGCTGCTAGAAATGCACTATTAGCAGAATATACAGACAAACACCCTGATGTAGTAGAGCTCTCAAATGAGATCAGATCTCTAGAATCATCCCTGAGGGGCTCCATTAGAAGCTTGTACAATAGTGTCCAAAAACAAAAAAGAGACCTCATAGCGACCAAAAACAAATACGAAAGTTCTCTGAGCGGTATGCCTAGCACAGAGCTTGGACTTATGAACTTGAGCCGCAATTTTGAAGTAAACCAAAAAATGTACTCATACCTGCTAGAAAAAAAAGCAGAGTTTGAGATCATGAACGCGGCCACTATATCCAAAAACAGGATACTGGATAATGCTATTATTTATCCAAATCCGGTTAAGCCAAAAAGATCATTGATAATGATGGTGGGACTTATCCTTGGCTTGATCCTTGGCTTGTTTGCTGCATTCATAAAAGAGTTTTTCAACAATAAGATCATAACCCCAGAAGACGTGGAACGTATCACAGATACTCCGATGTATGGTGTCGTACCGGAAAATAAAGCCGAAAAGACAGCATTCACAGAATCACTCAATATGATCCGCACAAATATGGAGTTTATCTCCTCTGGCGGTAAAAGCAAAGTCATCATGATAAGCTCCAATATCCCAGCAGAAGGCAAGACTACGATCTGTGCCAATCTTGCTCGTACTTTGGCCAAAGGCAACAAAAAAGTGGTCTTGCTGGATCTGGATCTGCGCAAATCCAAATTGCTCAGAGAATTTCCGAATGTCAATCTCAAAGACGGGGTTAGCTCTATACTGATCGGCAAAGCATCTATAGATGACGCAATGATACATATAGAAGAAAACCTAGATGTTGTATTTGCCGGGAAAGTTCCGCCAAATCCATCCGAACTGTTACTATCCCCAAATATAGAAAAGATAGTTAATGAATTAAAAGAAAAGTATGATTATATTATCATTGATACAGCGCCTATCGGGCTTGTCACAGATACCATGATACTTCTCAAAAAACATATTCATGATCTCTTTTTGCTAGTCATTAGATCTGAATTTACAGACAAAGCATTGCTTGTGAATTTCAACAAAATGGCACACAAGCACCACTTGCACTCTGTGGGCCTCATCCTAAACGGTGTCAAAATAGGCAAGGGCAATTATTACGGCTACGGCTACGGCTACGGCTATGGGGCAGATGAAAAAACCAAATGATATTCTTTAGAAAAAAATTACCCGACCCGCTAACTCGGACAGACTTTCATTCGCATCTGATCCCGGGCATTGATGATGGTGCCAAAGATATGGCACATTCACTAGAGCTCATCAAAGAACTCTCCGCTCTTGGGTATCGTAAGCTTATCACTACTCCGCATATCAAAAACGGACAGTATGACAATACCATAGAGTCTATAAGGCACGGCATGAATATGCTTAGAGATGAGTTGTCGCGAAACGATATAGATATCCAGATAGCTGCTAGTGCGGAATATTATTATGATGAGACATTTTTGCAAGCTATCAAAGATGACAATCTCTTGCACATAGATCGCCATGTATTGTTCGAATTTTCTTATATGACGCCGCCTATTGATCTAGAAGAGACTATCTATGAGCTAAAAGCCAGGAACTATATCCCTGTCCTTGCCCATCCTGAGAGATACCTCTATTATCATAGCAAATTAGACAGATATGAATATCTAAAAACTCTTGGCATTCATTTCCAGATCAATCTCAACTCATTGGTTGGCTATTATTCCAAGCCGGTAGAGCATGTGGCAAAACATTTGAGTCAAAAAGGATTTGTTGATTTCATAGGTAGTGATACTCATCATGCTAAACATACTGAGACTCTGAAAAAAGTTTTTAATAATTCTGCTTACAAAAATCTGTTTGACAATAATAAGATCTTGAATGATATGTTGGTTTCTAATGTGTAATAGATTTTGTGTACCATTTAATTCAATTTTAGGATCTAAATTGCCGTCATTCCTGCGAAGGCAGGAATCCACGTTTTTCTCCATGGATATTATGGATCCCCGCCTTCGCGAGGATGACGATATGGATGGATTGCTTCGTCACTCCATTCCTCGCAATGACAGTCATCTTGAGAAGTCTTTAGGCTTCATGAAGATCTCTTTTGTTAGATTCTCACGCCACTTTGTGGCTCAGAATGACAAAGTTTTGCAAAATATTTGATAAAGGATTGAAATGATCATACTCGGTGAAAAATACAAATTTCATAAACTTGAAAAAGCCAAATTAGGAATTTCTAAAAGTGATATTCATTATATCAAAGACGGTCTCAAAGATCCAGATGCTACGATCAAACATATCAAAAACCATTTAAGTTTGCTCAAGCATAACACTATCGTGCTAAATATGCATTCAAAGATCCATCCGAGCATCATTACTTATTTGACCAACTTGCAATTTGAGAAAAATATCTCTTTTTGCACAATAGAGCATTTTTTGGAAACCAGGCTTAAAAAATGCTACATACCTGAACAAAATGATAATATAAACTTCTTAAGCGATATTAGACCGTATTCGGCTTGGCAATATTTTCAAAAAAGATGTATTGATTATTTTGGAGTGTTTTGGCTGTTGTTGTTCTCATGGCCGGTGATGATCATAGCTGTACTGAAGATCAAACGGCAAAGCCCCGGCAAGATACTGTTTAGACAATCCAGAGTCGGTAAAAACAATCAAATATTTGAATGTGTCAAGTTTAGAAGCATGCATGAAAATACAGAATATTTCAACCACTATACCCAAGAAGAAGATCCCAGGATCTTTCCATGGGGAGATTTTATGCGCAAGACGAGGATAGATGAGCTTCCACAAATATGGAACATCCTCAAAGGAGAAATGCATCTTATAGGCCCTAGGACGGAGTGGAATGAGCTTGTAGATAAATATGAGCAACAGATACCATATTATAACGAACGACACTTAGTGGCTCCCGGCATCACCGGTTGCGCTCAGGTCAATTATCCGTATGGTGCCAATATAGAAGATGCCAGGCAAAAGCTTATGTATGATCTTTATTATATCAAGTATTGGAATATATGGCTTGAACTTAAAGTAGTATGGAAAACAGCTATGGTTGTGATCGGCAAAAATGGATTGTAAAATATTTTTTAGATTCTCACGCTCCTTCGGCGGTCTCTGTGCGACATCGCCTTTGGTTTCAAATCTACAAAGTCAAAGCAGTTGCCCTCGTTCCCATCGTCCTCGATGGGAATGCATGCCAAATTCCAAAAGACAAATATACACTCCCATGCAGGAGCATGGGAGCGAGAAAAAGAATCCAGTCATGGTGAGCGAAGCGTGACTATCTCCACTTTGTGGGGGGTGTCATTGTATAATATAATATAGATAATTTGGAGACGAGATGAAAAACAGACTTTATTTTGACGTCAGCCGTAACGACGCACCAACAAAAAAAGAGCTTTTTGAAAAGATCAAAGATGAAAAGAACATCATAGGATATTATGATCTTCCTAGTCAAGATATATCTGATATTTTGGAATACGCCTCATCATTTGATGACGATATAGAGTACATTGTTGTTCTTGGCATTGGCGGCAGTTCTCTCGGTGCAAAGGCAATATATGAATTTCTTAAACCTCGCAATGGCAATAAGCGAAAATTGGTATTTTTTGAAAGCACAGATCCAGTATCCATATCCCATCTTCTAGCCCAAATAGATATATCAAAAAGCCATTTTTTAGTCATTAGCAAATCAGGTACTACCATAGAAACCATCGCTATTTTTAAATACATCTATAGCATTGAAAACGACAAAGACCATTATACTTTTATCACAGAAGCGAACTCTCCGTTAGATAAGTTTGCATCAGATATGGGGAGCAGATGCTTTCATCTAGCACAAAATGTAGGCGGAAGATTTTCTGTGCTTAGCGTTGTAGGGTTGTTGCCATTAGCGCTTTGCGGTATTGATATAAAAGCTATTCTAGATGGGGCTAGAGAGATAGAAGAGAGCTTCTTTGACGATGGCTATATCAAAGAGACACTTTTAGACAAAGCACTTTTTTATGCCAAAAACCATGCTGCATATCACATCAATTGCCTATTTGCCTACTCTGAAACACTCAAATATTTTTGCGAATGGTATGTGCAGCTATGGGGAGAGAGTTTGGGCAAAAAACAACGCCATAGCGCATTTAATGTGGGTTTAACTCCAGTTGGGCTCATAGGCCCAAAAGACCAGCACTCTTTTTTGCAGCTGCTTATGGAAGGGACTAGAGACAAATCAGCCACTTTTATAAAGATAGAAGATTTCAAAGATACGCTCACCATCCCGGATATATCATTGCCGCATTTGGGGTCATTAGATATTATAAACAAAGTAGAGTTTCACAAGCTTATCAATATGCAATGCGATGCTACATTCGAAGCACTAAGGGCTCAAGACAACATCCCGCTTGATGAAATCAACATAAAAGCAGTTGATGAGCATAGTATCGGGGAACTTATATATTATTATGAGCTGCTCACTTCACTTGTCGGTCAGCTTATTGATGTTGATACGTATGATCAGCCAAGTGTGGAACTTGGCAAAAATATTCTCAAAGATAAATTAGAAAAATCAAAAACTTACAGTTTGAGTTTTAACAAACAGTTGAAATGATGATGTGAGGGATACGCATGAGTGAATTAAAACCATTTTTTTCTGTAGTGATGCCGCTTTATAACAAAGCAAATTATGTAAAAGAAACGATAAAAACGGTACTAAACCAAACATTTCAAGACTTTGAAATAGTGGTAATTGATGACAGTTCAACCGATGATAGTGCCAAAGTGGTTGAACTTATACAAGACGATCGCATTCGCCTCGTTTACCAAGAAAATGCCGGAGTATCGGCGGCTAGAAATAAGGGCATACAAGAATCAAGGGCTGAATATATAGCATTTTTAGATGCAGACGACCTGTGGCTGCCGGAATTTTTACAAACGATTTATGAGCTTATACAAAAATATCCCGATGCCGGGCTTTATGCTACATCGTATAAAAAGAGAAAAGCAAATGGTAAAGAGTCGAATATCAACATTCAAGCTTTACCGTCCAACGAATATATAGGGCTGATCCCAAATTATTTTAAATCTATAGTTGAAGGTGATCTTTTGGTTTGGACTTCTGCGACATGTATACCAAAAAAGATATTTAAAGAGAATGATATTTGGTTTCCTGTGGGTGAGAAATATGGAGAAGATCAGTATATGTGGGCAAGAGTAGCGATACAGTTTGATCTGGCTTATGACACAAAAACTTGTGCTATTTATCAGATAGAAGCCGAGAACAATACAGCAGGAGGCGTAGACCAACTCAAAGAACCAAGGAGTTTCATTATTGATCTAAAGGATGATAAAAATGCCAAAAAAGATAAAATGCTAAATTTTTGGTTAAATATATATATTCAAAAAGAAATTCGAAGAGTCATCAGGAGAAATATTAAAAATGGAAATAAAGTTCTTGCATTGGTACAGTTGTCTAGGTATCAACTCCGTTTTATATATTATTTAGAAATTATGCTAAAATTAATTATTCCAAGTTTTGCGGCAAATATTGCAACAAAATATAAAAATAATTGAAAAATATATACCTTTGATCAGTAACAATGAAAATTAATGTATTAGTATAATTTAATAATAATCTTATAGAAATGTAATATTTTTGTAACTTTATTTAGATATAATATTGTCTAAATAATTTGGAGATGAAATGAATATTCTTATCACTGGTGGAGCCGGATACATCGGAAGTCATGTGGCCAAGCAGCTTCTTGAAACTACAGAGCATAATATAACTATACTTGATAATCTAAGTACAGGAAGCAAGAAAACTCTTAAGACTCTAAGCTCTATAAGAAAGTTTAGATTCATCAAGCTGGATCTCAAAAGATTCAAAAAAGTAAATAAAGTTTTAGAAAAACACAAAATAGATACTATCATACATTTCGCAGCCAGTATAGTGGTACCTGAATCAGTAGAAAAACCACTCAAATACTATATGAACAATACCGTAAACACAACCAATCTCATCAAATGCGCTGTTGATAACGGGGTCAAGAGATTTATCTTTAGCTCCACGGCAGCTGTTTATGGTGAACCGGCACATATTCCAGAGAGTGGCATAGATGAAAATTACCAGACAAATCCTATCAATCCATACGGCATGAGCAAACTTATGAGCGAGCGGGTACTCAGAGATACTGCCTCTGTCAATAAAGATTTCAAATATGTCATCTTTAGATATTTCAATGTAGCAGGTGCAGATATCCACTATGACCCGATCACCGATCACCAGTCACCAATCACCAGTCTAAAACCTAGAATTGGTCAAAGCTTCCCAAATGCTACGCATCTGATCAAAATAGCAAGCGAGTGTGCTGTAGGCAAGAGAGCCAAAATGTCAATATTCGGAGATGACTATCCGACAACTGACGGCACATGTGTGAGGGATTATATTCATGTGGATGATCTCTCAAATGCTCACATCAAAGCGATAGATTATCTAGAAAAAAACCCAAGCGATGTATTTAACCTAGGATATGGCAAAGGCTTTTCTGTTAAAGAGGTCATTGATACTGTCAAAAAAGTTACAAACGTGAATTTTGATGTCGAGATGGCAAGTCGTAGAGCCGGTGATCCGGCTATATTGGTAGCAGATAATAGCAAGGTTATTTCCATGATGAACTGGACTCCGAAATATAATGATCTGGCTCTTATTTGTCAGAGTGCGTATGAGTGGGAAAAGACGATATTAGAGATTGAATTTTATGGAGATGAAAATGAATGAATTAACTGTTATTAATCATCAAAATATTCAAGATAAAATCTACAGTATTAGAGATGTTCAAGTCATGCTTGATAGAGATTTGGCAGTGCTTTATGGTGTGGAAACACGAAGATTAAATGAGCAGGTGAAAAGAAATATTAATAGATTTCCTCAAGAGTTTATGTTTCAGCTTACTAAACAAGAGTTTGAAGAATGGATATCGCAAATTGCGACATCCAATAAAGAGACAATGGGGCTTAGAAAAATGCCATTTGTATTCACAGAACAGGGAGTGTCTATGTTAAGTGCCGTACTTAAGAGCGACACGGCAGTTCAGACAAGCATTCAAATTATGAGTACATTTGTGAATATGAGAAAATTTTTGCAAAACAATGCCTCAATATTTCAAAAAATAGAGTCTATAGAAAAAAGACAAATATCATATGAAATAAAAAATGATACAAAAGTAGATGCTATATTAAATGCTATAGAAGAAAAAGGAGTGCCACAAAAAAATCATATTTTTTATGACGGACAAATTTTCGATGCCTATCTTTTCGTAAGTGATATTATAAAACGAGCAAAAACATCTATTAAGCTTATTGATAACTATATAGATGAAACTACACTTATATTATTTACCAAAAGAGATACAATGGTAAAAGCTACTCTTTACACTAAAACTATCTCTAAACAGCTAGAATTAGACCTGCAAAAACACAATACCCAATATCCTCCAATAGCGATAAAAAAATTTGACTTATCACATGATAGATTTTTAATAATTGATGAAAAAGAAGTTTATCATTTTGGGGCAAGTCTAAAAGATTTGGGTAAAAAGTGGTTTGCTGTGTCAAAAATGGATATAAATTCATTTGAAATGATGGGAAAATTAAAATAGATGACTATAATATCATCATCTTCGCACCATTTGCTGATAAAAAAAGGAAATTTATGAAAATAGTAATAGCCGGAACAGACTATAATGATTTATCTTTGATATGTCAAAGCGCGTATGAGTGGGAGAGAAGAGTATGAAAAAAATACTTATAGTTTTTGGTACTCGCCCAGAAGCGATCAAGATGGCACCATTGGTCAAAGAGTTTCAAAAATATCCGCAAATCTTTGAAACCAAAGTCTGTGTCACGGCTCAACATAGAGAGATGCTCGATCAAGTTCTTGAACTATTTGAGATCACTCCGGATTATGATCTCAACATCATGAAGCCGGGACAAGATCTATATGACATAACATCAAATGTACTTTTGGGGATGAAACCTGTTTTATCCGATTTCAAGCCAGATATAGTTTTTGTCCATGGTGACACCACAACCACGATGGCAGTATCTCTAGCTGCATTTTATCAGCAGATAAAAGTTGCCCACGTTGAAGCAGGTCTTAGAACTTATGATATTTACAGCCCATGGCCGGAAGAGGCAAATAGGCAAATAGCAGGAGTTTTGGCAAATTATCACTTTGCGCCTACAGAGACAAGCAGAGAAAATCTTCTTAAAGAAAATAAAAATAATGAAGATATTATTGTAACAGGCAATACAGTCATAGACGCGCTCTTCCTCGCACTGGACAAGATCAAGAGCAACCCAGAGCTTGAACACGAGACCGTATCGAGCATCGAGCAGGTCATCGACAATTCAGCATTCAGCATTCAACATTCAAAATTCATCCTCGTCACAGGTCATCGCAGAGAAAATTTCGGACAAGGATTTATAGATATATGTGAAGCACTCGCAGAGATAGCTGCTGCAAATCCTGATATAGATATAGTCTACCCCGTACATCTCAATCCAAATGTCCAAAAACCGGTACATGATATACTCTCCAATGTACCAAACATTTATCTCATAGAGCCGCTTGGTTATGAGCCTTTTGTGTATCTCATGAGCAAATCATATATGATCATCACCGATAGCGGCGGAGTGCAGGAAGAAGCACCGTCTCTAGGTAAACCGGTTTTAGTTATGCGTGACACTACCGAACGCCCTGAAGCTCTAATTGCAGGGACGGTCGAACTGGTTGGTACAGACAAAGAAAAGATAGTAAAAGCCACGCAAGAGCTTCTTGACGATGTAGAATCATATAAGCGTATGAGCCGCGCCAGCAACCCTTACGGCGATGGAAAAGCGTGCGAAAAGATTATTAAATTTTTAAAAGGAAGTCATTAATGCATACAAATAAAAAAATCTGTATCATCGGTTTGGGATATATCGGTTTGCCCACCGCAGCGCTGCTGGCAAACCGCAGCTACCACGTCCACGGTGTCGATATCAATCAGCATGCTGTAGATACGATCAACCGCGGAGAGATCCATATCGTCGAGCCCGAGCTCGATACCTTTGTCCGTTCTGCTGTGAACTCCGGCAAGCTCAAAGCCGACACCGTCCCCGCCGAAGCCGATGTCTTCGTCCTCGCTGTACCGACGCCGTTTCACCATACCGATATCCCCGGCGCCTGCCCGTCGCCCAACATCGATTACGTCATCGCCGCGACCCGATCCATCGCTCCGTATGTGCGCGAAGGGAACATCGTCATTCTCGAGTCCACTTCGCCCGTAGGGACAACGGACAAAGTCGCCGAAGTCCTCGCCGAGATGCGCCCCGAACTCTTTGACATCGATCCTGCAACACACAACATTCAACATTCAAAATTGTTCGTCGCCCACTGCCCCGAACGCGTCCTCCCCGGCCATATCATGCGTGAACTCGTCGAAAACGACCGGATCGTCGGCGGCATCACCCCCGAAGCAACCAAGGCAACCGCGGAGTTCTACCGCACCTTCGTCGAGGGCGAAGTGCTCGAAACCGATGCCAAGACCGCCGAGATGGCAAAACTCACCGAGAACAGCTTCCGCGACGTCAACATCGCGTTCGCCAATGAGCTCAGCATCCTGTGCGACCAGTTCGGCATCGACACCCTCGATCTCATCCGTCTGGCCAACCGCCACCCGCGCGTCAACATCCTCCAGCCTGGATGTGGCGTAGGGGGACACTGCATCGCCGTCGATCCGTGGTTCATCGTCGATGCGGGCAAAGGATCAGCCAGATTGATCGAGACCGCCCGCCGCGTCAATGATTACAAGAGCGAATGGGTCATCGAAAAGGTCAAAAATGCCGCGCTCGCATTTGAGAATGAAAATGATCGCAAGCCGAAAGTCGCTTGCATGGGGCTGGCATTCAAACCGGACATCGACGACCTGCGCGAATCCCCGGCGCTTTATATCACACGCCGATTGATCGCAAGCGGATTGGATATTCTTGCTGTAGAACCGAATATCGAAAGTTTTAAAGAGTTTGAGATTGTAGAGTATCAAGAAGCGGTTGAAAAAGCAGATATCATCACTTTTCTTGTTGCTCACAAAGAGTTTAAAGGTCTAGAGATTAACACTGATCTGGATTTTTGTGGAGTTATGAAAAAATGAAAGGTATTATTCTAGCTGGAGGAAGCGGTACGCGACTCTATCCCGTGACACGGTCCATTAGCAAACAGCTTTTGCCTGTATACGACAAGCCAATGGTTTATTACCCGCTATCAGTTCTTATGTTGGCTGGCATCAAAGAGATACTCATTATCTCCACACCACAAGATATAGTTAAATATGAAGAGCTACTTGGTGATGGCAGCGATTGGGGCATTAGGCTAGAGTATAAAATACAACCATCACCTGATGGGTTGGCGCAGGCTTTTATATTGGGTGAAGAGTTTATCGGTGATGACAACGTCTGCCTCATCTTAGGAGATAATATTTTCTACGGTCAGGGATTTACACCGCTGCTGCAAAATGCCGCAAGTTTAAAAGAAGGTGCCGTAGTTTTTGGCTATCAGGTTAAAGATCCTGAGAGATTTGGAGTCGTTGAGTTTGATAGTGAAAAAAATGCTATCAGTATCGAAGAAAAACCTATCAATCCCAAGTCGCATTTTGCTGTGACCGGACTCTATTTTTATGACAATGCAGTCGTAGAAATAGCTAAAGGCATTAAGCCAAGTGATAGGGGGGAGCTAGAGATCACATCAGTAAATCAGGAATATTTGCGCCAGGGCAAACTAAAAGTTGAACTGCTTGGCCGCGGGTTTGCTTGGCTCGATACAGGTACGCATGACAGTCTTATAGAGGCAGGACAGTTTGTCCAAACTATCGAACACCGCCAAGGATACAAAATAGCATGCCTCGAAGAGATTGCCTATAATAATGGGTGGATAAGCAAAGAACAAGTGCTTGAAATCGCCAAACCGCTCAGTAAAAACGGTTACGGACAATATTTATGGGATTTGGTAAAAGAATGAAAACGATTTTAGTTACCGGATGCGCAGGATTTATTGGAAGTAACTTCGTGCCATATTTTTTGGTAAAATACCCGGAGTACAATCTGGTCAACATAGATCTGCTTACCTACGCTGGAAACTTGGATAATCTAAAAGAAGTAGAAGATCATCCAAGATATAAGTTCATCAAAGGGGACATCTGTAACCGAGAATTGGTTGAGTTCATTTTTAACGAGTACGACATTAGAGGTGTCATCCACTTCGCCGCGGAATCCCATGTGGACAACTCCATCAAAAACCCGGGTGTATTTGTAGAGACAAATGTCAACGGCACCTTTACTTTGCTCGATGTCGCATATAAATACTGGATGGAAAAACCATTTACCTATAAAGAACAATTTAGTCATCCTGAACTTGATTCAGGATCTCACACACCGCGCTTTCACCATATCTCAACAGATGAGGTTTACGGCACACTAAGCGATAATCCTGATGATCTCTTTACTGAGAAAACTCCCTATGCACCGAACTCTCCTTACTCAGCATCCAAAGCATCTTCGGATATGATCGTAAGAAGTTATGTGGAGACTTACGGCATGAACTGTGTCATCACCAACTGCTCCAACAACTACGGTCCAAAACAACACGACGAGAAACTCATCCCGACCATCATCAGAAATGCCCTTGCAGGTAATCCTATCCCTATATATGGCGATGGAAAAAATATCCGTGACTGGCTCTATGTACTCGACCACTGCAAAGGGATCGACCTTGTTTACCATACCGGCAAAGAAGGAGAAGTCTACAACATCGGTGGAAGAAATGAGAGAACGAATCTTCAGATTGTCGATCGTATCTGTGGGATACTGGATGAAAAGGTACCACTTTCCTCCCGTCATTCTCAACTTGATTGGGAATCTAAGAAAGAGATAAAATCCTACAAAGAGCTGATCACCTTTGTAGAGGATAGAGCAGGTCATGACAGACGTTACGCGATCGATGCAACCAAGTTAGAAAATGAGTTGGGCTGGAAAGCAGATGAGAATTTTGATACCGGGATACTGAAAACGATAGAATGGTATCTGGAGAAGTATGCAATCGTTTAAATATTTGCATATTATGCAAAATGAAAAATTCATCGGACCCTTTATTGAATTTATTAATGAATATTTTAATTCCAGTGAACATTTTTTTATAATCCTTGGGGGATTGCCTGAATCAGAGCACGCTATTCCACAACAGAGTAATATTTTGGTACTGGATAGTAAATTGGGTCGTAAAATAAACTTATTAAAGCTTTCAAAGATCCTAAATCCATATTTTAAAGAAGCTCAAAAAGTTATTATTCATAGCTTATTTGTTGCTAATATTGTAGATTTTCTTTTTTTAAATCAAAAGTATCTTCAAAAATCTTATTGGGTTATCTGGGGAGGGGATTTATATGATTATACGCGTAAAGCAGATTCATTACGCAAAAGATTTGTAATCTTCAGAAAAAAAACTATCATTAGAAAAATGAAAGGATTTATTACCTACATCAAAGGTGACTATAAACTAGTACAACAATGGTATGATGCCAGGGGTGAATATCATGAATGTTTTATGTATCCCAGTAACCTCTATAAAGAATATGCTATTCCGGTTAAACTTCACGATACAGTCAATATCCAGATAGGCAATTCGGCAGATCCTACCAACCATCATCTCGAAATCCTTGAAAAACTTGAACAATACAAAGATAAAAATATTAAAATCTACGCACCTCTATCCTATGGAAATATCGAATATGCCCAAAAGATAGCCGATACAGGTAAAGAGCTTTTTGGAGACAAGTTTGTTGCTATGCTGGATTTTATGCCGTTTGAGAAATATCTGAAATTTTTAGGTGATATTGATATAGCCATATTTGCACACAAAAGACAGCAAGCAATGGGAAATACTATAACGCTTCTTGGACTTGGAAAGAAAGTGTATATAAGAAGTGATATAACACCGTGGCAACTTTTCAAAGATATAAATGTAAAAGTTTTTGATGTGCAAAATATTGAGATTGATTTGCTAGATGAAAAAACAAAAAAAGAGAATCAAACAAAAATAAAAGAGTATTTTTCAAAAGAAAATTATCTTTTACAACTAAAAAATTTATTTACGAGTTAAAAATGGCATATTACACACAAGAACAATTAAATTATTTAGGTTTTAAACACATAGGCAAAAATGTCAAAATCAGTGATAAAGCAAGTATCTACAACCATGATCAAATAGAGATCAGTGATAACTCTCGTATTGATGATTTTTGTGTAATTTCTGGAAAAATAAAAATAGGAAGAAATGTACACATAGCACCTTTTTGTCTCGTTGCAGGTGGTGAAAAAGGGATTGTTTTTGAAGATTTTTCAGGGCTTGCTTATCAAGTTCAAGTGTTTACCCAATCGGATGATTATAGTGGTAAAACAATGACTAATCCTACTATCCCAAAAGAGTATAAGAATGAAGTGAAAAAAGAAGTCTGTATAGGAAAGCATTCTATCATAGGCGCTGGTTCTATAATAATGCCAGGTGTTATCTTGGCGGAGGGGACATCTATAGGCGCTTTATCATTAGTTAGAAAATCGACCGAAGAATGGAGTGTCTATTTAGGTAATCCAGCTAAAAAAATTATGAATAGAAAAAAAGATCTGTTGGAACTTGAAGAAAAATACTTAGCAAATGAGGAAGCATAATGATATTATTTAACAAACCACCCCTAACTGGCAATGAAGAAAAATATGTTTTAGAGTCAATGGGAAGTGGCAAGGTTTCAGGTGATGGAGAGTTTACAAAACGATGTCATCAATGGTTTGAAGAAAAACTTTGGTGCAAAAAAGCACTTCTGACCACATCGTGTACCCATGCGCTTGAGATGGCTGTGATTTTGATAGACATAAAAGAAGGTGATGAGGTGATCATGCCATCCTATACGTTTGTCAGTACTGCGAACGCTTTTGTCCTTAGAGGTGCGAAAATCGTCTTTGTCGATATACGTCCGGATACGATGAATATTGATGAAACCTTGATAGAACAAGCGATTACGGATAAGACAAAGGCTATCGTACCGGTACATTATGCAGGCGTTGCATGTGAGATGGATACGATCATGGAGATCGCAGATCGTCATAATCTTTATGTGATTGAAGATGCAGCACAGGGTATGATGAGCACCTATAAGGGAAAAGCATTAGGTACGATTGGACATATGGGGGCTTACAGTTTCCATGAAACGAAAAACTATACCAGCGCAGGTGAAGGTGGTCTGCTCATCATTAACGATGAACGTTTCAAAGAACGTGCCGAAATTATCAGGGAAAAGGGAACGAATCGAAGCCAGTTTTTCCGGGGGATGGTTGATAAATATAGCTGGGTAGATATCGGCAGCAGCTATCTGCCGAGTGATATGAATGCGGCATTTTTATGGGGGCAGCTAGAAAAGGCTGACGATATAAATGCCAATCGGCTTAATAGTTGGCAAAACTATTATGATGGACTTGAAGAACTAGCGCAACGCGGCTTTATCGAATTGCCAGTCATTCCCAATAATTGTATTCATAATGCGCATATGTTCTATCTGAAAATCAAAGACCTGGATGAGCGAACAGCGCTTTTGGAGTATTTAAAACAAAATGATATTTTGGCCGTGTTCCATTATATTCCTCTGCATTCTGCACCTGCTGGATTAAAATTTGGGCGATTTGATGGTGAAGACCTCTATACGACGTGCGAAAGTGAACGATTGATCCGCCTGCCGATGTATTTCGGATTGAATGAAAACGATCAAGAGAAGATCATACAGATCATCAAAGATTTTTATGCCTCTTAAAGCTCAAGCCATCAGCGGCGTAAAATGGACCACACTGTCGACGATCGTGACGACACTGCTGCAATTGTTACAGCTGGCGATTTTGGCACGATTCCTCGATCCGTCCGCATTTGGGCTTATGGCTCTGGTGATGGTGGTGATCGGCTTCAGTCAGGCATTTCTCGATATGGGGATCAGTAATGCGATCATCCACAAGCAGCAGATAACCCACGAACAGCTTAGCACGCTCTACTGGGTGAATGTGCTTGCCGGTTTTGGACTGTTTGCCATTATCAGCGCGATAGCTCCTGCGGTTTCGACGTTTTACGGTGAACCGGAGCTAACCTCACTTATCATCATCGTGGCGGTGACGTTCCTCATCCAGCCATTTGGACAGCAGTTTATGGTGCTGTGGCAAAAGGAGATGCGATTTGCCGAGATAGCGAGGATCGACATCGTCAACAAGACGGTATCGCTTCTTGTATCGGTCGTTTTGGCGTATATGGGATATGGGGTCTATGCGCTCGTCTATGGTACTCTGGCAGGTGTCGTGAGCCAGACTATCCAGTTTATGATTTTAGGGCTCAAAGAGCACAAGCCGTCTTTTGTATTTAACATCGGCGAGATCAAAGAGTTTCTGGGCTTCGGAGCCTATCAGATGGGAGAAAAAACGATCAACTATTTCAATTCCCAGATCGACGTGATATTGATCGGAAAGTTGCTGGGCACTGAAGCATTGGGGATTTACAGTGTTGCCAAACAGCTCATCATGCGCCCGGCACAGATCGTCAATCCGATCATCACAAAAGTGACCTTTCCTATGATGGCGAAAATCCAGGACGACACAGAAAAACTCAAAAACGTTTATCTCAAGACCATCAATTACCTCTCATCGATCAACTTCCCTATCTATGCTGCGATGATAGTCTTTGCTCCGCAACTGGTCATACTGATGTTTGGGGAGAAATGGATGGCAGCTGTACCGATCGTACAGATACTTTCTATCTATGGCGCGATACGTTCGACCGGCAATCCCATAGGATCATTATTGTTGGCAAAAGGAAAAGCGAACTGGGGCTTCTGGTGGAATCTTGGCTTGTTGATGTATGTGCCAGTAGGTATATACATATCGAGCCATTGGGGGCTTGTAGGTGTATCGTGGGGATTGGTTGCGATTATGATAAGCATTGTAATTCCCCATTGGTATTTTTTGGTCAATAAGTTGTGTTATGCAAAGTTTACAGAATATTTCAAACAAATAGCGATCCCGGCATTCATCGCTGTGGTAGCAGGGGCACTCAGTTATTTTATTGTGAATATAACTGAATCGTTATTAGTGAAACTGTTCTTTGGATCGTTGGTCGGGCTTTTAATGGTGGGGATGTTAAACTTCATGTGGAATAAAAAGTTTTTAGTTGAATTGAAGGGGTTGGTGAGAAGATGAAGGAGCAAGTTTTTGAAACAAAAAATTATGCAATAATTTTCAATTATTCCAATACATTATTGCTACTTTTTCTTGCATCAGTAGTTTTTATTATGCCAATTGACAAAAATCTTAGCATGCTTGTGATGCTAATCTTGACATTTTTTGCAGTTATTAAGTACAAAAAAATTCTATTTCCTAAAATATTTTATATCGTATCAATAGGCTATTTTCTGATGATTCTTTATAGCATTGGGAATCATGTTCTTCATATAGAATTCAAACATCATATGGCATTTTTTTTGGTATTCATCTTTTTGTATCAAACAGTTTCCAAATACGATAAGAATTATGAACTATTTTTTAAATATAGTTTTATCCTCTCTATAATTGTTTTTTTGTTCTATTTACTGTTTTTCTTGAATTTGCTTCCAAATCCCTATAGAGACGTAGACGTTCCGTTGTATGCAGCGTTTAGAGTTTCTGGTCCACCATTGGGTATATTTCTTTTTCTTCCTTTTATATATGTGATGAAAGAATTTCCCCAAAAACAGTATCAAAATAATTTATACATAGCTTTTGTATTGGGTCTGATAGCCTGTGCATTGAGCGGTTCTAATCAGAGTTTTATTCTGCATATTGCATTTTATGCTTTTGCGATTTTGCGCATGAACGCAAAAAATATTGCTTTAATTGCATTCATCTCTATCATTTCGATTTTGTTGGCTCCAAAACTATTAAGTGATGCCCACTTAGAGAAGATTTCACAGATTGTTAATCCATTAGATAGCCAAACAGTCCTGACAAGAATAAACGACCTCTCTTATGCATATGATCAAATGATAAAGAAAGATGAAAATATTTTTTTCGGCGAAGGGATCGGGATTACAACAGAGGTAATGAGAACATCATGGGACAGTAAATGGTCAGAATATAGAGAATTTCTTGAAATAGATAATGGCTTTTTTTATGTATTTCACCGCTTGGGTATTGTTGGCTTGATTGCTTACCTTGGGATGATTTTCTATCTTATATACAGGTTTGGCACCGTTAGAAACAAGTTGATGTATTTTAGCTTTTTTCTTGTGACGAATTTATTGTCAGTGCATTTTTTTACGCACGTATTTTCAGCTTTTTTAACGTATTTTTTAACTAGGAAATCAAATTGAATATTGTGTACATAACATCTGGGATAGGCCCTGTTTTTCAATCACAAGTAGTTGAATTGCTCAATTATATTGCAAATAAAAAAAGTGATATGGAAATCACATTGTTGGTTGGCATTAGAAATGATGAAGAAAAAGAAAAAGTAATCAATCTGGATACCACTATCAACCTGCATTTTTTTAAGACCTCTGTACAATATCCCATTTTAGATTTGCTGATGCAAAAATCTTTGGAAAGCACTCTCAAACAGCTTCATATAACAGATAAAACGCTTTTTCATGTCAGAGGCGAATACATGGGAATTGTTTTTTATAAAGCATTTAAAAATGCTTTTGGATATGATCCAAACTTGTTCATGGATATTCGGGGAGCATCATATGAGGAGATCGCTGGTTATTTGAAACAGGGGATTTTGACGAAAATAAAACTTCATTATTTGAAAAGTCTTTTTAAAAAATATGTATCGAAAGCCAAATTGGTCAATGTTGTTTCAGAAGAGTTAAAACATTATGCAATGACAAAGTATGGATTTTCAGATCAAAATATTGTTATCAATCATTGCATTGCAGGTGAGGGATTTTTCTGGGATGAAACAATAAGAGAGAATATCCGACGAAAGTTAAAAGTGGCAGAAAATGAAACTTTATTTGTGTTTTCAAGCAGTACCGGTGGAAAATGGCAAAATGGCGATGAAATCGCGATGGCTCTTGCCCGGCAAGGGTATAAGATATTGATGTTGACAAAGAAAAGTTATTCGCACGAAAATATCATCGGTATGTTTGTCCCATATAACGATGTTCCCCATTATTTGATGGCTGCGGATATAGGGATTATATTAAGGGATCATGATATAGTAAATAAGGTTTCATCTCCTATAAAATTCAGCGAATACCTTTCGTGTGGATTGCCAGTTATTGCAAACGATTCTGTTACGTTAATCTCTGATGTTTTGAAAAAATATAACTGCGGCGCTATCGTAGATGATTTGGAGCAATTGGATCAAAATATAATAAATCGTCTGCTTTTAATGGATAAAGCAAGAATTGCCAATATTGGAAAGCAACTGTTTAGTATCGAAACAATCGGTGATAGTTATATCAAAGCCTACGATCGATTGGCGAGCGGAAATCAGCTATGAAAATCCTTATCATAGCCAATGCGTATCCGAATGAACAACAACCCTATTTTGGAATCTACATAAAAGAGCAGTTTGAATATATTCGTGACCATTATGATATGGATGTCAATATATTTGTACTCAAGGGAAAGTCAAGTTTTCATAAATATTTTAATCCGATTGCATTATATCGTAAGATAAAAGAGTTTGATCCTGATATTATTCATTTGCACTACGGATTGACTGGAATTCCATTGTTGCTGATCTCTCCTTTTATTAGAAAGAAAAAAATTGTTGCTACTTATCATGGCGACGATATAAACTCTGGTGGTATAGTATTGTTTATTTCAAAGATGCTGATTAGATATGCTGATGCAAATATAGCTGTTAGTCAACAGATTTTTGAAAAAATCAAGAAGTTTTCAAAAAAAACTATGTGGATTTCATGTGGTGTGGATGATCTGTTTTTCGATAGGAAGGAGCACTATGTAAGACGAAATACTATCATTTTTCCCGGTGATCCTCATAGAGCGGTAAAAAATTATCCATTGTTCCAAGAAGTATTGAGACAGTTGACCGAGCAATATAAACTTTCACCAGAAGTAATCTGCTTTGATTCCAAAAGCAGAGAAGAAGTGAAAAATGAATTATTGGAAGCCAAATGCCTTGTGATGACATCACTGTCGGAAGGTTCACCTCAGGTGATCAAAGAGGCTATAGTTTGCGATATCCCCATAGTCTCGACACCGGTTGGGGATGTGCCCTATCTGATAGAAAAACTGGATAATTGTCATATCGCACAAAGTGCTAAGGAATTGGCCCAAAAGGTGTTAATGGTTTTCGAAGCCGAGCATCTGGGCTATCCAATAGAAAAAAAGCAATCATTAAGCAATGCATTTCTCTGTGGGCAGATCGTTGAGCTTTATAAAGAATTGGTAAAGTAGTATTTTATAGTTAAGAGGAGAAGACAATGAATCTTGTTGTCAAGATACGCGAAATGATTAGAGAAGTGGTTTTGTCAATGCAACATGCTGTTTATACAAAAATTTTTAAGATGGATATTCACCCATCGGCAAAAATTTCATTCTCAGCCAAACTAGACAAAGCAAATCCTCGAGGTGTTCATATCGGAGAATATACTTATATTGCAGGGGGGACGATAGTGTTTTCCCACGATTACTCACGGGCGCTGAATACAGATACCTATATAGGCAAGTGTTGTTTTATCGGGTCCAATGCCATCATTATGGCCGGAGTCACAATTGGTGATGAGGTAGTGGTTGGGAGCGGGGCGGTGGTGACAAAAGATGTCCCTTCGCACACGATAGTTGCAGGGAACCCGGCGCGCGTCATCAGAGAAGGAATCAGAACCAGAAAGTACGGTCAGATCATTCAATGTGAACATTCAATTGTAAAGAGTCTTTAATGCAAAAGATAAAACTGATTATTTATTATTTGATAATTTCAAAACTTCCGCATTCACGATATGGAAATATTTTTAGAAAAATTAGAAATTGGTATGTATGTGATGTGCTGAAAATTATGCAATCACATAATGAAAATTATTTTGAACAAAATATTTATATAGGTAATGCAAAAAATATTTCAATTGGAAAACATTGTCACATAAACGAAAACGTTTTTATCCAAGGTGCGACTATTGGTAATTTTGTAATGATCGCTCCAAATGTATCGATTTTAAGCGGTACACACGGATATGATCATACAGACATACCGATGATAATGCAAGAAGCAAAACACAATCTATGCCCTGTTATCGAAGATGATGTATGGATAGGCAGAAATGCAGTGATAATGCCAAATATCCGTATCGGACGAGGTAGTATTATCGGAGCCGGAGCGGTGGTTACAAAAGATGTTGAACCATTTAGTATTATGGGTGGAGTGCCGGCCAAATTGATTAAAAAGAGAAAATAATATGTGCGGAATAGTAGGAACAGTAAACAAACCATTTGACAAGTCTCTTTTGGAGCTTATAGCTCATCGTGGACCTGATGATAGAGATGTGGTGAGTTTTCGAACCAATGAAAATGAAATACATTTAGGTCATGTGAGATTGTCTATTCAGGACCTGAGTGCTGCGGGGCATCAGCCGATGCGGTCCGCTTGCGGCAGATTTGTGATCGTTTTCAATGGAGAGATATACAACCACATGGATTTGAGAGAAAAACTCGCCGATATTGAGTGGAGAGGTCATAGTGATACGGAGACGATAGTAAATTATATAGCTCGTTTTGGCATAGAGTCTATCAAAGATTTTAACGGGATCTTCGGGTTTTGTCTGATGGATATAGAGTGCCAAAAGCTCTATCTCGTACGCGATCGATATGGGGTAAAACCGATCTATTATCATGTGGATGAAAAAACGCTCGTCTTTGGCTCCGAAATCCGCCCGATCCGCAAGCTCGTCGATGTGGCAATCGATAAGGACAATCTGGCGACGCTGCTCAAGCTCCGCTACAATCCTGCTCCCACGACGCTTTACGACACTATCAAAAAACTCCGCCCTGGTCATATTCTGACCTATGATCTAAATAGTTACGAGTTGGAGATCAGCTCTTTTATCACTCCGGTGCGTGTCGATGAAACCATCTCTTTTGACGAAGCGCTAGGGCGATACGGAGAACTCTTCGAGCAGGCGATCAAACGACAGCTTCTAGCCGATGTGGAGGTCGGGGTGTTGCTCAGTGGCGGGATAGACTCGGCGCTGGTCGCCTACTACGCCCAAAAATACAGTGACAAGCCGATCAAGACCTTTACCATCGGGTTCGAAGAGGATGACGAGAGCGACGAGACGCTCGATGCCGCAGAGACGGCGCGCATACTGGGAACCGAGCATTATGAGATCAAGATCACCGCAGGAGAGTTCGAAGAGATTTTCCGTGAGTGCATCGATATCGTCGAAGAGCCGCTGGGGACTACGTCGATCATCCCGATGTATTATCTCAACCGGCTCGTAGCCAGCCACGGGATCAAAGTCGTCCTCACAGGGCAGGGGGCGGACGAACCGCTGGGAGGGTATGCCAGATATCGAGGCGAAATGATGTACGGCAAGGTGCCGGGTTTTGTCTTTGGGATGCTGAAGCCCTTTGCCGGTTTCATCAAAAACGAGTCAATTTACCGTGCCGTCCATTCGCTGGGTGAAACGGACAAGCTCTCGCGGTGGCAAAAGATCTATGCGCTTTTCAGTGACAAGGAGATACGCAGCCTGATAGGTGCCGATGAAACCAAAAGCCGTGAGCTGATAGAGTATTTTTATAACCTGCTGGACGGGAAAAGCAAAGACAGCACTAATGCCATGATGTCTAATGATATCCGTATGAACCTCTGTGATGATCTGCTGCTTTACACCGACAAAATCTCGATGCACTTTTCCATCGAAGCACGTGTCCCGATGCTCGATAACGATCTGATCGATTTTGTGGAGTCTCTGCCGCTGAAGTATAAAATTCGCGGCAAAGAAGGCAAATACATCCACAAAAAATTCGCAGAGAGTGTGCTGCCAAAAGAGATCATTTATCGTAAGAAAAAAGGCTTCAAATCACCGACGGAGCAATGGTTTAAAGGGGAAAAAGGGCTCAAATACAAAAATATGATGACCAATTCCGATTCTGTATTGGGCAGATTTTTCGACCTTGATGAGGTCGGTAGAATTTTTGATCTCCATTTGAACGGCAAACGCAATATGGAAAAACAGCTCTTTACGCTGATATCGATTTATTACTGGATGGAAAATCATGAAAAATAGCATCGTTAATCACTACAAAATCCACGCTTTCACAGACAGGGATCAGTTTCTCGACCAGATCAGTAATGAGCACAAGATCCTCGTCGCAATGAATGCCGAAAAGATCCTCAAAGACGACGAACGCCTGCGTGAGATAGTCAATCGCAACATCGGCTACCCCGACGGCATTGGGGCGGTGATGGCGCTGCGCAAAAAAGGGCTGGATGCGGTCAAGATCCCGGGAGCAGAGTTCTGGCTCGATATCATCGGACGTTATAAAGATGAGAAAACATTTTATCTAATCGGGTCATCACAGGAAGTGGTCGAGCGGACTGTCCAAAAATTGCATGAAGATTTTCATGGTGTCGGAATCGTGAACTATCGTAATGGGTATCTGAACGCAGAAGATATCGCGGCTTTAAAACAGGATCTGACCGATACCAAACCCGACGTCGTATTTGTAGCGCAGGGAAGTCCCCGACAGGAATTTCTGATGGAGGAGCTTATGGCAGTCTGTCCCGCGCTCTACATGGGACTGGGTGGTAGCTTCGATGTCTATTGCGGACTCAAAAAACGGGCACCGAAGATATTTTTGGATTTGCATCTCGAATGGTTTTACCGACTGCTCAAAGAACCGACACGGATCGGACGGCAGACGGTGCTGGTGAAGTTTTTGGCTTTGCTGCTTTTAGGGAAATTATAGAAATCAGACAAAACAAAAAAGCCAATGGATAGGGGGGCAGAAGCTAATCTTCTAGCACCCCTGGCTCTCCATACCCATCCGAAAAAATAGGGGTCAGGTGATAGAAAAATACAAAATAGGGGTCAGGTGATAGAAAAATAGAAAAAGCTATCCTTCCTTTCTTTTTAGAAAAGAAAATAGGGGTCAGGTGATAGAAAAAAGATAGGGGTCAGGTGATTAATCTTAAATTTTGAATTTCTTCTTTTATGCCGATACTCGATTAGCTATTTCGATATCTTTGCGTAACAGTTCATTGATCAGACTTTGAAGCGTTTCGTTTTTACCTTTGGAATTAGCAGGGTCAGAGGTTTACTTTTAACTAAAAATCAGTTATAATTATCATTGCAATGAACAGATGTGGATCCCCGGGTCACATTTCGAGAGCCTCAGTGAGTAAGCTCAATATGACATAAAAAGCAAAAGAGTTTAAAATGCCTAGAAAAAAACGAATAGAAAAAATAGGATTTTATCATATCATCAATCGTGGTGTCGCAAAGACAAATATATATCTAAACGATGAAGACTATCAAAGATTTTTGGAAATTCTTCAAGATGCCAGCACCGAATATGGTTTTGAGATCTACTCATTTTGCTTGATGTCAAATCACTATCATCTGCTTCTAAAAACAAAATATGAAAATTTATCATCACTGCTACAAAAGATAAACTCGCGATACAGTATCTATTTTAATAATAAATATAAAAGAGTAGGGCCTCTCTGGCAGGGACGGTTCAAATCTTGGTATGTATATGATGAATCATATCTCAAAGCACTTGTAAAATATATAGAGCTCAATCCTATAAAAGCAAATATCACTAAAAATATCGGTGAGTACAAGTGGGCGATGAGCAGCAGTAAGGCCGAATTGGAAATGTTGAATCGCCAATTGGTAGATAGCATTGATTTTACCGATGATTTGAGCGAAGAGGAGCAAATAAAGATTGATGTGATTTTTACCGGTAAGTTAGAGATAAAAGATAATGAGATCAAACCTAAAAAACTCAAACTGCTAGAGGATTACTTTGTGTCAAGAGTTGACTTCGTGGAAAAAACAAAAAGTAAACACTTGACCTATGATATCATGATGGCTATCAAAGATGGACATAAACAAAGTGCAATAGCAAAATATCTAAATCTCTCACCTGTAGCAATTTCTAAAATAGCGACAATATACAAACAAAAAGTTCAACTATTTAATCGCCTAAGAGATAAAGGTCTTTTTTGGAGCTATAGCAAAGATATGACCTTTGAGGAAGCAGGTGAGAAGTTAACCATAGAGTATATACTAAAATATGGTGATTTTGATGATATTGCATTGTGTTTGAAATTGTTTGGCAAGAACAAGACAAAAGCCATCTGGAATGAGAGATTGAAGGGTGATCTGCAATTTATCAAAACAAACTTGATGATCGCAAGGGTGTTTTTGGGTATGGATATAGAGAGTGATTATTTTAAAGGTATAAAAAATGAAAGACTTGAAAAACTTAGAATGCTTGCTTCCTAAAACGAAAGAATTGCTTCTCGAGTTGATCGAAAGTTGCAGCTTCCTAAAAAAATATGTTTTTGTAGGCGGTAGTGCTCTAGCATTGCACATATGTCATCGCAAGAGCGAGGATCTAGATTTTTTCACTTTCGAAGATAGCTTTGATAAAAAAGAGATATTTGAATACATCAAAAGATTTGACAATAAAGAGATACTCAATCAAACGGATGAGCAGATAGACCTACTCATTAATGGGGTAAAGATAACATTTTTTAATGCAAAGTGGAGTTTTTTGAAGCCAAATAAAGTATCTAAACTTAATCTCGCTACTTTAGAATCTATCGCAGCAATGAAAGTTAATGTTTTATTTCTGAGAGCTAAATTTAGAGATTATTATGATCTGTATTTTTTAGCAAAAGAAAAAATGAGTCTTAAAGAGATTTTTAAAGCAAGCGAACATATTGTCGAGGGGATTACTTTCAAGCTTTTTGCTGTCGCGCTTTTATATATTGATGATATTGAAGACGACGATATAAGTCATCTTCAACCAAAAGAAATACTATCAAAAGAAAAGATTAGGGATTTTTTTCAAAAAAGGTTAAAAAGCTGAAAAGCATGGTTAGAGGTTTAGTTTTTAGTTTCTATGAATTCCCGGCTTCTACAGGAATGACCTGTGAAGGATGAAGGTGGAAGGGCGAAGGGTCTGGATGACGTGAAGTTTGTCATCTTGAGAAGTCTTTAGACTTCGTGAAGATCTATTTTTTTATGGATTCCAGCTCAAAGCACTGAATGACATAGTAGCAGTAAAGCATATTCTGAAAAATCAAAACAACACAACGGTGTAAATCTATTCTATATACCATTAAATGCCAATGGCATTCAGGGCATTCTTTATGATATACTCTCAATGGTTCATGCTGCTCTTAATAAAAGTGATGTGATGTTGATTTTGGGAGTGTCAGGCTGTATTTTTCTGCCACTGCTCAGGCAATTTTATAATAAACCTATTATAGCCAATATCGACGGACTTGAATGGAAACGTGGAAAATGGGGTATGGCAGCCAAGGTATTTTTAAAACTTTCTGAAAAAATGGCGGTGCGCCATGCTGATCTATTTAAAGGTTAAAGGAAACAATTATGACAAACATTATTTTATGTGGCGGAAATGGTACGAGACTATGGCCCATTAGCCGTGCGTTGATGCCAAAGCAATTTGTTAAACTTTTTGATGATAGGTCACTTTTTCAGTTAACCGTAGAGAGGAACGCTGTTTTTTGTGACTCTCAGCTCATTGTTTCCAATGCAGAGCAATATTTTTTGGCACTTGATCAATTAGAAGAATTAGATCGACAGAATGGAAAATATATATTAGAACCAATCGGACGAAACACTGCTCCGGCGATTGCTTTGGCTTGTATGTCATTATCACCGGAGACAACCGTTCTTGTTACACCATCTGATCATTTGATCAAAGACCAGGCTGCATATCATAATGCACTTATGGAAGCAGAAGCATTAGCTATGCAGGATTATCTTGTAACATTTGGTATTACTCCGACATATGCCGAAACAGGATTTGGGTACATAGAAGCCAACGGCAAAGATGTCAAGGCTTTTCATGAAAAACCTGATCTTGAAGCTGCTGCCGAATATGTGAGAGCCGGAAATTATTACTGGAACAGCGGAATGTTTTGCTTCAAAGCAGGAGTGTTTTTGGATGAATTAAAAAAGCATTCTCCAGAGATATATAATATGTCCAAAATAGCATTTGATAATGCGGATAATGGTGATATTATGCGAATCAAGCATATTGATATGGTCAAAATTCCTGAAGATAGCATCGATTATGCAGTAATGGAAAAAAGTATGCTAGTAAAAGTTATTCCAAGCGATATTGGTTGGAGTGATCTAGGGAGCTTTGATGCGCTTTATGATAAATTACCAAAAGATTTGAATGGTAATACCATAAATCCAAAACATACAAATATTGATAGTTCAAATAATCTAATATATGGCACTGAACGACAAATTGCAACAATAGATATCAATAACCTAATTATCGTAGATAGCGGTGATGCGTTGCTGATATCACAAAAGGGTTCGTCACAAAAAGTTAAAAATGTGGTTGAAAAACTCAAGGAACAAAATTCACAATTGCACAATATCCACCTTACTGCATATCGGCCATGGGGAACATATACTGTGCTAGAAGATACATCTGGATATAAGATCAAACGGATCGTTGTTAAACCGGGAAAACGTCTTAGTTTACAAAAACACTATCATAGAAATGAGCACTGGATAGTAGTTAGCGGAACTGCTACAGTGACCATCGGAGAAAAAACTTGCTATATCCAGCCAAATGAATCTACATATATCAAGATGGGAGAGATCCATCGTCTCTCTAATGACGGTAAAATTCCTGTTATTTTGATTGAGGTACAGGTGGGCGAGTATATAGGAGAAGATGATATAGTGCGTATAGAAGATGATTTTAGGCGAAAATGATATCAGACTAAATGGGATTAGAGCTTTGCTTTTAACTAAAAAGTTACGATGTGATTAATCTTAAAATATAGATTTGGTAAAAAACTATATGCTTGGAGTTCTAGATTGTGTATATCTCGCTCTGTTTGTACAGAACTAAGAGAGCGGATATTTCTAAAGGCTACCAAAGCTTTCCAGCGATACAATAAGAATATATCATCCAAGGAGATAAAATGAATATCAAAAGTTGTACAGCCGGAAAAAATGATGTTGGAATGTGGCATATCGCATGTGATCAGGATGCTGCATCGGGACTATTTGTCTTACAGAATATGAAATATACAGTGGTACTCTCACCTCAAGGTATGGGTTACTATAAAGCCGCTAGATGGATCATGTCGCATGGTGGTACATCATGGACGACCAATGCATTGCAAGTGCCAACTTCCGCTGCGACTATGCCGGCCCAGGATCCTTTCTAGAAACTCACTATTATCAAGGATTATTTTATCTATCTTTGTTGAGTGGATAACCACCCCAGGAATAATGACATTAAGTGCATATTTATTGCATTAAAAGGCCGACTAATTTACAAGATATTATTTTTAATTACAATTATTGCCATAGAATATTTGGCTACTGCTACAATGGGCGTGGAATCCGTGACGCTGGGATGGGATAAACTAAATCATCTCTTTGCATTCATAGTATTGTATCTATTATTTTCATTTGCTTTTAGGGATCTAAGTATTTACACTAAAGCTTTGTTGCTTTTTGTCTTTGGTTTGCAGATAGAAATAGTCCAATCCTTCCTGCCTCCAAGAGAATTTTCGTCACTTGATGTAGTAGCAGATATGGCGGGAATATTCGTAGGTATGGTGCTATATCCATCTATAGCCAGATGGCTGAATAGTTTTTAGTTTTTTTCGTCATTCCGGACCTGATCCGGAATCCACATATCATAAACACTGTCATCCGAGCATCATTGCAAGTAGGCAATATTTCAAAGCGGTTAGCATGAAATATGCCGTAACGATATTATGACGCTTTTCTTTCTCTACCTTTCTTTATTAAAAAGAAAGGTAGAGAAAGATGTTAATAATTTGCTAAAAAGACTTGACTTTAAGCACAGAACATCTTTAAGAAGTCTTTAGACTTCGTGAAGATCTATTTTTCATGGATTCCGTGTCGTGGCATGGAATGACGCGATGGCTGTCTTTTGTTGATCTCAGATCAGATCTCCAATGACGAAGTAGTTTGTAATAGCAAATATTTAGAATGTATAGTTTACACCCAGTGTGCCAAGCATACCTTGTTCGCCTCTATTTTCAAGATTCCAGCGGCCTTTTCCTTCCATCATGAATTGAAAAGAATCATACATAGGTACTTTTACCCCGGCACCGACTACTAGATTCCAATCATCGCGGCCATCAACGTCGCTAATAGTTCGATATCCTAGTCCGGCCGCAGCAAATGGAGTAACAGAATTGATAGCGCTAAAATCGTAACCTAAGCTTCCGATATAATCAACAACATCGACTGATTTGCTGCCATAATCAGGAATAGTATACAACACTTCACCGATAAGAGACCAATTTTGTGTAAAATGATAGCCTACACGCGCCCCAATACCAGGAAAATAGTTATCTAACCCATCGCCGCTATTCCCTTCAGCAATACCAACTGCATTGATACCGACCTCCCATGGATTTGTGAGAGAATCTGCTTGAGCGCCAATAATTATACCCATTGATAATATTGTGACCAATGATATTTTTTTAAACATACTTTTTCCTTGTGTTCAGTATATCCATATTTAAACATATTAATAATTTGAATTAACTTAAATTAATATCTCAACTTTCGCACATAAAACCTAGCTCTTTTTTAGTGTAAGCTCCGATAATAGC
>CAZGNT010000009.1:0-42449 GCA_964527805.1 uncultured Sulfurovum sp.
ATCTCTACATCAAACAAAATAAACAAAAGTGCGATCAGATAAAATTGTACTGATATTGTATTTGGTTGTTTTGTTACCTCTGGACCACATTCATAAATAGACATTTTTAGCTTTTCAGTATCACGGCGAGCCAGTTTTCTGCTTATAAAGCGTTGCAAATTAAGAGTCGCCGAAAAAGCAACAAATGTTAAAATAAATAAGACAAATATCCCGAAATAGGGATGTTCGGTCACAATATGCGTCATATTAAACCCCTTTTAGATGGTGAGAATCCTTTTCTACTATGCATGTATATTATCTAAAAGATGATTAAATTACTTTGTGAAAACATTACTCGCCAAATTTATCCCAAATAGCAGTGTAACAATGTGAAACAATAAAGATAAAAAGCAAATTTGAGATTATGATAGTTATAACTTCATGCCTATATGACTGAAGATATACTTCTTTCTATGCAGATAGCACGGAAAGAAGATATGTTGATGTTAAGCTTTCGTAGCTGCAGGGGTTTTAAAATAATTAACACACCAACCATTTGGGTCAATTGGCCCTTCAACAATTTTGCACTCTTTTGTATCTGGCAAAAAATGCATGCATGTTTCGCATTTGTCGCCGTTAGGATTTGGGGCAAGTTGATATTTGACAATATCTTTTGTAGTCTTTGCATGCAAAGGCACGCTATAAAAAGTCATTATTCCAAATATACTCATATATCTTAAAAAATCTCTTCTTGATCCATCAGTTTTCATCATATGCTCCTTTGTATAATCTTTGCATATTTTGATGTCTATATTAAATTATGACCTACCTTGGTTTGCTTCCATAAGTAAATACACATAATACACTATACACTAAGAATGTACTATGCATATCCCTAATGTTATTATTATACACCATATATAACAAAATAATATAAAAAAATATAAAAAATATTTAGTAAAAACATATGAATTTTGGTTTTGTGGTGGCAATCAGTAAAGATCACTTCAAAGCAGATATGAGAAATCACTAAGTATTATTATATTAGAACAATAAATTCACTCTCATTTCCATGCTTTTTAGACGCTACATTTCAAGCCAGACTATCAAATCATTACTAAGCATACTCATTGCAATATTCGTAGCATCGACATATCCTCTTGCATCTGTTGTTGCGGTTGGAATGGCGTAGCTAAAAAGTTTGCTCTGTGCCATCTGTCCGCTATATTCATCAATCAGAAAAAATTGTACTGATACTATGGCGTCTGAAGTATTGCCTCTAACTCGGTGAGAAAAATAAAAAATGGTACTTTCTAGTCTATAATCAGCTTTTGCGGTAGAAGCATAAGAAAATACTCCTCTAAAAAGTCCGCTTTGTTGTAATGTTTGTATGAAGATGCCTTGCAGCAATTGTCCTACTGTATTGGACCACTTGGAATTTTGATAACTTCCATACTCGGTATCACTATATGAAAATTGCATATTTTGGCTTATCTTTTCTTTGAGACTTTGAGGATATGTCACTTTTATTGTTTTATCTTTAAATTTGTGGCTATACGCACTTTGATTTGTATCGCTATGAAGAGTATATGTTTTTACAGGTGATTGTTTTAAGCTGCATCCTTGCAGCAATAAAAATATAGCTATCAATAGAATATATTTCATTCGCCAGGTCCTTTTACGGGTTGTCTAGATTTAAAGAGTAGATCACTTGGACTTTGTCTGAGTTCACCGGTTAGATCATTAACTTGATTTGAGAGTGCTTGCAGATCAGTTGTCATCGGCTCAAGAATATTTCTGAGATTATAATCTCCTCTATCCAGACCATTTTCTACCTTCAGTGTAACTCTATTGATATCCTTGGATGACTTTTCAAAAGAATCTGACATTGTTTTTATAGAAATTTTCAATTCTCCAAGCGTCCCATCTAATTGTTTCATTGAATCGATCGCTTTGTTTTCCATCTCCTCTCCTCTAGACGATATCTTTTCCAAATTTTCCAATGTCTTTTCGAAATTTTGTATATTTTTGTCTGAAAGAAGCTTTTTGCTGCGATCTAGCAGTGCACTTACCTTTTCAACTTCTTCATTTAATTTTGAGATATACGATAAACGAGTTTTGATAGTCGGAATATATGTAGCCGACGGTTTTAACATTTTTGCACTATTTGTTCCACCATCTATCTCTATGGACAAAAGTCCCGTCACGCCAAACATTTGCGTATGAGCTGTCATGTCTTCTTTTATAACGGTTCCTTTTTTGATCTCTAACAAAATTTCGACAACTTCTATGTTATTTGGATTGATTCTTATCTGTTTTACTCTACCTATATTTACGCCGCGTAATTTAACTGCTGCGTCTTCAGAGAGTCCGGTGACAGATTCTTTTATCTCTATTCTGTAAACGTCATATTTGTCTTGTATGCCATACTTTGCCAACCAAAAAGCGAACCATGCCATACCCACGCTAAAGAGTAATACAAAAATGCCTACTACTGTATAGTTGATTCTATTATACATCTTTAATCTTGTCCTTAAATCTTTGCTTAGTATATTCATTTTTGAAAAATGCTTCCACAAAAGGATGTTGTGATTGTAACACATTTTCTAAAGTTCCTTCTGCAACCACATGCTTGTCTGCCAATACTGCTATCCTGTCTACAATACTGAACATGCTATCTAGATCGTGTGTTATCATCACTACCGTAATCCCTAATAAATCACGTAAATTTACAATAAGTTGATCAAAATTACGTGCTCCTATGGGGTCTAGCCCTGAAGTAGGCTCATCCAAAAAGAGCAATTTTGGATCCATTGCCAAGGCACGAGCAAGCGCTGCTCTTTTGATCATCCCTCCGCTAAGCTCTGATGGATATAGTTTTCCTGCATAAGATTCTAATCCAACCAATTCCAATTTAGAATATACTAACTTATCCCTCATTTTTTTTGAGATATTCGTATATTCTTTAAGTTGCAATTCTATATTTTCTGCAATTGTCAAAGAGGAAAAAAGTGCACCAAATTGGAAAAGCACCCCCCATTTTCTGCGCAACTCCTGTGCTTTACGCGGGCTAATATGTTCTAAATTTTCACCTAAAATATTTATATGGCCTTCTGTGGGATCGGCAAGCATTATCATCTCTCTCATTAATACTGATTTGCCAGAGCCGCTCTCCCCTATGATCGCATATATTTCATTTTCATTGACAGAAAAGTTTACATGATCATGAATTGTTCGCGTATCAAATTTTGTGACTATACCTTTTGCTTCTATGATACTCATAGATCAAGCTCCGTAAAGATCACAGAGAAAAGTGCATCAAAAGCGATCACAAGAAAAATCGAATTAACCACACTTTGTGTCGTATGCAATCCTATACTTTCAGTATTTTGAGAAACTTGAAATCCTCTAAAGCATCCTACTGATGCAATGAGAAATGCAAACACAGGCCCTTTGATCATCCCCAAAATATAATGCTTGACTTCAAGTACCTCATAAAGCCTATTTATAAACTGTTCAATAGAAATACCAAGCTGCATCCTAGAAGCGAACATCCCTCCAAAGATTCCCACAATATCTGCAAAAAATATCAATAACGGCAATGCTATCATTAAAGCAATAATGCGAGGCATTACCAAAAAAGAGTAAGGATCAAACCCCATTGTACGCATAGCTGAAATTTCTTCGGTAATTTTCATTGCGCCTATTTCGGCGGTATAGGCTGAGCCGCTTCGTCCAGCTATGACAATAGCGGTTATCATAGGACCAAGTTCTCTTACCATAGAGATGCCAACTGTATCAACTATAAAAATGTCAGCACCAAACTTTGCTAATTGCACTGAGCCTTGATATGCGATAACCATACCTACCAAAAATGCAGTGACTGCAACGATCATAAGCGCACTAAATCCGGAATGATAAATATGATAAACCATTTCTTTGAATCGAAATTCTCTCGGGTGCAAAAGCGTGTAAAATAAATTGACAAAAAGTTCTCCCAAAAAGCGTAACATCTCTTTGAATTCACCATAAATATGAATTGTTTTTTTGCCTATTCTCTCTAGAGAGCTTTCTTTTTGTGAATAAATCGTCTTTTTTGATTTATGTTGTTTTTTAAGCAAATCATACATCTCTTTTTGTTTGGAGGTATATCCTGTGATCTTGACTTTTGTTTGTGCTTCGAAATAATTAAGATACTCTATAAAAAGAAGAATGCCGGCACTATCAAATTCGCTTACACCCGAAACATCCCAAATAATCTTTTTATCATAAGGTATACCATACAGAACTTTCTCTATGTCCCGTATAGTTTGAAGAGTCCATTGATCTTTGGAAACCAACTTAACATAATCACGATATGATTCTAAAACAAGATATTTTTCATTCATATTCTGATTATATTAAACTTCATATTAAGTTTGGATGTAATAATCAAATATAATCAAAAAAATTTACCAATTTCCTATAGAATGATTTTATTATTTTCATACAACTAGATAAATACTTGTAATTAGATGATATAATTGTAATAGCCTTTAGCTTGTGTTTCGAATTATATTAAGGAGTTACATTATGCCGTACAAAACAAACAATGATCTGCCAAAAAATGTAACAAATGTACTTCCTAGCCATGCACAAGATATTTACCGAGAAGCATTTAATCATGCTTGGAAAGAATACTCAGACCCAAAGAAACGCCAAGGCGATGATACCTTAGAAGATACAGCGCGCAAGGTGGCCTGGGCAGCAGTGAAGCATAAATACGAAAAAATAGATGATAAATGGGTAGCAAAAAAATAATTATTTACAGAACTCTTAGTATATGCTCTGATTTTACGTTTATCAATAGTCGTCTTGGTTTTAAAATGTAACTATAGAAAATAAGATATAAAGCCAAACCTATTACATTCATCAATCCAAACATAATTAGCAGTGTTCCAATATTGAAATGTTTTTTTTCTGCGATAAAATGCTCTTTATTGTGATGTAAGATTTGGTAATCGTTTTTATAAAACATCATTTCTATTTTTTTTATCATTTCATCCTCAGAAAGGCCGGAATGTTTGACATTGAGAATATAACTTTCGAAAAGCTCCAAGGCCTCTTGATAATTTTTTTTGTCCCAAAAATATATCACTATACCTATAGGCAGGATAAATATCATAATTACTGTCGTCATGAACCGTAAATCTCCCCAAAATGTTCCTTGTATATCAAAAAAAGTCTAACATCAAATTCGAGCTGATGATATGATGGCTCTATATGTGTGCATAATTTATAAAATGCCTTGTCGTGTTCCTTTTCTTTTAGGTGTGCCAGCTCATGGGCAACTATCATACGCAAAAAAGGTTCCGGAACTTTTTTAAAAAGATGTGATATTCGAATTTCATTTTTGGCTTTTAACTTCCCTCCTTGTACGCGAGAGACAAAGGTATGCATCCCAAGTGCTGATTTGATATCTCGTATCTTGGTATCATAAAGCACTTTAGCAATAGGCAAAGAGCTTTTCATATATGTATTTTTTAGTTCCGTTACATACTCATAAAGACTTTTATCCGTAGCGTATGAATGAATTTTTGGGTATTTAGAAAGTATGTATTCTCCAAGTTTATTTTGATCAATCAATGCTTGCACTTGGGATTTTATCTGTATATTATAACCATCTATATATTTTAGCATATATAATTATATCTATTTTTATACATATCAAGCGACTAAAATGTTTTCTTTAATCGCAGATAATATCGATGCTCAAAACTGCCAAACTCGCTTTGGTAATCTCCGTTATACAGCAAAGCGCCAAATGAGATGGTAGTTTCATCATCCAAACTGTATACAATGACAGGCGATGCAAACAGGCTGCTATCATCCAAATTAAATATCATACTGGCTGACCCTTGGAGCACCAAATTAAAATCATAGCTCAATGATGTTCCTATGTAATCCAAGGACACAAATCGATTGCCCGATAGTGTAGAGTTTTGCATATCTAAAATTTCCAAAGCCGAATAAGTCTTGGTAGTATGAAGCCACTCTAATGCCGCAGTGACCCCGTTTTGAAATCCGTAATCTGCACCTATAATGCCTTGATAAAATGTTTTATCCAAGATCTTATCTTTGAAATACCCTCCTTCACTTCGCCACTCAATACCCGTATCGAAGAGATCACCTTCTATCTCATAAGCTATCATCTGGGCATCATCACTATGCAGAAGATCAAGAGCAATATCTGCAAAACCTACAAAACCCTTTAACCTGCCTGCGTATTTGTAGCTTTTATCACTCCTCTGACTGACTACTCCCATTATCTCCGTAGTTTTATTTGGTGAATAAATATACGAAAGGGCATAGGCTCCAAAAATCTGGTCAGGTTCAAGTGCTAATGGATTGCGTGGATTAAAAAGATCGGTTGGGGTCCATATGCGCCCCACACCCATGGTGATCTTTTGAAGACCAAAGACAACCCGATGTGTTTCATCATTATAACCGATATTCAAGCGATGAATACGGCCAAATAATTCTCCGTCGTCATAATTACGAGAATGGGTCTCTATGCCAAACGGGGTATCTGCTTTGATCATGCGCGAAAAGAGATACTCATTGCTTTGTACATACTCTTTTCCGTAATAATTATCAATATCTCCTATGAAATTGATATACCAATTTTCTTCTTTGAGTGTATAATCCAGCCTCAACCTGTTATAGTTATAAAAACTTCTCTCATAATCGGGGTATGGAACTAGCGAAAGTGTAAAATTGGTATTTTCAATGCTATATTCATTTTCAAATGCCCATGCGCCGACGGTAAGAATAAATAATATTTTAACGATCTTCAATGACTGCTCCGTCTTCTAAGACAATAATCCGTTTCGATTGCTCCAAGACATATCTGTCATGAGAAGCAAAGATCACGGTGACATGCTCTTTTTCATTGAGAGTTCGAAGCATCTTCATGAGTCTTTCGCTATTTTTTGAATCCAAATTGGCTGTAGGCTCATCTGCTAATATGAGTTTAGGCCTAGAAGCCACTGCTCGCGCGACTGCTACGCGTTGTTGCTGCCCACCGCTTATTTGACCGGGAAGTTTATCCAAGATGTCTTCTATCTGCAATATACCAGAGAGTTCATCTATGCGCTTATTAATGTGTTCCTCATCAAAACGAAGAAGTTTCATAATGAAGCCTATATTTTCTCTCACGGTAAGTACGGAGATGAGATTATATGCCTGAAAGACAAATCCGATATGTCGCAGTCTATAATCTGCCATCTGCTCATCGCTAAGTGCAGTCAGCTCCAATTCGTCAATAAATACGCTCCCGCTTGTCGGCCTTTCTAGCCCTCCTATGATATTCAATAGAGTGGTCTTTCCTGAACCGGATTCTCCGCTTAGCGTAGTAAACTCACCATCCTCAAAAGTCAGATTAATATCTGCAAGAGCTTTGACTTCTTTTAGCGAATTGGGAAAGAAGATTTTAGAGATGTGAGTAAGTTTCATATCATTTTTCCTTGTATTATTTCTATAGGTTTGATCTTTTTGAGCACATATAACGGCCAAAGAACAGAAATAAAAGTAGCAAAAAAGACCGAAGCAAAAGCTTGGAGAAAGTAATAATACCGGATATCGGCATACAAAATAGCATTTAATCCGAAACTCTCAAGTCCGGCTTGATAATAGCGCAAGTCAATTCCGTTTGATGCAGTATAAACCAAAAAACCAAATCCTAAAATGGCACCTATTATGTATCCGATTAAGGCCATAATAAAAGCTTCGCTAATAACTTGATATCGAATATTCCCATATGGGGTTCCAATAGCCATCATTATACTAAATTCTCTCATCCGCTCCAAAATAGACATCAAAATAACGCCAAATATTCCAAGTGCCGCAACAGCAAAAACAATAGCATAACTTAACCAATTGAAGATATCCATCATATCGCGCATTTCTATCAATAAAGGATAAAGTTCATCCCATCTCAGCACATCTAGTGTGCTAAATTTTTTGAGATTTATCTTTGATACGAAGTGCGATTTGTGTAGCGCTGTTTGGCAAAGCAAGAAAATGCTCCATCGTTTCTATAGAAACAAAAACAGACCCTTCATCCACTGCTAAATTTCCGCTCTTAATAATACCGCTTATGCGAAAAGAGATCGCATTTATCTCGCCGCTCGCGTCTTGGGCAGTAAATACAAGACGACTGCCTGTAGTGACTTTGAGTTTTTCTGCAAGTTTAAAGCCTATTAAAGCTTCTTGGTTTTTTGGACCAAAGCTAAACTTTCCTTTAAATAAAAAAGTATCAAAATCCCCAAATCTTCTCTCATCTTCCAGTATCACGCCTTTCAAGGCAGCTCCTAGTGATTTATGCGCGGTGGAAACCAATCCTTCTTGTGAAAGACGGATGGCATATGAATCTATATTTTTGGAGCGATCAAGATATGCTTTTATGGCTTTTGGGTCATCTATGTGATAATCTATAGTTTTTTCTAAACGATATTGTTTCGCATAAAGCGAGATTTCCCCGGAATCACTTCTAATGGCGGTATTGATCATATGTGATACCATCCCGTCATACAACCCTTGTAAAAAAAGCAGACCGCTTAAGCTCAAAGCTATCATCATGATCACCATTAACGTTCTAGTCTTACGTCTAATTAAACTTTTCCATGCCAGATCAAATGCTGCCTTATACATAACGCATTGCCTCTGTGACGCTGAGTTTATTTATTTTATAGATCGGATAGAATATGGAAGAAATATTCAATGCGAATATACCTAGTGCATTCCAAATTATTGTAAATGTATCAAAATGAGTAGGAATAGTATCGCTAATAATGCCGTATTCCTTATATGTCTCAGCCAATCCGGAAATAGTAATTGGATAGATCTCAAGATAATACGTAATAATTGCCCCAATAATTGCCCCAAAAGAGACACTGAGCAATGTAATTACCAATAATTCATTAAACAATAAAACTCTTATATCTTTTGATGTGAACCCCAAGGCTCTTAAGAGTCCTATTTGGCGAACACGTGCATAAATATTGACATAATTGAATATCATGATCACAAAAAAAATCACTACAAAAAAAACAGAGATCGAGATATATCCGAACAGTGAATCAACTTGCATCAATTGCACCAGATCAAACAAAAGAGTTTTCCAGCTTAGTGCCTCATATTTTTGAGACAAGTTGCTGTTAAGTGTTTCAACATAGTTATCTACTGCTTTATTGTCTATAAAGCGAATAACAAAATAACTTGCTTTATTTTCACTCATCATGATACTATCTAAGTAATCTTTATTGATAAAAGAGGAGCTAGAATCAAAATCAAAAAGTCCGGTTTTAAAGATCCCTTTAACTTTGAAAAGATCAGCCGCAGTAGAATAATCAAGCGAAGAGCTGATCATGGCGATCTCATCTCCGACATCTACAGAGAGACGTTTAGCAAGATCGCTGCCTATATAAATAACCCTAGTATCATTATCCTCAAGATATGAACCTTTAATTAAAGAACTTTTCAGATGACTAAAACTGCTTTCGCGGGACGGAACTATGCCGGTTAGCATGGAACCTACCGTCTTTTCTTTTTGTGAAAGTAATGCGTATGTTTCAAATCTAGGCGAAAAATTCGAAACAAAAGGCTTTTGATTTAAAAATGTTTCGATTTGCTTGGCATCTTCAATAAGATGATCATAATCTGATTCTTCCTGGTATCCCTTGGCATTTATATGTGCATATCCTGTATATATTTCTACAGAGTTCTTGATCATTTGTTCATGCGAACCATTGGTAAAAGCTACGTAAACTATAAAAAAAGCTGTTGTAAACATACTAAGCAAAAAGATAGTAAAAGTACGACTCTTGGATGCTAAAATATTTTTAATTGCAAGGCTATAAAGCATCGGCTTCTACCTTAGTTTGAATAACGCTTGAGCGCATTCTTGCTAAAGTAAGAAGCATCGATAGGGGTATCATAATTTACCTTTTCAAAAACAACCTTTGTAGAATTTTTCTTTTTTTCTATATCAAGCGGTTTGAGTTCCATTATCATAGGAAGAGTATGATTTCCGTGACGCTGTATGTTGCTAAAAGTCATTATGCGTACTTTTTGCATCAGGTCGTCATAATATATCTCTTTTGTTGGCACCTTATTGGATATGTCAACATCGACAATGATCTTTCCCCATACAACTGCAGCATTTGGCTTAGGCAAAAGTTCTATGGTAGCACTTGATGTCGTTTTAGAAAGAAGTCTGGCATTATAATCTTTGATCATCGAACTTTCTTTTACCATGTCGTCATTAGTAAAGTCGCTTCCCATCCAGCTTTGAAGCATCATTGATGGAGGGATTTTGATAGTACGTTCGATTTTTGGGATATATTGCCACATTTGCGTATCTAGTTTTAAAAATGTGATACCCTTATCTTTTTTGGGGTAAAGTATTTTTATAAAGCTTTTTGTATCGCCTTGCGACCAGCTTTCCATCTCAATGGTTCTCGTGCCGCGCTGGCCGGTGACGATCATGCGCATTTTTGCATACATAAAATCACCGCGCAAATTGTCTTCTATAGCTTTGATGATCTCATCAGCCTCGCTTCCGTAAAGGAATGATGAAAAAATAAATATAAAAGACAGCAGATATTTCATATGCCGGCCTTTGAATCTTATTCTTGCATTTACTTTATCTTGCAACCGGTGTTGATACCGAAAATTGTATAAAGCGGACACCATCCTATTAAAGCTGTACCAAGCGGAATCAAACCTACAGCTCCCAACCAACTATTATTCATAACACCCCAAATGATAATAACCACTCCGAGAACTAATCGTATTATTTTGTCAACTTTTCCAACATTACACGTCATAGCAAATCCTTTTTGTGTTATTTACAAGAACATTATAACAAAAATAAAACCTGTTGTCTGCAATATATTTATTTAATAATCAAATCTTTATAATAGTATAAATTGCTTATAGTTTTTTCTATAATTATTATAACTGCGAAACTTTAAAAAGCCAAATCAGTCTATGATCAATAAATCATATGGCTTGGGTTTTTTTATCCAAATAGTCTCTGATCTCCTGGGCTATCTTTTCTGCTTTGGTGCCTAGAACTATCTGTATAGATTTGTTATCGGGTTTGATGACACCGCTAGCTCCCAGTGCTGTAAATGCCGCATTATCAATCTGGCTGCTGTCTTTGAGTGTCATTCTAAGCCTTGTGATACAAGCATTTGTCTCAACTATATTGTCTCGTCCTCCGAGTGCTTCTACAAAAGAAAGGGCATTTGAATTGTCAATGTTGTGCTGAGCATTATCTGATTCATTGTTGCCAAACAATTGAGGCTTCAAAAACCCGAGTAAAATATAAGAGAGTGCAAAATAAAGTAACGCGAAACCAACTCCAAGCGGCAATATAAGAAGCGGATTTTGAGCCAACTTGTAGTTGATGATATAATCAATAAGCCCTGCTGAAAATCCAAAACCTGCATGAATATCAAGTAGTTGCGCCATGGCCAAAGCGAACCCTGTCAACAAAGCATGCAGTACAAAAAGCGCTGGTGCTGCGAAGATAAACAAAAATTCAAGAGGTTCAGTGATACCTGTCAAAAACGATGTAAATGCTACACCGGCAAGGATTGATCCTGCTCTTTTGCGGTATTCTTGCGGGGTTCTCATATAGATCGCCAAAGCCATAGCAGGGAGTCCGAACATCATAACAACATAAAATCCAGACATATATACCCCTGCACTCTTGTCTCCAGCAAAAAACCGATGCAAGTCTCCATTGGCTACAGTTGCAACTCCATCTTTCATGTAAGTATAATCCCCCATCTGAAACCAAAAAACACTATTTAGTATATGATGTAATCCTAAAGGAATCAATAAACGATTCAATGTGCCATAGATAAATGTACCTAATTTATCAAGCCCTATAATAGCGTGCGAAAATGAATCTATACCGCTTTGGGCAAAATGCCAAAAATATCCTGCAAGCACACCTACCACAATAGCACTAATAGTGGTAACAATAGGTACAAATCTTTTACCTCCGAAAAAGCCCAAAAATTCCGGTAATTTAATATCATAAAAACGGTTATACAAAAGCCCGGCGATTACCCCCATAATGATACCTACAAAAACTCCCATTTTGAGATTCTCGTCGATTCCCAGATAGACTGCTTTGGCTACCAGTACACCTACTGCTCCGGATAGAGCTGCCGTACCGTCATTGTTTTTTGCCAGTCCATAAGCTATACCTATTCCAAAAAGCAGATCAAGATTACCAAATATACTCTCTCCGGCAGTTTTCATAATAACGGCTAACTGCCCGTCAAATATATCACCGAATCCAAGACGAAGCAAAAGAGCAGCTACTGGCAAAACCGCTATAGGAGTCATTAAAGCTTTGCCGATTTTTTGTAAAAAACTAAACATTTCTTATCCTTGCTTTTATAGTAGGTATCATGGCAGGTGTTACTCCAAGTGTATTTATCCCTATTTGCACTAATTTCTCTATAGCATCACAATTGCTAGCTATTTCACCGCAAGTACTTACAGGCTTAGTGGCTCTATCTTGTATATATTTAATAGCATCATAAAGTACACTTGAATTCGGGTCTATAGTAAGCGTAGCATGTGTTCTATCTATTGCAAAAAGGTACTGGGTAAGATCATTTGTGCCTATAGAATAAAAATCAACAACTTTGTTGAACTCTTCTATTAGAAATAGCACCGAAGGCACTTCTACCATAATACCAAACGATACGCCACTCAGTGACACTGAATGCTTTGACGCCAAGGCATGAGCTACGCTTTTGGCATAGTTGAACTCTTCTACTGTTGCTACCATAGGGAACATGATCTTAAGTTCTCCATTTTGCTTGGCTTTTAAAATGGCTAATAGCTGCTCTTCCATTAGCTCCAAATGTGTCTCAAAAAGACGTATTCCTCTCACCCCCAAAAATGGATTTTCTTCATGTTGCAGTGTCAAATATGGTAATTTTTTATCTCCGCCTATATCGAGCGTACGTACAGTTACCTCACCAAAAAGACTAAATATAGATCTATAAGCTTCTACTTGTTCATCAAATGTCGGCTTAGTTTCCCGAAATAAAAATTCAGTCCGCAGCAATCCTATTCCTTCACATCCGGCATCTTTGGCTTCAATGGCAGAGGTGACATCAGTTATATTTGCCAATACTTTTATGTGTTTGCCGCTTTTTGTGATGGCCGGCTCAAATTTTTTTTCATTGGCCGATATGGAATTTGACATTTCAGCAGATATAGCATTATTTGCACTGCTTAAATCACTTTTAGTAGGAGATGTGACCAGTAAGCCTTGTGAACCATCCAGTATCATGGTAGTATCTGTAGGCTCTAAAGAAGCTATGTCCAAACTAATGGCGGGTATCTTATAGCTTCTAAGCAATAATGCAGCATGGGCTCTTGGAGGCAGATTTTTTACGATCACTCCTTGTATATTCTCTTTTATCAAAGTCGATATATCGCTAGGAAGAAGCTCATTGGCAATAAACAAAAAAGGAATTTTTGGAAATACAAGCGGTATTGCGCCTTGCATAAGCTTGGTTACCCTTCTTTCGACATCTTGATAATCTGCGATTTTGGCTTGGTTGGCAGTATCTTTTAAAGATGCTATAGCTTCATCTATGTTTTTGATAAACTCTTCGTATGAATAATGCGGAATTGATTCCAGTATAGCTTTTTGGGCAATAAATATATCATTATCTCTAGAGAGCGACTCAAGTTCTTCCGCAGCTAGACGATATGCATCATCAAAAGCGATCTTTGCTCCATTTACGCTATTGCGTTGCACTTCATAGAAATATGGCACACCCACCCCGATACCACCGCATATACTTATGCCTTGTAACAAATGACCTTCATAATCCGATTTTTGTAAATCTTGCCTCACCTCTTGATCATCCTCGTTAGCGGATAAGGTCAATAAAAATTCCTCCAGAGCCCTTAAGGCTCCAAGGGCATCTTTGCCTCTGGCTTTCAAGACTATTTCATCTTTATCTTGCAGCCCAAGAGCCAATATGGCATTCATATTTTTAACATCAGCCTGTTTGTCGCCTATGTTCAATGTCATTTGAGAAGAATATTTTTTAGCAATGCCCGCAATCATTGCACTAGGCCTGAGATGCACACCGTGAGGTGCATCCAATCTCATAACAATTTGATGGGTTTTTGTAAATAGTTTTAATATTGACTTCATTGGCAACTTTATAAAGAAATATGGTGAGATTATACCAAAAAAGCAGTTATTTAATAAGGCGGGGCATTAAGCCTTTATTGTCGTTTGAGCCTATGATATTATTCGGATTTGATAATCGTTTATTTTGTCTAAATTATACGATGCACAAAGGATAATAAAAGACAAATATACACCATTTGCAAGAGTATATGGGTTGGAAAAATATATACCGTCTTTTAATTTACTAAAATCCCATTTTTTTTAAGCATATCAAGCAGTTCGCAATCACCAAGCGCACATGCTTTTCTAGCATCGATAGAAGCGTTTTTATAATCACCGATACGCGAATATGAAACTCCTCTATTAATAATAGTTCCAAGACAATTTGATTGCTTATCAATAGCTGCAGAGTAGTCTCTTATTGCTGCTTTATAGTCCTTTCTTTCATAATAGACGAGCCCTCTGTTGTTGTAAGCGGTGCAGCTATTTGGATTTGCAGCAATAGCTTTGGTATACAACTCTATAGCTTTATCAAAATTGCCATTGGCGTATTGAACATCGCCTTGCTTGAGATAATTTTCACCATAAGCAAAAATTCCTACAAAAAGTATCAAAAATATTTTTTTCATGCTTACTCCTTTTTTAGTTATTATAACACAATTTAAAATTAAAAGTTGTCTATTATCATATTTATTTATGATATACCATTTGAAAAAATAAATACTATTTTATATTCTTTTGAACGTCTATGCGGCATACAAAACAGCCGCTATGGACTAACAGTTATATTTATGCTATACTCTAACTAAAAAATAAGGTATTGCAATTGGAACATTTTATCGCATTTTTAGATGCCAAAAACCCAGCCAAAAGCCCAATATATGAACATCTCAAATGTTCATCTGATGAAGTAATATTGGTACAATATATTTGCCGCAGATACGCCAAGGGCATAGAAGAGGTAAGTGTATTGGAAATGCTTCAAGAGTGTTTTGAAGTCAAAGGATATGACTACATACATAATCTTGGTATGATAAAAAATCTCATTGATCTTGGATGGATAGTACAAAGCAGTTTTGGCCAGATAAAAACCCATGAAAGCTCCAAGTTGGAGTTGCTTGGAGCTTCCGTAGTGCCAAGCATATCTCTGCTTCGACTTTTAGAGGAAGGATCTTTAGAGATCTTGCTTCCTGAGATCAAGCCGTATACCGATCATCTTGAGTACCTTCAAGATCAATTTGATATGGTCACACTATTACACTCAATTGCAACTTCCAAGCAAGGCTTTGGTGATAACTCTTTGACTATTGGACGTCTTAAAAACAAACTCTCTCTTCTTACCAAAAGGATCGAAGAGAGACTCAGAGTAACTACCGAGCCGATAGTAGTAGAAGAATTTTTTGCAGAAAAAGAATTGGATGAAAAAGAACAAAAGATATTTCTAGCCCTTCTAAAAGAAGAATATAGTGCAGGCGAAGGGCAATTTCGTGAGATGAACAGCCTTATAGAGCTTATCAGTTTTGATGAATATGAAAAGATAAAAAATCGTGCCATGCTAGAAGAAGGCTCTAAGCTAATAAGCGAAGAGATAATCGATTATGATGAGATACTCAATATGTTCGGTGGTATCAGCCGTTCATTTTTTATCAATGAAGAAGTGCTTCAGCGCATCATTCATCCTCATAAAAAGAAAAAAGTTACTAAACTAAAACTTGATATGTTAGTAAAAGAACAGGAGATTTTCGAATATTTTGAACCGACAACAACTCTTGATGACGTAGTGCTCCATGCCAAAACTAGGGAAACCCTTGAAACTATTATTAAGCAAATGGATAAAGATGTATACGCGAAATTAAAATTATGGGGCATAAAAGAAAAAAGGAAAGGCATAGATGCAAAGATTATATTTTATGGTCACGCAGGAACTGGCAAAACGATGACGGCTATGAGTCTAGCTAAAACTCTTAAAAAACCTTTACTCTCTTTTGATTGCTCCAAAATTCTCTCGATGTACATAGGCGAGAGCGAAAAAAATGTACGCAAGATATTTGATGACTTTAAAGCCCTCAGTCAAAAAGCAAAAGTAGAGCCGATTTTGCTTTTAAATGAAGCGGATCAATTTTTGAGCAGCAGAATAGAAGGGAGCGGAAGCAGTAGCGACAAGATGCACAACCAAATGCAAAATATTTTTTTAGAACAAATAGAAAGATTTGAAGGTATACTAATAGCTACTACAAATCTGCTAGGCAATATTGATAAAGCTTTTTCTAGACGTTTTGACTATAAAATAGAATTCAAAAAACCTACCAAAAAACAGAGATTGCAGCTGTGGCAGCTAATGCTTCCGGAAAATGCAGACTACGAAGACGGATTTGAAGTAGAATCTTTGGCCAACTATGAACTAACAGGTGCACAGATCAGCCTTGTTATTAAAAATACAGCATATAAAGTTGCCGTCAGAGAAGAGAGCCTATTTACTATGGGTGATTTCAAAGAAGAAATAGAAAAAGAATCCGGTAGCAGTTTTGAAAATGATGGCAAAAGTATGGGGTTTAAGATATAATAGGTAAATTTAATAAAAATTGTTTTAATATGATATAATTTTATATCTAAGTATAAGAATTTAAAAAGGAGGCAATGTGTGAAATTTTATAAAGTTACATTCATATTTTTGTTATGTGTCTCTTACTCATTTGGTTACAAAGAAATAATCATAGATCTTGGTATGCAAAAAATTTATGCTATCGAAGATGGCGAAGTGGTAATAGAGAGTCGTATCTCTACCGGAAAACCGGGTCACCGCACTCCGGTCGGTAAATTTAAAATAACAGAAAAAAAAAGACATCATATATCCAATATATATCATCTGCCTATGCCGTTCATGATGCGCCTAACCAATTGGGGTATCGCAATACACCAAGGTTATGTTCCTGATTATCCGGCTTCCCATGGCTGCATTAGGGTACCAAGAGAATATGCGGAACAACTTTTTCACTGGGCACCAATGGGAACGCCGGTACAGGTTAAACAAGCCGTAGAATATGCAGACTTATACAAAAGAGCGCCTGAGGCAAAAAAAATAGAACAAAAAACCGTAGTTGATGATAATTATGCTAGAGCAAAAAATAGACGCATTACAATCGACGATTTCTTATAATTTTACGCCATCCTCGCATAAGCGAGGAGCACTTTTAACTATCTAAACAAATTAGCCAATGCTGAGGTATCTGTGGTTTTTGCACTCTCTTTAGTATCAGTAGGCTCAGTTGTTTTGCCCTCTATTTCATTTAGTTCGATAGCATAACCGGTCAACATAGAAGCCAGACGTATATTAATACCGCTTTTCCCGATAGCTTTTGCCTTTTGGTCGCCTGTGATCGATACTATTGCTTTTTCTTTCTCTATTTTGATGTTTTGAACTATTGCAGGACTCAACGCTCTAGTAATAAAAATTTCCGGGATCGGTGAATATTCGATACAATCGATATTTTCACCTATAAGTTCAGCGCTTACCGCATTGATCCTTACACCTTTTACCCCTACTGCAGCACCAACCGGATCTATGTTTGATTGCAATGCCCTAAGGGCTATTTTGGCTCTCTCTCCAGGAATTCTCGCACAATTAGTAATTTCTAGGACACCGTCTGCGATTTCTGGAACTTCTCGCTCCATAAGTGCTTCTAAAAATTTTGGTGCTGTGCGAGAAAGCTCTAGAAATAATCCAAATTTTGGATTGATACTGACATATCTTAGCAGTGCTTTTATAGTATCTCCTGCTTTAAATTTTTCGCCTTTGATACGATTACGGAGAGTCAAAACACCTCTAAGCTCACCTATCTCAACATATGTATTTTCTTCGCTGTCTATTCTAGATACCGTACCTATTACGATGGTACCTACTTTATCTTGGTATCGCTCGAGCAAACTTTGCTCGATACGTCTTTGAATATGATATTCTAATTCACGAAAAAGATTAGCCGATGCTGTACGTCCATATTGTTCTAGGTCAAATTCTGATTTGAAAGTATCCCCAACTTCGATGGATTTATCATATTCTTGAGCAGTACTTAAAGCCATAAATCCGTCAGATCCGGCAACCAATCTCTCATCATCGTCTGCTACTATAGAGATCGTTTTAAATATAGTATAATCTTTCTTTTGATTATCTATAAAAACTTCAAACATGCTATCACTTGATGTCAATCTCTTTGCAGTATTAATAAGTGCATCTTTAAATGCAGCTAGAGCTTGTTCTTTTGTAATATTTTTTTCATGTGCTATAGCTTCAACCGTATCTAAAATCTTTTCCAAGAGTTATCCTTTTTGTTTATAAAATGATTTATATTCCTACCAAAAGAAGGCATAAATAACATTGATATCTCTTGTGGGAAGTATTCATTTTTGTAGAATATAATTATATCTCAACGAACCTTTACCCAAAATTAAGTATAATGACCATAATTAAGCATTGAATGACACATACAATATAAGGATCAAAATGAAACTAAAACTTGCTAGAACATCACTTAAGGCTAAACCGAAAGCTATAGATATTGAAGAAATCGAAGCTGAGTTGTCGACGAAGTCTATATTTTATTTTGACAGAGAAAACTCACATAAAGAACTGAAAGAGCTTATAGAATACTTTGAAGAGAAAGGATCTAGCGTATACATGAGAGAGGTCAAGTACGGATTGGATGAAAATGAATACATCTATGAAGTTCATATTATATAACTTTTAATGCAAAAAAAACTATATATTGAAACACTAGGATGTGCTATGAATGTTCGCGATAGCGAACATCTCATTGCTGAACTATCCACAACTGAACATTACTCACTTACTGCCGACATCTCAGAGGCTGATTTAATAATCATTAACACATGCAGTGTCCGAGAAAAACCTGTTGCTAAACTTTTCTCAGAGATTGGTGTTTTTAGTAAAAACAAAAAGCCAAATGCCAAAATAGGAGTATGCGGATGCACGGCAAGCCATCTTGGCCGCGAGATCATACGTAGAGCTCCGATGGTAGATTTTGTTTTGGGCGCTAGAAATGTATCCAAGATCACCAAAGTATTACATCAAAAACACGCTGTAGAAATAGATACAAATTATGATGACAGTACATATGCATTTGGCGAATATCGCACAAATCCTTTTAAGGCCATGGTTAACATCTCAATGGGTTGTGATAAATCATGCACCTTCTGTATAGTGCCTACCACTAGAGGCGAAGAGATATCTATACCTAGCCATCTTATAGTGAACGAAATTAAAAAAGCGGTTGAGAGTGGAGCCAAAGAGGTGATGTTGCTTGGTCAAAATGTAAACAATTACGGAAGACGTTTTAGCCAAACAAGCGAAGTTAAAGATTTTACCGGCCTACTCCAAACTATCAGTCTCATAGACGGTTTAGAGAGCATTCGCTTCACGTCTCCGCATCCTCTGCATATGGATGATGATTTTGTACGAGAATTTGCTTCTAATCCCAAGGTATGCAAACAAATTCACGTTCCTCTGCAAAGCGGCTCAAGTAAAATACTCAAAGCCATGAAAAGAGGATATACCAAAGAGTGGTTTTTGAACCGTTGCGAGCTTATTCGTTCTTTGGTTCCTAATGCAACAATTTCTACAGATATCATAGTAGGGTTCCCTGGAGAGAGTGATGAGGATTTTGAAGATACGATGGATATTCTTGAACGTGTTAGATTTGATCAAATGTTCTCTTTCATATATTCTCCTAGGCCTCATACTCCAGCAGCAGAGTATGCTGATCAAGTAGATTCAGAGATTGCATCAGCTAGGCTTAAAAGACTTCAAGAGCGTCATATGCAGATCTTGGATGAAATTATGCAAGCACAGCTTGATACTATCCATCAAGTCTATTTTGATGAGTTAAAACCAAACGGCAAAGTTGCAGGCAGAAGCGACGACGGGAAACTTGTTTTTGTGGAAGGAAGCGAAGAGCTGCTTGGTACCATTAGGCCGGTAAAAATCACAAAAACTTCAAGAAGCCTCTTAGAGGGGAAAGTGATAAAAGATTAGATGAAAAAAAAGATCTCAAATTTTTTGATCTACAATGTCATTCCTTTTTTCATTTATTGCCTCATGAGATTAATATGGCTAACTACCAAAAAACATTATTATCATCTGTCACATTTTACTGACAAGCAATATATTTTTGCATGCTGGCACAGTGAACTTTTGATATCTCCGCAGTATTATCGCAAACTTTTCTTAACACACAAGGCAGGGGCAATTGCATCAGCTCACAAAGACGGACAAATAGTCTCTAACACGATACAATATTTCAATATTTATCCCATTGAAGGTTCATCATCAAAAGGCGGGGTTAAAGCACTTATCAATGCCTTAAATGCATTAAAAAAAGGTGATGATGTACTTATAACTCCGGACGGGCCTAGAGGACCTAGATTTTCTGTTGGTGACGGGATAGTTGCTTTGGCACAAAAATCCAATCTGCAAGTCTTCACCATAAATTACAAGGTTAACAAATATTGGCAGTTAAAAAGCTGGGATAAATTTATCATACCAAAACCGTTTAGTACTATAAAAATATACACTAAACTCCTTGATCTAAACGGACTTGATCATCAAGAGGCTAAAAAAATAGTGAACAATACAATGGTACAATATACCACTATCTAAAATATGAAAAACAAATTCTTAGAATTTTTAGATGATTTTCTAGATTATACTTGGCAAATTAGAGGATATAGCCAGACATCCATTACAACTTACGAGATAGCTTTGAAACAAATGATAGAACTCAGCCATATCAACCAAGAAGTTGATGAAAAAATATCCATAGACATTACACCATTTCGGCTCAAAATTATCAAAAACAATAAAAAAACCATAGCCAAAAAACTCAGTTCCCTGCGTTCTTTTGTCAAATTTTTAAACGACCAAAAAAATTTGAATGTCACTTTTTACCCAAATGATTCCATTAAAGTACCTCAAACATTACCAAAACCTATTGAAGAAAATCATCTAAAAGAGGTGCTTGGTACTGCTGATATAGAACAAAAAGCTTTGGTGTATATGCTCTATGGTTTAGGTCTTAGGATAAGTGAACTGGCTTCTTTGAAACTATCAGATATAAAAAGGGAATGGATACAGATTCACGGTAAAGGCAATAAAGTACGGCAATTGCCGATAATGCCTGAACTCCAAATTATATTAAAAGAGTATATGGATATTTATATGCCTCAAAAATATCTATTCGAAAAATACAAGGCCCCGCTTAATTCAGCAGGACTGAGATATAAACTCTCTAAACTTTTTAAAACACACGGTATTAAAGCTACACCTCATCAGCTCCGGCACTCTTTTGCTACACATCTGCTAAACAGCGGAGCTAGGATAGCAGATGTTAGTGAGCTTTTAGGGCACTCTTCTATGGCAACAACTCAAATATACACCAAGCTGGGAAATAACAAAAAATTAGAAGAGTATCTCAAAGCTCATCCATTGGCAAAAAAATAAAAGCCAAATCTTAACAACCTCTAATCATCTAAATCTTCTAGTTTATCAATAAAATCTTCGCTCTCTATTATACTTTTTAATTTATCCACTTCTATGTTGTTACCTTCGAGTGTCAACATAAATCTTCCTTTTACAATAAGCATAATTTTATTAGTAACTCTATTATCGGACCGTTCTTGCTCTTCAACGCCATTGTTGCCATCTATTTTTATCGGTTTTCTATATCCGCTCTCATCTTCGCTTTCGCCGCCTGCATTAATACCTATTTGCATCATTGCTATCATAGCACTTCCTGCTTCACCTGCCCCATCCAATATGGAGAGTGTGATTTGTTTATCCTCTTCTCCGTACTCAGCTTCGGCAATATGCATACCAAGCTGTCCTATTGAGAATCTTTTTCTATTGAATCCATTTATTTTTTCGGGCAATAGGGCTTTTAGTTGTTCGTTGGACAAGGGAGTAGCCTTTTTTAGATCTTCTGAAGTTTTTCCTATTTCTTCAAAAGCATCTTTCATCTCTTTAGTGCTTTCTTTTTGTATCACGACTTCTTTTTGTTCATCGGTCTTTTTATCGCCACATCCGCTTATCATCAAAAGTGCTGACAACAATAATACATATTTTGTTTTCATTCTACTCCCCTTTGTAATATAAGTTTGAGATATTATACTATTTTTTTTAGAAAATAAATGTTAAATAAAAATTTAATATAATTTTAATCTATTGGGCCAATTTTTGAATTTTTATTATCATATTTTCATCTTTTATGATCTCTTCTAGCTCGTTCATATCAACATTGGTACCTACTATTGTCAACAAAAATCTGCCTGATATTATCATTGTCAATTTATTTACAATGCTGTTTTGTGATTTTGTCTCTTCTTTTATAGCTTTAATATTGTCAATAGATGTTGACTTTAAGTATCCATTTTTGTTTTTTATATCAATATTTGAGTCAATACTTTGTTTCATTAAAGCTATTAGATTACTTCCTTCTTGGCCTGCACCGTCTACGATAGAGACCAAAATTTTTTTATCTTTATTGATATAGGTCATTTCAGCCGAATATAGACCAGAGTACCCCATGGAAATCTGTGCTCGTTTGAAATTACCCAAAGTATCTGGCAATAATTCTCTAAATTGTTGATTTGTGATAGGTTTTGTTTTTTGAAGCTGGGCTTGAGTTAATTGAAGATTCTTGCTGCTTTTATCGGTATCGTCGGAATTTTTACCTTTACACCCAATGAATGACAATAAAATCAACACACTTAAAATATATCTCATAAAGATTCCTTGGAAATCAAGTTTTATTATATGGTTATTTTATCTAAATTTTCCGTATACCAATATCCTCTTACAAGGGGGGGGATACCTGTGACTCTACATTTTTCTTTGAACTCTTTTGGCAATACTATTTTATGATATGGTGCAATATAAAGTTTATCACCACTCAAACCAATCGCCCAAACTCCCCCAATGACCAAATTATCGTTTTTTTCTATCTCGTCTCTTTGTGATGAACTCAAAAGATATCCTAACCCTTTAAGAGCCATATCTGCTGCTTTGACTCGAAGCCTTGTATCATATATTTTTATTACTCTAAGCTCTTTATAGGCAAAAATGGTCTCAAATCTATCTTCAATTATAAATATATCATCTTTTAGATACTTAAAACTTCGTTTTATACCGTCTTTGTATTTTTCGATGAGCGAATTACTATAATATTTACGAAAATAATTTCTCTCATAGCTCTCGTCGTTATTGCTTTCGTCTATGAAATATCTGTATTTATTGTTATCCAAATAATCTTGCAATTCATTTTTACTATATTCTAGCAGCGGACGCACAATAGTGTAGTTTGATCTTTGTGCGACACTATGCAAACCTATCAGCTCACAAACTCCTGCACCTTTGGTTAGCCTCATCAAAAGCCATTCAAGCTGGTCATTAAGCTGATGTGCTGTGAGCAATACATGATACCCATATTCTTCTATCAATTTTTCAAAAAAATCATACCTAAATGCTCTTGCATTGGCTTCAAAATGGCTATCAAAACTTGGGGCCGCGATGGCATGGCAAATGCAATCATACTCTAAGGCCAACTCTTTGGCATAAGCTACCTCATCTTTACTCTGTTCTCTGATACCATAATCTATTATTGCTAAATCAAGCTTTAATCCATTATCTATAAGCATATAAAAAAGTGCTGATGAATCAATGCCTCCGGAAAACGCGAGAAGAAGTTTTTTATTTTCAAGGAAGCGAAGAGAATGAAGAAGCATCTTTTTATCTGTTTTCATCTTGTATCTTTTTTAGATTCTCACGCCACTTTGTGCCTCAGAATGACACCATCTTTCACTCTCTACTATTCTTCCTTCCTTCTTCATCCTTCTACCTTTTTTACAAGTGTAGCCAAAAGTTTATCGCCGACAAGCTCCGTTAGTTTTGCTTCGTACGCACCACCATAAACGATAGGCAGATCAGATGTATCATTAACAAGTATCTCTCCATCAATTTCTACTGCCCAAGCAAGCGGCCTGGCACTAAGCAGATATTCATGCTCGCTGCTCTCCCCGTCTATTACAACTTGCAAAGTAGTGTCAATCAATTTTGACAACGAAAGAGTTGTAGCATCAGCAGCAAGTGCGCCTAATTTTTTTGCTCTTTGGGCTATGGTCTTGGCAGAAATTTGCTCCATACTGTAGGCACTTGTTGACTCTTCATTGGAATAGGCAAATACATTGAATCTATCAAAACCAAAATCTTTACTAAACTCGCAAAGTCTATCAAATGTCTCATCGCTCTCGCCTGGATGTCCCACTATGAATGTAGTACGAATAAATGCATTTGGCTTACTTCGCATATGATACAACAATGCTTTTGTTTTCTCTTCTCCGAAACCCCTTTTCATCACTTTAAACATACTATCGTCACTATGCTGGATTGGCATATCATAGTATGTCTGAAAAACTGGGGAATCAGCTATTTTATCAATGAGAGCAAAACTGGTCGTACTTGGATATAGATACAGGATTCTTGCACTCTTTACGCCTTCTATTTTTTCTATCTCGCCAATCATATCTATAAGGCCGTCTTTTAACCCTATATCTCTTCCATAGCTCGAGCTATCTTGAGAGATAAATGAAAAATCCCAAAATCCTTTGGCTGCAAGATTAGTTACTTCTTTGACTATTGAATTTAGAGTTCTGGAATGCAGCTTGCCTTTAAAGTGCGGAATAGCACAAAACGAGCACGTTTGATTACACCCTTCGGCTATTTTGATATAAGCATGATAATTAGAGCCTGTGATAACCCTAGATGAATTTTCATCTGCTAAAAATACCTCTGGAGTATACACGCCTTTTTTGGCTTCTATCATCGCATCTATTTTGTCATAGTCGCCTACTCCTGTAAATATATCAATTTCAGGGAGTTCTTTTTGTAGTTCATCTTTATATCTCTCGCTCAGACAACCGCTCATAACAAGCAATGAGTCGCTCTTTCGTTGCTCATGAAGATTTAATATAGTTGAAAGAGATTCCTCTTTGGCGGCTTCTATAAATCCGCAAGTGTTGACAATAATGACATCTGCGTTTTGGGCATCATCGGTAAGTACATAATCATTTAAACGGCCAAGCATCACTTCACTGTCTACTAGATTTTTAGTACAGCCTAGGCTTACTAAATGGAGGGTTTTTTGATTCATTATTTACTTTCTTTTTTGCATATTATATCATAATGTAACAATTGACAAAAATATGATAATAGTGATTAGATGACAAACAAATAAGGCTTAAATTAGTTATTGCGATTTATCATATTTTCTAAAAATTCTGCAGTTTTTGTCTGGCCTAGTTTTTTTGCATACTCTATAGCATTCATGCCAAATTTATCTTTATTATCAATTTTGGCTCCATTTTCTAACAATAACTTTAACATGTCGATATCATTGAAACATGATGCCAGCATTAGAGGAGTTATGCCGCTTTTTCTCTTGGTAGTATTGATATCAAATCCGCTATCAATGCACAATTGTACTACATCATATCTCTTGAATTTGATAGCAATATCCAGGCTGCTTACTCCTTCTTTGTCAACTTCAAAGAGATCTACTCCATGCTTTAAGAGAAGTTTGATAAGTTCAATGCTGGCATTCTTTCTTATCGAAAAAGATAATACGCTTACCTCATCAGGGCTGTCTAGATCGTATTCGTTTCCAAGAACAAGAGGTTTTGACAAGTCAACACCATTATCAATGATTTGTTTTGTTTGCACAAGTGAGTCTTGCTCTATTGCTTTAGCTAATGATTGCATATTTACGCTCTCCTAATGTAATCATATTGTAATGATTTTTATTTATACTTATCTTGTTTTTTTAAAACACCATTTTTATAAAGGAGCAGAAATGAATAACATTAAGACGATTTTGAAAGAAATGATTAAAACAGATGGCAGATCATCTAGCGCTGTTAGAAAAATAGTTCATCTTAAAACTTCAAAAGAGTTTGGCTATCTTGTTGACACTACAAGGCTTTAAACTGTCTCATGACCCAAAAGGGTTAATTCCACCCATCATCTTCATTGCTTGTGCTTTTTTATCATCTTCTACCATTTTATAAGCATCATTCATAACGCTGATAAGCAATATCTGCAATGACTCTTTATCACCAAGAAGAGAATCATCTATAGATACATCCAAAACTTCAGAATTACCGTTGATGGTAATACTTACCATGCCGCCGCCCACTCTTACTGTGAATTCTTTGTTTTTTGCATCCTCTTGAAGACGCTTCATATCTTCTTGCATACTAGCCATCATTTGCGACATTTTAGAGATATCTAATCCTTCAAACATATGCTTATTCCAATCCTTCTAAAACTTGAGCTATAGTATTGTCTTCATCTTCTAATATAACCAGTTTAGGCTGATATGAAGTTGCTTCTTTGGCATCCATTTGGGCATAGGCAATAATAATTATCTTATCTCCAACATGAACCTTTCTAGCTGCTGCACCGTTTAGGCAGATATCCCCTTTGCCGGCCTCACCTGCTATGATATATGTCGAGAATCTCTCGCCATTATTGATATTTACAATATCCACCTTTTGCCCCACCAACATTCCAGCAGCTTCCAATAATGTACTATCGATCGTGATGGAGCCAACGTAATTTAAATTGGCATCCGTTACTGTCGCACGATGGATTTTACTATAAAGCATAGTAATGGTCATAGATATTTCCCTTGATTTAAATAGTGCAATTATACTATAAAATTGTGATTTTATGGTTGCACTAAAGTTTTAGGCTCTATTGGCTCACCCCACATCTCAGGAGCGATCACATATTCTTCTACTACTTTGCCCCCTATAATGTGTTCATCTATGATGCGATCTATCTTTTCTTTTGTAAGGCCTACATACATAGTATGGCCTGGTTCTACCAGCATCACAGGACCTTGTTGACAACGATTCAAACAGCCTGTTTGGATAGGTTGAACCGTAGAAATGATACCTTTTTGCATTAGACTTTGAGCTAGATACATAAATAGCTGTTGTGATTCAGGATTGTTTTGGCTCACACAACTTGGTTTTGGCATGCCAGGAGGCGAACTTTGTTGACATTTAAATATATAAAAAGCCGGTTGCGGTAAAGCATAATTCATTTTTTTTTCCTTAATTAAGAGTAATTTACTCCGAATAATACCAAAGTTTGTTTAAATGAAAATAAAATACCGCTCAGTAGTTGCTGCTTTTTATTGGCCCAAGAATTCTCTTACGATCTCTCTATCATCAAAATGATGCTTTACGCCTTTTATATCTTGATAATCTTCATCGCCTTTTCCTAATATCAAGAGCGCTTCACCTTCTTTGAGATCTTTTAATGCAGTTTTTATAGCTTCTTTGCGATCTACAAATACTTGTACGTTATCCTTGCCCTTTAATCCTTCTAGGATCTCATCAATGATAGTTTGCGGCTCTTCATCTCTAGGATTGTCGCTTGTAACATAGATTTTACTAGCATATCTGCCCGCAACTGCCCCCATGCGAGGACGCTTGAGCTTGTCTCGATTGCCGCCGGCTCCAAACACAACTGAGAATGTTTTATCTTTCATGCTTTGTAATACCTGCATCATTCCATCATCTGTATGAGCAAAATCAACAATCACAAGCGGATCATTGCTAACAACCTCCATGCGCCCTGCTACTCCTGCAAAGTGCTCTACTGCGTCACACACTTCTTGCAATGGTTTGCCTGTCAACATGACCGTAGCTCCGATTGCTGCCATAAGATTATAAAGATTAAAAAGTCCCACCATAGGAGAGCTAAATGTAGCTTCGGTTTCAAAATGTTTTATATATGCCGTGATACCATTGCTTAATGAAAATGCTTGTACTTTAAATGATGCCGGCTGATCAACACCATAACTTTGTGCATTTGCAGGATTATATGTGATGTGGGCTATGTCATCTTTATTTAGAAGTTTTGGTGTTTTATCTGCAAAAAATAGACTCTTGACCCTGCGATATTCTTCAATTGTTTTGTGATAATCCAAATGGTCGGCTGTGACATTTGTATGGATCTTGAGAGCAAACACAATCCCTTCTATTCTCTTTTGTTCAATTGCATGCGAACTTACTTCCATGATAAAATAATCACATCCTTTCCCAACTGCTTGTTTCATATGATACAAAGTTTCAAAGACAGATGGGGTTGTCATAGATTTTTCTTCTAATCTCTCTTCGTTCGCAAAAAACCCTCTAGTGCCTTGCAATGCCGGTTTATGATCAAGATCCAAAAGCAAAGAATAGATGGCAGCAGTTACTGTTGTTTTACCGTTGGTACCTGTTACACCTACTGCTTTTATGTTGTCTATCCCCCAAAGTCTTATCAACTCCTCCGGAGTAATAAATTCAGGTATGATAGATAGCGCATCAAAATAATGGCTATTTTGTGAAGTCTTCAAAAAGATCGTGTCCGCTTGTATTAATTTTGTATTATCTGTTATATAGGCATATCCTTTGAGATCAAAAGGTATTTTCATTATGCTTCCTTATCAAACAGCTTATAAAGCTCTAATATATCCTGGTCATTGGCAAACAAGTTGGCTGTATCATCCAGGTATTGTAATGCCATCTCTTCAAAGCCGCCCTTTTTAAGTTCGACTATAAAATTCATTAATTCTTCTTTGGTCGTGATTATGACTTTAGTAGAAAACATGATATCTTCAAAAGTCTGCTTGAAATCGCCTCTGGTTTTTATCAATTCTTTGAAATCATTATATGAAATACCGTCCAATTCAAGCTGTGATGCTACATGTGACGAGATAAGTTCTTGCAATGTGTTTTTTGAAGCATCCAAAGATTCTATAATATCATTAATAATTTGTACAGCATCTTCTTGTTTGTCTTTTATAGAATGATAATAATCAAAAAGAGCTTGTGCCTCATCATCATTTTCAAGCCCCAAATCACTGAGATAGATACCCATTCGTGCTTCATCTAGTTTTGGAAATTCTTTTAGCAGTATACCGTATGTTTGAAGAGCACTTTGATACTCTCCTTTTAAAAACAACGCTTCTGCCCTTGCTAATAATCGTGTTTGATTAATACTCACCCTAATTCGCTCCATTTATCTTCGCTGCCAATCGGTACATTTACAACACTGATTTCTGGATGGATCAAGATTTTCATCTGTTTTTCCACTCCATATTTTAGTGTAGTGCCGCTGCTGGCACAGCCGACACATGCTCCTTGAAGCTGCACATATACCTTACCGTCTTTAATGCCTATAAGTTTGATATCCCCGCCGTCAAGCTTAATAGAAGGCCTTACCTTTTCTATAACATTCATAACAGCCGGTTCTAACTCTTCATCTGTAAAAGGAATCATATTTTTCCCCTCTTTTGGTTTTTGTCGAATTATATCACAAATAGTGGGAATTTAAGTGGAATTAAAGCAAGGCGTGTTTTGTGCTGTTTTTTAACTATTAAATTGCATGTACAAGTGACTCACTGGATACCAAAAAACTTTTTTATCTTATTTTTTTATCATTGCACGATATGTAGTGACTATTTCCAATAATTCTTCGGTGATCTCTCTTTGTCGAAATGCATTAAGTTCAATCTTTATCAGTTGTTCTCTCTCTTTAATGGCATTTCCTGCTTGATTCATTCCATTGAATCTTTCTTGGTTTTCACTGGCAACAGATTCTATAAAAGCTCTATAGCATGATATATAAAGATACTCCCTGATCAAAGCATTCAGTAGATCATGGCTTTCTAGATATAAAAGCGGTTTTTTATTTATTGATTTTTTATGAAGTACTGACAAATCAGGTGGTAAAACTTTTTTAACCACTACATCATAGCTAGCCATATCGTTATGTTTTGCATATACTAAATTCAAAGTGCTCAAATTTTCTTTCATAGCCACTTCATTAAGATATATTGAAAGTTCTTCTGTATGCCAATCGACAGAGTCCACATTTGTAGCGCCTTTAATATGGTGATCATAAGGAATATTTTGTACCCTTGCTTCTTGTACGCCGACTTCACCTACAATGACAGTATTATAATTTTCTTTTGGAATGGTATTAAAAAAATTAATGATATTCTCATTAAAAAACCCGCAAAGTCCTTCTTGGGAAAGAAAAAGAACAAAAATTGTTTTTTCAGATAAATTTTGTTCAATATTTGCAAGGCTAGGAAAAATTGTAACACTATCTCCTGCTGCATCTTCTATGCTTCTATGATATTTGCGTAGATGCGGGAGTTTGCGTTTGGCATTTTGAATATTATAATTTGCAAATGCTTTCATTGTCGAGATGATATCCTCGATCTCTTTGGTGCTTTTGAGCTTCTTTGTTAAATATAAAGAACTGCTCATTTCTGCTGCTCTTTTATAAATTGAATTGCTATATCATGAAGACGCTTGATAAGCGTATCATTGATTTCATTTGTTGCACTGATGATATCAAAAATATCATGTTCGTTTTTTCTTATTTCAGAAATAAACTTTTCTATAAATGGTTCCACTTCTATCAAAGGCAGAGACTGCAAATATCCTTCATTGCTCAAAAAAAAGATAATTACTTGTTTAGACATATCAATATGCTCATATCGCTTTTGTTTTAGCGCAACCCTCAATGCCCGTCCTTTATGTATTAATTGTTGCGTTTTTTCTTCTACTTTAGCACCGAACTTGGTAAAAATTTCTACCTCTAAAAATTGAGAATAATCCAATTTCAGTTTAGCTGCCATCTTTTTTAATGCAGGCACCTGCGCTTTAGCTCCTATGCGAGATACAGATTTTCCGATATCAATAGCCGGTAAAAATCCTTTATTGAAAAGTTCTCTGTCTAAATATATCTGACCGTCTGTTATTGATATGAGATTGGTTGGAATATAATCAGAGATACGCCCTGCTTGTGTCTCTATAATAGGAAGTGCTGTTATTGAGCCGCCTTTATATCTATGATCTCTTTTGCCTGCGCGCTCCAAAAGACGCGAATGAATAAAAAAGATATCTCCTGGGTATGCTTCGCGTCCAGGCGGTATTTCAAGCAAAAGTGAAATACTTCTATAAGCATCTGCATGACTTGTTAGATCATCATAAACAATAAGCACATCCTTCCCCTGATCTCTAAAATACTCAGCTATTGCACATCCTGAATAAGGAGCGATAAATTTCATGCCTGAAGAACTGTCTGATGAAGCAACGACTACGATTGTGTGCCCAAGCGCATCATGACGTCTAAGATCCTCGATCACTCTTGCAACTTCTGTTTTTTTCTGTCCAATAGAAACATAGACACAAATGACATTTTTGTCTTTTTGATTAATGATCGTATCAACTGCGATTGATGTTTTCCCAAGCGAAGAGTCTGAGACAATTAGTTCTCGCTGTCCCTTGCCGATTGGGATCATTGCATCGATGATCTTTATGCCTGTATATAGAGGCTCTTTGACGAAATCCCTCTTCATCATGAGAATGGCTTCCTGTTCAATGGCATAATATTCATCTGTTACGATCGGTTGTTTTGTGTCAAGGGTAAAAATCAATGGATCAACTACCTTTCCCAGCAATGCTTCTCCGACAGGAATAGATATGCTTTTATTAGTGTATCTTACTCGATCTTTAACATTAAGCAACGTATATTCTCCCAAGACTATAGCTTGGGTTGCATCTTGTTTGATATTCAATGCAAGTGCAAAAAGATTATGAGGAAGTTCCAAAAGCTCAAAATATCCTACATTTGGCAGATTTTTTATTTCAATAATACCGTCACTTATGTTGGAAATATATCCCTCTTCACTTATATTGAATATTTCTCTTTTATACTCTGCAGCTCGGTATAAATTATCAAATATTTTTTCTATAAACTCTTTATTGCTCATTGCAGCTCATTTTCCATATTTTCTTTAAACTGCCCCAACTCTTTTTTGAATGAAGCATCAAAAACCTTACTGCCTACAATCAAACGGATCCCTGCTATTAAAGAAGCATCTTCTATGATCTGCAACTCAACCGTATCACATTTAAAAACCTTACTTAAAAGGTCTTTAATCTCCTTAAGTACTTCTTCATCTAATTTAAACGGTGTATAAAGTGCTACTTTGCATACTTTGCCGGCAAGTTCTTCTTGCAATGAGCCGATCTCTTTTGTATCACTATGGGATAATGCCTGCAAAAACTTATCAATGCGTTTTTGATGCAATTGCTCATCGCTTATCTCTTTTAATAGTTTTTCGGTGTAATATAGACTAAATTCAAGACTTTTTTGACGGATCTCTTTTTCAAATTTTTCCCGCTCCTGTTTGATGATCCTGTTTTGTTTTTCAAGTGCATTGGCGATTTCTCTGTTGGTATCTTTTAATAAAAGATCTTTTTCGATCAATGCTTCCTTTCTTGATTCGTCAATCTCTTTATCCCGCAAATACCGGATCTCCTTCATGCTCTTCTTGTGATGCTCTTCATCCTGGGCTACATGTTTTTCTCGCTCTTCAAGGTTTTCAAGGCGCTTGGCTATCATCTCTTCTCTTGCTTGTATAATGCGCCTCAAGGGATTAAAAAATAACTTATATAGAATATATAGAACAATAAAAAAATTTAAAACCTGAAAAAAGAAAGTCCACCAATTAAACATGAAAATTCTTATTTGCCAATATAGTCTAACAAAGGATTGGCAAAAAGAATGATCAGTGCTATTACCAAAGAATAAATAGCCACCGACTCAACCATTGCCATTCCAACAAAAAGCAAACGTGTAATATCATTAGCTGATTCGGGTTGCCTTCCAATGGTTTCAATTGCTTTTGAAAGCGCATCTGCCTCGCCTTTTGATGGTCCATAGCCTCCTATCGCGATCGTTAGTCCGGCTGTTATGATTGAAACTGCAATAATTATTGTCATACTATCCATTTTCTGCTCCTATTGTTGATTTGATTTGTTCAGCTTGTATTCCGCCTATAATAAATATGTAAGTCAATAATCCGAAAAGATAAGCGTGCAGTAAATCTCCTACAATACTAAGCAGCATCATCGGAATCGGCACTAAAAATCCAGCCAGAGCAATTAAAATAGCGATGATCATCTCCCAGCTAAGCATATTTCCAAAAAGTCGTATTGCCATTGCAAATATTCTCGAAAAATCACTAAAAAGATTAAATGGAAGCAGTAACAGTGAAGGTTCGATGTAACGTTTTAGATAATTTTGCAATCCACTAAATCTGATACCAAAATAATGAATGGAAAAAAACGATATTGCAGCAAGTGCGGCTGTTGTACTCAGATCTCTTGTAGGATTATGCAAATAAGGTATCAATGAAACCAAGTTCATTATCCCTATAAAAATCCATAACGTGCCTATGAATGGAATTAAAGTCCAAACCGGAATGGCGGCAGAACCTTCAAGAGTACTTCTAATGGCAACAACGATACGTTCAGCGAAAAGTTGTATTTTTGTCGGTCTTACAACAGAAAGGTTGCTGCTGATCCAAAGAGAAATAAAAAACAAAAAAATCATAATTGCCCATGTCGTTACCACAGTTTCGGTAATTATAATGTCTAAATTGATTATTTCAAGTCGCCATACAACTTCGGGGAAAATATATGTATTCAAATTTATCTCCTCCCATTCATGGATTTAGCTATAATACAATATAGAAGTTTTAATAAAGATAAAAGATAAGAATGTATGGAACCATAATTGCACTAAATTCAACTGTTTGTGATATCTATTTTAAAGAAGAGATACCATCTATCTTTGAAGTACTGATACTTAAAATAAAAGACAGGGAACTCTATTTTGAAACACGCAAACAACTTGATGACCATCTCATTAGAGCTGTTGCTTTAGGATATATGCAAGGTGTCAAAAAAGGAATGCAAGTCCAAAGAACTCATAAACAAATAACCGTTCCAGTTGGCAAGGAGATATTGGGCAGGGTTTTCGACGCGTTGGGTAATACGATTGACGACAAAAAAGGAGAATTTCCACAGTTAAGATCTACGTTTCAACCATCAATGGCAGTCTCGACACAAAGTGGAAATGTGCAGATCTATGAAACAGGCATCAAGGTTATTGATCTGCTAGCACCTTTTATCAGAGGAGGGAAGGTAGGACTTTTCGGGGGTGCCGGTGTCGGAAAGACGGTTTTGCTCTCAGAGTTTATATTTAAATCAATTTCACTACATAGCGGGGTTTCTATCTTTGCCGGCATAGGAGAAAGGATCAGAGAAGGACACGAACTTTATACACAAATGGTTGAATTGGGTGTTATGGATAAAACGACTATGATATTTGGCCAAATGAATGAAGCGTCTGGCATCAGATACAGAGCCCCGTTTACTGCTTTGACCATGAGTGAATATTTTAGAGATGATGAACACAAAGAAGTACTTTTGCTGATCGATAATATTTACAGATTTATTCAAGCCGGGCAAGAGATATCTACATTGCTCGGCAGAATCCCTTCGCGTGTAGGATATCAACCTACACTCTTAAATGAAATCGCCGAACTTGAAGAGAGGATCGCTTCAACAAAAGAAGGCTCTATTACCTCTGTACAAGCTATATATGTGCCGGCCGACGATATTACTGATCCTGGGGTTGCTTCTGTTTTTACACATCTGGATACGTCCATAATACTTTCACGCAGTTATGCATCCAAAGGGCTTTATCCTTCCATAGATCCACTAGCATCTCATTCAAAACTACTCGACCCGACAAGCGTTGGTGAAGAGCATTATCGTGTAGCAAAAGAAGTTAGAGAAATGTTGGCAAAATACAAAGATCTTCAGGATATCATTACAATGCTTGGCATGCAGCAATTAAGCCACGAAGACCGCTTGATCGTCACAAGGGCGCGAAAGCTGGAAAGATTTCTAACACAACCTTTTTTTGTAACTGAATCATTCACTGGGAGATCAGGCAAAAGCGTTTTGCTCTCGGAAACGATAAGTGGGTGCAAAAAGATCATTTCCGGGGAACTGGATGCAATTGATGAAAATCGGTTTTACATGATCGGAACAATAGATGAAGCCACTCTTTGATCTACATATCATAACCCCTGCACAAGTAAAAATAATAAATAATGTCTATTTTTTTAGAGCCGAAGACAAAACAGGTTCCTTTGGTATATTGCCAAGGCATATTGAGTTTCTGACAATTTTGGAACCGTCCATAGCAATTGCTCTTATAGAAGACAAAGAAGAATATTTTGCATTTAATGGCGCTATACTCTCTTTTAAAAATAATCTTTTGACCGTTACAACAAAAGAATTTGCTCAAAGCAACAATATTGGTGAGCTCAAAGAGATTATAGAGGTATTATTCAAAGAACAACAAGAAAGGGAGTCTACATTTCATCTCAATATGCAAAATCTTCGAAAAGCATTTTTTAAAAAAATAATTGAATTGGAGCGCGAAATTGAATAATGACAAAAAAAATAGTTTTTTAGAGCATATTGACAAGAAAGTATCATGGATGCAAAAATGGCGTAAAAAAGGTATTTTATGGGAAACCGTTATTGTTATTGGTACAGTAGGATGGATGATAGCTATGCCTATGGTTATTGGTGGCTATATTGGTCGCTACTTAGATCAAAACCTATCATCAAGCAGTAATGGCATTTCTTGGTCTGTTACGTTTATTATTTTAGGTCTTTTTGTTGCTTTGTATTCTGTCTGGAGAGTTTTTATTTATAAAAAATGAAAGAAATACTTTTTTTTATACTCGGAATTATCATCAGTATATTATATTTTATACATCTTTTTTTACAACTTTTACAAATAAGAAAAAAGAGTAACGGTTCACTTTTTTTGACTTTTACATTGCGTTTTTTTATACTAAGTTTGCTCTTGGGCTCTCTTTTTTTTGTTTATGGCCCTATTGCTGTTTATTCTGTAATGGGCATTATTGTGGGCCGATTTATTCTGATCTGTTTGACCTTGAAAAAATAGATCAGAAATAACCTCCTGCTCATGTACCATTAGATGTGAAGCTATTTATATAATATTATTTAAACGATATCCAAAAACTAGATTTACTATCGGTATTTATAATAATTTTTTTGTTATTTTTTTTACCTATTTTAAAGCACAAGATTTACTCTTTGATATCCAACATCAATGCCTATATTATATTTTTTATTTGTTTTTTTGCAAAAAGTATGTTATACTAGGTTTCTTTTGTGTAAAAAACAAATCAATTCTTTCTCTATTATTTATTTATTTTTTTCACAAAATATACATATATTTTAAACTAAGGAGGAGAATTTTTGGAAGACCCCATTAGATTACACCGCCCAACAAAAAAGGATACAAAAAGTATCCACCGCCTCATCAAAAACTCCAAACCGCTGGATCTAAATTCAGAATATCTCTATCTTTTGCAGAGCACATATTTTAGTGATACTTGCATGGTTGCCAAAAAAAACGAAATTGTCGTCGGTTTTGTCTCTGGCTTTATTTTACCCAAAGATAAAGATATATTTTTTGTATGGCAGATTGCAGTTGATAACGCCACAAGAGGACATGGCATAGCTATCAAAATGTTAAAAAAACTATTTAACTCACCTGGGCTTGCACATATCAAATGTATCCATACAACTATCTCGCCTTCAAATACTGCCTCCCAAAAAGTATTTGAAAAATTTGCAGATGAATTTGATTTTCACAAAGAAATTAGCGTATTTGCAACAAAAGAGGATTTTGAAGAGGCGCATGAAGATGAACTACTATATATACTCAAACAAAAAACAACATAAGGAGCAAACAATGAGGGTATTTGAAAACCATGAATCTATAGTAAGAGGCTACATTAGAAGCTTTCCTACTATTTTCAAACATGCCAAAGGTGCAAAGATTACAAATGAACAAGGCAATGAATATATTGACTTTTTTGCAGGAGCCGGTACGCTTAATTATGGTCATAACAATGAAAAAGCTACAGATGTGATGATAAACTATCTTCAAAAAGATGGCATAGTGCATGGGCTGGATATGGCTACTACTGCCAAAAAAGCTTTTATTGAAAAATTTGTAGAAACTATTTTACGTCCTAGAAATTTGGATTACAAACTACAATTTACCGGTCCTACAGGCACTAATGCCGTAGAAACGGCACTCAAACTTGCCCGTCTCGTTAAGGGCCGCTCAAACATTGTATCATTTACAAATGGATATCATGGACTTTCCCAAGGATCACTATCGGTAACTGGCAATAATTTTTATCGTGATGAATCACATATTAGCCGCTCCAATGTTACATTTATACCTTATGATGATTATTTAGGAAATGATATAGATTCTCTAATGATATTTAGAAAATTTCTTGAAGATAATAGCAGCGGTCTAGATGCACCTGCGGCAGTTATATTGGAAACAGTCCAAGGGGAAGGAGGCATCAATGTTGCTTCCAAAGAGTGGCTGCAAGGCATTGAGGCACTTTGCAGAGAATTTGACATGCTGCTTATCGTTGATGATATTCAAGTAGGTAATGGCAGAACGGGTGATTTCTTTTCTTTTGAATTTGCAGACATTACGCCCGATATCATAACGCTGAGCAAATCTATAGGCGGCGGATTACCAATGGCACTTGTGCTACTTAAACCGGAACTTGACCAATGGAAACCAGGAGAACATACCGGCACCTTTAGAGGCAACAATCTTGCTTTTGTCGCTTCGACAGAATTATTGACATACTGGGACAATGATGATCTCTCAAACGCAATTGTCTACAAAGAAAATATACTTAGAACAAAACTAGAAGAGATGGCTTTTCGTTACAAAGAATATAATATTAATGTGCGAGGCCGTGGACTGGTTTACGGATTTGAAGTAGGTAATGATCATAGCGTAGCAGGAGAGATATCCGCAAAAGCATTTGAGCTAGGGTTAATTATTGAAACTTGCGGCTCCAATGGACAGGTTGTAAAATTCTTGCCGCCTTTGACTATCGACGAGGAAACGCTTCAAGCCGGGCTTGCATTGTTTGAGCAAGCCGTCGATAAAGTAATGACACAAAAACAAAATAGACTTAAAGAGGAATTTTAATGATCGTAAGAGACATCAAACACATTATTGACTCACCAAGAGAGGTGCATGCAAAAGAGGGGCAATGGACTAGCAGGCGAATGTTGCTCAAACAAGACGACATGGGATTTTCATTTCATGAAACTATTATCAAAGCAGGGACTAAAACACATATTCACTACCAAAATCATCTTGAAGCCGTCTATTGTGTCGGCGGCAATGGCAAGATAGAAGATCTCTCAACAGGAGAGATACATGATATTTATGATGGAATCATGTATGCACTTAACCTTAATGACAACCATAACCTATACGGAGGTACAGAAGATATGCGCCTTATATGCGTCTTCAATCCTCCTATTGTAGGAACTGAAAATCATGATAAAAATGGTGTTTATCCACTTAAAATATAACATTCCAAAGTAAACATAAATTTATGCGGATCAATTTCATTATCAGGCTATAAAATCTATATTGTTTTTTACGGCCTTGCTATTGACCCACCATACGAAATGATTCCGCCTCTATGATTGATTGCTCCGTCAAATCCGTTTGCTTTAAAGATCTGTGTAACCTGTCCGCTTCGATTTCCTGATCTGCATGTAAATATTATCTTTTTATCTTTATGAGTATTGAGCAACTCTTCAGCCCACTGATTAAATGATGAAGTCGGCTTTAACATATCAGCTCCATCAATATAACCCATAGCATATTCCATTTTTTCTCTTACGTCAACCAATAAAAAATCGGTTTCGCCGTTTTTTCTTTTTACCAATAATTCTATCAATTCATTTGAACTTATTTCACTTTTATTTAACATAAAACTATCCATTTTTTTATAGAATTTTACAAAAAAATTATTCTAAATAAAAATTAAATATATAAATGATAATCATATGTTTATTTTATTAATTAAAGATGTTTAACATAAATGCAATAATAATATAATTTCTATCTTGTCATTATTAGATATGTTATAATAAATCAAAATCAATAAGGATAATGAAAATGAAAAACATATTAAGTGCGACATTGTTTTTAGCGCTTAAGACATTCCTTTTTTTATCAGCAAGCCTAAGTGCGCAAGAATTGCCAAAATACAACTTTGACAGTAAGGCCATTGAATCAGCGATCCTTTGGGAAGCAGAGCTTGATAGTGCATGGACCCCTGTCAAAATGGCAAAGGTTGTCAGTAACAAAGCTATGTTTGAACCACAAGGTAATTTTTATAAAGTCAAACAAAACCTTACTGTATTTGGACACAAAGCAACTTATGTCGGTATGCTCGGTGTTGATCTTTTTCCGGGGCCAAACGCTGTTCTTATTGGCAGCCCTGAGAGTATTGCAGCCTATATCACCAAACATCACGGAGTCAAATTTATCAAACATGGTGTTACGTTTACAAGTGAGTATAAAAAATATATCAGGATCATGATAGAAGATCATCCGACCATCAAAGGCTCATCAATTATTATAGGGGCATATTTAGGACCGTAAAAGTAATTCCATGATAGTTTGTCGTTTCCTGCTTCTCTTAAATGTTCCATATATGATAGAATGTAGTATATTTATATTTTACCAATCATATGTTGTAAAATTAGCTTGCACAAGTACAACAACCCTTTGTAATAGAACCAATAATAATCTTAATAAAGATTATATATCGAATATGTAAAAAGTGTTAATTAATATAGGAATTTTATATAAAATATAAGTAGATGTTTTGAGATCAAAAGTTGAGACCAAAAGGTCTCAAAAAGTTAATTATACTAGCTCTATGATAGCCATAGGAGCAGCGTCGCCTTTTCTAAGACGAGTTTTGATAATTCTTGTATAACCACCGTTTCTGTCTTTATATTCAGGAGCGATAACTGTAACAAGTTTGTTCGTACACTCTTTGTCTTGAAGCATAGCAAAAATTGCTCTATGTGAATTCAAATCACCGCTAGATGCTTTTGTGATCAATTTTTCATAATAACTTCTAAGCTCTTTAGCTTTAGGCAAAGTAGTCTCGATTCTACCTTCTTTAGTAAGTGCTATAGAAAGGTTTTTGAGCAATGCAGCTCTATGAGAAGAAGTACGACCGAGTTTTCTATAACCATGTCTATGTCTCATGCCTTATCCTTTTAATTGTTTTATTTTTTTTGTTAATGATTCTCTGAGTGAATCGCTAAGACTAAAGTCAGAACCAAAGCCATGCTCTACTAGACAATCTGTAATCTCATCAAGAGATTTTTTACCAAGATTTTTGATATTTTTAAGCTCAATATCGCTCATCAATACCAATTCTCCCAAAAATTTGATGCCTTCTCTATCAAGTGAGTTGAAAGATCTTGCACTAAGACCAAGATTGTCAACACTTTTCAAAAATGGTTTGAGTTGAGAGTCATCTCCACCTTTTTTTGTAAAAGATGAATTAATGTCTACATTCAATACACCATTAAAGATCGAAAGTTGTTTATTCATAGTTTCCAAAGCATTCGTAAATGCATCTACTGGATTAATTTGACCATCTGTTGTGATATCAAAAATAATCTTTTCATAATTTGGGCTATCTTCAACAAGTATGTTTTCAATTCTATAATTTACTTTTCTAACAGGAGTAAAAAATGCATCCAATGCAATAGCACTATTATCAACACTGTCTTTAAGGTCTTCGCTCGCAACATAACCGATACCTTTAGCTACAGTTAGGCTGAAACTAAGCTCTGCATCTTCGTTAAGTGTAGCAAGCGGAAGATCACCATCTATGATCTCTACCAAATCATTAGCAAGATCGCTGGCTTTTACTTCTTTATGACCAGTGAAAGTATAGTTAAGTTCTACACTGTCTCTTTCTTCTTCTTTAATTTTGAAGCGAATATTTTTAAGATTAATTATAAATACTGCTACATCTTCATGCATGCCTCTGATGTTATCAAATTCATGTGCAACATTTTTAATCTTAACCGAAATTGGTGCATATCCTATAGAACTGCCTAAAACAAGCCTTCTAAGTGGATGAGCCAAAGTTACAGCATATCCGCTTTCAAATGGATATGCTATGATCTCAGCTCTATTTGCGCCCAATTCGTTTACTTCTACCTCTGTAGGCATAAACGGTGCAACTTTAATTTTTCTCATTGGTTAGCCTTTAATACGATTATTTAGAATAAAGCTCGACTATGAGACGCTCTTCAACTGGGATGGAAATTATTCCAAAAAGCTTATCTTTATCTACATTTACCCACTCAACCATACCTGTTTGATTGGTAAGCTCCATAGCTCTTACGATTTGTGGATTAGCTTTGCTTTTTTCTCTAATTTCTACTTTTTGTCCAGGTCTAACATTGCAAGAAGGAATATCTACTCTTTTGCCATCAACCAATACATGACCATGATTTACAAGTTGTCTAGCAAATGCTCTTGTAGTAGCAAAACCCATACGATAAACTACATTGTCAAGTCTTTGCTCCAATAATTGGATAAGCAAGTTACCTGTATTGCCTTCTCTTCTATTAGCCTCTGTAAATAGTGTACGAAATTGTTTTTCACTAACACCATACATAAATTTAGCTTTTTGTTTTTCACGAAGCTGCAAACCGTATTCACTTATCTTCGTTCTTCTTTGTCCGTGTTGTCCCGGTGCATAAGGTCTTTTTTCTAACGCGCTTTTACCAGCTAGTCTTCTTTCACCCTTAAGTCCAAGGTCAACGCCAAGTCGTCTCTCAAGTTTTTCAACTGGACCTCTATATCTTGCCATCATAAACCCTTTTATATATCTTTATAAAATCTAAGCATTGAATGATCAATGCACTCATTAATATTAGTCACACTACAGATAAAAATCTGTGATTATACTCTTCTCTTTTTCGGAGGTCTGCATCCGTTGTGTGGTAACGGGGTAATGTCTTTAAGGTAAGTAACACGAATACCTTCGGTTGCTCCGATAGACTTGACAGCAGTATCTCTACCAGCTCCAGGACCTTGAACTTTAATTCCTACCTCTTTAACGCCGTTTTCTTTTGCTTTGTTTAATGCATCTTCAACAGCTTGTTGTGCTGCAAAAGGAGTAGATTTTTTACTACCTTTAAAACCTAAAGAACCTGCACTGCTCCAAGAAATAACATTTCCCATTTCGTCTGTTACTGTGATAACTGTATTGTTAAAAGTTGCAGCTACGTAAACTACACCTTTAGCTATACTTTTTTTTACTTTTTTCTT
>CAZGNT010000010.1:0-34583 GCA_964527805.1 uncultured Sulfurovum sp.
ATGGTTCATGAGTTTAGATACAGAGCCTTCATTCCCCGGTATTGCTCTAGCTGAAATTAGAACCACATCGCTTGGTTTTAGTTTGATATGACGATGTTCGTCTGTTGCCATTCTAAACAATGCTGCCATAGTTTCGCCTTGAGAGCCCGTAGTTACGATGAGCACTTCATTATCCGGATATTTGGCAACTTCATGTACTTCTATGAAATGCTTGTCTGCAATATCGACATACCCTAGCGCCCTAGTGGTCTCCACATTTCTCTCCATTGATCTGCCTATGACGCATATTTTTCTGCCATACTTGGTGGCTTTGTCCATCGCTTGATATATGCGGTGAAGGTTTGAAGAGAATGTTGACATTATCACCCTTCCTTTGGTGGTCATAAATATATGATCAAATGTCTTGCCTACGGTCGCTTCACTTTTTGTAAAACCAGGATTGTGCGAATTTGTACTATCAGAAAACAGACACAATACGCCTTTAGATCCATAATATGCCAAACGATGCAAATCAGGACCGTATCCATCTATCGGGGTGTAATCCATTTTGAAATCCGCAGTATGGATAAGTGTACCGGCAGGAGTTTGTATAGCAAGAGAACTGGAATCGACAATTGAGTGGGTCATGTGCATCCACTCTACAATAAAATCTCCTATTGGGTATGGCTGTCTTTTTGTAACAAAATTAAAATATTTGCTATCATCTCTAAGTCCATGTTCATCAAATTTATTTTTTATCATTGCTAAAGCCAGCGGTGTTCCGTATATTGGAAATTTAAGTTCTTTAAATAGATATGGCATAGCTCCAATATGGTCTTCGTGAGCATGACTTATTATAATCGCTTTGATTTTGTTTTTTATAGCATGCAGATATGAAAAATCAGGCACAAGGATATCAACTCCATGCATTGTCTCATCAGGAAAACTCATGCCTACATCAAAAATGATAGCGCTTTCTTCCGTTTCAATAACTGCCATATTCCCGCCGATTTCTCCAAGTCCGCCAAGAGGAGTAAATCTAACTTTTGCATTGTTGCTTACATCGATCATTTTCCATGGGTTCATTCTGAGATCTTGAGCAGCCTTATTAGCTTGCAGTGATCTGTTCATCTCTTCGCTGACGGTTACCGGATTTTTGCGTCTGTCGCCCTTGCCGCCATGTGAAGGGTTTGGATTTTTGTTTGCTTGGGGCTGGCTTTCATTTGTATTTGGCCTATTGCTGCTTTTTTGTCTAAAATTCGGTTTTTTTGGTTTATTTGGGCGCGATTGTTCTTTATTCTCACCTTCTTGCTGCGCATTGCTTGTCTGAGGTTTATTGCTTCTATGCGGATTTGGATGCCTGCGATGTGGATTTTGGCTTTGCTGCTGCGTTGTTGTATTGTCTTTATTGTTTTCCATTAAAAGTTTCCTTTATAAAATTATATATATGTTTGTATTGTGTCAAGGTTGCTTCATGAGGCCTTATATTTGTATCCATCTCAAGTGCGTTGAATTTTTCTTCAAGCATATGTTTGTCTACAATATTTGAGAGATTACCTATGAGTTTTTTGCGGGGTTGTGCAAATGCACTTCGTAAAAACTCTTCAAATCTTTCATCTTCAAGCGATATCTCTTTGGTTATTTTTAAAACCGCAGATGTCACTTTTGGGGGCGGCACAAATGCGCTTGGCGGCACATCAAAGCACACGCCGGCTTCTCCCACGCTGCTTGCCAATACAGATAAAGAAGAGAACTCTTTTTGTTTCGGCTTAGCTGCGAATTTATCTGCAACCTCTTTTTGCACCATTACCAATATTGATTGGCAATTTTTATCTTTTAGTGCCTTTAGGATGATATGAGTGGCGATATAATATGGCAGATTTGCCACCAAATGGTATGGCTCATCTACCAAACTCCCATTTTCCCAACTGAGCAGAACGTCACCGCATCTAATCTCTAAAGATCCATCGTCAATAGATTTTTTAAATACGTTGTTTAGATGTTCACACAATCGTTTATCGACCTCAAATGCTATGACGCATTTCTCTTCTACTAGAAGTTCTCTGGTCAAATCACCTAATCCAGGCCCAATTTCAACGATTTTATACTCGTCTTTGGGCATCGATTGGATGATTTTGCGTAGATACAGCTCATCTTTTAGAAAATTTTGACCAAATTTTTTATCTGCAAATTTGGATAAATCTGATTTAATCATACAGTAATTTACCTTATTTTGTTTTTAATCATCCATCAAATAACACTTTTTGGAATATTTTTGTATAATAATATCATATTTAGGACGGTTAATGTTAATGGATTATTTTGCAAAAAGAATTATACCTTGTTTAGATGTTGATAACGGCAGAGTCGTTAAGGGCATTAATTTTGTTGGACTTCGTGATGCGGGGGATCCTGTTGAAGTTGCAGCTCGTTATAACAAAGAGGGTGCCGATGAGATAACATTTCTAGATATCGGAGCAAGCCATGAGGGCCGCGGTACTATCGTTGATATGGTCAAGCAAGTTGCCAAAGAGGTTTTTATCCCTTTGACAGTCGGTGGCGGCATACGAGAACTGAGCGATATTTATGCTCTTTTAAACGTAGGATGCGATAAGGTTAGTATCAATTCAGCAGCAATAAAAAGACCGGCTTTTATAGAAGAGGGCGCCAAGAGATTCGGTTCACAATGTATTGTTGTAGCGATCGATGCCAAAAGAGTCGGTAGCGGCAAATGGCACATATTTACACATGGCGGCAGAAATGACACCGGTATAGATGCTCTCTCTTGGGCAAAAGAGGCATATGATAGAGGAGCCGGAGAATTATTGGTTACATCAATGGATGCTGATGGTACCAAAGCAGGGTTTGATAATGAACTTAATGCTGTTATCAGCCAAACAGTCGGTATTCCGCTAATTGCAAGCGGAGGAGCAGGGACGATGGAGCATATTAGAGACGCATTTACCATTGGACATGCAGATGCAGCATTGGCAGCTTCGATATTTCACTTCAAAGAAATAGAGATAAATTCTCTCAAAGAGTACTTAAAAAAAGAGAATATACCGGTTAGGAGTGTATAATGCAAAAGTTGTTTTTGATACTTATCTTTATTATAACTTTTGCTATTGCACAAACTGAAATAATTTTTTCTAAAACTTTTATTAAAAAAATTAAACCTGATACTTTGTCGACATCAATCAATATAAGATCGCAAAAATTATCTCAAGAAGAAACAATCGAACGCTTAACTAAAGTTTCTGATTTTACGGATGCTTCAAAGCATCTCGATATTAAAGGCGGAATATATTCTATAAATCCACATATGATATATGATAATGGCAAGAGCTATCAAGATGGATATGACGGATCTATTTCGTACTCTGTTTCATCTAAAAATCCAACAGAGTTAAATAAATTTATAAGAGATATTCAAAGACTGGGAGATAAAGAAAAGCTGATGGTATCTGTAGCGTCAGTTTCATGGAGAATGAGTGAAGAACAGCAAGCCAAACAAGGTGACAGCGATAGTTTAAGGCTCGATGCGATAGTGTGGGCTAGAGAGTATGCGAAAAGCTTATCGTCAAAAATCGGAAAAAGCTGCAAAGTCTTACGGATAGATTTTCACGGCAGTCAAGCAGTTTTTTCTGAAAATAGTAAAATAGTGGCTGTTAGCAGTGATAGCGCGCCAATCCCGGTTCAAGATGAGCAGACCATACAAATCATCCCGTCTTTTACCTTGGTGTGCATATGATAGTTTGCGCGGGAAATATAGAATCTTTCGATTTTGCTACCACGATAGGAGTAGGGCTGATTGACTCAGCTATAACTTTAAGTGAGATTTGCATAAAAGCCCCACCGAAATTTTTATTATTTGTCGGGACCGCAGGAAGTTATGGAGAAAAAAAGATTTTTGATATAATACGCTCAAAAAGTGCCTGCAATATTGAAAATAGTTATTTCACATCAAACGCTTATACCCCGATAGATAATTTAATTAGTACGACTCCGATTGTTTCACGTGAAACAATTGTAAACTCATCAAATTATATTACAACCGATGCTTCTTTGTCGTCGCACTATATTTCAAGAGGAATACACTTGGAAAACATGGAGTTTTATGCTGTAATGAAAGTTGCTCAGAGGTTTAATATTCCAACCGGGGGGCTTTTTGTTATAACAAATTATTGTGATTCCAATGCACATAAAGATTTTAAAACCAATCACGCTAAAGCCATGCAGATGCTTAAAGAATATTTACTACAAGATAAAGATAAGATATTTGGCAATTTTTCAAACGGATAATTTATGAAACCGACTATATACGACTATACACAAGACGAACTAATGAATATGATAAAACCTGCATTTAGGGTAAAACAGCTTTGGAATTGGCTATATCATCGCTATGCCAAAAGTTTTGAAGAGATGAAAAATCTTCCAAAAGAATTGAAAGTACAATTAGAGAATGATTTTTCGCTGCAACCTTTAGAGATAGCAACGGTTCAGCATAGCAGCGACGGCAGCATCAAATACCTTTTTCGCTTACACGATGGACATACGATAGAAGCGGTTTTGCTCCTAATGAAGGACGAAGAGTATCATGAAGACGGGACTTTGAAGCACCATAAGCGATATACTGTGTGTATATCATCGCAAGTGGGATGCAAAGTAGGTTGTGCCTTTTGTTTGACGGCCAAAGGAGGCTTTGTACGCAATTTAACAGCAGGTGAAATAGTTGCTCAGTTATTGCTTATAAAGAGAGAAAATGACATAGGTGCTAATCGCCGAGTAAATATAGTATATATGGGAATGGGCGAACCGCTTGATAATCTGGATAATGTAGTAAAAGCTGTGAAGATTTTTGCTGATCCAGACGGCATGGCAATCTCTCCGAATCGACAAACCATATCCACCTCTGGGCTTAGCAGCAAGATAGAAAAACTTGGTCAAATGGATATTGGTATAAATTTAGCCATTTCTCTTCATGCAGTTGATGATGAATTGAGACAAAAACTTATGCCTATCAATAAGGCATACAATATAGCTTCTATTATGGAAGCAGTCAAGCATTTTCCTATTAATCAGCGAAAAAGGGTAATGTTCGAGTATCTTGTCATCAAAGACGTTAATGATGATATAAGCGCAGCTAAAAAGCTTTTAAAGCTCTTGAGCGGAATTAAAGCAAAGGTCAATTTGATATATTTCAATGCATACGAAGACAGTCCGTTTCAGACTCCGTCTAGAAAATCAATGATAGAATTTCAAGAGTATCTGACCAAAAGGGGACAGCTTTGTACAATCCGAGAATCTAAAGGATTGGATATATCGGCAGCCTGCGGGCAACTACGAGAACAAAATATTTAAAGGAAAGAAAATGACAATTTTAGACATTACAATGATAGTTATTATAGCAACCGTCGGCATAATCGGAGTAGGCTGGTTTATTTACGAGACAAGAAAATAATTAAAGGCGTGAGGCAAAAGATGGCGGTAGAACTTTAGTCATTGTATTGGTGAAAGTTGCTACTGAAGCATTCGAAGTCGTTCTTAAATATTGAATTTTCTCTTTTCTTTTGGGGTAATAAAGCTTTTTAACTCTTTGAAATCGACCTTGCTTTCTATTTTGTAGTTAACTTCATTATATAAAAAATCTAAGCTTTGCGCGTGGAGCATGAGCCTTGATGCGCCCGTATATAGCGCTCTGTCTTTGCCACTTAATACTTTGTCTAAATAGGCATTGCTTATCTCAAAGGGTACACCATAAATCGGGTCACCAAGTATAGGATGTTTCACGTGAAACAAATGAACTCTAATTTGATGCATTCTGCCTGTGTGAGGAAAACATTGAACCAAAGTAGTATCCAAATGAGGATCATATTGGAGTGGAACAAAGCTAGTGCGAGATAATTTACCGGACTTTTCTACGGTAACCTTATGTTTTATGGAGCCAAAATCTTCATTTTTTTGAAGTGGAGCATTTACCTCAAAACTATCACTTATTTTACCATCTACCCAAGCTAGGTAGCTTTTGTGTATCAAACGATTTTCAAAACCGCTTTTGATCAATACCTCTGCTTCCTTGTGTTTGCTTGCAAGTAAAAGACCGGATGTTTCTCTGTCTATGCGATGAGCCGGATTTGATTCCGTGCCGCCATATTGACGCATGGCATCTAGCATAGAAAATGGTGTATATCTAGTAGTGGGATGCACTAGTACGCCGGATGGTTTATCAAAAAGCATAAAATCATTTGTAGAAAAAACAGGAGGCATATCGACAATTTCCGGCTCAAAAACAGTGACCGAAATGTTGCCGCTAATTATTTGACCCGGACTTTTAAGGACTTCACTATTGACTATTACTCTTCCTTTGTGAATAAGTCTCTGAGATTCTCCCTGCGTAGTTTCTAGTGTTCTCATTACAAACAAAAATGCCGGTATCGGAGAATCGACAATAAAATGCTTTTGTACAAACGGCAAATTTCAACCTTTAATGACTAATTTGATAGAATAATACACTAATTTTCCATAAGGGACATAAGATGGTAGAACGATACTCCAGAAAAGAGATGAGCGACAAGTGGACAATGCAGGCAAAATATCAAGCATGGCTTGATGTAGAGCTTGCAGTTGTCAAAGCATGGAATAGGCTAGGTCTCATTCCTGACGAGGATGCAAAAAAAATAGTTGATAATGCTAGCTTTAGTGTTGAGAGAATAGACGAAATAGAACAGATCACCAAGCATGACCTAATAGCATTTACTACAAGCATATCAGAAAGTCTCGGAGAAGAGAGCAGATGGTTTCATTACGGAATGACAAGCAGTGATACTGTTGATACTGCGGTTGCTTTGCAGATGAAAAGCTCTTTGGAGTTGATCATAGAAGATGTAAAGATGGTTATGGAGTCTATCAAAACAAGAGCTTTGGAGCATAAGATGACATTGATGGTAGGCAGAAGCCATGGGATTCATGGGGAGCCTATCACTTTTGGATTGGTGCTTGCTGTATGGTATGACGAGATGGCTAGACATTTGGAGAATTTAGAGCAAACCATGAAAGTTATAAGCGTAGGACAAGTAAGCGGTGCGATGGGGAATTTTGCACACGCTCCGCTTGAGCTTGAAGAGTATGCTTGCGAAGAGCTAGGGCTTGCTCCAGCTCCTGCATCTAATCAAGTAATACAAAGAGACAGATACGCCAGGCTCGCTACTGCACTAGCTTTGCTTGCTTCTAGTATCGAAAAATTTGCAGTTCAAGTGAGACACTGGCAGAGAACAGAAGTTTATGAATGTGAAGAGTATTTTGCCGCGGGTCAAAAAGGAAGTTCAGCTATGCCTCATAAAAGAAATCCGATCTTAACTGAAAATATCACAGGGCTTGCTAGAATTATCAGAGCATACGCTATTCCGGCAATGGAAAATGTGGCCCTTTGGCACGAGAGAGATATTAGTCACTCTTCGACAGAGAGATTTTGGCTGCCCGATAGTTTTATAACAAGTGATTTTATGCTGCATAGATTTAATAGTGTTATTTCCAAACTTACCGTAATGCCTGAAAACATGATGAAAAATCTTAACCTTACAGGCGGGCTTGTATTTTCACAAAGAGTTCTTTTGGAATTGCCAAAAGCCGGTGTGAGCCGCGAAGATGCGTATAAAATTATCCAAAGAAATGCTATGAAAGTCTGGGAAGAGATACAGCAAGGCAAGCCTACTACAAACGAAAGAGGCGAGAGTTTGTACCTTCAATATCTTCTAAGTGACGAAGAGTTGAGATCAAAACTTAGCGAGGAACAGATAAGAGAATGTTTCAATTTCGATTATTACACTAAAAATGTAAATGCTATTTTTGCAAGGGTATTTGGGAAATAGTTTTTAGTTTTTTGGCTTCTAGCTTCTATTTTAAAAAGCGGGACTTTGTCCCCGTTGTTTTATCTGATTTATATCTGTTTATGCGCTCTTTATCCTTTATAAAAGATCCATACTATTATAATATATTCTTATCTTTAAAATAGCCGAAAAACTTGCCAAATTAAAATCGCTCAAAGCCAAATTTGAGTAAAATCTATAATATTATTATATTAAAACCAAAAAAAAAATTATAAATAAAAACGATAAAGGCATGTGATTATGATTAGAGTAGTTAAAAGAAATGGTCGCGTTGAAGCCTTGGATGTTACCAAAATCCAAAAGTATACATCTGCAGCAGTTGCGAACCTAAACGGCGTGAGCCAAAGCGAATTAGAAGTTGATGCCAAGCTTCAATTTAGAGATATGATCAGTACAGAGGAGATTCAGCAAACTCTTATTAAAACGGCCGTTGACAAGATCGATATAGATAGACCAGAATGGACATTTGTAGCAGCTAGATTATTTCTTTATGATATTTATCATAAGGTTACAGGGTTTACGGGATATGACCATTTAAGAGAGTACATGAAAAGAGGCGAAGCCGAGGGCAGAGTAGTCTTGGGGCTTAAAGATAAATATGACCTTGATGATTTAAATAACCATATAAAGCCTGAGAGAGATCTGCAATTCAATTATCTTGGAATACGAACCCTATATGACAGATATCTGCTCAAAGACAAGCAAGGTGTGCCTATTGAGCTTCCTCAGCATCTTTTTATGGGTGTGGCTATGTTTTTGGCACAGAATGAATTTGATTCACAAACATGGGCAAAGAAATTTTATGATGTATTGAGCAAATTTGAAGTGATGGCAGCAACTCCGACATTAAGTAACGCCAGAACACCTAGACACCAATTAAGTTCATGTTACATAGGCTCAACCCCTGATAATATAGAAGGTATATTTGATGCTTATAAAGAAATGGCGCTGCTTTCTAAGTTTGGAGGCGGTATAGGCTGGGATTGGTCATTAGTAAGAGGTATGGGTTCTTTTATTGACGGACACAAGCATGCAGCAGGCGGAATCATACCATTTTTGAAAATCGCCAATGATGTAGCAATCGCAGTTGATCAGCTAGGCACTAGAAAAGGCGCCATTGCTGTGTATATCGAGCCGTGGCATATTGATGTCAAAAACTTTCTTGATCTTAAAAAGAATTCCGGCGAAGAGAGAAGAAGAGCTCATGAGCTTTTTCCTTCTTTATGGATAAATGATATATTTATGAGAAGAGTAGAAGCCGATGAGACATGGACGCTGTTTGATCCGTTTGAGGTTTCCGGGCTTACAGGGTTATATGGCGATGAATTTGAGAAGCGATACGAAGAGCTTGAAAAAGATGATAGCCTAACTAAAGAGGTCATCTCGGCTAAAGCTTTATGGAAAGATATCCTAAGAGCCTATTTCGAAACCGGAAGCCCATTTTTGACATTTAAAGATGCTGCAAACAAAACCAATCCGAATAAACATACGGGGGTGATACGAAGTTCAAACCTTTGTACAGAAATATTTCAAAATACATCACCAAATCATTACAAAACACGTTTTACGTATATTGACGGCAGCGTAGATGCTTACGAAGAAGATACGCTGATAACAGTTGACAACGGCATGACAAAACCTGCAAAAAAAGTGACAGCGCTTGACAGCATAAAAGGCAAGCAAATTTGGATGGTTGACAAAGAGTGCAGTGATGGAGATACGGCGGTATGTAACTTGGCATCCATAAATCTATCAAAGATCAATACGGCAGAAGATATAGCAAGAGTTGTGCCGATTGCTATTAGAATGTTAGACAATGTTATTGATCTTAATTTTTATCCGCTGGCAAAAGTTAAAAAAACAAATCAAAAAACTAGAGCGATTGGCCTTGGCGTCATGGGTGAAGCGCAAATGCTTGCCGAAGCTTCTATAGAATGGGGCAGCACGGAACACTTTGAGAAAATAGACGAAGTTATGGAGTCGGTATCCTATTATGCTATTCGATCATCAAGCGATCTGGCACTAGAAAAAGGGAAATATTCCCAATATGACGGTTCTGATTGGAGTAAAGGAATTTTCCCTATTGACAAAGCAAATGAAAACGCTTGCAAGCTTGTAGACCGCGGTGGGCTCTTTGGCTATACCCATGATTGGCAAGCCCTAAAAGAAAAAGTAAAAATAGATGGCATGAGAAATGGATATCTTATGGCAATCGCACCTACCAGCTCAATCTCAATTTTAACAGGAACCACCCAGGCGATCGAGCCAATATACAAAAGAAAATGGTTTGAAAAAAACTTATCTGGCATGATACCGGTGGTTGCGCCAAATCTTACACCAAATACTTGGGGGTTTTATACACCTAGTTTTGAGCTTGATCAAAGAGTCCTTATAAGAGCAGCAGCGGTTCGACAAAAATGGATCGACCAAGGCCAAAGCCTGAATATCTTTATCACTTTAGATAAGGCTAGTGGCAAATATCTAAACGATATTTATATGGATGCATGGAAATTTGGCCTCAAATCCACATATTATCTAAGAAGCGAATCACCTGAGACCGTAAAACAGACAGATGGTGTGGCAGATAGAAGCATAGAATGTACGGGTTGCCAGTAATATACACAATTGCTACACAAATAGACCATACAATACTACTTAGGAAGCAACAAGGTATTTAATCCCCAATAATCTTTGTGTTTTGGCTTTCTAGGCAGCTTTTCATTTTATCATATGTCCCCCTAAAGTCCTTCCTATAAATACTCAAATGAAAAGTTGCCTCCCCCCTTCTGCCTTAACAAATAATCAGACAAAAAGTGTATAATAAGTAAAATTTTTATTTTGCAGGGATATTAGCATGGAACGCAAAAAAATATACAATCCAAACTCACAAGAACGAACAAATGATAGAAGAATTTTTGGAGGGGACCCTACCGGTATTTTTGAACTTAATGATATAAAATATCAATGGGCATACAATCTTTGGGAGGTTATGTTAAATAATACTTGGTTTCCAAAAGAGGTTGACATGACAAGGGACGTAGGTGACTACAAACACCTTACGGATGCCGAGAAAACCGCATATGATAAAGTATTGGCTCAGCTTATTTTCATGGATTCTTTACAGACCAATAATCTTATTGACAATATAAATCCATTTATTACAGCTCCGGAAATTAACCTTATCTTGGTACGACAAGCATTTGAAGAGGCTTTGCATTCACAAAGTTACGCTGTTATGGTTGATAGTATTTCAACAAACTCTGCAGAGATCTATGAGCTTTGGAGACGAGATATGATGCTCAAAACCAAAAATGACGCCATAGCAAAAGTTTATGATGAACTCGGACATAATCCAACAGATGAAAATATAGTAAAAGCTATGTTTGCAAATCAAATCTTGGAAGGAATTTACTTTTATAGCGGCTTTACGTATATTTACACTCTTGCACGTTCCGGTAAGATGCTAGGATCTGCAGACATGATCCGTTTTATACAAAGAGACGAAGTAACTCACTTGGTACTATTCCAAAATATGATCAAGTCAACCAAAAAAGAGAGACCGGAACTCTTTACAAAAGAGCTTTTGGATGAAGTTTATGAAATGTTTAGACAAGCTGTCAAGCTGGAGAGTGATTGGGGAAAATACATTACCCAAGGTCAGATATTGGGGCTTACCAACGAGATAATAGAGCAATATATACAATATCTAGCAGATGAGAGACTTAATGCTGTCGGACTAGAAAAGATCTATAATGTAGAGCATCCTATTAAGTGGGTTGACAATTTTTCTAAATTTAATGATCAAAAATCTAATTTTTTTGAAGCTAAAAACACCAATTATTCTATAGGAAGCCTTGATTTAGATGACTTCTAGATCGTCACAGCTTGAGGTGCTTTGTATAGATTTTTTTTCCAATGCTCTATATGACGAACACCTCCAATATCTACTTTATGAGATCGACAAACGAAATGATCATAAAAATATTATCTTAGCCCCAGAGCTATATCTAAGCGGATTTGACTATGAAGCCATGGATAGGGCTGCGGATTTTTCAGAATATGCTATAGATGTCTTGAAGCAAAAAGTTGACAAGGCTATTGTTGTATTGACACTTATTCGCAAACTCGGTGATAGCTTTTTTAACCAAGCAATAGTTATTCACAGTCATAAAATCATACACACTCAAGAGAAATCAAAATTGTTCAAATTAGGAAAAGAGGACAAGCATTTTATTTCAGCGGAGCAAAGCAAAATTGTACCATTTGAGATAGATGGAATTCGCTATGGCATACTCATATGTTTTGAATTGCGCTTTAAAGAGTTGTGGAAACAACTAGAGAAGTGCGATGTCATAATGGTTCCGGCAAAGTGGGGGATTGTTAGAAAGCATCATTTTGAGATTCTCTCCAAAGCATTGGCCGTAATGAATCAGTGTTTTGTAGTAGCTGTCAGTAGCGGCGATAGGGATGTGGCAAATAGTTCTATGATCTTTTCTCCAAACGGGATGTTTTGCGATTTGATGATAGATTTGAAAGAAGTTGCCAAAATGCGCCGATATATAATGATGGAGGAATGATGCTAAAAAGACGACAAACTGAAAGAATGATAGCACAGATCGAACTCCAATTCCCATTGGATGACAATGTCAAAAAAGCATTTTTGTCTGTTGACAGAGAAGTGTTTGTGCCTCAGGTGTTTAAGCATCTAGCTTACCAGCTTGATGCGCTACCGTTAAGCGACAACCAATGGATAAGCTCGCCTGTAACGGTTGCCAAAATGACACAGCATTTAGAGATGAGAGACGTAGACAGTGTACTAGAGATTGGGTGCGGAAGCGGTTATCAAGCAGCCATCTTGAGCAAAATGTGTCGAAGGGTTTTTACTATAGAGAGGATAGGGGAGCTTTTAAAAGATGCAAAAAAAAGATTTAGCGAATTAGAGATCTATAATATATTTACCAGATTCGAAGACGGTCAATTGGGCTGGAAAGACTATGCTCCGTATGATCGGATATTATTTTCTGCCACGGCATCCAAGATACCTGATGTTATTTTTGACCAATTAGCAGATGGAGGCATACTCGTAGCTCCGGTACAAGAAGGAGCCTTGCAGATATTGACAAGATACTATAAAAGAAACGGCAAGATCAGCAGCGAAGTTATAGAGCCTTGCCTTTTTGTACCGGTATTGGATGGTAGACAAAAGTAATCTAATCAAATAGTGCAAAAAAGCTTGCTCTATTGAGAGACCTTTCGGTCTCAACTTTCTATCCTAAAACATTTACCTATATTTTATATAAAATTTCTATATTAATTAACATTTTTTTAACAAATTAAATATATAATTGTTACTTGAAGTTACATACTCCCAAGGCTATTCTCAACATATGATGGCTAAAATCTTAAATATATCACAGTCTGCGGTATATGGAGCAATTAAGAGAAATAGGAAATGAGTTGTCATTGTTACCTGATCCCTTATATTCAAAGTAATCCATGTAAAAATAAAGTCTATAAATCTTATAAAATGTGTCAACCATAAACCAAAGGAGAAAAAATGAACATCAAATTATTTTTAACTATGCTTGTACTATTTTTAGGATTTTCCTATGCAGATTCAAGCATTCAGCAAGATCTAGAAACAATTGCCAAGGCTTCAAATGCTCCATCTAAACTTTATATTGTACAAGTCCCAGCTCCAGGTACCATAGTATCTGAAAAAATGATGCTAATGGCGATGAGTGCCGGTACGTTAACTAGAGTCACCCAAGATATAAAAAGCATATTAGAGTCTGGAAATGTAAAACAGCTAGGTATCGTTGGAGAGAGCGAAGCGGTCAATATCGCAACGGTAAAACAAGCCATAAATACACTTAATAGAAAAGTGGATGTAACGATCTATATAGTTTGTCAAAAAAATGATTGCAATGAGATAAAATCTTTAGCAAGCCAAAAAGGTATCGGCTTGGTTATTTTGCCACAAGCAGCAAGCAGTGTTTCGTCATCAATATCACAGCCACAAACCGAACAACAAAATATACCATGCTATGAAGATAACGAGCTTGCCAAAATTCGCGATCAAGCAAGTAAAGACAATTTTAAATCATTAAAGCAAATGACACCAAAGGCACACAAATAGTATATAACTTGCATCAAGTGCCAATCTATTTTTCAATTTCCTGCGCTGCATGCAAAAATCCATAATATTATATTAGATTTTCAAAGATTTATAGTTCATCGATAGTCGGGCTAGAAGATTTTATACTATCATAATATTTGGATATGCGTTACCGCACGCAACGCAGCAACAAAGGAAAAGTAACCAAATATCAAGCTATATTTATAAAATAACTATTTTTAGTCCTTTTTTAGCTCTTTAAGTATATCATTATGTAACATATAGCAAAGGAGACTTCGTGGTAAGATGTTACATCAAAACTGGAAACAGGCTTGAAGTTATAAAAAACTTAGAATTACTCCAAGAATCCAAACAGCAAAGCAATGTTATTTGGATCGATATGCTTCGCCCTACACGTAAAGAAGTTGTTGCTATAGAAGAGATGTTTGATATAGAATTCCCTACCAAACAAGAAAGTGAAGAGATAGAGATAAGCTCGAGATATTGGGAAGAAGATAAAAGAGTAGAAATAAATAGCTACTTTTTGATCACAAACGACCCAAATCCATATAACGAAACAGTTTCTTTTATTCTTCAAGGCAAAATACTTTTTTCTATAAGGTATAAAGAGCTCTCTTCTTTTGATAAATTTAATAAACAATTGATATCATCGCCAAAAGAATTCAAAGACGGGTTTGATATTTTTTGCCAAATTATTGACATTCGTATTGATGCGGATGCTGATGCTATAGAAAACCTCTCAAAAGAGATAGCCAAACTTAGAAGACACGTCTTTTCAGATTATACAAATGATGACGAAGAGATATTGGAAAAAATCTCTGCATTTGAAGACCTCAATATGAAGATCAGAGAAAATCTTACAGATAAGCAGCGCATATTGACATCTTTGCTTAAATCCACCGTTTATAGGCTGGCAACCGATGATATTATCATTATGCTCAAAGATATTAAGTCTCTTATAGAGCATACGGATTTTAATTTCGAGCGATTAGATTATCTGCAAAATATATTTGTAGGTATGTTGAATATCGAACAAAACAAAACAGTCAAAATCTTTACTATCGTAAATGTGATCTTCTTGCCGCCTACACTAATTGCGAGCATATATGGAATGAACTTTCAGTTTATGCCTGAGCTTAGCTGGAAATATGGATATGCAGTTGCTGCTATACTGATGGTGCTGTCTTCAATAATTCCTTTGTATATATTTAAGAAAAAAGGGTGGATGTAGTTTGACTTCTTTTTTCAAATGGTTTCAAAATAACTCAGGTAAAGTACTTTTTGTTTTTGTTTCGCTTTTCGTCGTTTTACTGACCTATGTTTTATATAATGTGCCGGTTAGTGGATTTGAAAATAAGCTTTTGTATCTTTTAAAACGGTATGGATATGCTATCTTGTTCGTCTGGAGTATCCTAGAGGGTGAAATAGGGCTTGTGATGGGAGGATTATTGTGTCATTCCGGGGACATGAATCTTTTTTTGGCTATTTTTATAGCGGGCTTGGGCGCTTTTGTAGGGGATCAGATATACTTTTATATAGGCAGATACAATAAAACATATATCAATAAAAAATTTGCACACCACAGTAGAAAATTTGCTTTAGCAACGCTTATGCTTCGCAAATACGGAATGGGAATCATTTTTATACAGAGATATATGTATGGTATGAGGACAATCCTCCCCATCTCCATAGGGTTGACTAGATACAGTGCCAAAAAATTTGGTATCATAAATCTTATAAGCGCTTGGTGTTGGGCTGCTCTTACTATAGTGCCGGTATGGTATTTCGGTAAAGAGATAATAGCGCTATTCCATTTGGTAATTGCACATTGGTATTATGCTATTCCCGTCCTTGCTATCAGTTTAGGATTGGTATACAGAGCTTATCGCAAATATTTGAATAATAAAATGCAAAATTTAAACGCATGATATAAACCATACGTTTATTATTTTTTACAAAGGAGAATAGATGAATTTTGACAAACTTATAAGCGGATTTTTTATTATTTTGGCAATGACTCTGAATTTCGGTTTTTTTTATGGAGATTTGAGCAATATCGATTTGCATAGCAAATATGAGCTTTTTGCCGCAATCGTGATCAATCTCATAGCTACAACACTAAAGATAGGAGATAAAACACAGATTGGCTCAGTATTGCTCGCAACATCTCTTGTCGCAGATATTCAACTGATAGCTGCTGCTACTGTTTGGACCATTGTCTATTATACAATGGGATCATTGGATGTCCATGCAACATCAATAATAATATCTCTTTCCGGCGGAGCATTGTTGGCAAATATCACTTCAGTTATATTGTATATCGGAGAGACTATTAAGTCAAAAAGGTAAGCAAGCATGAAAAATTCATCGCTTTGGCTTTTGCTCCAAAAAATGAGAGTGCCATTCATTGTTATCGTTGTCACATATACTATTGCAATTGCTGGGTTGATATCACTTGACGGAATTGAGGTAGATGGAGAGATCTATCGCATGACCATCTTTGATGCGTTTTATTTCGTTACTTATACGGCTACAACTATAGGTTTTGGTGAAGTGCCTTATACATTTTCTTATCCGCAGCGCATGTGGGTATCGGCTTTGATATATATTACCGTTATTGGTTGGTTTTATGGCATAGGTTCCCTTCTTTCTATATTGCAAGATAAGCTGTTTATCAGCGAGATCAAAAAAACCGCTTTTCGTAAAAAAGTTAGAAAAATAAGAGAAGACTTTTTCATCATTCTTGGTTACAACAATGTCACAAAAAAGATAGTAGGAAAGATGCTTGCTCAAGGATACAGGGTGGTTGTAATTGAAAAAAACCCAGAGAGGGTAAACGAGCTGGTGCTTGAAAATTACGTCCCATCAGTTCCTGTTCTTGAAGCCGATATTTACGATCCAAAAGCATTGGAACTGGCTGGCATCAAGTCGAAGTATTGCAAAGGATTAGTTTCTTTATTTGAAAATGACAATCTCAATCTCAAAATCGCGATAACTGCTAAAATACTCAATTCAAAGATCCCGCTAGCTATTAAATCCACCACCAAGCATATGACTGAAAACCTTGAAGACCTTGGTGTCGAGATCATAGAAAATCCTTTTGAGATCATTTCACAGCAAATTCAAATGCTGCTTACTGCACCATCATTGTATAAGCTGGTTAGATGGATGCATGGAAGAGGAGATCTGAGGACGACAGCTTTTCATCTTCCAGAAGGCAAATATATTATTTGCGGATATGGCAGAATGGGGCATGAGATAAAAAATGTATTAGAAAAAAATAATATCGAAGCAGTTTTTATAGAGATGGATGCTACCAAGAAAAATACTTTTAGCAAGAAAGAACAAGGCGAAATACTTTTTAAAGATGCAGATGATAAAGATGTGTTGCTGCAAGCTGGTACAGAAGATGCCGTAGCTATCATAGCGGGCTCTAAAGACGACACCACAAATCTTTCTTTGCTTTCTATTGCTCGTAAAATCAATCCAAAGATTATAACAATAGCAAGAGAAAATGAAATAGAAAATCAAGCTCTATTTAATTATTCGAATATCGATTATGTATTTATGCCTTCTCGTTTACTGATATATAAGACAATAGCTGCTCTCATAGACCCGATCGTTGATAAATTTATTGCTCATGCAGTTAAACAAGACGAGATATGGGCGAAAGAATTATTGGGAATGCTTAAAGCACAAGTAGGCGATAATCCATCTGTATATAAACTTTTTGTTGACGATCAGCATGCTTGTGCATTAGTAGAAAGAATCAAGCGAAAAGAGTCAATTAAGCTAGAAACATTGACAAGGTCGAGGGCCAACAGAGATGAGTATAACCCTATTGTGGCTCTGCTGCTGCTCAGGAAAGATGAGCTATATTTATTGCCTGATATGAGCGAAATTACACTTGAGTATGGTGACCAAATACTTTTTGCTTCACATCGCGATGCCATAGAAGATATAGAATATATCGCTGAAAATATTCACGAGCTATCATATGTACTTGGAGAGAGAAATTAGAGGGGCTTTAATATCTTCAAAACTTCATCAGAATTCAAAAACTTACTAGTGCTTGCAACTTTTCCATCAATTACAAGGGCAGGGGGTAGAGAAAACATTGTATTGCATAATATTCACAATATTATCAACCTTAATGACTTGATGAAAGCTGTCAATTTTGCTAATAGCTTGTTTTGCCGTTTCGTCGAGGGGCAATCCTCTCAAAAAATAAAAGCATTTAAGCCATTTTTTTCTTCACTAAAATTTATTTTCATTTTTTTCTCCTTTTTGTAGCTCATCTTGAAACTCTTCCGCGTTGTCACCCTTTAGGTAATCCGCTGTTTTTAGAAGCCCGTCACTTAAATATTTTGCATTATACTCTTTTGTGACGAGGTAGATGCGTGCGATATTTGCTCTATCGTTGTGCGGACAAGCAGTGATTATAAGTTTATCTTTTGGCAGCTCTCTTAGTCTTTTTGGTAACTCTTCAAGAGGAATATTTTTAGCAAACCCCATGCTCCAAGAAGCAAACTCTTTTTTGCTTCTGACATCTATCAAAACCGCACTTCCATCTTCTATCATATTGAGCATCTCAATTGATTGTATCTTCATATTTGTTCGCTCTTTAGAATCAAACGATGCAATATAACCCTCCAAATTAACCTCTTTACTTAGCAGCAGGCCGCTAGCTAAGATAACACCTAAAACTAACTTTTTCATATTTGTTTCTCCTTATAGTATTGCATTAAAAAGATACCCAACACAGAGTATCCCAAGGCCAACTAGCCCAAAAAAGATAGCGACAAGTTTGAGATGCAAGATGCGTTTGAGTATCATCGCTTCGGGCAAACTCAGAGCTGTCACTGCCATCATAAATGATAGCGCAGTACCCAGCAGCATCCCATTGTTTGTGAGCACTTCAACTAGAGGCATCACGCCTGCAGCGTTGGAGTACATAGGAATGCCAAGAAGTACAGCCATCGGCACGGCATACCAAGCATTACCTCCTGCGTAGTTGGCTATAAAATCAGCAGGGATATAGCCATGGATAAATGCTCCGATACCAACTCCTGCCATCACATAGATATAAATCTTTTTAAAAATATCCACCGTATAATCCCAGGCATCTTTTGCTCTTTGTTGCATGGTTAATTTAATTTTAACATCTTTAAGCTCACCCTCCATGGGAGTTACGGGAATAAGTACATATTTTTCGATATTTGGAATCTTTCCTATAAGGTATCCTCCAAAAATAGCAACTGCTAATCCAAAACCGATATAAATAGCTGTGATTTCCCATCCAAAAAGTCCAAAAAGCAATGCAATTGCTATTTCGTTATTGAGCGGAGCGGAGATGAGAAAGCTAAATGTGATTCCTATCGGAATCCTTGCTTGCATAAAGCCTAAAAAAAGCGGAATAGCACTACAAGAACAAAATGGCGTAATGATACCAAAAAGTGCAGCTAAAACATTTCCTGTAAATTCACTTTTGCCTTGCAGATAGACTCGTACTTTTTCAGTGTTGAAAAAGGTTCTAAGAAAACTTACTACAAAAATAATTGCTACTAGAAGGATAAAAATTTTCACTGTATCATAGAGGAAAAAATGAACCGCATCTCCTAGATGTGAACCTTTTTCAAGTCCGAGCAAATCAAAGGCTAATTTTGCGCTTAATGCTTCCCACCAATCAAACATTATATTATCCCCATTTTATGAAGTTTCGTATTTAACTTATTTTCGCTGATAATACCCATATGTTTTTCAACTACTTTGCCCTTGCCATCAAGATAGACTTGAGTTGGAATTATTTGCACACCATATGCTATTGATGCATCCATATCTTTGTAGATGTCTATAAAATATATATTGCTTTTTGGATTTTTGGCTTTTATCTTATAGAGCAACCATCCCATCACTTGACACGAGCGACAACTTGTCGAGCCAAATTCGAGCATTACGGGGTTACCTTTTCCTATGAGCGGCTTTATGCTGCCAAAAGGTACAGGCTGCAACATAGGAACATCTGCATTCGATTTTGCAGAGAGAGCAAAAAGCCCAAGTATTGATTTTAGTATATTTCTCATAATATTTCTTTAAAAGATTTGATATGCTTTATAGGCAAAATATAGCCCAATAGCAATAAGTACAAGAATAAAAAATAGCATTAATATATTAGCTTATTTTATTTAGCATTTCCCGCCGCATCCACAATTGCTTTTTGTGATAAGTTCCTCTTGTGAGCCATTCATTAAAGCAATTACTTCTTCAACACTTAAAAGTTTTCCGCTACTTTTTACTACGCCGTCTATCGCAAGTGCAGGAGTGCTCATTACACCATAGTTCATGATATCAACAATATCTTCTACCTTCTTGACCTCATGAAATCCGCCTATTTTCGCTACAGCCTCCCGAGCAACTTTTTCTAATGCTTTGCACTTAGTGCAACCTGTGCCTAAAATTTCTATTTTCATCTCTATTCTCCTAATGCTTTTTTGACTTTTGGCAATAATACCGCTTCTATCTCTGCGTAAGTTGCTTCAAACGCTCCAAACTCTTTGCCGTCCGGATCTTCAAAACCTACATGGATTTTTGGAATGGGTCGCGGAAACATCGGGCAGGTTTCATGAGCATGGTCGCAAACTGTTACGACTAGATCAAAGGGTATATTTATCACTTCATCTAAGTTTTTAGAGTGATACTCATCTTTCCATATACTGTTTTGCTCTAGGACTTTTTTGGCATTTGGATTGACTCTGCCGCTTGGCGCCACACCACAGCTATATGCCTCAACCCCATTAAGTTTTGCATTAATTAATGCTTCGCCTATGATACTTCTGCAGCTATTGCCTGTACACATAACTAATACTTTTTTCACAAATTACTCCTTAAGATAGATATAATGAAATCAAAACCACCAACAAAACCGGCGGCGTAACCAAAAGTCCAAATTTACTATATTCCCAAAATCCGATATGCACTCCTTTTTTATCCAGCACATGAAGCCACAATAACGTAGCCAAGCTGCCAAACGGTGTCATTTTTGGTCCTAGATTGCAGCCAACGATATTGGCATATACCAAAGTTTGATTTGGAATATCGGTTAATGCTATATCCATTATCATAATTGTCGGCATATTGTTCATGATGGCACTCAAAATTGCACTTATAAACCCAGTTCCGATAATTGCTATCATGTCTCCTTGGCTTGACAACTCTTTTAAGACAACACTCAGATAATCTGTCAACCCGGCATTTTTAAGCCCGTAAACTACTATATAAAGCCCTATGCTAAACCATACCACTTGCCATGGTGCATTTTTGATGATGTGTAAAGGTTCTACGGTTTTTGTAATGCTTGATATTGCCAAAAAAAGCAATCCGCCGCCAAGGGCAAATACGCTTATCGGCAATCCATAATTATCACCTATAAAATATCCGGCGATGAGTAGTGCCAAAAACAACCAACTGAAATAAAAAAGCAATTTGCTTTTTAGTACAGCATCAGGGTTTTTCAGTAGATTAATATCAACACGAGACGGAATATCTTTGTGCAGAAAAAGCCACAAGACAACAATGGATATTATGGTGCTAACTACAAACGGGATTGTCATATTTGCCAGATACTCTCCAAAACCTATATGAAAGTAATTGGCTGTGACTATATTGGTAAGATTTGAAAAAACAAACGGCAATGATGCAGAGTCACTGATAAATCCGCCGGCGAGCAAAAATGCAATAATGCTTTTGGTATTTAATTTGAGTATTCTCATTTTGGCTAGCAGTATAGGAGTAAGTATAAGTGCAGCTCCGTCATTTGCAAACAATGCCGATACACCTGCCCCAAGAAGCAATGCATAAATAAACATCAGATGACCGTTTCCGTAGCTGAGTTTTGCGGTTTTAATAGCGCACCATTCAAAAAAACCTATCTCATCAAGAACCATAGAAAGTATAATGATACCGATAAATGCCAAAGTGGCATCCCAGACTATGCTGGTTACGGTCAAAACATCATTGAAGCTAACAACGCCTGCGGCTAAAGCGGCCAATGCGCCAATAATAGCGCTTGTGCCTATTTGTAAACCTCGTGGCTGCCATATCACAAATGTTAATGTTGCAAAAAACAGAAAAGAGGCTGCTATCATACAGCACATCCTTTTTTTAGATCAGGAATATTAAGGTCCAGGCAACTTATTTCTTTTAAGATGGATTGTCTAAACTGATCAAGCGGTGAGCGAATAGAGTAATATGCCCATTTGCCTCTGCGCTCTACTCTCAAAAACCCACCATCTTTAAGAATTTTAAGATGCCTGGATATGCGGGACTGGATCATGCTAAACGAAGTTTCTATGTCGCATACGCATACCTCACCATTAATATCTATAAAACGAAGTATTCTCACTCTAGTCTCATCATTGATCGAACCGATAGTTTGCAAAAATATATCCATTGTTGTCTCCTTCCTTGGAATAATATCATATCTATATTAATAAATCAAGATATATTGATATATAAGAAGATTTTTTTTGACGAAGGCTGATATAGCAGCTAGAATTTGTTATATAGCCACTATTGCGCTGCTGGATTTGAAATGTGCCCATATGGGCTCGCCAGCATCGATAGAGTCACATTCGACGGCAGACAATGAAGCAATAATTTCACCCCCATTATCGAGTGCTATAGCCGCTTCTGCATAATCGCCTCCGATATCGAGTGATTTGACCGTTCCATGAAGCCAATTGTATGGAGCATCCGGCGGGCATTTTTTGTGGAGGGTGATCGATGAAGCTTTGAGAAGGACTATTAGAGGCATACTTTCTTTTAGTTTCATCTCTTCTAGACTTTTTGGAGTAATAGATACTTTGATATCTTGATTGTTTTCCATGGTTAATGTGAGCATAATACTGTGGTCTTGTTTGTCTATTTTTAAAATAGTAGTATGCAATTGATTTCTAGCGCTTGTGCGAAGAGTTAGTTTTGATGTCAAAGTTTTGAGATTTTTTAAAGAGTTTATACGGCCTCCAAGTGAGCTTAGGAAGTATTCTTGGATTGATTCCAGCTCTTTATATACTTCTATATACTCAAGCCCTCTCGGCGTAAGCGTAGAGCCGCCTCCATGCTTGCCACCTGTTTGTTTTTCTACTATAAGCTCATGTGTGTTGAGGGCTTTAATGCTATCCCATGCAGCTTTGTAGCTCATCTTCATAATTTTGGCAGCCTGAGAAATGGAACCAGTAGCATGGATATGCTCTAGCAGTTCTACTCGTCCCTTGCCAAGCTTCATATCTTTAGATGGGGATATCCATATCTTGCTATTTATTTGTTTTGATTTCATTTTGTGCCTTTTGCTATTATTTCTGTACTGTCTATGCTAAGAAAATTTATCAATTCTCTTCAGGAGGGAGCGGTACTTGCTCCAAAATAATATCTACTATATCATCATTGGTTTTTTCATTTAGACGTGTATGTTCACTCTTGATAAGCCGGTGGCGAAATACATCATGTATAATGGCTTGTACATCTTTAAAGGTCACATAATCTCTGCCTTGCATCCAAGCATAAACGCGGCTGCATTGGTCAAGCGCCAAAGAAGCTCTTGGACTAACCCCAACATCTATCATAATATCAAGCTGCTTGCTGTATCTTAGAGGATACCTTGTTGCAAATACAAGCTCAATGATATATTTTTCTATGCCTTCGCTCATTTTTACTTTTTCTATTTCATCCCTTGCGGCAAATATCATATCTTGAGAAATTTTTTCATCCATATATGCCGGATGTTTGTCTTTGTTCTTTTCTTCATGCGCAAGTTTTACAATTTCTAGTTCAGACTCCATTGTCACATAAGATATTTTTACATGCATCAAAAAACGGTCTCTTTGTGCATCTGGGAGCTTGTATGTTCCTTCTGTTTCTAGCGGATTTTGTGTAGCAATGACTGTAAAAAGTTTTGGCAATTTGTACGTTTTGCCAGATAACGTAACCTGTCTTTCTTCCATAGCTTCGAGCATAGCTGCTTGTACTTTGGCAGGAGCGCGGTTGATCTCATCGGCCAATATAATATTGCCAAAAATAGGTCCTGGCTCAAAGCGAAATTTATGTGAACCATTTTCTTCGTACATTTTTTCTACCCCGATAATATCAGAAGTAACAAGATCGGGAGTGAATTGGATACGCGAAAAATTTGCATCAATAATTTTTGCCATAGTTTTTACCATTTTTGTTTTTGCCAGACCAGGCAGACCTTCTACGAGCATGTTCCCATCAGCTAACACGCCAATGATGAGTCTTTGGATGACGTGTTCTTGTCCGATAATGATCTTGTTCATATTGTTTTGCAATATCGCAATAGATTCTCTAGGCGTCATGTCTGTCCTTTGGTAAGTACTATTGCTGATTATACAATATATTTTTTTATAAGAGTGTTTGGAAAATTATATTTTGGTGTAGATTTAGTATTTGTTAGTTATGATTTGATTTATAAGTGGTGACCCCACGGAGACTCGAACTCCGGTAACATGGATGAAAACCATGGATCCTAACCGCTAGACGATGGGGCCTTGACAACTTAATGGACGAAATTATAGTAGGTTGGCACTTAAATTACTCTTAAATAGGCAAGCATGATACATAAATTTTACAAAATATTACCGTTAATTCTGATTTTTATCTTTACCGGCTGTAGTATAAAACAGCCAATACAACAAAAAAGCGCATTTATTACTCTTAAAACCCCTGAAATAAGATATGCCGACATGGGCTTTATATACGAGTATACGGGCAGCTTAAAAGTACAAATATACAGTAATGCCCAGCCTGTGGTCTCATTGGATATCTATCAAGACCGTATTTGCATGAGTTTATTTGAATGTATGAACAAGAGTGATTTTTACCATAAAGTATTTCATACTTCATATCCGGATGACACTTTAGAGCAGATATTTTCATCAAAGCCTATCTTTGGTGGGCTAAATCTAATAAAAACAAGTAACGGTTTTACACAAAATATAATCAAACTCGGACAATACTCTATTTCGTATGAAATTTCAGATGACAAAGTATTGTTTCATGATAAAATCAATCAAATTATTATCAAGGTACAACAACAATGAAATTCGTAGGGGCGCATGTCAGTGCCGCAGGAGGAGTGCAAAATGCTCCCCTTAATGCCATGAAAATAGGGGCTAAAGCATTTGGATTATTTACTAAAAATCAAAGACAATGGGTAGGCAAGCCATTATCAATACAAGATATCGATGAATTCAAGATAAATCTTGAAATTAGCGGTATTTTGCCAAAACATGTTTTGCCGCATGATAGTTATCTTATAAATCTTGGACATCATGAAGCCGACAAATTGATGCAATCAAGAGAGGCATTTGTAGACGAGGTGAACAGATGCGGCCAACTTGGTCTTGAAATGCTGAATTTCCACCCTGGAAGCCATTTGGAAAAATTTTCCAAAAAAGAAAAAGAAGATACCGGATATATTCAAGAAGTTGAAAATCGATGTCTCGATGTGATAGCGGAATCTTTAAACTTTACAATTGAGCAAACTCCTCATAGCAATGTAAAACTTATTATTGAAAATACTGCAGGTCAAGGAGGTAATTTAGGATATAAATTCGAACACTTAGCTTATCTAATAGAACGAATAAAAGATAAAAGCAGAGTAGGCGTGTGTTTGGATACTTGCCATACGTTCACCGCAGGTTATGACCTTAGAACCGCTGAAGCATACAGCAAAACCATGGATGAATTTGATAGTATTGTAGGGTTTAAATATCTATGCGGTATGCACATAAACGATTCTAAGCCGCCGCTTGGTTCACATGTTGATAGGCATGCATCGCTTGGCAAGGGCGAACTCGGATGGGATACATTTAGGCTCATAATGAATGACGAGAGGATGAATGATATGCCTCTCATATTGGAAACAGTGGATGAAACCATCTGGGGCGAGGAGATAGCACAGTTATACGCTTTGGTGGGGAGATAAAAACCTAGGAGGACAAAATGAAAAAAAGTATCGTTCTAAGTATGGCCGCTTCGGCCATAGTAATGGCAAGCGGATATAAAATTCCTGAACAGTCTATCAACTCAACTGCACTAAATGCGGCATATACCGCATATACCATGGGTGCTGATACTGCGTATTTCAATCCGGCAGCTATGAGCTTTATGGATGACAAGAGTTATATAGAAGCTGGGCTTACCTTAGCTCACTTACCTTCTATAGAATTTACAAGCGACGCTGATGTGGCATATGACGGTGAGTCAAAAGTAGAAAACATACCGATCCCGTTTGGCCATTTTGTAGCAAAGCCAAATGGTGATTGGAGATGGGGCGTGAGCTTGACCGCTCCTGGGGGATTAAGCAAAAGATGGGATACTCCCGCACAAAAATCATATGCTCAGGAGTTTACTCTTCGAATAGTAGAGCTTAGCCCGTCATTTTCATATAAAGTAAATGACCAATTCAGTCTTGGCGGTGGAGTTAGATTGCTATATAGCGATGGGGTGGTTAAGAGTGATGCTGGAACAATTGCTAGAGACATGGAAGGCGATACGCTGGCAGCTGGGTATAATTTGGCTCTACTGTATAAGCCCACAAGTGATATAAATCTAGCAGCTACTTATCGCTCGAAAGTTGATCTAAACGAAAAAGGAGATGCCCGATTGTATTACAATGGTGCTCTAGCTTATGATGGTGGAGCAAGTGTAGAGATCCCGCTTCCGGCTACTTTGGTTTTGGGAGTCAGCAAGACATGGGATGACAGGTTGACTCTTGAGCTTAATTGGGAGAGAGCATTTTGGTCAGCATATAAAGAGCTTGATTTTAAATACGATTCGGCTATACCTGACCAGCTTGTGCCGTATTTTGATGCTCCTATAACCAAAGACTGGAATGATGCCGATACATATAGGCTGGGAGTAAACTACAGGATGGATAATGGCATTACTGCTATGGCAGGATATGCTAGAGGAGAATCTCCTGCTCCTATGAGAACCATTGGGTTTGAGCTTCCGGAAAGCGATGCCAATAACTATTCTGTGGGTTTCAGATATAAACAAAATGAAAATTTATCATGGGGGGCAGCGATCCTTTATTCGGATAAAGAGAGTCTGCATATACCGGCAGGCGTAGCGGATAATCAGGTCATAAAGGGCGGTGGTACATTTGATAAAGGCGGAGCGATACTGGCAACGATAGGTGTAGCGTATGAGTTCTAGTGCGAATTATCCTTTTGCTACATTTTATGAAGCGGTATCCCATCATGCCGATATTCGCGGCAACAAAACGGCACTTTTTTTGGATAAAGAAAAAGTCTCGTATAGCCAATTGCTGCGCAAGGCAGATCGCCTGGCCGGATATCTCTACCATCGCGGTATCAGACAAGGGGATAGGGTAGCTCTGTTTTTGCGTAATAGCGTGGAGTTTGTCGTATCTTTGATAGCTATCTCTAAAATCGGTGCTATTGCGGTGCCTGTCAACACTTTTCTAAAAGAAGACGAGCTAAACTACATACTTGAAGACAGTGGAGCCCAGTTTGTCATAGCATCTTTAATACATGAAAAAGTAGTTCGTGCAGGGTGCAAAAAAGAGCTTTTAGGAGATATTATTTGGGAAGGAGATCCGCAAAACGGTGATCTTGGCGAGGCGCACTTTGGCGACATATTGGATATGGGATATGATATTGAACCGGCAAAACAATCAGTCGATGACACAGCAGTGCTTATCTATACCTCCGGTACTACAGGCAAGCCAAAGGGAGCAATGTTAAGCTATAAGAATATCTTTTCAAACTCCCAATCAGGCAGTGCCCGTGTGTATGTCACCGACAAAGACAGATCTATAGTCTTTTTGCCGATGTTCCACTCTTTTACGCTTTCTATCGGAATAGTACTGCTGCTTTATGTCGGAGGCTCTATAGTGATCATAAAATCTTTGCAGCCGTTTTCAAATATTTTCAAGCAAACACTGCTAAAAAGAGTAACTTTGTTCTTTGCAATCCCGGATGTTTATAATGCTTTAGTTAGGGCAAAATTGCCTTGGTATTTCATGTGGTTTAACTCTATTCGAGCATTTATCTCCGGCGCGGCTGCTCTCCAAGAAAAGACATTGATCGCTATGGACGAGAAGTTTAAACGCGCGAAATTACTAGAAGGTTACGGACTTAGCGAATCGGGTCCTGCGGTCTGTATCAATCCTCCCGAAAAAACAAAGGTCAAATCAGTCGGTTCGGCTTTGCCTGGGTATGAGATCAAGATAGTAGATGATAATCTGGTCGAGTTGCCTATCGGAGAAATAGGTGATATAATATGCCGAGGTGACAATATAATGAAAGGGTACTGGCAAAGGCCAGAAGCGACCGAAGAAACTATAATAAACGGTTGGCTGCTAACAGGAGATATGGGATATATGGATAAAGATGGTTATCTCTATATAGTCGATCGCAAAAAAGATCTCATCATATCCAAGGGTATCAATATTTATCCAAGGGAAATAGAAGAGCTTATTGATATATTTGACGGAGTTAAAGTGAGTGCCGTAGTAGGTGCATTTGATGAACAGTGTGGAGAGATACCGGTTGCGTACATTGAACTAGAAGATGGCGCAGAAAGTATTGACGAAGTGAAACTCAAAAAATATCTCAAAGAATATTTGGCAAATTATAAATTGCCAAAACAGATACATATTATCGACGAATTGCCAAAAAACGCTACGGGCAAAGTCTTAAAAAGAGTTTTAAAACAACAGCTTCTTGAGGTTTCAGGAGCAAATCCTTGTTAAATGCCATCGTAAATGCCAAGATCATTCTAGAAGATATAGTATTGGAAGATCATGTGGTGATCTTTGATCAATGCATTAAAGAAGTTGTTCATAAAAGAGAATCCGATAAGTATACAAATTGCTATATGATCGATGCAAAAGGTGCATATTTAAGTGCCGGTTTTATAGATTTGCACATACACGGAAGCGGAGGTGCAGATGCTATGGATGCTTCGCTGGATGCTTTGCAAACTATTAGCGACACTGTGCTTCAAACAGGTACAACGTCATTTTTGGCAACTACAATGACAATGTCAAAAGATGATATTGTAAATGCACTCGTCAATATCAGGGATAATGCAAAGCTCGTAAAAGGCGCATCGATACTAGGTGTGCACATGGAAGGGCCATTTATTAATCCCTCTCAATGCGGAGCCCAAGACACAGAGTTTATCCTCTCGCCATCTATGGAGATCATAGATGAGTTCGCACCATTTATTAAGATGATCACTTTGGCCCCCGAAGTGGCAGGAGGTATGAAATTTGTCAAAGATATAAATACTAAATACCCCCATATAATATTAAGTATAGGACATAGCAACGCTTCATACGAAGAGGCACAAAATAGTTTTGATGCAGGCGTTTCTCATGCAACGCATCTTGGTAATGCTATGAGTGGCTTTCATCATCGTTCTCCTGGAGTGTTGGGTGCAGTGCTTGACAGTGACACAACCTGTGATGTCATAGCTGACGGTATCCATACACACAAAGCGTCCTTGCGTATTTTTTGGAAGCAAAAAAAAGAGAAGCTTATACTCATTACTGATTCTATGAGAGCAGGCTGCATGAGGTGCGGAGCATATAACTTGGGCGGGCAGGAAGTAACGGTTGCTAATGGTAGGGCGACATTGGCTGACGGCAGGCTCGCAGGGAGCGTATTGAAGCTAAATGAAGCACTTGCAAATATGCTTAAATTCACCGATATAACGTTAAATGAAGCAATATACAGTGTGACAGCAGCCCCGGCATGTAAACTAGGTATAAAAAAAGGTTTTATAAAAGCAGGATATGATGCAGATATGGTATTTTTTGATGAAAAATTAGATATCCTTTCTGCAATAGTAGGTGGCAAGATAAAATATACAAAGGAGTAAAATGTTTGGATGGTTAAAAAATAAAAAAATAGCTATCTATGCACCGGTAGCCGGAGAGATTGTAGATCTAAGCAGTGTTCCGGACGAAGTCTTTTCTGCTAAAATGGCGGGAGAAGGTGTAGCTATAAAACCATCTGAGGATATTTTTTACTCACCGATAGATGGTGTGATTACTAAGATTTTTCCCACTAATCATGCATTTGTAGTCTCAAATAATGGACTCGAAGTGATAGTCCATATAGGTGTGGATACTGTAACATTGAACGGAGAAGGCTTTAGCAGATTAGCCAATGAGGGAACAAGTGTCAAAGCCGGGGATCCAATTATTCAAGTGGATTTACCGCTAGTCTCTTCAAAAGCCAAGTCTATAGTGACACCCGTAGTTGTAAATAGTTCAAAAGTGTCTATTCTCCCGCAACATAGTGTATGTAGCAAAGATTTAATAATGGAGGTAAATTAATGGCAAATTCTTCGGATAATCTATATTCTTACATAGCATATGCGGTAATTTTAGTAGTGGTTTTTTTGATACTTAAAAGTCCTAAAAAGAAGTAGAGGCTTTTAATGGAATATGGGATTATTTCTATTGTAATACCATTGTTTACCATCGCTGCCGCTATAATTACCAAAGATGTAGTGATATCCCTTTTGGGCGGTGCCTTTTTTGGGCTTTTGGTTTTAAACGGTTATAGTCCGACAGATGCTTTTGTTGCTCTTTTTGACGGAATAGTAGCTTTGTTTGCAGAAGGGTGGATGGTCAAGACCATACTGTTTGTTGTACTTGTGGGCTCTATTATGGAGATGCTTAATCGCAGCGGGGCAGTAGACGAGTTTGTTGAATTTTTGTCAAGAAAAGCTCAAAAAATTGATTCGCCTGCCGGGGCTATGTTTCTGGCATATATCATAGGTCTAGTTATATTTATAGAATCATCCATAACCGTCATGGTAGCTTCTATAGTAGCAAAACCATTGTGCGACAAAAACGGAGTAAGCAGGGAAAAGCTGGCCTATATTTGCGACTCTACATCTGCTCCGGTTTGCACTATGATACCGCTTAACGGCTGGGGCGCATTGCTGCTCGGGTTGATCACGTCATCTATCGCTTCGGGAGTCATTCAAGGTGATGCGATAAATATTTTGCTTCAAGCTATTCTTTTTAATTTTTATGCCATTTTTGCTATTGTTATAGTATTTTTAGTCATTGTAAAAGATATAAATATCGGTCCAATGAGGCAGACCAAGCCTAGAGCATATACTCCGATATCCCGGGATTTAGAATCGAATCCAAGACCATGGAGTATGATTTTCCCTTTAATAGTCCTTGTTGGTGCGGTGTTTGTGGGATTATATCTGACTGGTAATGGCGATATATTAAAAGGCAGCGGCTCAACTTCTGTATATTATGCTGTTATCTCTACCCTTATTTTTATATATATATATTTTGTACCGGTTAAACGTATGACGCATAAGGGTTATTTTGAAGCACTATACAAAGGCCTTAGCGATATGATACCTATAGCCATAGTGGTAATATTGGCATTTTTGATAGGCAAAGTAATAGGCGAACTAGGCACTGCGGCCTATATGGCTTCTATGCTGGACGGGGCAATTTCTCCTGTTTTTATTCCTGTATTGGTTTTTTTATTATCAGGCATTATGGCGTTTGCTACAGGCACAAGCTGGGGTACATTTTCCGTGATGATGCCTATAGCTTTAGCGCTAGGCGGGGTTATGGATATTTCATCAGCTCTAATGGCGGCTACGGTTATATCCGGCGGAGTATTTGGTGATCATGCATCTCCAATATCAGATACTACTATAATTTCTTCTATGGCAGCAGGATGCGACAACATGGATCATGTTCGCACACAGCTTCCGTATGCTCTTGTATCTGCTTTTTTGGCATCAATAGCATTTTTGATAGCCGGTTTTTGCAATTAAATTAAAAATCAACGCAATTATTTGGTTTGCAATTGCATTGATTTTTTAATAGATAATTTATCATACATATTCAGTACATTTATATAATCTTGATGAAACGCAGTATCGATGAGATAACTATGGCCTTTTATTATATCAAGCGCATGAAGAACATTTTTTTTGCCAAAAATGGCAAAGAGCCCTTCTTTGTGTTCATCAAAAGATAAGCTTTGCTCTTCCATTATAAGCAATTCTTTAATTACTGCCATAGCACTACTTGCTTCAATGTCCAAAAGAGCAAGAGCATTATCTTTGTCCCCAAGCAGTAGATATATTTGAGCCTTAAATTGTGCCATAGTAAAATTATTTTGAAATATAACACCTATGTAATTTTCTATATCTAAAGATTCATCGAGTGATTCTATATATTCAAGTATCTCTTTTGGGTCATATTCTGTAAAATTTAGGATCAAGTCTCTGATCTGTTTGCCGGTATTTTTATTATTATAAACAAGGTCTTCAATAGGATAGATTTCTGAAAAGCTTGGGACTATGATCTGACAACTATAAAATCCAAGATAATCATACTCTCTTATGTAAACCTCTTTTTCTAGTTTGTAAAAAATATTTAACAGATAATTTAATTCATCTTCTGTATTTGCACCATTGTATTCCCACGAAGAATATTTAAAACTTTTTTTACTGCTTAAAAAGCCAAGGCCAAGCTTGCCGTTAGAATCTATAAAATGTGATTCTAGATTAAAGCTGCTAGAGACGATGCTCATATCAAACGTAGGCGTTTCAAGGTTGTCAAAGTTGTCAACATCACGGCCTTGCATAAGTTCCGTCATGGTACGCTCTAAGGATACTTGTAAAATAGGATGCGACCCAAATGATACAAAAAGCGTACCGTTGTTTTGGTTGATAAGTGAGATGGCAGTTACAGGAAATTTTCTGCCCAGCGATGCATCAAGAACTTCTACTGAAAATCCCTTCTCTTTTAAACTATTTATATCTTCATAGAGCTTATCGTATCTTTGCAATATTTCATCAGGATAAACAGGGAGCGCATAGCCGTTTTTTATGATCTCTATTTTTGCATGACGCTCAAAAATTTCACTCATAGCCTGCGCTTTGGCTTCGCTTGGCGTATTTCCTGATGCTAGGCCATTGCTTACATATAGGTTATTAAGTATATTGATAGGCATGTAAACTTTTTGTTTTGTAGTGTAATTTACAAAAGGCAGTGCTACAATCTTGTCTTGATAGTCACTATTATAATCTACAAGATCTTCATATTCAAGCTCATCATGAGGATCGTAAATCGATAATAAAATATCATTTAGATAGCCGCCGCCAAATTCAAACGCCATCTCATCAGGATAGTGGCTCCGATTTGGAAGATAAAAATCATTATAAAAATTATTGGTCTGTAGTCGTTCGATATATTCTCCCAAGGCACTCGCCATTGATGCTTCGGAACAAATACCTTTTCCATTGGAATAGATATGTTTTGGTGCTTCTATGGAAGATAAGTTGACAGAATAGCAATGGCTCAAGGGATGTTTCTGCGTAGAAAAAGTGATTTGAAATCCGCAATTATTTAAAACATCTTTCATTTTTGCGATTGATTGTTCTAGTGGGGCGTTTTTGGATAAAAGATTCATATGTTCATATTCTTTGTGTAAATTTATAATATCGGAGTATAACCAAAAATAGACGATTTATCATTTGAAATAAGTTGTGATATACTATTGATAATCAATTTTAGGAGCTTTATTTGGGACTTTTGCCTACTTATAATCATATCATAAATCCAAAGCTAAAAAATATTTATCTGAGTTTCAATGCCAATGGCGAGCTTGTTATCAAATCACCAAAAGTTCCCATAGAACGCATAGAAAAGCTTATCATATCAAAATCATCTTGGATAGAAAAAGCCAGACGGAGGCTTATGCAAAAAAAGGGACTAATAAATTTCCAAAAAAACCAATCTATATATTATCTTGGAGTTCCATATATGTTTGCACACAATGCAAATACTTCAAAAACAGTATTGGTATTTGACGAAGAATCATTTGTGTTGCATCACAAGATTTATGATGAAGTTGTATTTGGGCGTAAGATCGACCGGTTTTATTTAGAGAGAGCCAAAGAATTTGTGCCGCCTTTGGTAGATTTGTGGGCGAATAAAATGCAGGTAAATCCATCTGGCATCAAATTTCGCAAAACAAAAAGCCAATGGGGAAGTTGCAACAGCAAAAATGTACTTAGTTTTAACACCATGATGATGAAATTACCCCAACATATTATTGAATATATTATTATTCATGAGCTTTGCCATATTGTGCACAAGCACCATCAAAAAAGTTTTTGGGAGATGGTTGGGAAATTTACACCAAACTATAAACAAGTTAGGATGGAACTCAAATCTTATATCTAAACTTGAACTTTATATTTGATAAGAATTCAAAGTTAACTTTATCAAAAAAGCATTATAATTCCAAATCTTATATATGGACAATTTAAATGCTAAAAAGCACGTTCAATACACTCGAGCCAAAACTAGTTACCTTCCTTAAGAAGCACACCTATAGCAAATCCGATTTTGCCAAAGATATGCTAGCAGGTTTATCTGTTGCCATTGTGGCGCTTCCTTTGGCGATGGCCATAGCAATTGCTTCGAATTTGCCGCCTGAGCGCGGACTTTTTACTGCTATTGTAGCCGG
>CAZGNT010000011.1:0-34046 GCA_964527805.1 uncultured Sulfurovum sp.
CAAAAGAGAAATTTGAGATCGCAAAAAGATATTTGATACCGCAAGAACTTAAAAAGCATGCTCTTAAAATTGATGAAGTTCATATAGCAGACAATGCACTAAAAGCTATTATTGAGGAATATACAAGAGAAGCAGGCGTAAGAAACTTGCGTCGTAAAATAGCAGGTATTATGCGTAAAAGCGCCAGATTGTTACTTGAAAACAAGAAAAAGAAAAGTATTCATATAACTATGAAAAATCTTGAAAGCTTTGCAGAGAAAAAAGTATTTGAAATAGTAGCAGTTGACGCAGAACCAAAAATAGGCGTAGTAAATGGCCTTGCATGGACGGCTGTAGGCGGTGATGTATTGATCATAGAAGCTATAAAACTCAAAGGAAAAGGGGCATTGCAGCTTACAGGAAGCTTGGGCGATGTCATGAAAGAATCAGCCCACATAGCATATAGTGTCGCCAAAATACTAATAGATCAAAAGAAACTAGAAGTTGCTAAAGATATCGATGTTTCAGATGAAAAAGAAAAAATCGAATATTATAAAAGATTTGATCTGCATCTGCATGTACCAGAAGGCGCCACACCAAAAGATGGACCAAGTGCAGGTATAGCAATGGTCACAGCCATTGCGTCTATATTGAGCGGCAAAGGAGTGGATAGCAAGGTAGCAATGACTGGTGAAGTTACTTTGACCGGTAAAGTATTGCCTATAGGCGGACTCAAAGAAAAATTGATTGCAGCTTATAAAGCAGGTGTCAAAAAAGCCTTAATTCCTTCTAAGAATTTTGAAAGAGATCTAGATGAGATTCCTGAAGAGGTAAAAAATCATTTGGATATTATTCCGGTTTCAACCATAGAAGAGGTACTGCAAATAGCATTAGTAAAGTCATAAGCATTTCTAGCTTATGACAATCATAATTGATCTACAGTTTTCTGCTTTTTAATTCTTCAATAACATTCGTGGTTATTATGTTAATGTTATCATGAGTATCATCAAGTTTATCTACTGTTTCTTCATCTGTTATTAACATATCGTATTTGTTATTTTTTAATTCTTCTGATAATAAAGCAGAATCATCCAATATTGTGACCAAATATCCCATATTTTGCGCAGCTTTCGCGATAATTTTGCTTTCTAGATCGTTCGTTTTTGATATCAATATCTCATTGGTAGAAATCTTAGAATCGTTGATATCTATTTTTGTATCTAGTGTACGTGTTTCTTCTTCCAGAGAAGCTTGGTCAATATCATAGTTTACTGTTGTGTCTTGAGTATCAAACAATATTTTTATGATCTTAGAAAGCGTAACAGGTTTAAAAATAATATTTGGTTCGCTTAAGCCCAATTGTTCTAACTTGTCTTTATTTGATAGTTTGCTTATTGCAATTAGTTTGCTTTTATCGATCGTTGACAAAGATTCTATAACTTCAGGGGCGATTTTATCAATATCTATTAAACAAAACTTACATTTGTCCTTTTCGCTAAGCGAATTTGCTTTTTTGATAGATTTGAATATTTTTACCTTCGCGCCAAAAAATTTGAGGTAATTTTTTATATAATCTGCTAATTTAAGAGAAGTATTATCATCTTCATAAAGGCCGATCATGGTATCTAAGCATGTATCTTCAAGATTAGAATTTTCTGTCAACACCTCTTCCAGAGGAAGAGTAAGGTAAAAAGTGGTGCCCATATCTATTTTGCTTTCAACCTCGATATGGCCGCCCATAGTATGTGCAAATTGATTGGATTTCGCAAGCCCTGTATGGTTTTTGGAAAATGGTTCAAAAATTTGTTCTTGCTCTTCTTCTGTCATGCCTGCACCATTATCTTGCACTTTGAATACAAGTGTGCTTGTCATGATATTATCAAGTGACTCTTCATTGATTTTATGAATTTCAACATTTATTTCGCCATCAGTATTTGTGAAGTGGAGAGCATTGCTTAATAGATCATTTAATATCTCTTTTATTTTGTTCAGATTTCCTTTTAATTTTGGACTAATTTTTGGGTCTATATAAAAGTTGATATCAATATTTTTTTCAATAGCATTTTGCGCATATGTCTCTATAATTTTTTCAAACTCTTCGAGTGTATCGAAAATGATTTTTTCATGATCGGCTTCGAGATTTTTTATTTTAGATAATTCAAGTATATTATTTATGATATCAAGAAGATCGTTAGATTTTTTTTCAATAATTGAAATAAACTCTTTTTGTTCATCATTGATATCTGTGCTTTTTAGAAGCTCATTAAATTCAATTATGCCGTTCAATGCTTTTTTAATTTCATATGAATTATTTGATATAAAAAGTTTTGCTTTGTATGCTTCATGAGTTGTGGATTTATCTATACCGGCTTGGTCTATAAATTCTTTTAATTCAATATATGCTTTATTTTTACCTTCATACGTATCTAGCCTCAAAGCAGCAACATTATCGGTTTGATCTTGTGAGTCATCTTTTAGTGTATGCTCAAAAAGTTTGGCCAATTCTGCAGTACTCTTGGATTCTTGGTTCGAAGTAATATAGCCATATATAAGCAATATAAAACCAAGAAAAACAATACTGCTACAAATGATTGCAAGTATAAAATGTTCTCGATTGTTCATATCAAATTGCGGGTAAATGGTGAATAGTAAATAACTTGCCAATCCTATCATTACTACAATAGGCAGTAAGCTTATTAGTTTTAATCTGTTTTGTATGGTCATGTTTATGCCTTTATTCGTTTTTCATGAGTTCTTCAAATGCGACAAAGTGAGCCCAAAATTTTTTAATTAAAGGTTCGGCTTGCTTGATATCATCGTTGTATTGCAATTCTAAAAGTGATTGCGCAAGAGGTGTGATATATAAATTGCTTGCAACTCCTTTAAGCAGACGAGCAATTTTTTTAATTCTTTCAATATCGCCTTTTTCGTATGCATCTATGAAATTACTGGCTTCTGAATGACATTGTTCAATAAAATCTTTTATAAAATCCTTGACAATATCATGCGGCAGAGACAACGAATTGGCCGTTTCATCTAATGAAAAATCAAATTTTATAGGTGTGATATTTGATAGATCCATACTGTTAGCTGATTGCTGTTCTAAAATCCCATTTTTGATTTCATGTGTTGCATCATTTTCTTCAGGTATCGCAGGTTCGATAACTTCTTGAGTGAGATCAATATCATTGCTTTGTGATATTGCAGTATCTATGGTTTCCTGCTTAAGATCAACATTATCGATATCTGTTGCTGTCCCTTCATTGTCTGTTGAGATTTGCTCTATTGCGTTGTAAAAATCTTCTATATTTTCTTTGGTTGCAGATGAGCTTAGTGCTGAGACTAGATTGGATATATTTTCAGGCAAATGAAGAACATCGGAAAGATGCACTATAAAGCCAATGGCTGATTTTTGTATATCTTTGTTATTACTTTCAAGATCTTTCCTTAGTGATTTGACGGTTTGTATATATTCTTTTAGAAAAGTAATATAATCGGTTTTAGATAGCCCCATTTTTTGACTTACTGCATGTGTATCTAGATCAATTGACGATGGTTCAATTTTTGCAGTATCATATACAGCAGTGCTTTCTTGCGGTTGTATTCCAGCATCGGCAGCAACGTTTTCTTGTGGTTGTATTTTAATGTAAGTTGTTTCATCCTGCGCTTTATTTTGCAATTCTGCTTGGTCGTTTTTACTTTCATCAAATGTGATATCTGTGAAAACTGGATTATCGGTATTTGTATCATGCGATATATCTTCTTGCTCATCTATGGGTTCGTTATATGATGACAACTCTTCTTTGTGCTCGCTAAAAGTTTCCTCTAACGTATCTGCATCAGCTTTAATCTCACCCTTTGGAATTTCGGTTAAAATTTTTACGATCTTGCTTTGAGACAATAGACCGCTAACTTCAAAGCTTTCTATGCTATAAAATCTTATATCTCCTAAATTGGCAATGGTAACTTTGTCATCTTCGAAAGCTATATCAATGGCTCCGCTGGCTATCTGTTTATAAAGTTCTATGAGATTTTCTGATTTTAGCAGAGAAAAAAACTCTTTGTCAGCGGCTATTATGTCTTTGGTTTGATTAATAATGCAATACACTATCTAAACTCCTTATCGTGAAACTATGCGATGCCCGTTGTTCAATGGGTTTTATTATAATATCGAAACTATAAGTATAACAATACAATAAAAAGGTTAAAAAATAGAAACAATGAGTGTTCAGGCTTCTTCTTTTATGGCTGAGGCTATCTTATTGTTTGTTATATCGGCTATCTCTTCAAAAGATGCATTATGTATGGCTTCAAAAGAGCCAAAATGATTCAATAGTTTTGCAAGTGTGGCTTTACCTACACCCTTTGTTTCCAATAATTGGCTTTGGATCATGATCTTTCTCTTTTTTTGACGATGAAAACTAATAGCATATCTATGGGCTTCATCTCTTAATTTTTGTACAAAATGGAGCCTTTCATCCGTGGATAATAGTGAAAATTTATCGTATACTGTGTAAATTGTATCTTTGGCTGCACCTTTTGCACGATGGGCTTTAGCATCTATTTTTTCTTTGGCAATGGCTATGACATCTATGTTTACTCCGGCATTTTTTAAAAGTTCTTTAGCCAAATTAAGCTGTGCTGCTCCGCCGTCTAAAATCCAAAGATTCGGCGGTGGATTTTCTCCAAAGTCACATATGCGCCTAGATAGCAGCTCGCTCATTTGACCATACTCGTCTTTGGCTTCCAAAATATATCTTCGATAACTGTTTTTGTCCCAATCTCCTTCATCCCATACTATCATAGCTCCAACACTTGCTTCTCCTTGATGGTGAGAGTTGTCAAAGACCTCTATGCGGTATGGAAGTTCTTGAAGCTCAAAAATAGTTGCGAGTTTTGATTCTATATTGTTGTCTTGGAGTCTTGATTTTTGACTAAGTAATTCTTTTGCATTTGTAAGAGCAAGCTCTATGATCCTGGTTTTATAGCCTCTTTGCGGATTGGCTATCATGATTTTTTTATTTAATTTTTTAGCAAGCAGTAGTGATATTTCATCCATCCCTTCAAAAGGATGAGCGACTATTATAGAGCTCGGTACGTCAGGCGTGTATGGTTGATAAGCAGATATTATTGTTTGAGTATAAGCTTCGCTAGAGTCGTAAAACTCATTAAACCTAAAGAAGCTGTGATCGCTAGAAATTACTTTGCCATCGCGAATAAACAACTTAAGTATTACTCCTCTATTATGCGAGGCAAATATGGCAATCGCATCACAGTTTTCCAAAGAAGCAGTATCTAAATTAGAGAAGAGAGTAAGCGAAGAGATAGTTTGCTGAGCGTCCCTGAGCTTTGCTGCTTCTTCATATCTTTCCTGAGAAGCCAAGAGCATCATTCGAACTGACAATGCTTCTAGCAAGTTTTGCCGTTTTATGATACTTTCTTTTGCGTCTTTGATTATTTTGGCATATTCTTGGGAAGTTATTTTGTTTTCACACGGAGCTAAACATTTTCCTATTTGATGGAAAAGACAAGCTTTTTTACCTTTGATACAACTCTTTTTTTGTACAAGCGGATAGACTTCATAAAGTGCATCAAGCAGTACTTTGGCCCCGGTTGGAAATGGGCCGTAATAAGTGATATTTTTGCCCTTTATAATTTTTCTGGTTATTTCAAATCTAGGAAATTTTTCTGATTCATCTATACAGATATATGGATATGTTTTATCATCTCTGAGCAAGATATTGTATTTTGGTTTCAGTTGTTTAATGAGTGAGTTTTCCAATATAAGAGCATCTTCTTCGCTCTCAACAACTATATATTCTAGTGAAACTACCTCACTAAGCATTTTGATCAAACGATGCGATAGAGTAGGATTTGGCATAAGTTCCGGCGTAAAACGCCAATAGCTTTTAACTCTATTTTTGAGATTTTTAGCTTTGCCTACGTACAAAAGTTTACCATGGCAGTCAAAATATTGATATATTCCGGCATTCTGCGGAAGTGTACGGATCACTGATTGCATTTTATATCTTTTACTATACGAGAAAAAATAATTTTTAATTCTTCATCATGATAGTCAAATTCAAAGCTGCCTTGAGCTTTTTCTCCATAATGGGGCACGGTGTCCAAGTCATTAGTGGCTTTAGGTGCATAATGTTTAGAAATAAAAAATTCAACCTTTTTAATTTCCGGAAAAATACACTCTTTATCATGTTTCGACAACCCTATTAATATGCTTTTTAATAAATCTCTATTATAATCAAGTTCCATTTTGTATCCTGGGTGCGAGAGAGCAACCAAGAGAATGTCATTTTTGATAGTTACAAAGGCTATGGCTTTTTGAAAACGAGGTGGAAGCAGTGCTAAAAATTTGCCATAGCATTGATATCGAACAAGGGGGACAAATTGAGATTGTCGCGTCAACTCGGAAAATATATTTTTAGCTGTTTTCATATGATAATTATAGCATCTATTTGCTGTGTATCATTATCAGGATGTGGGTATAAAACACCACCTAAATATGTCCCTGATGTTAACTATGCCATGCAAAGCAAAGGGAAATAGATGTCAAAATATGATGTTATTATTATTGGTGCCGGCATAGCAGGGCTATATGCTGCTATGAATCTTCCAAAAAGCAAAAAAGTGCTTGTTTTGTGCAAAGATATTCCATGGGAGTGTAATACATTTTATGCTCAAGGCGGCATTGTGACAGCATTAGACGAGGCTGATATAGCCGTTCATGTGCACGACACTATAGAAGCCGGGGCTCATCATAATCTCAAAAAGATCGTTCAGATACTTTCGGAAACATCACTCAAAACTACTGCCGATATCATATCTAAAGGTATGAAGTTTGATACTGATGCCAAAGGCAATCTATTATATACAAAAGAAGCAGCCCATTCTGTAGCCAGGATCGTTCATGCTGGCGGTGATGCTACCGGAAGGTATATTCATCATTTTATGATGACACAAAATCACCATCTTTTGGAGCAAAATGCGCTTGTTTATGATCTGCTTATACAAGACGGCAGATGTTATGGAGTCAAAGCTACGATAAATTATCAACCTACTACTATTTATGCCGATACTGTTATTATTGCAAGCGGCGGTGTAGGCTCTCTTTATGAGTACAATACTAATTCTAGAACGGTCAGCGCAGATATCCATGGTATTTGTGTAGAAAAAGGAATAGCGCTTAAAGATATGGAGTTTATGCAGTTTCACCCTACTGTTTTTATAAAAACACCATATGCGAGAAAACTTCTTCTCACCGAAGCATTGCGCGGCGAAGGAGCTTATGTTGTCAATGAGGCAGGAGAGCGATTTTTGTTCGAATATGATGAAAGAGGGGAGCTTGCTAGCAGGGATATCGTATCTCGCGGCATATTTGACTATAAACGGCGTACTAAGCAGGAGGTTTATCTGGATTTTTCTATGTTTAAACCAAAATGGTTTCATGAAAGATTTCCAAACATTACTCGTACGTTTGCTTCGGTCGGTTATGATTTTCCAAAAAATCGTGTACCAATATCTCCTGCATTTCACTATGCCAATGGAGGAATAGCATGCAATAGCCATGGTGTAGTTCCTGGGATCACAGGACTTTATGTTGTAGGAGAAGCTGCACGTACAGGAGTACATGGAGCAAATAGATTGGCATCAAACTCTTTATTGGAAGGAATGGTGTTTGCCAAAAGAGCCGTAGATCATATACTCTCACATGAAACCCATATTGCCACAATGCCAAAATTTGATAAAGACTACGGCAATATCTTGCATAAAGACAATGATAAAGAATACAAGCATAAACTTCGTCAAATCATGTGGGATGAGGTAGGTATTATTCGTACCACCAAAGGTTTGCACCATGCTAGAAACTGTGTTTATGATCTAAAGAACAGAGAGATAGGGCGGTTGTTGCAACTTAGGCTCAATACCGCCTCGGCTATTGTCGATGCCGCACTTTCGCGCAAAGAATCACTCGGTACGCATTACATAGAGCAAGAAGAACAAGATATTTAGTTTTTGTGCTGATTAAAAATTTGCGTTATCCAATTTTTATAAACTATCTCCTTTGGCGGCATGGAGAGAGAAAAATTCAGAATTAATCTACTAAAGGTATAATTACATTATTAAAACAAACAGGAAGTATGATGAAAAATGTACCTTTGGTGATATTGGATTTTGGCTCACAATACACGCAGCTAATTGCTAGAAAATTGCGCGAAAGCGGAGTTTATTGCGAAGTAGTCCCTTATAGAGAAAAAATAGAAGATATCAAAGCCAAAAATCCACAAGGTATCATTCTCTCAGGAGGTCCGGCTTCTGTATATTCTGAGGATGCCTATAAACCAGATGACGGTATTTGGGATCTTGGGTTGCCAATACTGGGTATCTGCTACGGTATGCAGCTTATGACCCAGCATTTTGGCGGAGAAGTAGTTCCTGCTGATCATCATGAGTATGGCAAAGCAAAATTAGATATTGTCATATCATCACCTATTTTTAATGGAGTTAACGATGATTCTATCGTTTGGATGAGTCATGGAGACAAAGCTACTGCTATACCGGCAGGATTTGAAGCTATTGGAGTGAGTGAAAATTCTCCGTATGCTGCTATAGCAAATGAAGATAAAAAACTTTATGCTTTCCAATTTCATCCGGAAGTTCATCACTCAGCAGATGGTGTCATTATGCTTAAAAACTTTGCTAAATATATTTGCGGATGCGAAAGCACGTGGAATATGGGAAGTTTTGCAAAAGAGAAAATTGCTCAGATTAAAACTCAAGTAGGTGACCGTAAAGTACTATGCGGAGTGAGCGGCGGAGTAGATAGTTCCGTGGTAGCTGCTCTTTTGCATGAGGCATTACCGGCAGATCAGCTAGTTTGTGTATTTGTGGACCAAGGTTTGCTTCGCAAGGATGAAGCTTCGCAAGTGCAGGATATGTTCCGTATGCTTAGCATAAACCTTATCACTATCAATGCCCAGAAGCTATTTTTAGGTAAATTAGCTGGCGTTACCGATCCTGAGAAAAAACGCAAGATTATCGGCGAAACATTTATAGAAGTATTTGACGAGGAAGCAAAAAAACATACCGATGTATCATTTTTGGCCCAAGGTACATTATATACCGATGTGATCGAATCGGTTTCCGTCAAAGGGCCATCAAAGACTATTAAGTCTCACCACAATGTAGGAGGACTTCCTGATTGGATGACATTCGAGCTTGTTGAGCCTCTTAGAGAGATATTCAAAGATGAAGTACGCAAACTTGGCCTTGAGCTTGGGTTACCTCGTGATATGATAGGCCGTCATCCATTTCCTGGACCGGGACTTGCAATTCGCGTAATGGGAGAAGTAAATGAAAATGCTCTTAGATTGATAAGAGAATCAGATGCTATTATGCAGCAAGAGCTAAAAGCATCAGGATATTATGACAAAGTATGGCAAGCATTTACAGTGCTTCTAAACGTCAGCTCGGTTGGTGTTATGGGCGATAATCGGACTTATGACAATACTGTGTGTGTACGAATGGTAGAGTCAGTTGATGGCATGACGGCAACCTTTGCCCATGTACCTCATGACGTACTTGAAAGTATCAGCCGTAGGATTATCAATGAGATCGATGGTATCAATAGAGTAGTGTATGATATATCTTCAAAGCCGCCGGCAACAATCGAGTGGGAGTAATTTAACTCTTATTTTGTATCATCTTTGAATGAGTTTGCTTGGTCATTTGCTATCAAGCAAACTTTTTCGCAACAACATTCAAATCCAACTCAAAATGTCATCCTGAACTTGATTCAGGATCTATTCTTTTTTTTGTTAACTTTTGCAACAACATCCAGATCTAATCCAAACCATAAATAAACGAAAAATATATTTTTACCACTTAATATTATCTATAAAAATAAAAAATTATAAATTTTTTGAAAAAAAATGCACAAAATCTCAAAATTTGCACTATAATATATAAATGCAAGGCGCAAGTCTTACATTTATATCAATGTAAAGGAGATATTATGAGTATGATAAATATTACGAAACTAGTCGCAATTAGTATTATTGCCAGCTTATTAATGTTTACCGGATGTTCTAGAACAGGAGCATTTCTTGGTGGTGCAGCAGTTGGTGCACTTATAGTTGCTGCGTACGATCATCCTAGGTATCGTGATAGACCTTATTATCATTGGCATGGTAAATACTATTACGGAGGAACATATCTAAGAAATGGATGCTATCGCTATAAAGGTGATACGTTGTGCGGTGGACGTTATTATAATTATTGAAGATAAATTCTCAATCATAGGCGCTTTGCCTATGGTGTTTACTCTTTAATAAATAGAGTATAAAAGTCGCTATTTTTCTTTACTTAAACAACTTTTTTATAAATCATTCCTTGATTTTGTTGCATTGATTGTATATATATTTTGAGAGAATCTTCATCTATTAACAACCAAAAATAATGTTAAAGATATAAAAATGATGAGATCGTATTAGGAGTTACCAATAGGCAAGTGCCTATCAGTATGGGTAATATGGATAGTAACGTCCTCCATATAGTCTGCGATCTTGGTAATAATAATATCCGTCACGGTAAGTTCCTCCGTAATAATATCGATTATTATAATAATAATAAGGTCTATCACGATATCGCGGATAATTATACGAACCTATGATTATAGCCGCAGCTGCACCTACAGCTGCACCAGTTGCAAAAGCACGTTCACTGCGTGTACACCCTGTAAACATTAATAAGCTAGCAATAATACTAATTGCACCCAAATGTTTGACTTGTATATTGCTCATAATATCTCCTTTGATGATATATACCAAATGCTATAGTATAAATGTGGAGATTTTGTGTATTTTTTAAAGCACCAACCTTTAGTGCTATCAACTCAATTATATTATAAATTTTAACTAAACTTCTTGCAAATTTGTCTAAAATGTATTATAATTTCAAAAAATTATTTTAAAAGGATAGTTTATTATGGCAAAGAGACAATATCAAACAGAAATAGGTCAATTATTACATCTTATGACGCATTCATTATATTCAAATAAAGAGATATTTGTGAGAGAATTGGTGTCAAATGCCAGTGACGCGATTGATAAATTTAATTATTTTCATCTTACGGATGAAAAGTTTAAAAGCGATGAGTGGAGCGGTAAAATATTTATTACAATCGATAAAGACGACAACTCTATTACGATAGGCGATAACGGTATCGGAATGAATGAAGATGATTTGGTAGCACATATAGGCACTATAGCCAAATCAGGCACCAAATCATTTATAGAAAATTTAACCGGAGATACAAAAAAAGACAGTAATCTAATCGGGCAATTTGGCGTTGGTTTCTATTCCGTATTTATGGTAGCAAAAAGTGTGGATGTGATAACTAAAAAAGCCGGAGAAGAGCAAGCATATAAGTTCAGCAGTGACGGAACCGGAGAATTTGAGATCAATCCTGTAACGAAAGAATCTCACGGCACGATTATCTATATAAAACTGAAAGATGATGAAAAAGAGTTCACGAGCCCATGGAGAATCAAAGAGATAGTCAAAAAATACTCCAATCATATAGCATATCCTATAACTTTAAACTACAAAGAAATTGAGACGACCGGAGAAGGAGAAGCAAAAGAGACCAAAACTGTAGATAAAAGTGAACAGATAAACGCTGCAAAAGCACTTTGGACTATGAGTAAAAGCGAACTGAAAAAAGAAGATTATATAGAGTTTTATAAGAGTATATCACATGGTGACAGTGAGCCTCTAACTTATTTGCACAATAAAGCAGAGGGCGCAAACGAATATACAACGCTTTTCTATATTCCAAGTAAAGCACCTATGGATATGTATAGAGCCGATTGGGAACCTGGAGTTAAACTGTATGTAAAAAGGGTATTTATAACCGATAGCGACAAAGAGTTATTGCCTCCATATTTGAGATTTATCAAAGGTGTCATAGATTCATCCGATCTGCCTTTGAATGTAAGTCGCGAGATACTTCAGGAAAACAGGATACTAGCCAATATCAAACAAGCTTCTACCAAAAAAATACTTCAAGCCATATCCAAACTTGAAGGTGAAGATATGGATATATTTACAACAGAATATAATCGGGCCATAAAAGAAGGTATTTACAGCGATCATATGAATAAAGAATTGCTGCTTGATATCGTACGATATAAAAGTTCTAGTGAATCTGGACTTGTAAGCCTAGAGAGTTATATAAGCCGTGGCAATAGCGAGAAAAAAGAAATATATTATATCATAGCAGAAAATGAAAAAATAGCTAAAGCTTCTCCGCTGCTCGAAGCGTATAAAAAAGCAGGTATCGAAGTGCTTATCATGGATGATAGAGAAGTTGATGAGATAGTAACTCCTGCAATAGGAACTTATAAAGAGTGGACACTGAAAGATATCTCTACTATTGAGGCACCTTCAAGCAAAAGTGCAGAGGAACAAGAAACGATCAATGATAGCATGAAGCCTCTTGTTGAAAAGATCAAAGAAGTCTTAGGCGAAGCCGTAAAAGAGGTCAAGGTATCTGCTAGGCTCATAGATAGCCCTGCTTGCGTACTAAAAGACAGTTCTGACCCAATGGCAAGTATGGCTCATTTGTTCCGTCAAATGGGCCAAGAAATGCCTGCAATTCCATTGATCCTTGAAATTAATCCTGACCATGATATGATAAAAAAACTCTCAAATTTGGAAGATAATGCTGTGTTTGATGATATGGCATGGGTATTATTTGATAGTGCACGCATAGCAGAAGGGCTGGATATTGAAGAGAAGTCACAATTTGCTCAAAGAGTAGCTAGAATAGCAAGTAAGGCTTTATAGCTATTTGCCGTCACTGCGAGCGTAGTACAGCAGGACATTTGAAATAATGTCGTAATTACATCATTTTATAAGATGCAGGGTGGGTTTGCTAACCCACCGTTTAATCTTGTCGGTGCGTCAGTGAACACACTCTATGGATTTCATACCTACAAACACAAAAGTAAAACAAGGTAACAAAACCGACAAATTCGGTTTCTTGAAACAAAACTTTCTTCGAAAAAAATTATCACTGCAAAATTAATATAATGTAACCTTTTGTTACTGTTTGCAAATAAAATCCTCTCATGCAATACAGATCAATATTTATATCAGATATTCATTTAGGTACCAGGTTTTCAAAGGCAGAGGAATTTTTAAACTTCCTTAAACATACCGAATCAGAAAATCTCATTTTTGTAGGTGACGTTATAGACGGATGGGCGATAAAAAGAAAATTCAGATGGCTGCAAGCGCATTCCGATATTATCCAAAAAGTTCTCAAAAAAGCCAGAAAAGGCACAAAAGTATTTTTGATCACCGGCAATCATGATGAATTTTTGCGGCCTTTTGCGCCTCTTTTAATGGGGGATAACTTAGAGATCGTAAATGAGTTAAGCTATACAACCGTAGATGGAAAGCAATACCTTATTACACACGGAGATTTTTTTGATAGTATCACAATGACCCATAGATGGCTGGCTATTGCGGGGGATATTGGATATGATTTTGTATTATTTTTAAATCATATACTCAATAATTTTCGTAAAAGATGCGGTATCAAAAGATATTGGTCTTTTTCAAAATATATAAAAGACAATGTTAAAAGTTCTGTTAGTTTTATCAATAATTTTGAAGAGATATTGGCTACTCATGCTAAATATAAAAAATATGATGGAGTAGTATGCGGACATATTCATAAGCCGGAAGCCAAGATAATAGAAGATATAATGTACTATAATTGTGGTGATTGGGTAGAAAATTGCAGTGCAGTTGTGGAACATCATGATGGGAGATTTGAAATAATTCGTTGGGAGAATACATGAGTGAAATTTCACTTGCGCTTTCAGGTGGGGCAGCCAGGGGCGCTTATCATCTAGGCGTATTGCAATATATTGACGATATGGGTATAAACGTAAAAGCTATTTGCGGGACATCCATAGGTGCCATAATAGGAACTAGTTATGCTGCAGGAGTCAGTCCGAGCAGACAACTCGAAATATTCAAATCACGTGAGTTTAAAAATATTTTTTCATTTAACTTTTTTCGCAAGTCAATATTTGGTATTAATGAGAAAGCGGCTATCATGGATAAGTTGCTGCCGATAGATAATCTTGAAGATTTAAGTATTCCGGTTTATTTTACAGCTGTCGATCTTAAAAGCGGGAAGGAGCTGTATTATTCCAGCGGTAAAGTCCCCGAGATTTGTATGGCATCATCTGCACTCATTCCAATGTTTAAGCCGGTCGAATATGATGGGCTTATGCTAGCTGACGGAGGGTTGATAAATCATATGCCCATCAAGCCTCTTTTGAAGTATCCTCACCCAATAGTCGGGGTTAATCTTCATCCTTTAACAATATCACACAAACAAAACAATATTTATAATTTGATAAAAAGAGCGATATATCTAAAAACATATTCAAGCTCCCAAGATAGCCAAAAAAAATGTGATATCTTTATCACTAATGATAAGTTGCGCAATTATTCTTTATTTTCATTGAAACATTTGGACGAGATTTTTGAATTGGGATATCAAGATGCAGGCTCTTTGCTTGACAATTACGCTACAATGCCAAACTAAATATTTTTAGTTTACAAGGAGTATTGTTTGATCAAAATTTTTATTTATGGTGTTATAATATTTGTAGGTATTCAGTTTATAACTATTGACACCAAAGAGCATATTGAATCTGATCCAAAGGATGAGATCGTAGTTAGCAATGAGATAAAAACGATATTAAAAAAATCATGCTATGATTGTCACTCAAATGATTCTACAATTCCTTGGTACGGAAATATAGCGCCATCTTCTTGGCTTGTAAGGCTTCACATAAACGATGGCAGAAAAATATTGAATTTTTCAGAATTTAAAAAATATGATGCCGAAAAACAGAAAGATCTTTTTGACAGGATAGAAGATTCTATCGTTATTAGAATGCCGCTTGCTAGTTATGTTTGGCTGCATAAAGATGCAGATTTGAGTCAAGAAGACAAAGCCAAGCTAAAAGCATGGAGCAAAGAAGAGTTTAGCAAAATATAAAAATATGATATTTTAGTAAAATATCATATCAATTATTGTCACTATAATTTTAAGTAATTTTATTTTTTGGCAGTTTTGTGCATAAATGTGTTACAATTTTCGAATTGTTTCATATAAAAGGATTTTGTTTGGCTAATCATATATCACCACAAAAAAAAGCAACTATTGTCTCAAGCAGTATAGCTTTTTTGTTGGTGTGCATCAAGTTTGCAGCCGGTTTACTTAGCGGGTCAGTTGCAGTATTGGCTTCTGCTATTGATTCATTGCTTGATTTTCTAGTATCCATGTTTAATTTTTTTGCCATAAAAAAAGCAGAAGAAAACCCAACTAGCAGTTTTCAATACGGTAAAGGCAAGATCCAAGGTATTGCCGCAGTGATAGAAGGTACTATCATATCGCTATCAGGCTTATTTATTATCTACAAAGCAATAGAAAAAATATATACGGGCAGTGCAACCGAGTTGCTAGGTCCGTCTATTGCTATCATGATCTTTTCTATCATGATTACATTTTTTTTGGTGCGTTATTTGTTGTATATTGCCAAACAGACAGATAATTTGGTTATAAAATCTGATGCACTTCATTACCAAAGTGACCTTTGGAGCAATAGTGTTACTCTTCTAGCGTTAGTGTTGGTTTGGGCGACAGGACAAAATATAATAGATGCCATTTTGGGTTTGTGCATAGGTATTTATATTATATATTCTGCCAGCGGTATTATCGTGGACGGCACAAAGATACTGCTTGATCATGCTTTGCCTGATGATCAGGTAGCAGCTATCGAAGATATCCTCAACAGTAATCCGGAAATCAATAGCTATCATTGGCTTAAAACTCGTACTGATGGAACTGTAAATTTTGTAGAGTTTCATATGGTTTTGCGTCCAAATATGCTGCTTTTGGAAGCTCACCGCATAGCAGAACATGTTGAAGAACAGATGATGACAATTGATCCTCTCAAGAAATGGGTTATTACTCCCCATTTTGATCCTTATGATGACGAAGAGCTTAATGACGCTTTGTTTTCAAACGGCTCATTAAATGTCCTTAGCAAGGAAAACTGACGCATGATATATCTTTTATCTTCGTCTTTTTATGACGGTGTAAAGAATTTGCCTATGATAGAGTTTGCGACAACTGCGGATAGTGTAGATCTTTCATCTTATGATATATTGTTATTTACGTCTCAAAATGCCGTATCTATACTAAATGAGATAAATCCGACATGGCTAGATTTGCCATGTATTGCTATAGGAAGCCAAACTGCCAATAAGATAAAGCAGCTTGGCGGTTTGGTTATTGGGGTCAGCGAATCATATTATGCTTCAAGTCTGTCACAAATGATCAAAGAAAAATTTGCAAATAAAAAAATATTATATATACGCCCAAAAGAGATAGCTTCAGATGCTTTGTTGTCTTTGAAGGACGATGGTTTGGATATTGATAATATAATAATATACGAAACCAGGTGCAAGAATTATACTATAGAACACAAACCCAAAAATGGTGCTGTTATTATAGTTACATCTCCATCTACCATAAACTGTTTTATAGAAAATTTTGGTTCTTTTGAAGGATATAAGGTTGTTGCTATAGGCTATACTACAGCTGCAGCTCTTCCGGCGGGTACCGATTTTGTTATAGCATCAAAGCCGCTGATATCCGAATGCATAAAACTCGCAAAAGAGATTTAGAATTCATAAAATAAACCCATCTCTAACCCCAAATAGGGTATAATTGTTTACTTCGCCTGAGTAGTTCGACCACTGTAATATTGAGGTCCAACATATTTCTTTTGCAGGACTAGTAGTAAATCGGTGTGCGGGCAGTGTTGTTTGAGTTAGTGAACCTAACGAGAGATTGCCCCCTAAAGATTTTCTCTCTCCCGCACCGTTGGCTTTTTAGGGCCGACTTTTAGCAGAACAGCTAGTCGGGTGGAGTGTACTTTGAATCTATGGTGTCTAAGGTCATTATATATTTGAAGTAAGAAATTAAAAACAAGGAATTTATTTATGGACATTCTTATTGTCGGCAGCGGAGGCAGAGAGTATTCTATGGGGCTTGCATTACGCAAGGATCTAAAAGTTGGGAAATTATATTTTGCTCCGGGAAATGGAGCTACTGATAATTTAGGAACCAATATTCCTCTTGGCGATTTTGATGTATTGGCCGATTTTGTTCAAGCCAATAATGTCGATCTTACCATTGTAGGTCCAGAAGCTCCACTCGTAGCAGGGATTGTTGATGTTTTTAAAGCCAGAGGATTAGATATATTCGGCCCTTCTGCAGCAGCAGCGCAATTAGAAGGCTCCAAGATCTTTATGAAAAACTTTTTGGCTCGCCACAATATCCCGACTGCTAGATATATAGAGACAGATTCACTGGAAAAAGCATATAAATTTATAGAAACACTGACTCCTCCAATAGTTGTAAAAGCCGACGGTTTATGCGGTGGCAAAGGTGTCATCATAGCCCAAAGCCATGAAGAAGCCAAAAGAGAAGCCGGCGAGATGCTATCAGGTAATGCTTTTGGCGAAGCAGGGAAAGCTATAGTAATCGAAGAATTTCTTGATGGCTATGAACTTTCCGTATTTGCTATCTGCGATGGCAAAGATTTCGTCATATTACCTGCAGCCCAGGATCATAAACGACTCCTTGATAATGATGAAGGTCCAAATACCGGTGGCATGGGCGCTTATGTGCCGACACCGCTTGTAAATGACGAGATTTATAGTAAATTAGAAGAGAGAGTTGTCAAGCCGACACTGGCCGGAATGCAAGAGGAGGGCATGCCGTTTACCGGAGTGCTTTTTATGGGTGTAATGGTAGTGCAAGGAGAGCCTATAATTTTGGAATATAATGTCCGTTTTGGAGATCCGGAGTGTGAAGAGATCATGCCACTGCTCAAATCTCCAAGCGAGCTCTTTTATAAAGCAGCAACCGGTAATTTAGCAGAAGCAAATATTGAGTTTTATGACAAATATGCTGTGGGCGTTGTTATGGCAAGCAAAAATTACCCTTATAGCGAGTCTGTTCCGGCTGAGATCATTATAGATAATATAGTGCACGATGATATAGCATCAAATGCACATATATCTTTTGCCGGAGTTACCAGAGGAGATGACGGTAAACTGTATGCTACCGGCGGAAGAGTACTTGTATGTGTAGGAGTAGGTGACAGTATCGCCGAAGCGCAACGAAGGGCATATATGTTGTGCGGACAAGTCCATTTTGCCGGCAAACAATGTAGAAGCGATATAGCATATCAGGCATTAAGTTGAAGAGTTAGATATGAATATCGCTCCGATCAAAAAAAGAATCGTGTCATTTATTATTGATGATTTTATTTTGTCTATCTTGATCTTTGTTATATTTTATGGTCAATTATCAGCTTTAACCGACATGGAAGAGCTTAGCCAATTTATGAACAATAATTTTTTTGTTATAGCATCCATTAAACTGCTTTATCACTGGGTGCTTATATGGCAAAATGGAATGACAGTTGGCAATTTTGTATTAAAGATTCGCGTTGTTGATGAAGATAACGGTATGTTATTACTGTGGCATAAAGCACTACTTAGATCATTTCTTAGATTATTTAGTGAAGCAGCTTTTTATATAGGTTTTTTGGTGGCATTTTTATCCCCAAAAGCACAAACTATGCATGATAAATTTTCAAAAGCAGTGGTAGTGGATGCTTAAAAAAGTATCTATTGCAGCTTCTATGGCATTGATGATGCAAGCAGGATATGCAGATGAGCTATCAAATAATATAGAGCTTATTGCAAAAGATATAAATGCTACCAAGACAACTGCAGCCGCAAATGACGATGTATTGGTATTTTATCAAAACAGCATACTTAGATCTGATAGTGCATGGTTTGACAAAAATACGAATATTTTAACTCTTGACGGCAAGATAGAAGCTATCGGATATGAGCAGACAAAAGAACAAAGTTGTCATATGACTATCAATATTGCTAGTAAGGCGACCGAGTTTAACGATTTATTTTTAATAAACGAAAACAATATTTGGCTTTATACCAACGATGCTGCAAAAAAAGACGATACCTATACGTTAGGCAATACGATCCTCTCAAGCTGTTCATTGGAAAAGCCTCTTTGGAAAATTGTTTTTGATCGCTCTATTTATGATGATAAAGATGACTATATGGAGCTTTATGGTGCCAAGCTATATATGTGGGATACGCCTGTTTTTTATATGCCGTATTTGGGTTTTACTACCAACAAAGAAAGACGCAGCGGATTGCTTTTTCCAAGATTTGGAACCAGCGGAGATGATGGTTTCGTATATGAGCAGCCGATCTTTTTGGCTTTTGCACCCAATTGGGATATAGAACTTAATCCTCAAATTCGTACAAAAAGAAGTATTGGAGCATATGCAACACTTAGATTTGCAGACAGTGCCGATTCGAACGGTGAGTTTAGAATAGGTAATTTTACTGATTTTGATGATTATAGAGATTCTCATGACTTAAAATATCAAGATCACTACGGTATGGAGCTTTTGTATAATTCATCCAAACTTTTTGATGGTCTTCCATTTGGCTTTAAGGATGGATTGTTTATAAACGGTATTTATCTAAATGATATAGATTATATTAATTTGCAAAAATCTAAATTTACCCATTTTGGCGTTGCATCATTTCAAGAAAGCAGATTGAATTATTTTTTGCATAATGAAGAGTATTATGCAGAAATCAATGCTAAGTATTTTATTGATACTCTAAAAACTTCAAATTCCGATACGCTACAAATACTCCCAGCTATGCAATTTCATAAATACTATAACTCTATAGGTTTGTTGCCAATATATTATAATGCAGATATTTTATTGAATAATTATTACCGCTCTAGCGGGCCAACCCTCCAACAGGGCGAATTACGTTTGCCATTAGAATGGAGTGTGCCTGTTTGGAATGATTATTTTAGATTTAGTTTATCAGAAGAACTGTATGCATCAAGATTGTTGTTTGACAATATTGTGACAGGCGAAGATAATTTTACATGTGCAACAAACGTACACAAAGTGAAATTGTATAGTGACCTAACCAAGTCATATGATCATTTTATTCATATTATGCAACCGTCTTTGTCTTATTCTAAACTTGGCAGCATATACGAATCACCTGTTGCATTTGATCTATTGGGCATAGAGCAGAAAAAACTTTTTGCTATGGAATTGCCACAGGAGCAGTATCAATTTGCATTTAGCCAATATTTTTACGACAATGAAATGAATCTTAATTTTTCACAACGGTTATCGCAACCATACTATCCGCAAAAGGCATATAACTGGGGTGATTTGTATCATGAAATAGAGTGGAATTATAAAGATATACAGCTTTCAAATATTTTTTTATTTTCTCATGAATTTGAAAAATTTCGCTCGATATTTACCGCAGTATCTTGGATCAGGGATGATGTTTCTATAGCCATGTCTCATGCATATAAAAATGATATTCAAGATGAGATAAATGAAATAGCAGCAGCAAATAATTTAAACCTCGATATAGGATATCAAATTAATCCAAATATCAAAGTATACGGCGGAGTAAGCTATGAACTTGATAATGAATACAGCAAATACTGGCATCTGGGAACCAGTTATTCTCAAGAGTGCTTTGCGATATCTGCAACAATATCAAAAAATGCCACTCCTATGCTAACTCAAGACGGCCCATCATATAATGATAGTGTGTCAGGGTATATCCAGCTCAAGTTTATACCATTTGCAACACTTGGCACTTCAAAGTAAAAATATGTCAATTTCATATGATGAGATACACCAAGCACTAGATATATTAGGGCTTCCTGCGCTCATAACAAAAGAAGATATAAAAAAGAGGTATCATTTTGTCGCAAAAAGTGCACATCCGGACAAAGAAGGCGGAAGCAATGAAGCCATGGAGAGGGCAAATTGGGCTTATGCAATTCTCATGGAGTATATAAAGAATTTTCGCTTTACGTTTGACGATGAAGAGATCAAAAAACAATTTCCTCACAGCAGCCATGCCCAAAGATTTAAGATGTAAATCTTTTTATCATTGCTATTTGGATATAATTAAAGATTCTTTTTTAAAGGCTACTCTTATATGAGCGAAACAACTATATCTATTACCAATAATCAAATCACTGAAAACTTTACATTCGGCAAAGTAGCGAAACAAGCCAATGGAAGCGTATGGTATAAACAAGGCAATGCTGTCCTTATTGCCACTGTCGCAATAGACAAAGAACCGGTAAAAGAAGATTTTTTACCTTTAACTGTGCAATATATAGAAAAATCGTATGCAGCAGCGAAGATCCCGGGCGGGTTTATCAAAAGAGAATCTAAACCGAGTGATTTTGAGACACTGACTTCGCGTATCGTAGATCGTTCTTTGCGCCCTTTGTTCCCAAAAGGATTCAATTATCCAATCACAATAACAGTACTTGTAGTAAGCAGCGATCCTATGGTGGATATGCAGCTTGCGGCTATTCATGCTGCTAATTCTGCGTTACTAACTTCAGATGTTCCGGTTTCAAAAAGCGTAGCAGCCGTTAGAGTAGGGATCATTGATGATAAAATAGTACATAACCCGCCATTGGATATGCAAGAAAGAAGCCAATTAGACCTATTAGTAGTTGGTTCAGGTAATGAAGTGATCATGATAGAGATGAGAACTATCCAAACAGATAGCCAAAGCAATGTATTGCCTGAGGATAAATTAATTTTGCTTGTAGAAAATGCAATTATAGAGATAAACAACGCTTCGAATAGATATTATCAAGAATTTGTTAAACTCAAAAATTCGGTACTTGAGCTAGAGCTTTTCTCTAAAGATTCTGATAAAGCATTAGAAGAGTATATCTCTTCAAATTTTGCAGCTGATGTGTATGATGCTATTTGTTATATGGCAAAAAGCGAGAGAAGCGATGCATTGAGTGCATTGAAAGAAAAAATCCTTTCCCAGTTAATCACTGAAAATAGCGAAGTTGATGAAGTAAGCTTATCTAGCGCATTATCCAGCTATAAAGCCAAAGTATCAAGAGCGATGATTCTAAACGATAAAAAGAGAGCCGATGGGCGAAAATTAGATGAAGTGCGGCCAATTGCCATTGAGACAAACTTGCTTCCGTCAGTACATGGCTCATGTTTATTTACTAGAGGACAAACCCAGGCCCTTGTGACAGCTACACTCGGGGATAAAAAAGATGCTCAAATGTACGAGCTTATCACAGATAAAACCTCAAGAAGCGAAAGCTTTATGGTGCATTATAATTTTCCAGGCTTTTCTGTCGGCGATTCAAAACCGATAGGCCCGACCAATAGACGAGAATTGGGCCATGGCAATTTGGCCAAAAGAGCTTTAGAATGCACGGTATCGCTTGAACCCAATCAAAGCGTGCGTGTGGTGTCAGAGATATTAGAGAGTAACGGATCGTCCTCTATGGCTACTGTGTGCGGCGGATCTTTGGCACTATGTGCAGCAGGTGTAGATACAGAATCGTTGGTTGCAGGTATTGCTATGGGGCTTATGAGTGACGGTGAAAAATATGCGGTTTTAACCGATATCATGGGGCTGGAAGATTTTGAAGGCGATATGGATTTCAAAGTAGCAGGCACTAAGAGTGGGGTAAGCGCTATGCAGATGGATATAAAATTGCATGGTATATCTATTGATATTATCAAAGACACTCTTATGGAAGCCAAAAAAGGTAAAGAACATATTCTTGGCATTATGGAAGCCGCACTAGATTCAATGCAGCCATCTCTTGCATTGCCAAAAACAGAGTATTTCAATGTGCCGGTCACAAAAATTGTAGACATTATAGGCAAAGCAGGAGCCACGATCAGAGAGATCATAGAAAAGTTTGAAGTCAGCATAGATCTTGACCGCGACAAAGGCGGGGTCAAGCTTAGCGGACAAGATGAGCAAAAACTCCAAGAAGCCAAAGCATATATACAAAATATAGCCGATGCTCCGATTAGAGAACAAATGGTTTATGAACTTGGTAAAGTATATCAAGGCAAAGTCAAAAAAATCATGGATTTTGGTGTTTTTGTTGAAATGCCCGATGGTTATGATGCTTTGCTTCATATCTCAAAAGTAGATAAAAGCAGGGTCAATAATCTATCCGAGCGTTATAGCGTTGATGATATTATTGATGTAATAGTTTTGGAACAGAGCGGCAAAAAAATTGAACTCGCTACTCCGGCATTTGTAGCATAAGTGTATCCGGCACCGGCGTGCTAGATACCGGTGAGAAATATATAATAATCTAATTTGAAATATTCATTTGTTTTTCTCAAAGAATAGATAATCCAAGCTAATTTTACCTCCGCCAAAAGATGCTAGCGAAAATGCAAATATAAAATAATACAACGGAATCTCAAACCCGTGATTTGCAGAACTAAAACCGTTTGATATGTGTACGGTAAAAATAGCTACCACCATAACAACCATAAGCGGTATAGATATAAGTCTAGTAAAAAGTCCCAAAGTAAGCAAAATGACACCCAGTAATTCTGTCGTTGCAGCCATGTAGGCATTTATTATAGGAAACGGTATGCCTACGCTTTCAAAAAATGCAGCAGTACCTTTTATGTCAGACCATTTATGTGTAGCAGGCCCATAAAACCCATAAGCCAATATCGCTCTTGTAAATAATAGCGATATAGATTGAAAACCGCTTAGAAAATTTTTTGCAAAATCATATATAGAGATCATCGTGTATCCTTCGTATGTTTTTATTGACATTAATGTCAATAAAAACATTTTATCAATTCTTATATTTAATTAATATAAAAATAAAAGTTTAATAATAAATTTAAAATATATAAATAATAATTATTTTTATTCGATATAAAGTTTAGCCAATTTTTTAAAGTAACTTTGGATATAATTCCGCGTTATTTGAGATGACAAGTAGGGATACGCAAGCCGAACGGATCTTGATGATAGTCAACAGGGACTTTAAACCTATTAATTATAAGGATATAAAATGAAAAAGTTTTTCTTGCTTTTCTTGGCACTTGGTGCTGCTGCATTTGCAGATGAAGGTACTTCTATGATACAAGCTTACTCTGTAGTAGCTGCTGGTATCGGTCTTGGTCTTGCTGCTCTTGGCGGAGCTGTTGGTATGGGTAATACTGCTGCTGCAACAATCGCTGGTACTGCTAGAAACCCAGGCCTTGGCGGTAAATTGATGACAACTATGTTCATTGCTATCGCTATGATCGAAGCACAAGTTATTTATACACTTGTTATCGCTCTTATCGCTCTTTATGCTAACCCATTCCTTGGTTAATTAGTATAAAATTAAGCTCGAAAGGATATAATTCCTTTCGAAAACTACACTATGCGGTCGTGGTGGAACGGTAGACACGCTACCTTGAGGTGGTAGTGCCTTACGGGTGTGGGGGTTCAAATCCCCCCGACCGCACCATAAATTCAATTTTTATTCACAAATACTCCTTAAAACTTCAAAATTAATATTTTTTTTTATTTTTTATTTTCATTTTATAATTTTATATGTTATAATGCCCACATCTTATATTTTTAAAAGGATAGACAATGACAAAAGCAGAGTTCGTAGAGCTTGTACAAAAAAACGGTAATTTTGAGAGCAAAGCAGCAGCAGAAAGAGCTGTAAAAGCATTTACTGCTTCAGTAACTGAAGTTTTGGCCAAAAAAGACGAGATAACACTTGTTGGTTTTGGTACTTTTTCAACTGCAAAAGTAGCAGCAAAAACTGGTACGGTTCCAGGAACTACAAAAACTTATAGCAAACCGGCTCATACTGCACCAAAATTTAAATTTGGGAAAACAGTTAAAGACGCTGTTTGCTAATTTTGTGACTTTGTCAGACAATAGTTCTCCAGTGCGATAACATTCGCTATTAATCGCTCATCACGAGCGATTAAGTTTCTTTTTTAAGCCAACTTTCTTCTTTTTTTATTATACTTTTTTCTATTATTTTTTTATGTTTGCAAGGATATATATGGATTTTCGTGACGCAATATGTTTTGGGGTAGCCGGTAATTTTGCCCATCATTTAGAACAAGCCGGAGAATTGGAAGATTTCAAAGATGTGATCACAGAAGATGTTGATGCACCAAAAGGAATATTCCCGTTTTATTTGCCTCATAACGATACTTTTTTGGGACGCTACCCTATTAGTTCTGCTACCCTCACATTGCCAAACAATGAGGATGCGCAAGTCGAACCGGAGATTGTGCTCGCATGTGATGTCATATATGATGAAAATAAAAAAGTGGTATCTCTTTTGCCAAAAGCATTTAGTACATTTAATGATTGTACTATCAGAAAAGAGGGTGCGCCAAAGATATCACACAAAAAAAGCTGGGGCGATGACAGCAAAGGAATTGCAGCTAAATTCATAAATATAGACAAATTTAGCAAAGGCGGTATTATGGATAATTATCATCTATGCTCTTTTGTCAAAAGAGACGGCATCTTGCACAAATACGGAGTCGATGCACCGCTTCTTGGATATGGATATTTTTATGAGAAACTAATATATTGGTTGGTCGATAAAATGAACAATCAAAAAGATTTTGGCCCTCTAGAGGATATGGCAATGCATATAAAAAACTCAAATTATCCTCCCAAAGCTCTAGTAACGATAGGTGCTACTGCTTATGCAGAATTTGGCGAAAAGAATTATCTGCAAAAAGGCGATGAGATATTTGTGATCGCATATGATGCAAGAGTAGATGATAACTCCCTACAAGATAGTCTAACTAAAATAGTATTACACCAAATAGTAAAATAAAAGGCAGCTAAAGTATGCAACTTTATAGATTTATAGTCAGCGGGAAAGTTCAGGGTGTATTTTATCGCAAGAGCGTATCCCAAAATGCCATGAAGGCCGGATATAGGGGTACGGTGAAAAATCTAAGCGATGGTACAGTAGAAGTATACGCAGAACTTTTAGATGATGAGATTAGCGGATTTTTAGAGCTTTTAAGGGAAGGTTCTCCTGCATCGCTGGTAGATGATATATCTTATGTTGCAGCCAACAATGTAAGACTTGAATATGATGGGTTTATTATTTTGTAAATAGGTTTATACTAAAAGTAGAAAACTATATTTTAGTCATTTGCCGGGCGCTTGCCCGGTCTGAGATCTATTGTATACTTTTTTTTAGATCAATGATGAAATCAGCTATATCGTCATGCAAAGCTTGCAAGTCTTCTTCATGTTCGACTTCATCTGCCAAAATCGATGAGACTATATTGTAAGTTATAATATCCTTGTCTTTTGTCATATCGGCCAATTTCGAATATATAGAGATGGCGCATTGTTCTCCTTTGATAGCATCATTAAGGATTGCAACTACATCAAAGTCTTTTGGCTCTTCATATGTACAATTTGCATGAGTAAACCAAGCTTGAGGATGAGTAAGTGGCGTGCCGCCTAGTTGGATAATACGATCTGCTACCATAGTAGCATGTCTTAGCTCGTCCGCAGCATGTTGTGTGAGTTCTACTATAGCCGCATCTTTCATAATACCTTTGACTATTTTAGATTCTATAAAGTATTGATAATACGCTAGCCATTCATCAGCATATGCTTTATTTAGCATAGTTATTATCTCACTTATCTCCAAACCTTTGATTATCGAATTACCTCGTTTAGCCATACTCGATCCTTTTGAAATAGTTATTTAAAGATATTTGTTATCTTTAATTGAGTATATCACTATCAAACTTAATCGATTATAAATGATTTTTGAAGGTTATAGTATAAAAATTTAGTAGATATAAGGGCTTATTAATAAAGCCCCATTACCTCAAATTGCACATACCAAACAATAAGTGAAATTATGTAGCCAACCAATACCGTCCATGATAATTTCATGTGAGCACCAAAAGTGTAAATCCCCTTAAGTCTGCCCATTACGCCAACCCCTGCCGCGCTTCCAAAAGCGATCAGACTACCTCCTATGCCGGCTGTTAATGTTACAAGCAGCCATTGGTCTAGCGCCATGCTTGGATTTGCTTTCAGTATAGCACTCATCACAGGTACATTATCCACGATCGCAGAGATAAATCCTACTCCTATATTCCCAGCCGTTGGTCCAATGGCATCATAAAGTTTTGTGACATATTCTAAAAAACCAAGAAAATGCAAGGCACCGACTGCCGATAAGATCCCAAAGAAAAATAACAACGTATCATTTTCGACATGTTTCATATTTACAAATACATCAAAAGTTTCTCCGTCTCTGCGTTTGAGTCTATATGAATACAATTTCAAAATAGCAAGCCCAAACATCATGCCCCACATTGCAGGGAAGTGGAAAAATTGGTGACCCAATACTGCTATAGCAATTGTGGCAACTCCTAGGTATATTACGACTTTTGCGCCCGGTTTTAGTATCTCGATCTTATTGGTTTGTTCAGAAAAGGGAGGATATCCGTGCGGCACGGCGCGAGATAAAAGCCATGCAGTGACAAAATAGCCGATTATGGATGCAGGAAAAAGAGCCAAGAAATCCAAAAATTCACCTTTTCCGGCAGTCCAAGCCATAAGCGTGGTGATATCTCCAAATGGGCTCCAAGCCCCTCCGGCATTTGCTGCAACTACAATATTAACTGCACTTGGGACCAAAAATTCTTTTGTTGTTTTGTCTATAGTAAACAAAACTGTCGATAAGATAAGAGCTGTTGTGAGGTTATCGGCCACAGGAGAGATGAAAAAAGCCAAAAATCCTGTTAGCCAAAAAAGCTGTTTATATGTATATCCTTTGGATATAAGCTTGTATTTGAGCACATCGAATACATTTCTCTCTATCATTGTCTCTATAAAAGTCATTGCCACAAACAAAAAGAAAAATATCTCTGCGATCTCTAAGATCAATACTTTCATTTCATCGTGAAGAGGCTCGACATCAAGGCCGTTTACGGCAAAATATATGCCAATGAGCATAAACATGAATGTACCTATAAACAAGGCTGGTTTTGATTTGTTTATATTGTATTTTTCTTCGGCAGCAATAAAATAATAGCCTATGATAAAAATAACCAAAGAAGCTATTCCTATCAAAGACCAAGTTAAATGAAGTGTTTGTGGCATTTTGTCCCTTTATATGTTTTAAATTTTATCTAAATTATTATTTGAACCAATCTTTTACTCTCTCAAAGCAGTTTTCAAAAATAGTTTTATGCGGTTTGCTTTCAATTCCGAAGCTGTTTTGCAACTCTTCAAGCATTCTTTTTTGTTCATCACTCAAAGAAGTCGGAAATACTATATGCACTTGGGCTATCAATCTGCCTTTGCGTCCGCTATGAACGTCAGCAACACCTTCGTTTTGAAATACAAATTGTTCTTTATCTGCAGTTCCTTTTTTGAGTTCCAATTCAAGCTCACCGCTCAGTGAAGGGATAGTTACTCTTTCGCCTAAAATAGCTTGTGTGAAAAATATAGGCACTTCGATATATATATCATTGCCGTTGCGAATGAAATTTTCATCATCTTTTACCATAAATGTCACATATAAATCACCTCTTTGGCCATTTTTGGCCATATTGCCGTGACCTTTTATTCTGAGTCTATTACCGTTGTCGATGCCGGCAGGTACTTTGATGGTAACTTTCTCTTTTTGGGTCTCATATCCTTTACCGCTGCATGATGGACATTTGTCCTGTGCTATTTTTCCTTCACCGTGACATGCAGGGCAAGTTTGTGCAAATGTCATAAAACCTTGTTTCATCACTACTTGCCCATGGCCTTTGCAAGTTTGACAAGTAGTCAGTTTGCCATCTTTGGCTCCGGTGCCATCACATGATTCACATGCGCTTTTGTATGAGATCTCTATCTCTTTTTCGCATCCAAAAACAGCTTCATGGAATTCAAGCGTGTATTTGACTTCAAAGTCTAGAGGATATTTTGAAGAGTTTTGACTTCTGCTGCTGCCGCCAAAGCCTCCAAAACCTCCTCCGAACATGGAATTAAATATGTCCATGATATCATCCATATTGGCCGACCCGCCAAATCCGCCCATACCTCTGCCTTCAAGTCCTGCTTTGCCGTATCTGTCATAAATAGAACGTTTATCCTCATCACTAAGCACTTGATATGCTTCATTGACCAGCTTGAATTTCTCTTCTGCTTCTTTGTTATCAGGATTTCTATCCGGATGATATTTCATAGCTAATTTACGATAAGATTTTTTGAGTTCCGCACCGTCACAATTTTTGTTAACTTGCAAAATTTCATAATAGTCTATTTCTGTCATTGTTGTTTCCTAAATATTGTTTTCATTGAATATATGTAGTGATAATTTTGGGCGAATTCTACCATAAATTTGCTATAATGGCAATCAAAAAAGAGTCTCTGTTATGATAGTCCACATTGTTTTATTTAGTTTTAAAGAAGATAGCAAGATTGAAAATATACAAAAAGCAAAAGAAATGTTAGTTGCGCTTGAGCATAAAGTACCATCTTTGAAATCTATTGAGGTAGGTGAAAATTTTTGCAGCGAGAGCAGGGCTATGGATCTTAGTATAATTACCCGTTTTGATACCAAAGAAGATCTGCAAGAGTATGCCGTGCACCCAGAGCACCTAAAAGTAGTAGAGTTTATAAAACAAGTAGCGGAGTATTCCAAAGTAGTGGATTATGAAACACTCTAAAATTGAAGCATTTGAAAACCTAGTAAGCGCCTTTGAGTCTTTTCCTACTATAGGCAAAAAAACAGCTATCCGTCTAGCTTATCACAGTGTAATGGTGGATAACTTTGCAGCTATGAAGCTAGCTCATGCTATAGAAGCAAGCGTAAGTTCTATAGGTAAATGTGCCAAATGCCACAATATGAGCGAAGATGAGATTTGCGCTATATGCTCTGACCCGTATAGAGACACAACATTGTTATGTATAGTTCAAAGTGCCAAAGATATTCTTATTATCGAAGAGAGCGGGCAGTTTAACGGTGTTTATTATGTAGTTAGAGAGCTTGGTGATCTAGATGATAGCCATCTCTTTAGTGCAGTCGAGGGTGTAAGCGAGGTCGTATTTGCCTTTCCTCCTAGCATCGCAACCGATACTATGATACTTTATATAGAAGATAAACTAAAAGATTTTGATCTCATATTTACCAAGATAGCTCAAGGGGTACCGACTGGCGTAGAGCTCGAAAATATAGATCTGTTATCACTCTCTCGCGCTTTGCAATCAAGGGTCAAGGTTTAGGCTTCAAAGCAATAAATATTTTTTGTTATTCAGTCAATCAATAAAAATTATTAGACATAATTTAAGACTACCTTAAGGCAATATTTTCCTATTATAGAACATATTGCGAATAAAAGGATTTTTGTTGATATTGAGCAAATATTAAAAGAAGCGACAAAACAAATTAAAAGCAATTACTTTCAGCTTCCAGTCAGCGGACAAGAAGATGTTATATATCGTGAAAGAGTTTATTGTTATGAACTTTATCATCAGATGAGGCAGATATGGCCAAATAATTGCAGATATGAATTAAGTGGCGAGATAGACAAGGCGGGGCATCCATTGATTAGAGAGGGCAATTTAGGCAAAGCCAAACCAGACTTTTTGGTACATCTCCCAGGAAATAATGATAATTTTGCAATTATTGAAGTCAAGCCAATTAATGCAAATACAAAAGGCATTAAAAAAGACCTTAAAACATTGACCGCATTTATAAAAGAGGCAAATTATCAAAGAGCTATTTATTTATTTTATGGAAATGGTGATATAGAAAAGATTATTGGAAAAATCAGGAAATTATATGAGAGCAATGAAAGCGATATTGATTTAAGTTTGATTGAGTTTTGGCATCATGACAATATTGGTAATAATGCAAATAAATTTGATTTAAATATTTAAGTAGATGTTTAAATCAAAGTATTATAATTTTTCAATATTTAGTTTTATTTTTATGATTTTAAGTTTAAAAACGAATATAATTGTTAAAAAGGTAGCAAAATGGGATTTTTTACAAAAATATTTGGAATTGATCAAGGTATTGAAAATTTTACGAAAAATTTAGTAGAAATATTGTTTGTTTATCAAAAATATCTCAACAATAGAGCCACGCTAATTAATTTATTAAATAATAGTCATATACAATATCGAAGCAATAATGTTGACAATGGTGTTATTCATTGGGATTTAAAAATAGGACCAGAGTTTACACATTTTATGTTGAATGAAGAAAGTAATACTATTTTTGTAAGTTTTTCTGAATTTCATTATAGTCCATATACGCCAATAAAAATTTTTATCAATGATAATAAAATAGATTGCCTGATTTTGTATCCAATTAATACATCTATTGACCCGGTTTTGTGTAATATTTTTTTGAAAATGCTAAATAAGTATGGCATTAAAAATGTTATGGAATAGAATAGAGTAATATTTTTTAACTCTTTCCACGTATTAAGACATGTAACGAAAAATAAATATAACAAGTTGATATATAAAATATAATTACGATTTAGAAATAAAAACTTTATTGTTTATATAATTCTGCACATATTTTTTTCTCTGTTCTCACGGTTTGCGTGGTAACGCATACGGTTTGGTTTTTAGGCAGCTAGAAATATCACGCCTTGTTTTCAAAAGCCTTGTCGTTCAGATAAGACTGCACGAAATCCTTGACCTCTTCATATATGAATGAATCTTGATACTCTTCTATCTTACCGCCGCTGGCATTTTTGTGTCCCCCGCCATTTCCGATATGTGCAGCCATAATGGAGAGATCAAGTGTGTCATTGCCTCTAAGGGAAAAATTACCGCGATAATTTACATCCATATAAAAATTATAATCAGGGTTTTGTACCAAAAATGTATTGCCGATGATCGACGTATTGCCGATATTGTATCCTAGTACTCCCTTGTATCCTTGATAAGTGACAGTAAATCTCTCTTTTTGACTAGAGAGCAAAGAAGTGATAAATGAGGCAACCAGGTTGTCTTTGGTATCGTTGCGGTCCATAGTAAAAAACTTTTTTTTAAGCTGATGGGCTGCATCATCAAGGGCTATGTGGGCATCGTTTTCACCAAGCATTGATCTGGCATTGTTTATAAGAAACATTTTCAAAGCCGTATCCTCAGTCGGAAACATAGTGCGATTTATCTCTTTTGCGGATGAGATCATACTCATCATTACCTTGCCGTATTCAAATAGATCACTATTGCTATGCCACATGTCAACTGCATTGATCGTCTCTACTATCTCTTTGTATTCATTCTTTGTATCAAAGTTATATCTCTTTTGAAGCCACTCATATGTTAGCCAAGTGCCGCAATGATTGATATCTAGATGATACCACTCTGTATGATGAAGGGCTGTTTTTTCACCAGTGATATGATGATCCAAAAGCTGCAGACCTGCTTTTAGGGCGGCAGCTTCTTTTTCTATCCAATTAGCCTCTTTGGGTGTCAGGTTAAGATCTGTTATAAGGATAATGGCATTTGATTGATTTTCGTCTTTAATGATATCTTTTATAATCTCTCTTAACCTTGCACCAACTTCAGGGCCGTAATTGGCATTGTAGCAAGAGATTTCATCAAAAGCTTGTGATGTGAGATATTGGCATCCGTAACCATCTAGATCTATGTGTGAGAGGTGATACAATTTAGGCTTCAAAAATGTCTCCTAGGCTTAATTCTTTTAAAAAGTGGTTGATCTTGCCTTGAAATTTTGCCAAAAACGGCGATATGGCACACAGTCCCATGGCCCCGTTTGGGCAGGTATCGGCATATTGTACACAATCAAAAACAGCAGGAGCTTTGCCTTCGGCTGCTACGATCACTTTATATAGAGATATTTCATTTACAGGTTTGGATAGCACAAATCCCCCCTTGGCGCCCTTTTTTGAGATTAAAATATCTTCTTTTGCAAGGTTTTGCAAGATCTTGGCTAAAAAACTTTTTGGGATATTGAGTTCATTGGCTAGATATTCTACCCCGATAGGAGATTTTGCAGTTCTGATAATATCTAACGAAAGTAGAGCATATTCACTGGCTCGCGTAAGTAGCATTTGCATTTTCCTTAATTTAATTAAGACTATTTTACTCTAATTAATTTCATATCAAGCTTAAATTACCAATATATAAGGTTATTATGCTACAATGCGTATTCAAATTTAAATACCTATCAGGAGGTCAATTATGGCTTTGGATTCGGCGAAAAAACAGGCGATTATCGCTCAATACGCAAGAGGCGAAAAAGATACAGGCTCAACAGAAGTGCAAGTAGCATTGCTTACAGAGAGAATTGTTTATCTTACTGAACACCTCAAAACTAACAAAAAAGACCACTCTTCAAGAGTAGGATTGCTTAAACTTGTTGGTCAAAGAAGACGCTTGATGCGTTATCTTAAAAAAGTTGACATCGCTAGATGGCACACTATCAAAGAAGCTCTTGGTATCAGAAACTAAGATTTCTTTTTTACCGCTTTGGCGGTAACTCTTTATTATAATTCTTCTATCTTTTTTTACCTAATCTTTTTTAATTGTTTGTTTATAGAATTTTATCTTTATTTTATACTTTTCTTCTTGGTAAAGAAAAGTAACAAAAGAAAAGCGTCATTCTCGCGAATCGCACACACTTGTGTATGCACTACTGCCACAAGCGTGGCTTTCAAGGAGCGCTCAAATGACATTGTTTATTATAATTAATCTCTGTCATGATCGCATCATTATGGGATGAAAAGCGTAAAAATTGTAAACTGCTTTACAATTTTAGCTTTGAAACCAAGACGATGTGCATACTTGCACCGCCGCGGAAAACAAAAGTAAAATATACTGTACTCAGTAAAAGAATATGACAATAGCAAAACATCATTTCTCAGAGTACTTGTGATTATGACGATTTTTGCGCTACTTTTTCTAAAAAAGTAGTAAATAAAAAATACAGGTACTTCTTTCTACCTTTCTTTTTAGTAAAGAAAGGTAACCAAAGA
>CAZGNT010000012.1:0-33907 GCA_964527805.1 uncultured Sulfurovum sp.
ACAATTGAACAATTAACAGCTAACACTTCTTTTGAATATAATGAAATAATCAAGCCAATGCAAGATCTCGATGAAGAATTATCACTATTTTTCACTCCTCTTAGCCATCTTAATAGCGTAATGAACTCTGATATTACACAAAAAACATATGAAGAATCATTGCCGATACTATCTGAATTTCATACTAAACTTGCCCACAATAAAGCACTATTTGAAAAACTTCAAACAATAAAAACCAATATGCCTGAACAAAAAAGAGTGATAGATGAGAGCCTAAAAGAATTTCGCCTATCTGGCGTCACGCTGCCTGCCAAGACAAAACAACGCCTTGAAGAGATAGATGCTAGACTCAGCACTCTTTCGAATCAATTTTCTCAAAATTTGCTAGATGCAACAAATGCATTCGTTTTGTCTATAGATAACGAAGAAGATATAAAAGGTATCCCTGAAGCAAGCTTGGCTTCTGCACGCAAGATCAAAGATGGAAAAACCGTATATGAATTTACCCTTCAAATGCCAAGCTATATTGCTTACATGACTTATGGGCCAAACCGTTCACATAGAGAAACACTCTATCGTGCTTATAATACCAGAGCACCTCAAAATGCTCAGATCATCGATGAGATATTGATGCTTCGGCAAGAGGAGGCAAAACTTTTAGGATTTAACAATTATGCACAATATGCTTTAGAGAGAAGAGATGCATCATCTCCAAATGAAGTAATTGACTTTTTGGAAAAGATTATAGAAATAGCTGCTCCATATGCCGTAAAAGAAACACAGCAGCTCAAAGAATTTGCAAAAAAACTTGATGATATAGATTCAATGCAAAGCTATGATGTAGGATATTATAGTGAAAAACTAAAAAAAGAGTTATTTGATTTTGACGAAACAATGACACAAGAATATTTCAAAAAAGAAGATGTGTTAAAAGGCTTGATCGATCTTGTATCGAAACTGTTTGACGTTAAATTTAAAAAGGCAGATATAAATCTGTGGGACCAAAGTGTGGAAGCATACGATATTTTTGAGAATGATACCATTTTGGCTAGATTGTATTTTGACCTCGAAGCAAGAGCACAAAAACGGGGCGGAGCATGGATGCATGATTTTGAAACTCATTTTATAGATAGTCATAAAAACAGACATTTTGCTTCAGCATTTATTGTCTGTAATTTTATGCCAAGCTCCGCTGAATCTCCGTCTTTGCTAAGACATGATGATGTAGTAACGTTATTTCATGAAATGGGACATGCATTGCATCATATTTTTGGCAGCAGCGAAGAAAGAGCGCTTTCAGGTATAAACGGAGTGGCATGGGATGTGGTAGAATTTCCTTCCCAATTTTTGGAAAACTTCGCTTACCAAGCAAATGTACTTCGATCATTTGGTTATCATTATAAAACAAAAGAAGCGATCCCTGAGTGGCTTTTAAGCAAGATAGAAACCAGTAAAAATTTTCAAGCCGCAATGGGGATTCTAAGACAAGTTGAATTTGCGCTATTTGATATCAAGCTGCACTTAAAGCCATATAAAAACGATGAGATACAAGCATTGCTTGATGGTATAAGAAAAATTACTTCTTTGATAACCCCTCCTTCTTATAATAAATTTCAGCACGGTTTTAGTCACATCTTTGCCGGAGGATATGCGGCTGGATATTATAGCTATAAATGGGCAGAAGTTCTAAGCGCCGATGCTTTTTATGCTTGCATAGATAAAGATGGCGGCTTTGATGCAAAAAAAGCAAAAGATTATAAAACTTACGTACTATCGCAAGGAAGCAAGCGTGATATGCGTGAATTATATAACGAATGGCTAGGCAAAGAACCTGAACTTAAAAGTCTTATATCACTATACGGACTTGATTAAGGATTTGTATGAAAGAGTATCTTTGGCTCGCTTTGATCATAGTATCTATTTTTGCTATTACTTTGGCCGGTGCCATATTTAGCCAATCTTTTAGTGAGCAAATGACATATATTGAGTTATTCACAACTATGGGAAGTTTGTTGTTTGTTGTTAGCGTATTGGTCGTAGCTGCTATTTTAGGTTTTAGCTCATTTGCTCTATATATGGCTGTAATGGTAGCTATTATAATGGTTTTTCTTGGCATAGAAGCTGTAGTGCTGATGATTGGCATCTCATACTCTATGTGGGGATTTATTTTTGCGATGCAGCTTTTGCTTTTTGAGCACGGGTCAGCAGAAGCCAAAGAGTGGTTTGCAAACAAATACACCCACAAAAGCTTTCTTTTGGAATATAGATTTTTCTATCCGCTGCTTGGCATAGTATATTTATTGCTCGAGTATCTTCCGCACTTCATTTATAAAGACAATATAACAAAATTTAATCCTGCTGAGATAGCTGCAAGAATAGATAAAACTCTAAAGAGATAATCTTCTTATGGTTTTATTTGTATAGGCGTACCTCTCTCGATACAACTCCATAGCTCATCCATGGTTTTATTCGGCACTCCGATACACCCTTTTGTCCAATCATGTTTAAGAGCATATTTATCTCCCCTGCCATCCGCATTCCACTTTGGCTGTCCATGGATACTTACATATCCTCCTGGGTCTACACCTAATTTTTGAGCTCTGGCTTTGTCTTCGGCATTCGGATATGATATATACAAAGCGCGATATCGTCTATCATGACATCTCATGCTGTTTATGGTATACAGGCCTTCTGGTGTCTTGTCGTCGCCATCTTGTATCTTGTGTCCTTTGGTACTATTTTTACTGAGAGATACAGGAAATTGTCTGTATATATTACCGTTTTTATATAATTGCATAATCTTTTTGGATTTGATAACGACAATTTTATCAATCTTTTTATTTGGAGGGAGTTTTTGTCTTTTGGATAGCTTTTTTATGCATTCTTCAGTATCGTATCTTGGCTCCAAATCATCCCTAGGCGGCACATAAAATGCATTTTTTTGACTGCAGCCACTCACAAATAACAATATTATGCTTGCAAATATAGTTAATTTCACATTTTATCTTTATGTATGAGTGATGCCGACCAAAATAATATTATTTTGCTTCTGTGATTTTTTTGATACGTTCCGGTTGTTTTTTACCTTCAATAATAAATCTCAAAGCATTGAGTCGGATAAATCCTTCTGCATCTGCTTGATTATATACTTCATCTTCTTCGAAAGTAGAGTGCGCTTCACTGTATAGTGAATTATCGGATTTTCTTCCGACTACCATAACATTTCCTTTGTATAATTTTACTCTCACTTCCCCGTTTACATTCTCTTGAGTTGCATCAATTGCTGCTTGGAGCATTTTTCTCTCAGGAGACCACCAATAACCGGTATATATCAATTTTGCATATTTAGGCATAAGTTCGTCTTTGAGGTGCGCTTCTTCTCTATCTAGGGTAATAGACTCGATAGCTCTATGTGCTTTAAGCATGATAGTTCCGCCTGGAGTCTCATAGCAGCCTCTGGCTTTCATCCCTACATATCTGTTTTCTACTATATCTATACGCCCGATACCGTGCTTGTTGCCGTAATCATTAAGTGTTTTTAGCAACGTTGCCGGACTCATCTCTTCACCGTTTATAGCTACAGGATCACCATGGCGATAAGTGATAGTGATATATTCAGCCTCATCTGGAGCATTTTCAGGTGAATTTGTCCATAGCCACATATTCTCTTCCGGTTCATTATTTGGATTTTCCAAATGCAGCCCCTCGTATGATATATGAAGTAAGTTTGCATCCATTGAGTATGGACTCACCGCTGGATTGCCGTTCTCATCAAGATGTTTTTTGGAGATCTCTATATTGTTTTCTCTTGCATATGCAAGTAGTTTTTCACGAGAGTTCAAATCCCACTCTCTCCATGGAGCAATTACAGCAATATCCGGATTTAAAGCCAAGTAGCCAAGCTCAAATCTTACTTGGTCATTTCCTTTGCCAGTCGCTCCATGACTTACTGCGTCAGCGCCTGTTTGCTGTGCGATCTCTATCTGTTTTTTGGCTATAAGAGGTCTGGCTATAGAAGTGCCCAGTAAGTATTCGCCTTCATATATGGCATTGGCCCTAAACATAGGAAATACAAAGTCTTTTACAAACTCTTCTCTTAGATCAAGGATAAATATATTTTCCGGTTTTATCCCAAGAGCAAGTGCTTTAGCACGAGCAGGCTCTACCTCTTCGCCCTGCCCTAGATCGGCTGTAAAAGTCACAACCTCACAACCATACTCATCTTGAAGCCATTTTAGGATGATACTGGTGTCTAGCCCTCCGCTGTAAGCCAATACTGCTTTTTTGATATTTTTCTTTGCCATGCAGATACCTTTTGTTTCTTTATTAAATTGATGGGATTTTACCATAATGTTGGTAATAGTTGGTTTTGACAAAATTTAAATATGATATAATCTCTATAGATTATACAGCAAGGAATATTATGAAATTAGGTGTCAATATAGACCATATAGCGGTCTTACGGGAAGCCAGGAAGATAAACGACCCAAATCCACTTGACGCACTTGGTATATGTAAATTAGCAGGTGCGGATCAGATCACAATTCATCTGCGTGAAGATAGACGCCATATCCAAGATAATGATGCCAAAAATATCATATCTTTATCACAATTACCGGTCAATCTAGAATGCGCTATCGAGCCTTCTATGATAGATATTGCTTGCTGTCTAAAGCCTCATCGCGTCACTCTTGTACCAGAAAAACGTACAGAAGTAACCACTGAAGGCGGTTTGGCAGTAACCGGCGAAATCTCACGACTTCAAAACGCGGTAACAAAACTTCGTGAACACGAAATTGAAGTCTCTCTCTTTATAGACCCTACGCTAGAAGCTATTAATGCTTCAAAAGAACTTGGAGCAGAATGGATAGAATTTCACACCGGATCGTATGCCAATATTTACGCTATGCTTTATGCAAATCTTTCATCCACCCATTGCTCCATCAAAGAATTAGAGCTGCCTAGAGATATCTTGCGTCAAAAACTCTGCCAAGAGACAGACAAGCTCGCAATGTTAAGCAAAAAAGCGCATGAAATGGGCCTAAAAGTTGCAGCTGGACATGGACTAAATTATCAAAACGTACAAACAATTGCAAATATACCTTATATTGAAGAGCTTAATATCGGTCAAAGCATTATCGCCAGATCAGTATTTACCGGGTTGGAAAAAGCTATCTTGGATATGAAAAAGTGTATTGCAAAATGATTATAGATTTTTGTCATCCTGAATTTATTTTGGGATCTAAATATTATAGGATACTGAAACAAGTTCAGTATGGCGGTAACTAAGATGAAAAAAGTAGCCATAAGCGTAGGCGACCTAAACGGCATCGGCATAGAATTGATACTTAGAAATCATAACGAGATATCAAAGATAATATCTCCATTGTATTGTATAGATAGAGATATGCTGCTGCAAGCGGGCGACAAACTGCAGCTCAAAGTGCCCTCAGATTTTCAAACAGTTGATGCCGTAGCTCCATATTTTGATATAAAAGCCGGTGAGATAGACAAGCAAAGCGGTGCATATAGCTATGCTTCTTTCCGTGCTGCCGTACAATTAGCAAAAGAAAAAAAGGTTGACGCTATCTGCACGCTGCCCATCCATAAAAAGGCATGGGAATTAGCCGGCATAAACTACAAGGGGCACACCGATGCATTGAGGGATTTTTTTAAAACCGATGCTATCATGATGCTAGGATGCCCGAAGCTTTTTGTAGCTTTATATACAGAGCATATTCCGCTAAGAGAAGTAGCACCGAGTCTTACGGCAGAAAAATTGACTGATTTTTTAATGAATTTTGCCAAAAGTGCCAAGCCGGTAAATACGGTTGGAGTACTTGGGCTCAATCCTCATGCAGGAGACGGCGGAGTACTTGGTAACGAAGAAGAGATGATCACCCACGCCATAATACAAGCAAACAGCGCCATAGGCAAAGAATTATTCGCCGGACCCCTGGTGCCTGATGTAGCATTTACACCGCATATGCGCGCTCGCTATACACATATGGTAGCGATGTATCATGATCAAGGATTGGCACCTCTGAAGGCTTTATATTTTGATGAGAGTATAAACGTCTCTCTTTGTTTGCCGATATTGAGAACTTCGGTGGATCATGGAACTGCATTTGATATAGCATACAAAGGGATGGAGTTAAATAATCTTAGCTATCTAAATGCGATTAGATATATTGTAAACAATATAATCCAAGACTAGTTTTATAAAAACTAAAAAAGCCCTGCTTCGCTTTTTTCTATCTCGCACTCTTCATTCATATGCTCGGATAGTTTTTCTTTGCACGATTCACACACATAACGGTAAGAATGCATATCATAATATATTTTTGCACCCTCTTTCAAGGAAGCATAACATACGCTGCACACATTAGTTATTCGCAAAAGTATATCATTGGTTGCAACCTGCTCTACAAAACAACGATCATTCATTATGACTCCTTTGAAGAAAGTTTGTCTATCATTACCTTTGCATTATCCAAAGAGTTATCTAGCTCCAATGCTTTTTTATAATTGGCAAGTGCCTCATCACTGCGTCCAAGATCATACAATGTGTTTGCATAATTGAAATAGTTTGGCGCATAACCGGCATCCAGAGATATGGCCTTTTCGTGATACTCTATAGCTAGATCATTTTCATCTTGTTTGTGGTAGATATTTGCCAGTGCGCTATAAGCTGAATCACTATCTTTATCTATAGTTAAGATATCCTCATAATATTTTTTTGCACCATCAAGATCATTATCCTGAAGCGATAAATACCCGAGTCTTTGCAAGACTCCTATATTTTTACTATCAACGATAGCTGCGCTTTGAAGTGCTTTTTTGGCTTCTAAAAAATCTCCTTTAGATACGGATTCATCAGCAATATCTAAAAGTTCATCCAGCCTGCTTACATTTGGCTTTGGCTTTGAAAAGATTTTATCCGGTGTTGACACGCCACCTATCTGTTCATCTGGCAACGTGGCTTCAAAATCCACACCTCTTTTAGGATAATCTCCGGCAAAAAGTTTTTTGAAAAAAATATAAAAAATTACAATGGCAACTATAAAAAGTATAAGTTGAAATAATGACATATGAGCTCCAAAAAATGTTTATTATATGATAGATGAATTTAACTTAAAATCCAACAAAAAAGATTTTTACTTAGAAGTAAATTGCTTTTGTATAGAGATAATTTCCTCGGTTAATTCATCTTTTGTATGGTAAAAAAATTCTTTTTTTACACCGTCTTGCAGATTGACGACTATCGCATATCCAACAACTATAACCTTGCCGACTCCTTCGGTTTCAAGCCATTCTATACTGATATGCGTTGTCTCGTTTTCTTCTCCTGTGCCTACTATGGCAACCGGATAAAGTTTGGTAATTTGTTTACTGTCTAATTGTGTATCGGCAATTGTTAAAATCATAAATGAGATTATAGTATAATCATCTTCAAATTACCAATAACAAGGATACTAATATGAATCTCAAAGAAGAAATAAAAGAAGCTATCAAAGATGCTATGAGAGCTAAAGAAAATGCAAAAAGAGATACGCTTCGCAATATTCAAACCATGATAAAACAAATCGAAGTTGACGAGCGAAGAGAATTAGACGACGAGGAAGTAGTAAAACTTATAGCAAAATATGCCAAACAAAGAGAAGAAGCCAAAGCACAATTCGCCAGTGCAGGCAGGATGGATCTAGTAGAAAAAGAAGATGTAGAACTTGCGATCATCGCACCTTATTTGCCAAAACAACTTAGCGATAGTGAACTTGAAGCTATACTAAAAGAGATCATTGCAACTACCGGTGCAACATCCATGAAAGACATGGGCAAGGTCATGGGTGCAGCCAAAGAAGCTGTTGGCAGCCAAGCAGATGGCGGACGAATAAACCAAATGGTTAAAACGCTATTGGGATAAAAAACCTCACTCGCGAAAGCGAGTATCTGCTGACCATAAACATCATATTAAAACCATTCTAATATACTTCCAGATGTCATAAAACATTATTACACAAACCACATAGTAAACTCTCAATCTTTTTAAGTTAAAATATAAAAAACTTAGCCATCATAGAATCCAAAAAAAATAAAGATTCACTTGATAGAGTTCGACAAGCTATCAACTATAACAAAAACTCTTTTATCGGATACAAGATGCAAGATAATTATTTTGAACTGCAAAGGGAGATTTGTAGATGAATTTTATAGAAGACAAAGAAATAGGTTTATCGGAAGAAAATGATATTCTTGAAACCAAACGATATGCTGAGTCACTAAAAGATACGATTTTAAGTGCACCAACACCATTTAATATCGGACTCTATGGGGAATGGGGAAGTGTAAATCATCTATTATTAAAACAGCTCAAACCCAATTAGAGTCCAACAAAGAGCAAAAAATCAAATTTGTTATTTATGATGCTTGGAAATATGCAAATGATTCTTTTAGAAGAATGTTTTTAAAAACCTTACAAGAGCAACTTAAATTTGAAGGTACTAATTTTTTCGATTCTTTTTATCAAAACACTACACAAGATAAATCTGTCGAACAAAAATTTAATTGGGAATACCTTAGTCTAATTTTAGTTTTTGGTTTAATTTTAGTTGGTTTATCTTATAAGTTTCTTGACAATGATGATAAAAGTGTAACAATTACAATCCAAGCAATTTTTACAATAATAGTCGCATTAATCGCTTTTTTTAAAAATACTTTTACTGATTATAAAATAACCTTATCTAAACCCGCAATGTTTGCGCCCGAACAATTCGAAGAAGCATTTGATGAGATAACTCAATGGCTGTTTAATAAACAACAACTAGCACATCCGAGAAAATGGATTTCAGAAAGAAATATTAAAGAAAATGTTTGTAATAAACTAGTCATAGTTGTTGATAATATAGATAGATGTGACAAGAAAACCGCTTATGAACTTTTAACAAATATCAAAAATTTTATTGGTACAGAAAAAGGAATAATATTTTTAGTTCCTATAGATGATGAAGCTTTAAAGAGACATATGCAAGAACATAATAAAGAAAATAGCAAAGAGGCAGATGAATTTTTAAGAAAGTTTTTTAACACAACAATTAAAATAAAACATTTTCAGCCTAGAGATTTATTTGAATTTGCAAACAAACTAAATTCAAAACATAAATTGGAATTTTGTCCTGATACTATCAATATCGTTGCAAAAGAGTATGCTTCTAATCCAAGAAGAATAATTCAGCTATTCAATAACTTGACATCCGAATTAAAAACTATTGAATCAAAGTATAAAAAATCATTTGTAGAAGAACATCAGAGTTTGATAGCAAAGTTATTGATAATTCGTGAAGAGTGGGCATATGTTTTTAAAGAGATAACAAAACATCCGCATTTGTTTCATCAATTTGAAGAAATAAAAATTAATAAAGAAGAAAAAGAAAAAAATCTTGATAATTTTAAAATCTTTATGGAACGAACAAAAGCTATTTATTCGGATGTAAATACTCTAGAAAAAATTATTTTAAATATTACAAACGAAAGTACATTATCAGGTGAAATCATAAACTTAATCGAATCAAATAAATATGAAGACTTAAAATCTGAATTTGAAAAAGACTCAACGCTATTTAACAAAGTTGTCACTTATACTATTGAAGAAGTAAGAAAAGGACTAGATAGAAAAACATATTCGACAGATGCTATCAATGGCATTAAATTATTATCAAAACTAAATGAACATCAAGTTTTACAAAAAGCTTCTTTGCATGAATTATCTGGCATCTTCGACAAGGACAATGAAACTTTACAAGTGATTGAGCATCTTCAAAAAGATGATTTAGATAATTTTTTCAAATTTGTAGAACAAAATAGAGTATATGGACGAAGGTACTTACAAAATAAGATAACAAATAAATTTAAAGAATTATGGCATTCACATCCAAAAGAAGATTTAAAGCCAATATGGGAAGATGGTGTTGATAAATTTATAAACTATAGTGAAGATGAAAAAGCCATACAAGACTTGCAAAGTATATTTGTTAACTATTATGATTATTTTTCAGACTCTCCTTTGTATAAAAATAAATGGATAAATGACGATAAATTATCTCTAATTGTTTCAAATGAATTGATTACTCACATAATCAATAAAATAATACCACCAATTATCGATATTAAGAGTGACGCTTATTTGGAAATCGAATATTTAACAAAACATAAAATCATTAAGATTAAAGATTTAGAAGCAATCATTGACAAGGTAAAACCAAATTTTTCTCAGGCAATACCAACTCCAACTGATATGAATGGAGAAAAGCAAAAACAGATTGATAATTTATTCACTAATGTACAAGCAATTACAAACTTATTGCAAAAAGTAAAAGTAACCAAAGATAAAAGTGAAATTTTCAATAATTATATTCAAGAATTTTTAAAACCTGTTCAAATTATACAATCCAATAATAAACAAAATGTTTATTTAAATTTATTGAGTGATATTTCTTCAAATATAGAGTATCAGGAGAAATTATTAAACTTCTACCTTGAAATTTATAAAGTAACATATAACAACACAGATATGACTAGCTATATAGAAACACTTTTAAATCAATATCCAAAATTAAAAGAATATTTTTATAATAAATTAGTTGAACTTGGAGAAGTGGATCAGTTATCACTAGTATTTTTTCTTGATTATTTACTGTCGCAAAAAAATGAACATCCAATTTTGTTCGATCTATATGAAAAACTTTTTAATAGAGATGATATAAGTCATGAACAGATTGAAAATATTAAGACCAAATTAGATGGATATATGGCTCAACTTATTACAAATGAAAATACACATGTCGAAAATTTTATTGATAAGCTTATGTTGCAAAGTAAAACTAAAGAGTTATTGACAAATATTATTATCTCTAAAGAGGCAGGGGATATTATAAAACTTCCACAAAATATTAAAAAAGTTGCATATTCCAATCTTTGTAAAAATAATAAAATCTTTGAAATAGAAAACAATATCGAGGCTATTTGTGACATAGTTGAAACAAGTGATGAATACAACAGCTGCATTGCAAATATTATCACAAGAAAATTGGCAAATCCTCAAGAAGTTGGAGATGCTTTATCTATAATTAACAAAATGAACAACATGAGTGATGAAATTAAACAAGAAATTCTAAATGGATTGAAAAAAAATAAAAAACATGAGAGTTTATCAAGTGAAGTCGCAGATGTGATTAAAAGGCTCTCGCTTAAACAAGTTTCTGTAAAAGCAAAAACGTAAAAATACTAATAGATTTATAATCAAATAAAAAAAGGTGAAAATTAGAATAAAAAAACAAATATAATAAAAGACATACTACGCAAGGATAATGTAATAAACAAAATAGAGATCCTGAAACGAGTTCAGGATGACAAGATGGCAAGACTCAAAGCATTTCAAGGAGAGTTGTAGAATTACATTAGTATCCTAGCTTGGTAAAAGATTTATAGCCGTTATCTCGCTACTCACGCCTAATCTCATAGGCGGGCCCCAGTATCCTGTTCCGCGATTGACATATATTTGCAAGCGATCATTGTGGCTATAAAGTCCTGCTATGTAAGGTTGTTGCATCTTCACAAGCAGCCTAAAAGGATAAAGCTGTCCGCCGTGAGTGTGCCCGCTAAGCATCAGATCAATATCAAAATTCTGTGCCTCATCTATATAAAGCGGTTGATGTGCCAAAAGCACTGTAGGAGAATTTGGCACGATACTCTTCAATGCTTTTGGGAGATCCGGAACAAACTCCAATGTACGATATCCGAACATATCGTAAACACCGGCTAGATTAAAGCCACTGCCCTCTTCTCCTATATAAACAGAATCATTTTCTAATACATTTATACCTAGAGATTTAATGGTTTTTAATATTTCATAAATGTCGTGAAAATATTCGTGATTGCCAACTATAAAGTATGTTCCATATTTACTTTTTAAAGATGCCAATTCATTTAAAGCACCTTTGGCGTATTTGATCTCTATATCCACCAGGTCGCCTGTAATTACTACAATGTCAGGCTCCAATGCGTTTATCTTTGCGACAATTGATCTGATAAAACCTGCATCTATCAAACCGCCTATATGAATATCGCTTAATTGTACTATACTGTATGGTTTTTTTAGATCTTTTATCTTAATATCCACTTCTTCGAATACTATATGCTGTGCTTCGCTGACTGCTCTAATATTCAGGCCAAACAAAGCACCCACAGAGATAATATCCAATGATTTTCTAAAAAAGTCTCGTTTACTTTGTGATATTTGCGACAACGATAGCGCCTTATTGAATGCATCATAGATGATGGTCCAGCAAAACATCAAAAATACGATACCTATCGGCAAAGAAAATATAAAATAGAGCCAATTTGGTATATGAGGATAGTATCTTGTGAGCGCATAAGCAAAAACACCGAGAAAATTCAATATCAAAAAAATATTGAACGTTCTTTTGATAGATCTTCGCAGATGTGATTTTTCTACAAAACGTTTGTGAATATAATAATGAAGAGATGCCAACACGAGAATCAATACAGAAATAAAAATAATTCTCATGGCAGCCTACCGGTTGGTTTTTTTATTTATGGCTACTATAGATCATCGCCATATTTCAAATTTCTGATAGCTTGTGTAATGTCGTCTTGGCGCATGAAATGCTCACCCACCAAAAATGCATCCGCTCCTATCTTAGATAGTTCTACGACAGTCTCGTGGCTGTCTATCCCGCTTTCTGCTACTATTATTTTATTATTTGGGATAAGCGGAATAAGCTTTTCGCTCAAGCTCATATCCATCTCGAATGTCTCCAGATTGCGATGATTGATGCCTATTATATCTGCTCCAGCAAACATAGCTTTGATCAAATCGCTTTTATCATGAACTTCTACCAATACATCAAGCCCCAAATGAAGCGCATAATCATACAGCTCTTTAAGCTCTTTTCTGCTCAACGCAGCAGCGATAAGAAGTACAAAATCAGCTCCGTATACCAAAGCCTCAACCAATTGATATTTATCTACTATAAAATCTTTTCTAAGCAAGGGAACATTCACGTATCTGCGGATCATTCCTAGATACTCTTTGTCTCCTTGAAAATAATGAGGCTCAGTAAGTATGGATAATGCGTCTGCACCTCCTCTTTCATAAGCCTGGGCGATAAGTACGGGATCGAAATCTTCTCTTATCACTCCTTTGCTTGGACTTGCTTTTTTCACTTCAGCAATTATACGATATGGATTCTCAGGCGTGGAGCGCAAAGCGACTTTAACATCTTTTGGGATAAACGGATTAAATGCCAACGAACGACCAAGCCACTCTAGAGGAAAATCTACTTTTCTCTTTTCTAGATCATCTTTGGTTTTTCGTATAATTTCTTGAAGTATCTTTGGCATTTATAAACCTTTAAATTTTTTGCAGCATTATAGCTTAGAGCTACTTATGTACTTGTGTAGTTGTACCTGATGTTTGATGATCACATTTTTGTATCTTGAGCCAATGCGCTTTAGACTCAGGCTTGCTTAAAACTTTCATGTTGGGAATATTTTTTATGATCCCTTGGGCTTTAGCGCACTCGCCGTCTTCATAAGATTGCCACGCTATTGTAATAATATTATCTAAATATTTATCATCTCTGGTCTTGCTATATAATAGTTTGGATGTTTGTACAATTCCATCTGTATTGTTGGTCTTGACATAAAGATCCAATAGTTTTTTATGCAAAGCATCTTGACTTGCATATTTTGAACTATGCTCAAGCAATATGCTGATAGCTTGTTGATGCTCGCCATACATATCAGATAAAATAATAGCTATTCTCATAGCTACATCTTCTCTCAAACTCTCATCATAAAGCTCTTTTAGTATTGCAAGGGCTTTGTTCGGATCATCGCCGTATAAAAATGCATCGGATGATATCTCTCTATCAATAGGATCTTGAGATAATTCCAATAAGTTTGCAGCATCGTTTTTTGCATTTTCATAATCTTTTTGCATCAGATATAGAGTCAATCTAAGTCTTAATACTTCTATATCGTTTGGATCATTTGCGTACAATAGATCAAGTTCTTTTTTTGCAAGATCCAAATATTTGTTCATCAAAAGCGAAAGGTGAATTTTTTTAAGCAGATAAACCTTGGCTTGATTGGTCTCGTATAATTTGCCAAAAACCTTATAGCTGTTAGCATAATCTTTTTGTTCTTCGTACCACAAACCTTGCATTATAAGATCATCTTCTGTAGAAATTTGCAAAGACAATGGTATATTATCAGTTCCGCTAAAGTCTTGTGGATGGGTATATATCCACAACTTTAAACCTATAAATGATAATGTTATCACCAATAAAAATGAAAGTATTACGGTTACTATACGATTCCTGGACACTCGTCTCTTACCTCGTCTTCATTGTTTTTAAATTGTTCCCAAAAAGGAAATGTGCGACATTGCAATGGCCTTGCATCATATATAGAACATTGCTCCTTTGCTTCATCAAAAAAAATACATGCATAATCATCTTCTTTTAACTCTTTTTCGATCAAAGAATAACGATGTCCTACTTTTTTGAGATATATTGTAGCGAAATCTTCAACACTTAGCGACAAATGAGTTGCAATATTGTTTATTTCTTCTAACTTTACCCATATATAGCCGCTCTCCCCTCTGCAGCAATGACCGCCGCAGCTTGCACATTTCGAAGGATCAAAACAATAACTATATCCCTCTTTGCATTCAACCATATATTTAACCCCTTTGTGCTTTTATGCTATGCGTGGATGCAAATTCAAATGCTTCTCTCGCTTCTTTAGTGTATATATCATTTTTTTCAAAAATAGTCAATGGCGGCAGCACTTTTGTAGATGCTTTTGAGTTATGTCTGCAAGCAATAAGCACCAATTTAGATTCTTTGTCAATTTTTGAGTGCACAAAACGTGCCACTTCGGGTGTTAAGTGATATTTTTTGAGCATACTAAAAATATCGCCTATCTGCTTGGCATCATAGCAAAAGAAAAACCTGCCTTGAGGAGATAGTATCTTGTGTACTTTAGCAAAAAACATTTCTAGAGGCAAATGCGTAGCATATCTAGCCATATGTAAACTGTCATTCGCACTTTTAATAACTCCATCAGCATAAAAAGGTGGGTTTGAGACAATCACGTCAAATGGCTTAGCCGGTGTCAAATCTAAAAAATCTTGATTATATGCCTCAACTGCTATTTGATTTATGTCGTAGTTATGTTTGGCATACTCTATCATAGACGCTTGTTTGTCTACGATAGAAGCGTTAAGTGGAAATTTACTGCTCAAGACAAGTCCCACTATCCCTACTCCGCATCCCACATCAAGCATTCTTCCCCTCAAAGCAAATGAAGATATAAAATGGATAAGAAATATAGAATCGCTATTGTAGCAATATCCGTCAGGTGATTGATATAGAAGCATTTTCGTGTCTTTTTGTTGTAATTTTACTATATTTCAAGTATAATCGCGTTTATGAATAAAAATGATGCCCTTAATCCGCCATCTACTGATTTTTCGATGCTAGATTATGAGTGTGCCTATCTGCCAAATAAGCTAGTGCGCATGAATTACAAATATGTCACACAACCCAATACTGCATTTGCATCAGCTGTTATCCAAAGAGGCTGGAGAAGATTTGGACGATACTATTTTCATCCAACATGCCATGGATGCAATGAGTGCAAAAGCCTTAGGATCGATGTAGAAAATTTCACCCCGTCAAAAAGTCAAAAAAAAGCCATCAAACGCAACAGTGCAACGCAGATCGTTATCAAACATCCAAGTCTAACTAAACACCACATAGATCTATACAATAAATACCACTATTACAAACAAAGCAAAGATAACTGGAAATATCGTTCGATATCGCACAAAGAGTATTATGAAAACTTTGTAGAAGGCGCTGAAGATTTTGGCAAAGAAGTGCTTTATTTTCAAGACGAAAAACTAATAGGTGTTGACCTGATTGATATACTAGAAGATGGGATAAGCTCTATCTATTGCTACTATGATCCTGATTTTAGCGAACTCTCGCTTGGTACTTTTTCATTGCTTTATCAAATAGAACTTGCCAAGCAACTCGGGCTAAAATGGATATATCTGGGGTACTGGGTCGAAGGATGCAAAGCATTTGCTTACAAGACAAATTTTCAGCCGCAAGAGCTTCTTGACGGTTTCCCTATCTTGGAAGAATTGCCTAGCTGGGATAAGTTTTAGCACTATTGCCATGCCTGCAAACACAGGCTCCAATATATCACTTAATATTTTATCTTTCTTATCCAATTCCAAAACAATCTATCAGGGTTGACCCTGCTGTCGATTTCTGTACCATTTACCATACATGAAGCCAACTCATTAGCAAGGTATGGAGCCAACACAAATCCTCTTGCTCCAAGACCGTTAAATATAAAAAGATTATCTATATATTTGATCGGATATTTTCTACCATTTAATATATTTGGATAATTGAGCATACTAGCTACATCTATCACTTTGCCGACTACCGGAGCAAAATCCCTGCTCCCGCTTCTCATACCGCAATATATTTTGAGAAGTTTAAAATCACTTGTGTCAATGAGCCTTGACGCATTATTCTTCAACTCCATAGCCTTACTTTCATCACACAGTTTTGGCACTTTTACTTCAAGCTCATGCGTGGCTCCAAGCTTTATGATACCGCCCATATTTGCAGAGATAGACAAACCCTCATGAAGTGTTATCTCAAGAGGCAAAGATGATCCAAAATCAGCCCTATTGCCCCAAGTGCCTTTAATGCCTATATATTTCATGTCAAACAAATCATTCTCATATCCTGTAGCAAGCACTAGATTTTTTGCATAAAAGCCTTCAACTTGCCATTTGCCGTCTATAAAATCTATATTTTGAGCATCAAGGAGTTTAAAATCAATACCATCTAAAAGTGCCCTGCAAAGAGGTAGCGTGTCACATGCTCCTGCTTGATGAAACAATGTACCGTCAAATAAAGAATGAATATGAAGTTTAGATAATTGTTTTGGATCTAATATCTCATTTTTAGTTTTATGAAACTGTGAGTAGTACGGGATCTTAGCTGCATCTGCGCCGGTTTTTGGGATTCGCACTATACCTGTTGCATGATAATGCTCAGGAAATTGTTCAGTATAAAATGAGTAAGCAAATGTAAAAGCATCATCTGTAAGATCTTTTAATGGCGAGCTCACTCCTATTTTAGGAGAGACAAATGCTCCTGCAGCTCCGCTTCCCCCACTTGCTATTCCGCCCTTGTCGATCACCAGGACCTTTTGCCCTAGTTTGTTGAGATAATATGCAGCAGCCGTTCCTGCGATACCAGCACCGATTATAATGGTATCATAGGAGCTGCTTGGCATTTATATGGTGATCTCTTTGATATCCGCGATACTTTTAAAGCCGTTATATATAGCTCCTATCGTGGCTTGGCGATTTGATCTAAGCACTTCATCGTCACTATTGACCATTACATTATCAAAATAGGTATCAAGGCTGTTTTTAAGTCCGAACAATGCTTCAAGTTTCTCTTTGTAGCTGCTGTATATACTATTTGATACAGCCGTAAATTCATCATATAATACTTTTTCTTCGTCTTGTGCAAACAATGACGTATCGACTACTGTTTGATTATCTCCGCCCGAAATATTAGCAACCCTTTTGAATGTGCTGGAAATACTTTTAAAATCATCCCTTGAAACTATAGAATCCAAAGCTAAAGCTTTTTTAAATATCTCACAAATATCTCTCTCCCCTGAAGCCAAAACTGAAGCGATGATAGACGGATTTACATCTATAGACTTATAGATTCTCTCTACGATAAAAGATGATAAAAGTTCCAAGTCAAATGACTGATAATTCGATGATAGATCCAAAATGGTACCATCTATATCAAAAGAGAGATCGTACTCTACTAAGATGCGAACGATCCCGTTTACTGCACGACGAAGGGCAAACGGATCTTTAGAGCCGGTAGGGATCTTGCCTACGCTAAAAAGCCCCAGCAGTGTATCAATCTTGATAGCCATAGCAACGATAGCACTAAAAAGCGAACTTGGGAGCTCTGCGCCCTCGCCTACTGGCATATACTGTTCTTTTATAGCTTCGCAGATCTCTGTTTCTTTTCCAAGTGCCGTGGCATAGTAATATCCCATTAAGCCTTGAAGTTCTGTAAACTCATATACCATTTCGCTAGTCAGATCCGCTTTTGCCAACTTCATGGCTTCACTCATCAAAGGTTTTAAAATATCTATTTTTTTATCAAATTTATGGCTATATTTATCCAAAAGATATAGGGCTATTTTCTCTTCTCTATCTATCTTGTCTTTTAGAGATCCGAGCCCATCCATAAATTGAACTTTTTCAAGCCCGTCTATGCTAAGTCCTCTTTTTAGATCATTGTCATAAAAGAAAAGAGCATCAGTAAGTCGTGGTTTTAATACTCTTTGGTTGCCCTCTATCACCTTTGTATAGTCATCAGTTACGGCATTGCTGACCACCACAAAATGGTTGGATAATTTACCGTCTTTGAATACCGGAAAATATCTTTGATGTTCTTTCATGGATGTGATGATAACTTCTGGCGGCAAACGCAAGAAGCCTTCATCAAATGTACCTAGCAATGCTTTTGGATTTTCCGTGATAGCTACTACTTCGGCTAGTAAGTCATCGTCTCTTTCTATTATTACACCATAAGATTGTTCGATCTCATTAAAATTCGCTAATATCAAAGCTTCTCTTTTAAAGGGCTTCAGTATAACCGCACCGCTTTTGAGAATATTTTCATACTCTCCCATCGTTGGGACTTTTACGCTGTCCATATTTACCATACGATGTACAAAAGTTAAATTACTGCTTTGCACTCCATACAAAGACAAAGGCACATTTGCATCTCCAAGACGAACTTGAAGCCAACGAATCGGACGGATAAACTCATCACTTCTGCTTGCCCATCTCATCATTTTTCCAAATGCCATAGAGCTTATCCACTCTTTGAGCATATCTTCAAACAACCCAACTGCTGGTTTTCCTTCAACTGTACTAGAATAAAAAAATACTTCTCTGCCCTTATCTTCGCGAGTAGTAAGCTCATCGAAAGATACACCGCATTTAGCTGCAAATCCAAGTCCGGCAGGTGTAGGTTGGCCGTCTTTCGTTGCCACATTCAATGGAGGGCCTACAAGTTCTACTACTTTGCTTGCTTGAGTAACAGGCATAGCCTCATGCATGAGCACTAAACGGCGAGGTGTATAATAAAACTCAAAACCACATTCTAAAGAGTATTTTTGAAGTATATTTTGCCAAGAAGTTTTTATATTTTGAATAATTTTCAATAATGGTATAGCTGGGAGCTCTTCAACCCCAATTTCAATCAATAATGGCTTTGTCATCCACTAATTCCTATCATAGATAAAGTTAAGGGATTGTACCAAACCTTTGGTAAATAGGCGATTAATGTGGAGTATTATCAATATCTTTCATATCTATTCTATTTCCATCCGGATCAAATTTATTGCGATAATAGTTGCGAATGATCACAAAAGTGATGCCGATAAACAGTACCAACGCTATTATATAAAATATTTCGCCTATACTCATTTATTTATCTCCTTGAATGTATTGTAATTTTGTCTAAGAGCTTCATATGCTACGATACCGACACTAAGGGCAAGATTGAGGCTTCTTCCGTCTTTTGTCATCGGTATAGTGATACACTTGTCTTGGTTTGCTTCAAGTATACAGGAAGGTATTCCGCTAACTTCTGAACCAAATAATAAAAAATCATCTGCTTTATATTGTGATCCAAAATACAATTTATCTGTCTTAGTTGTAGCCAAATGAAAATGCTCATTTATCGGATGGGCTTCCAAAAACTCCTCTAAGCTCTCCCAGACCTTCAAATCAAGCTTACTCCAGTAGTCAAGCCCTGCACGCTTAACCTCTTTGTCGTCTATAGAGAATCCAAGCGGTTTAATTAAATGAAGTTTAGCACCCATATTTACACATAGCCGGCCAATGGTGCCGGTATTTGGCGGGATTTGAGGGTTAATAAGAACTATGTTAAACATTAAAAAACTATTGTCTTATTGCCGTTAACAAATACGCGATCATTAATAACAAGCGATAATGCACGAGATAATACGATCTTTTCTACGTCTTTACCGGCACGCTGCATATCTCGCCAGTCAAATCTGTGATTTATAGGTATTACGTCTTGAGCAATGATCGGGCCTTCATCTAGATCATCGGTCACAAAGTGTGCTGTTGCGCCAATGATCTTAACACCTCTGTCATAAGCTTGCTTGTACGGATTTGCGCCAACGAAAGCCGGTAAGAACGAGTGATGAATGTTGATGATCTTACCGCTAAAATGAGAGACAAAATCCGGGGTCAATATCCTCATGTATTTAGCCAAAACCATATAATCAAAATCAATGCCCTTAAGTACATCGATTACGAGCCTTTCATGATCTTCTCTGCATATGCTCTCAGCACAAACATTATAAAACGGTATATCAAATCTGCGTACCAATCGCTCTAACGTATCATGATTTGAAATAACGGCTTCTATATCGGCATCAAGCTCTCCATCTGCATGACGGATAAGAATATCACCCAATGCATGTGATTCTTTAGTAGCAAGTATAACGATTTTCTTGCGCTTAGGAAGAATAACTCTAGTATTTGCATTTGGAGGCAAAATGGCTTTTAATTCTTTTTCCAAATCTTTTGCTTCAAATTCTCCGGATATTACGGTTCGCATAAAGAATCGTCCATTTTCCGGATCAACGAACTCTCTATTGCTTTCAATATTTAATTCTCTATCATAAAAGACTTTTGAAATTTTATATACCAAACCTTTGGCATCTTCGCAATCAATAAGTACTCTAGCTCTTGGCAAATCTTCCATTATTTTATCCTTGACATTTACACAGAAGCGTATTTAGCAACTACATCACCCATTTGAGAACAATTGCACATTACCTTCGCATCATATGCGCCTATATCGCCTGTACGATAACCCTCTTTGAGGGCTTTTTTGATAGCATCGTCTATTTTTGCAGCTGCCTTCTCTTCACCCAGAGCATATTTGAGCATCATAGCTGCGCTTGAAATAGTAGCAAGCGGGTTGGCTATTCCAAGACCTGCAATATCAGGTGCACTTCCGTGTATAGGCTCATAAAGTCCTACGCTCTCTCCTGTGCTTGCGCTTGGAAGAAGGCCGATAGAACCGCTTAGCATACTGGCAGCATCAGAGAGGATATCTCCAAAAATATTTCCTGTAAGGATCACGTCAAATTGTTTTGGATTGCGGATAAGCTGCATGGCGGCATTATCTACATACATATGGCTAAGCTCAACCTCCGGATATTCTTTGGATATCTCCACAACTATATCTCTCCAAAATTGGCTTACTTCAAGCACATTTGCTTTGTCAACGGAACAAACTCTTTTGTCTCTTTTCATTGCAATATCAAAAGCAACTCTGGCTATACGCACTACTTCTTTTCTTGTATAGATCATAGTATTATATGCATAATCTTCCAGATATTCTCTTGGTTTTCCAAAATATATACCGCCTGTTAGCTCCCGCACGACCATTATATCAACACCGCTTACCACTTCCGGTTTAAGCGTAGATGCATTTACAAGCTCATCATACACAATTGCCGGACGCAAATTTGCAAATGTTCCCATTTCTGCTCTAAGTGCCAATAGCCCGCTCTCAGGTCGTAGGTGTCGCTCGAGATTATCCCATTTAGGACCGCCTATTGCACCGAAAAGTACGGCATCGCATTCTTTGACTCCGTTTTTTGTATCTTCTGGAAACGGCACGCCTGTAGCATCGATCGCAGCGCCGCCCAATAACATTTCTCGATATTCAAATTCCAAACCGCAGCTTGGAGCAACGGCTTCTAGAACCTTGATAGCTTCATCTACTATCTCGGGTCCTATTCCATCACCTCTTATTACACCTATTTTATACTTCTTTGCCATATTAATTTCCTAACTCTTTTTTTGCAAATTCCATCAATCCGCCCGCATCAACAAGCGACTGCATAAATTCAGGGATTGGAACGAACTTATATGTTTTAGCCTGACTGATATTTACCACTTCGCCCTTGTCCATATCTATTTTTATGACATCACCCTCATTTATCTCATCAGCTTCTTTTAGTTCAAATATCGGTAATCCCATATTGAATGCATTTCTATAAAAAATTCTAGCAAATGTAGGAGCGATAATGGCACTTATACCAGCTGCTTTTAGTGCGATTGGAGCATGTTCACGGCTGCTTCCGCATCCAAAATTCTCACCTGCAACTATAATATCGCCCATGGTCATTTTAGAAACAAACTCAGGATCAGCGTCTTCCATAACATGTTTGGCTAGCTCTTTTGGGTCACTTGTATTTAGATACCGTGCTGCGATTATCAAATCTGTGTCAATATTCTCTCCAAATTTCCAAACTTTACCTTGCACGAGCTTTCCTTTTGTCTTAAATTTGGGCGATTATATCTAAAATTAGCATAAAATGACAAACAAAAATGTTGCTAAAATTACAAAAAAATCACAAAAAACTCAACACAATTAAAAAAATTTCGGTATAATATGCTTTATTTTACGAAACAATTAAAATTAGAAAAAGTTATATCTCTTATTATAATTGAGCCGATCAAATTAAGAGACTTTCGCAACAAATACACTAAAAATCAAGGACACATAAATAATGGCAGAAAAAGATAGCATAGTTCGCGTAGAAGAAATATTGGGTGCCAAAAAAAAGGGCGATTTCATCACATATGAAAATATAGCTAAAGAATTTGCCAAACCTATTACAAGCGCACAAGCTAAAAAAATATACAAAATTTCTCAGGAAAAGCATATCAATGTCATAAGTGCATCAGAATATGCCAAAAATGCCACTATCAAGCAAGGCGTGAACAGAGAGCTTTTACGCAAAAAACAACACGATGGCAATCTGGAAGATGAGTTTGATTTTGCAAAAGAAAAAGAACTCTTAGAGTGGAGCAGAAGTGACAGTCCAGTCAGGATGTATCTACGTGAAATGGGTAAAATTCCGCTTCTCACAAAAGAAGAAGAGATCGATCTGAGTGTTCAGATCGAAGAAGGCGAAGATATTATTATCGATGCAATTTGTTCGGTGCCTTATCTTGTTGGATATATCATAAAATATAGAGAACCGCTGCTTAATCGCGAAAGAAGAGTTAAAGAACTATTTAAAAGTTTTGAGGATTCCGATACAGAAGAAGAAGCAGAAAGCGAAGATACAGACGAAACAGAAAGCGAAGACGGTGAGGCAAACGGGACTGAAGAGGTCAAAACAAAACCTGTAAAAGACGACAAAAGAGTGCAGCAAGTACTTGAAAGCTTCAAAGCTCTTGAAAAAGCAAAAAAAGAGTGGATGAAATCACGTAATGAACTTATCAAAATGATCGAAGAAAAAGGCGAAGAAGAGTCCGAAACTCTATTCTTTGAACGCTTGAAAGTTGCTTTCAAAAAAGAACAGCTTAAAGATGCTTTGCTGCACCTAGGGCCGACAAGTAAACTTATAAATGAACTTGTAAAAGCCATGGAAACTGCGCTCAAAAGCGATGATAGTTTTGATAAAGAATTAAAAAGACTCGAATATAAACTTCCGCTGTTCAATGAAATACTTCTCAAAAACCATCAAAAAATACTTAAAAATATTATTAATATGGACAAAGAAGATATCGCAATTGCCGTGCCTGAAGCTACGATGGTGAGCACATACGTAGAGATAAAAAAACTTTTTGAAACCAGAGAAGCCAGTAAGGGCGGATTTGATCTAAGTCCTGAAAAATTGGCTGAGATATTAAATCAGATCAGACTCGGAAAAGCGAAAAGCGAAAAAGCAAAAACCAGAATGGCAAAATCAAACCTCAGACTTGTTGTCTCTATAGCCAAAAGATATACCAACCGCGGATTGCCATTCTTGGATCTTATCCAAGAGGGAAATATCGGGCTTATGAAAGCTGTTGATAAATTTGAATACGAAAAAGGTTACAAATTCTCGACATATGCTACATGGTGGATTAGACAAGCTATCAGCAGAGCTATCGCAGATCAAGCTAGAACGATCAGAATACCTATACATATGATAGAGACTATCAACCGTATCAACAAAGTGACACGTAAATACATCCAAGAAAACGGCGCAGAGCCTGATATGGAAACTATTGCCAAAGAGATCGGATTATCTGTAGATAAAGTAAGAAATGTTATCAAGATCACAAAAGAGCCTGTAAGCCTTGAGTCTCCTGTGGGGGACGAGGATGATGGAAGATTTGGTGACTTCATCGAAGACAAAAATACTCTCAGCCCTACTGAAGAAGTGCTGCGTGATGACCTAAATAACCAAATCGACGAAGTCTTAGAGCAGCTAAATGAACGTGAAAGAGCTGTTATCAGAATGAGATTCGGACTGCTTGATGATGAAAGCGATAGAACGCTAGAAGAGATAGGAAAAGAGCTTAATGTCACTAGAGAAAGAGTCAGACAGATAGAATCATCGGCTATCAAAAAATTAAAACACCCGAAAGTCGGCAGAAAGCTCAAAAACTATATAGAAGAGTAAAAATTGGATTTTTATGCGCTTATCATAGGCACTGAGATATTAAATCGCCGCCGAAGCGACAAGCATTTTGAGTTTCTCTCAACCCAACTTGCCAAATACGGATATGCGCTCAAAGGCTCACTCACGATAGCCGATGAGCCAAACCTCATAATTTCTGCACTAAATTGGCTCCATTCTCTGCCAAATAGCATAGTGTTTAGTTTTGGCGGCATAGGCTCAACTCCTGATGACTATACCAGACAAGCTGCAGCAGATGCGCTGAGTGACGGAAAATTGTATCCGCATAAAGCCGCAAAAGATATAATCATATCGGCTTTGGGTGACAAAGCATACCCACATGCTATCAAGATGGCCGACTTGCCGCATGAGGCCAATATCATAGAAAACCCATTCAATCAAATGCCGGCATTTAGTATGTTTGACCGTTTCTTTTTCATGCCGGGATTTCCTGAGATGAGCCATCCGATGATCCTTGATATCCTTGACAAACTGGATATCACTCCTAGAAAAATATACAGACATACGCTAACCGCTCTTTGCAAAGAAAGTGTGCTCATAGAAACTATGGAATCATTGCCCAAAGATATAGAATGCTCCTCTTTGCCTAAAATCTACAGTGATGGCCCCAGAGTCATACTCTCAGTCGCATCAGATGATGAGATAAAAGCCAAAAATGCTTTTGAGATATTTACCAAGTTACTAGATGAGAAAAATATCACTTATGCTTTGCAAGATGAACATGAGGATTGAGATGTAAGTAATATTTTGCTTTTCAAGCGTTAATATGCATTCTACCTCTCCTAAGGCAGAAAGAGAAAGGTATACAATGAACACCAAAAAGACCATAATATTCACCCTTATAGCGATACCGTTACTATTTTCAGCTTCTTGTATAGGCAAAGAGATAATAACAAGCTCCGCACAGCCTGCAATCAATCCAAATCAAACACAAAAAATGACAATATCAGGTAAAACTGCATTTGTAAAAGAGTGTAGGTTGCTATTCAATATAAAATATGCCTCAAATGACTCATTTGGAAACAGACAAACCAAATGGATCAAAATACCCGCAACTCTCAAAAATGACGGAACATATGAAATAACAGTATATAATGATCATTTTCAACAGACACTCTCTGCATGGAAAATGGTTGCTTTTTCTCCTGAGTTTCAATGTCCCGGCTACACTCAAGGCGGTATAGCGATACTAAATATGTCCGATAAAAGCAAATTGTCCAAACGCGCAATTAACTGCACCAAAGAACATACTGAAAAATTCGGAAAAAGAGTTACCTGCGCCATCAGCGATACACGCTCTTTGGGATTTGAAGAGATATCAAATTCGCAAGCAGCTCTAAATGTGGATATTGTAGACAAGGGACTGAATGCTCCGTATTATGAATTGATAAAATGAAAGGACAATGATAATGAATTCAAATAAGATAATAAAATACATTTTGATAGCTATTCCATTGGTATTTTTAGCAAAGTGGGGAATTGAAACAGCTATCTATAATTCAAACAAAATTCCAGAGATCAACCCTCATCCTACACAAAAGGTCAGAATACACGGGAAGTTTCCGTTTGAAGAAGGAAACTTAAAGTTTACTGTTACATATGTTAATAATAATCGAAAATGTGATGATACAAATTGGTTTGCTGGTACTCGTTTTCCGCAAAGACGAGAAATAACATTTCCAACGAATATAAAAAATGGAACTTTTGAATCAACCGTATTTTTAGACTATTTTTTACCAGGTGCCTGCGACTATAGAGCCTCATATATAGCTTTCTATTTTAAAAACCATAAAGCAAATCGTCATGGTGGGACAAATTTTGCTAAATTTGTTGACAAAAACATTCCACAACATGAAGTTTTAGTTAATTGCTCGGAATGGAAATTTAATAATGAAGTTTACAGATGTGAATTAGAAAAGAATGAGTATTTCATTATAAGAAGTAGCCTAGATGACTCGCAACAAAACACACCGTCTTTAGGTTATTTTATCAATAATTACAATGAAATATCACATTTACAGAAAGACATTGAAGTAAATATTAAATTCATAGGAGAAAAATAAAATGGGAAATTTAACAGCGCAACAAGGAGCCGTCTTATCAGATGTAGTTTATAGTGATTTATCTTCTTATGTTGATACTGACAGAACAGTTTCAGATCGTTTCGGTAATTTATACTATGTCCTCGAGTTTTATTCCGACCCAACAACAGACCTACAAATGGCGCTATATTAAAATACCGAAACAGGAAATTATGTCATTGCATTTAGAGGAACAGAATCTGTTTCAGATTGGATTACGGATGCTGGGATGGGTGTTGCAACTCTTATGGAAGGACTCGAGGCTTCATTTACCATAGCAGGCGAGACTTTAGCCAATTGGATACTCAAAGCAACAAACAATCGACATTCTTCCTGTAAAACGACAAAGCCTGGCTCCTGCTGTATCATGGGAATACGACAATACAAATAAAGAGTACAGTCAGCCTTTTCTACTACGTTTTTTATATAATTTAACTGCTTTGAAAATAACTTTTTGATAAAAATATCTTCAAAATCCAGCCTGCCTTCTCTTTTTTATTTTTGTAGTTTATTTTAAGTTTTTTTATATATTATTATATATATTTAATTATAAAGGATTATAAGTGAATAAAATATCTAAAATAGCTTTTGCTTTAATTGCTCTTATAGGCATCGGAGCTTGGTGGTATTTTTATCAAAATAAATCTTCTGATGGCGAAGAAAAGAATTTGGCCATTGTTTATACCGTAGAGGGGAACGGGGAAACAAAATTTGACGACCTGATGGACAACAAGCTTTCAGATATCGGTTTTACCGTTACTGATCCGCACAAAAGGATAAATGATTCATATAAAAAACATTTTAACTCAACCAAGCTTGACCTGATCAGCTTTATGCCTACGGTTAATGTTGAAAAAATGAAAGCACTTTTTGTAAAAGAGCCTAGGCTTGCACTTTATAGCCCGTTCAACATGCTAGCATTTAAAAAAACAGGGGAAAACAAAACACAGCTTATGCACCTGACTCCCGAAGCCATACTTGACATTGCCGGCATTACTGATGAAGGAGTAAAAGCTGAGTTTACGGCCATGTTCAAACCTCTTGATGAGAGGATTGAGAAAGTTTTTGGTGGCAAAAAAAGCTATATCACATATAATACTTTAGATAATGACAGAATAATGAATTTTGAAGTTACATTCAAAAGGCCTGAAAAAATATCTGACTTCGTTGAACAATTTCAAGAAAAATTTGAGGAAAAATTTGAAGAGAACAAGTATATTATTGCAGGGTATTATGACTATAAAACCAACTTCACAAACGGTCCTGAGCCACTTCCTGAATATGATGCATTTTGGATATATTCACTTTGTCATCTAGAATTCTCGTACAATATTTTTGATACGGATGGATTGAGGCCTGATGCGGGCATATTTGCGCCTTGTACTATGTATATGTATATCAAAAAAGGTTCAAACAAACTTGTTATCGGCATGCCAAAACTTAACAATTGGGCAACTACTCTAAAGATCACTGATAAAAAAAGAGCTGATATGTTTATGAAGCTCGATACGCAGATGCCGCAAATCATGATGGCTCTTGGAGCTGTCAGCGCCGGAGAAGACGCAAATGCCGTATTCGGTGAAGGAGTGGCTGCCGAAACAACTCTTGGCGCTGTGCAAAATAGTGCCAAATTCGACAAACCCGATGCAAATGCGGGAAATGAAATTGGCGGAAAAATCCCGGCATATTTAAGAGCAAAATACCAAACTCCAGACGAGGTTGTCACATCGCTTAAGAGTGCCGGTTTTACGCACATAGCAACAGAAAATATCAATGCAAGCCAAAGCGTGATCATATTTACAAACAATGCGATTGCCGGCTTAGCGGCAAAACCGACAAGAGGATTTGCGGCAAATTTAAGAGTAATGTCCGACAAAACAAATAATCAATTAACTATAACAAATCCTCTCTATCTGCAAAGCGCATTTTTGCAAGAGGGTTACAATAAAAATGCAGCGCAAAAAATACTTGACAGCTTAAAAAAAGCATTTCCAAATTCCATAAGTTCTGATGATAAGTTAGGTATTGGAAATATAGGCGATTATCACTTCATGGTATCTATGCCTTATTATGAAGATATGATTGCGATCGGCACTGGAACAAATGATGAACTCCTGACCAAACTAAAAGCAAAAAAGGTGGTTGCATTTGAGCAAAAACTTGTAAATGGATCTATCTTGGTCGGTATCAAACTAAGCGACAGAACAACAAAATTTGCATCAAAAATAGGTTCACAAAATGCTGTTCTTTTGCCGTATAATATCCTGATAGAAAATCACAAAGCCTATATATTGCATCCGAAATACTATATAGCCTTGATGTATCCTCTTCTTGATATGGGAACATTTATGACAATCGCAACTGCCCCTGGAGCTATAGAAAATGAAATAAGAAGCATGCTGAATTGATTTGTAATCATTTCGACGATGAACTTTGTCGCTCTGAACTTGTTTGGCGGCATCTCATCTTCAATATCGTGAGATGCTGCACCAACAAGGAATGAGGCAAAACTTATGTTATCAAAATGAATAAAGTCAAATTAGCTTGATAATTTTAATTGATTGTATTTAGAATTTAAATAGAGTTGTTTCTCTGGTATATGACTTATATATTTTTGCTGTATTGCAACCCTCATATTGCCTATTATTTTGCCTGATAACCACCATCAATATTCAAAATATGCCCTGTTATAAACGAAGCCTTATCAGATAATAGCCAAACAATGCCATTCACTATTTCTTCAACACTACCCATGCGTTGCATTGGATGCATTGCAGATAAGGTTGTTTCATTATATACGCCTTGACTGATAGCTTTTTTAATCATTTCAGTATTCACTACACCTGGGGCAACTGCATTAATTCTAATATTATCTGTAGCATAATCTAAAGCAGCAGACTTTGTGAGACCAACAACTGCATGCTTTGTTGCACAATAAGCGCCGGTATATGCAATGCCATTAAGTCCGGCTATAGATGCAAGATTGACAATACTTCCTCCTCCATTTTTTAACATATATTGTATTTGATATTTCATGCCAAAATATACTCCGAGTATATTAGTTTGAATCATCTCTTCAAATCTTTGCGTATTTGAATCTGCTATCTTGGCACCTTCTGTTTCAATTCCAGCATTATTTACAGCATAATCAAGTCGACCAAATTTTTTTACTGTCTCTTCAATCAAAAATTTATGATTTTCCTCTTTATTTACATCCGCTTGAATAAATATAGCATCTCCACCTTTTGCGTAAATATCCGCAACTACTTTTTCACCTAATTCTTTTCGTCTACCGCATAAAACAACTTTCACACCTTGGCTTGCAAGAACTTCAGCAGTACCTTTGCCAAAACCTGATGTTGCTCCTGTTACAAGAGCTACTTTGTTTGTTTTCATTTTTTCCTCCACTCGTCGTTGCTTATCCAAGACTGTGTATCTCCATATTCTAATGTATTTATTATAGCAATGTTTCTTGATAATTTTGTTTTGGGCTATATAACATTAGATATAAAATTATAACTGGCTACTTCAAAACAACCAACAAAACTCCGCTAAGGATTATCAGAGCTCCACCTATCAAAACTTCCGATGAAGGATAAATATCTCCTAACATTATGCCAAATATTGTCGCAAAAAGTATCACAGAATAACTAGCTGCACTCACGATACCGGCAGGTGCCGCATAATAGGCTTTTGTCATCAAGATCTGTGCCAGTGCAGCAGATCCACCCATGATCGCTATCCACAGCCAATCCAAGCCTTGCGGGTGAACATAACTAGTAAAGTTTGCACTTAATAAAGGCGATGTATAAAATAGGGCTATGATCATCAAAAAAAGCGGAATAGCAACACCAAATCCCATAAATGACAATACTACTGCTTTTTCGTCATAAAAACCTTTTAGGCTTCGTACGCTTGTATAGGCAAGTGCCGATAGAAATCCTATCATCACTCCTGCTATCTGCAAAGAATCGATCTCAAACCTGCCCAAAACGGCTACACCGACAAAGCCTATCGCTATAGCAAATATCGATACATAGCCTAATCTCTCTTTTAAGATCACAAATGCCAATAGTGCCGTAAAGATCGGCTCCGTCTTAGCATAGACCACTGCGCTTGAGAGTGATGTTACGCCAATGGTATAAAAAAATACTATAAGTGCAGCTGTGCCTATGATCCCTCTAAAAAGAAGCGTAACAAATCTGCCTCCACTATTTTGCATCGGATGACGCCAAACCATCCACAAAACAATTGCCAAACCGACTATGTTTCGCCAAAATGTTACTTCAACTGCTCCCATTTTGACAGATAGCAGTTTTGCAAATGCCATAGTTACGGCAAATAAAAAAGAGCCTGTAATCATATAGACTACGCCGCGTTGTGTTCCACTCACAAGTTTACTTTCATATTTAATCTAATGATATTATTTTTAAACATCAAATTCCTTTGAATATATTGCCGGAATTATATCATTCAAGTAACCAAAAATGCTTATCGCCTTAAACATAATTATGCTAATATTTTCAAAATTTTTCAAGGATACAAATATGAATATAGATAAAATAGGTTATGGAAAAAACCCTGATGAAGTAAAAGTAGTCATCGAAGTACCTCTAAATTCAAATATCAAATATGAACTAGACAAAGAGAGCGGTGCGGTAATGGTCGATAGAGTTCTTTACTCTGCTATGCACTATCCTGCCAACTATGGTTTTGTGCCGGATACGCTTTCTGATGATGAAGATCCTGCGGATGTATTGGTTCTTTGCGATTATGTGCTTCAAGCAGGAAGCGTGATCAAATGCAGACTAGTAGGCGTACTTCTAACTGAAGACGAAAAAGGCGGAGATGAGAAACTTATTGCCGTTCCGTCAAGCAAAATTGATCCAACTTATGATAATATCCAAGACCTCAATGATATACCTGCACATACTCAAAACCGTATCAAAAACTTCTTTGAAACATACAAAGCGCTTGAGCCAAACAAATGGGTAAAAGTTACAGGGTTTGGTGGCAAAGCAGAAGCGACTGCAATTCTCGATAAAGCTATCAAAAACTATAAATAATCTCTCATGGGGCTGCGGTCCCATCTTCATCTGAACACTAAAAATATTTTGAAGTGACAAAGTCACGAAAGCTCTCACGCTGAAGACCTAATTTTAAGAGAAACTCAAAATTTGAGAACCAATTAATGGTCTAATTATCTATCTCTTTTGCACGGTTTACAAGGTATCGTCCAATACCGTCAGCAATTCCTACGGCTGCTCGTTCTTGATATGATGGATCAAAAAGCTTTATTCGTTCTTCCGGATGTGTTATATATCCTATTTCTACCAAGACAGATGGCCTGCTTGCGCCAACCAATACCCAAAACGGAGCACTTCTCACGCCTCCGTCATGGGCACGCAGATTACTAAGCAAATTTCTTTGGATGTCAATGGCTAATTTATGAGATAAGATGATCTTTGGGCCTGATAAAACCGCATCCAAGATAACTTGTTTGCTGCTTCTATCAGTTCCTTGCAATACTGCACTGTTTTCTCTCTCTGCGACTCTTTTGCTTCTGGCATCTCTAGTCTTTTGCAAGAAAAAGGTCTCCACACCATACATAGATGATGCCCTTTGTTCATTTGGTGCAGCATTACAATGGAGAGAAACAAAGATTTTGGCATCTTTTCTATCGGCCATCTTTGTTCTCTGCTCTAAAGTCAAAAATCTATCATCGTCCCGCGTCAAATATACTTTGTATCCTCGTCTGCTCAAGACCTTGCCTAATTCTTTTGCCATAGCAAGCACTGCATCTTTTTCTTTTTTACCGCCGCTTGTAGCGCCAGGGTCTTTGCCCCCATGGCCTGCATCAATTACTACCACATCTCCGCTTGGAGAATATAATGAAGTTGTATCGACTTCTTTTTTTATATCTTGTTTGTCTGCATTTTTGTTATTATTTTCATTTTGAGGCTCTAGATCATTTTCGTTTTTTGGTTTATCGGTAAATAAAATTGCTAGTTCATTTTTTTTTAATTCAAGTGGTATTTTATATGTTTTATTTGTTGGAGAAAAATACGGTTCACCGCCTATCTCTCCATCAATCACCACCCTTATCTTCGTAGGTTGATTTTGAGCTATGCGAACCATTTTGTTTGCATCAATAGTACCAATATTTTTCCCAATAACCACATCATTAAAATCAAATACTTTTTTTGTCGGGTTTTTCATATCAAAACTATGAATCTGTCCGCTATCCAATGCGGACTTGAATTGCAGCTCTAAAACTTTATCATTCAATAATACTTTTTCTAAAACATTTACTGCATATACGAGTGTATATGCAAATAAAATATTAATCAAAAGCCATCTTGACAACATATCAGATTATCCATTCTCACCAAATTTTAATTTATGCATCAATTCTTTGACGGTAATAATTTCTGTAAGTTTATATCCGTTCGAACCTGTAAAAAACAATCCTCTGTTCAAGTCGCCGTAATATGCATCGCTTAGTCTATCGGCTATACAATATCCAACCGCTTTTGCCTCTACACCTCTATGGCATGGAGCAACACAATTTGAAATACAGGCAACTTTTGGCGCAGTACCCTCTTCAATCATTTTATGAAGATTTGTTTTTACACCCCTGGCAGGATAACCTACCGGGGATTTAAAGAGCTGTATATCATCTTTTGTAGCATTAATAATAGTTTGCTTGAAAACATCACTTGCGTCGCATTCTACTGTGCCTATAAATCTTGTACCCAATTGAACGCCTCTTGCACCAAGGGCAAACATTTTTTTAATATCTTCATTATCCCATACACCTCCGGCTGCAATTACAGGTATATCTCCCCAAAGTTTTGCTTCTTCTACTACAGGAGGCAATATAACTTCCAATTGGTTTTCAGGTAAAAAACATTCTTCATATTTAAAACCTTGATGACCGCCGCTAAGAGGCCCTTCGACAATAACGGCATCCGGAAGTCTGCCGTGACTTTTTTCCCATCTTTTGCATAGGATCTTAAGTGCTTTTGCTGTTGATACTATCGGTACTATAGCAACATCGGGAAAATCTTTGACACATTCTGGCATTGTCAGAGGTAGGCCTGCCCCTGTTATAATGATATTAGCCCCTGCTCTACAGG
>CAZGNT010000013.1:0-32037 GCA_964527805.1 uncultured Sulfurovum sp.
CCTTGACCTATACGGTTTGGCCCGCCTCCTATGACAAGGACTTTTTTCTTGCTGCTCTCACTGTTTTCTTGACCTTTGTCAATAGCCATAATGTTGGTTGTAGAATACAGATATGGAGTAAGTGCTCTAAATTCTGCAGCACACGTATCTACTTCGTTATACTCCAATACAACGCCCAATTTTTCTCTAGCAGTATAAACATCATTTTCACTGATCTCTAGCCCATCTTTTTGATTGATAAGCAATGCGATCATCGCATCACTAAAGCCTTCACTTTTTATGCGACGCATAAGAGAGGCATCGCTTAGATAAGATATATCAATATTTTTTTCACTAATGATAATCTCTTCTATTTGATACAAAAACCATTTATCTATTTTAGAGAGTTCATATATCTTTTCTACACCAAGCCCTCTGCGGAAACCTTCTGCAACATATAATATACGTTTTTCATTTGGTCGTCTTATTTCCCTAAGAAGTGTCTCTTCATCACATTTGATGCTATCAAAACCGGTAAGCCCGGTCTCTAGAGAACAAAGAGCTTTTTGGAAAGATTCTTTGAATGTGCAGCCTATGCTCATTACTTCGCCTACGCTTTTCATGGCAGTTGTTAGTGTAGAATTTGCTTGAGGGAATTTTTCAAATGTGAATCTAGGTATTTTGGTAACGATATAGTCTATTACAGGCTCAAAACTTGCAGGAGTTCCTGTAATGTCATTTGTAATTTCGTCAAGAGTGAAACCAACGGCCAAAAGTGTCGCAACTTTTGCTATAGGGTAGCCTGTAGCTTTACTTGCAAGAGCAGACGAGCGGCTTACTCTAGGGTTCATTTCGATGACTATCATACGTCCTGTTTCTGGATTGATAGAAAATTGCACATTTGATCCGCCGGTATCTACGCCTATTTCTCTGAGTATTTTAAAGCTAGCATCACGCATATGCTGATACTCTTTGTCTGTAAGAGTAAGTGCCGGAGCTATCGTGATACTATCTCCTGTATGTACACCCATTGGATCCAGGTTTTCTATAGAGCAAACGATGATACAGTTATCAGCACTATCTCTGATAACTTCCATTTCATATTCTTTCCAACCCAAAAGAGATTCCTCTATGAGAATTTCATTAATAGGGCTTGCTTCCAAGCCGCCTTTTACGATCTCTTTGTATTCATCCATATTATATGCTACACCCGAACCGCCTCCGGCTAGCGTATAAGATGCTCTTACGATAAGTGGAAATCCTATCTCTTTTGCAGCTTCAACAGCTTCATCTAAATTATAAGCATATCTTGAGATAGCGATATCCATTCCTATTTTGATCATTGCTTCTTTGAAGGCTTGTCTATCTTCACCTTTTTTGATAGCTTCAGGATTGGCACCTAGAAATGTAATGCCTTCTAGCATTCCGCGCTCATGCATGCTCATAGCTACATTGAGTGCAGTTTGGCCTCCCATAGTAGGAAGCACTGCATCTACATTTTCTTTTGTGATGATACGAGATATGACCTCTTCGGTAATAGGCTCTATATATGTACGATCCGCAAATTCAGGATCTGTCATAATTGTGGCCGGATTTGAGTTAATAAGCACAACTCTATATCCGAGTTCTTTGAGTGTCTTAGCAGCTTGTGTGCCGGAATAGTCAAATTCACAGGCTTGACCAATAACAATTGGACCTGATCCTATCAGTAAAATAGTTTTAATATCGTTGCGTTTTGGCATGAAGTATGACCCTTAGGTTTTTAGTACTAAATTATACCAAATTACCTCTTAAACTCTCAAAAGAGAGCTTAGATCAAAATGCATCCAGTGTAGATTTCTGTTGTTCTTCTACAGCAGGTGTTTGTGTATTTGGTGTTGATTCTTGTTGTATGTTTTGTCTAGATGAATCTTGTTTACGTGTTTTTGATCTTACTGAGTCTATCTGTGTATCTCTTGGTTCCGGATTTATGGTGTCTTCTCTAGTTTGATCCATTTCAACCAACGGTGTACTTGATAATGTAGATGGTGTCATCGGTAATGTGGCATTAAAATCTTGCACCGGTTGCAGTGTTGTTTGCGTAGGTGTTTCCATAGGGATTTGTGCATAATTGATTTTGTCTGCATTGAACATTGTCGGTTTTGCATGTGTTATCATAAAAAATACTTTGGGATGATAAACGTCATTATATGTGTTGACATAAGCTACTTTGTAGCTGCCTTGGAGTTCCACTTTTTTGACCATACCAACCGGGATGTTGGCATAAAATATACCATCAAGCCCGCTTGTAAAGACTTTATCTCCCTCTTTGATATCAAACCATTTTGGTATAAATTGTATAGTAGTCAGTCTATTTCCGCCGCCTATTGCTACTCCGGGAGCCATTTGTTTCCCGACATATACAGAGTAACGGCATTTTTCATCTGAGGTTAGATAGCCGCGTAATTGATTATTTTCTACTCTAGCTACGCCACCGACTACATTATCTTGAATCAAGCCGTAAATTCTATCATTTGATATGTTTTTCGGTTTTGTTAGTATGATTTGTGAAAAATTATTAAATTTTACATAAGATACTGTTTGTACCAGATCGACACCTTCTCTTTTTGGTAATTTTTTTAGTGATGGGAAAACAGCCCGAAGCATTTTGGCTTGTTCGATGTAGTTTTTTTGTTCAAGAAGTTTTTTTTGCAATTCTTGATTTTTGTTTTTTAGTTCTTCGATATTATTTTTTTGATTAATATAAATTTCTCTTGCTTCTCCAATTGAGTCAAGAATATTTTGATATGAATGTTTAATTGGTATTAATGCCTCCATGAGATTGGATGCGATTTTATTGTTTTTACTATGAGTAATTAGTGCCGCTAAAATAATTAGCAGCACAATAATAGTAATAATTCTAGTTTTCATATGCTACATGCTGTAATGAATCAAGTTGTTCCAAGGCTCTGCCTGTACCTCTAGTTACGGCAAACAATGGATCTTCAGCTACAAATACAGGTAATTTTATGATATCTGATAGATATTTATCCAAGCCACGTATGAGTGCACCGCCGCCTGTAAGAACTATGCCGTTTTCTACGATGTCGCCTGCTAGTTCAGGCGGAGTCTCTTCGAGAACAGATTTGAGCGCCTCTACTATCTCTGTAATAGTATCGCTCATTGCAGCTCTCATATGTTCGCTTGTTACTTCGATAGATACCAAGCTGCCTTCTACTTGATCTCGCCCATAAACTACTGCGGTTAATTCTTGTTCTAGTGGCACAGCAGTTCCGATACGAATTTTTAGATCTTCTGCCACTCTTTCACCTATAAGGAGATTGTAGTTTTTCTTTATGTAATCCATAATGATCTGATCTATTTTATCTCCGGCTACTCTGATAGATTTGCAAAGTACTAATCCTCCCATTGATATCACACCGATCTCTGTTGTACCGCCGCCAATATCAACTACAAGATTACCGCGAGGTTCTTTGACCGACAGATCAGCCCCGATGGCAGCTGCCATAGGCTCTTCAATAAGATAAACAGCTCTTGCTCCGGCGTTGAGAGCAGACTCTTTTACAGCTTTTCTCTCAACTTGGGTTATTCCGTAAGGCACACAGATCATAACTCTTGGGCTAAAAAATCTTTTTCGTTTGTGCGCTTTTTCAATAAAGTGGCGGATCATCATTTCTGTCACATGAAAATCAGCTATAACTCCGTCGCGCATTGGCCTAATTGCCTTAATATGAGCCGGAGTTTTACCGGCCATCTCTTTTGCTGCATGACCGACAGCAAGTATTCTTTCTTTTCCGGCATGGTCATATTGCACAGTTACGATAGATGGTTCATTTATAACAATACCTTCGCCTTTTACAAGCACCAAAGTATTAGCTGTGCCTAGGTCTATAGCCAAATCATTGGAGAACATACCCATAAATTTTTTAAACATTTTAAATATCCTTTTTAGTTAAATTTAAGCACTTTGCTTGTGTTTGATATACAAAGGTTTTGATTCTTTGTTTACAGCATCTGGTGTGATGACCACTTCGTAGCCTTCAAGTTCCGGCAGTTCATACATACTTTCCAATAATAGATCTTCTAATATCGAGCGAAGTCCTCTAGCACCGGTTTTTCTATCAATTGCTTTTTGGGCAATTAGTTTTAGGGCTTCATCTTCAAAAGTAAGCGTAACATTGTCAAGTTCAAAAAGTTGTTTATATTGCTTGACCAAAGCATTTTTTGGCTCTGTTAAAATACGTACCATGTCTTCAGCGGTTATTTTTTCCAAAGTAGCTATCACATGCAGCCTGCCGATGAGTTCCGGTATCATTCCGTAGCTTACTAGATCATCCGGCTCTACAAGATTTATTACATCATCCTTGTCCATTTTGCTTCGCTTTTCTTGTTCAAAGCCAAGTACATTTGCGCCTTGTCTTCTTCTGATCATCTCTCCCAAACCATCAAATGCACCGCCGCAAATAAATAGAATATTTGAAGTATCTATCTGTATAAAATCTTGGTTTGGATGTTTACGTCCGCCTTTTGGCGGTATATTTACTATTGAACCTTCTATGATCTTTAATAGTGCTTGCTGTACACCTTCGCCTGAAACATCTCTAGTAATTGAGCGATTTTCACCCATACGCGCGATTTTGTCTATTTCGTCTATAAAAACAATACCCTGTTCTGTTCTAGACACATCACCGTCTGCTGCTTGAAATAGTTTAACAAGGATATTTTCAACATCTTCACCTACATAACCGGCTTCTGTGAGATTTGTGGCATCTGCAATAGCAATAGGAACATTCAAAAATTTAGCAATGCTTTGAGCTAGAAGTGTCTTTCCGCTTCCGGTAGGTCCAATCAATAAAATATTTGATTTGGCGATTTGTGTATCATCGTCAAAATTTGTTTTTTTAAAAATTCTTTTATAGTGATTATAAACAGCTACAGATAATGTTTTTTTAGCATTATCTTGTCCTATTACATAATCATCTAAAAGGGCTTTCATTTGTTTTGGGGATAAAAGTTCTTCCGGCATCTCATGAGTCAAGAATGACTCTTCTGTATCCCCGAATAGAATTTTATATGCAGAAACAACACAATTGGCACAAATATGTGCATCATGTCCTGCAATGAGCGGGTTTGCCTCTGTTTCATGAGTTCCGCAAAAATTACAATATTTATTTGGCATTAATATTCCTTTCAAACGGAATGCCCCGCTTGGAGTTAATGATAAAATCGGCTAAATTCTTTACTGTTTTTGAAGATGTTGATTCAAGTAATTGCCGTGCAACTTCTTGAAGCGGTTTTCCTTGCTCGAAGAGTTCTTTGTATGCGCTTTTTAGTTCATCTATATCAGTTCTATCTAGATGTCTTCTTAAGCCCGTTAAATTGAGTCCTCTTAAAATTGCACGGTTCCCTTCTGCCAGGCAATATGGCGGAACATCTTGAGATAATGCACTTGCTCCTGCTATCATAGCATAATCACCGATATGTACAAATTGATGTACCGGAGTAAGTCCTCCTATGACAACATTGTTGCCAAGCTCAACATGCCCTGCTAGAGTAGCTCCGTTTGCAAGTATGCAATTATCCCCCATGATGACATCATGACCCAAATGCACATACCCCATAAGCAGATTATTGTTTCCGATTTTTGTGATGCTTCCTCCACCTACGGTGCCTGGATTTATCAATGTGTATTCTCTGATACGATTATGATCGCCTATGATGAGTTCCACTCTCTCTCCAGCATATTTTAGATCTTGCGGGATAGAACCTACAGTTGCATGAGAAAATATTTGATTATGTTTACCTATGGTAGTGATACCTTCTATAAGTGTATGTGTGCCAACGGTGGTATTATCCCCTATGGTTACATTTGAGCCGATATAGCTATAAGCTCCTATTGTGACATTGTCTCCAATTATTGCACCATCTTCTATGATAGCAGTTGGATGGATATTGTTCATTATTTGTCCACGATCATTGCTTTGAGTTCTGCTTCACTTACAAGAACATCGTCAACATATGCTTTGCCTTCAAGTACCCAGATGGCACCTTTATGCTTAGTAACGGTCATTTTGTACTCCAGCTTGTCTCCGGGTTTGACAGGAGCTCTAAATTTGGCCCCGTCGATACTCATGAAGTATACCACTTTTTGTGCAGCTTCCTCTTCACTCATGTCCATGCTTTGGAAAGCCAATATGCCACCTGTTTGTGCCATTCCTTCCAATATCATGACCCCGGGATAGATAGGATGATCCGGGAAATGTCCTTGAAATACCGGTTCGGATATTGAGATGTTTTTATATCCTACTACATACTCGTCTTTTTTTAGATCCGTGATACGATCGACCAATAAAAATGGATAACGATGCGGTAGAATTTTTTGGATATCAGTAACGCTTAGCACTTTTCAAACCTCTATTTGTAAATTGCATTATTCTATCTCAAATTTGCTAAAATAATGATGTTATCAAATTATTATTTTGATTTCTATAGGTTCAACTGCTCTTTGACATCTTCATATACTTTGCTTTGGCAAACTATCTCAAATTTACCGTTTAAGACAGAATCTATCACTATTATAGCATTGAGATTGTATGGATTTGATACTATTTTTTGTCTAACTTTAACTTCTTCATCAAAAGACGGAGATTGAAAAATAAGCTCTTTAGTGCTTGCGTAATATGTGTTTGCTAAATGGTTGTAATGATTCAATGTGATAAAAATAATTTCATCCCTATCAAAATAACCGACATCTCCATCCCATGTGATCTTTCCTCTGGAGTATCCTTTTTTGAGAGTAGAATATGGTAAAAAATGGGATGGCGTGACACTGTTTGCATGAGTTATATATCCTCTAAGCAATCTCCAATTTAAAAATCTTTCTTTGCGAATAGTATAAGCTATGTTTTGATCTTCGAGCACTAGCCTTTTTTCGTACATATGAAGTCTATCTTCTATGGATTCGGGCTGGATCTGTTTGGATATCGGAGAAAATAATTCATCTGTTAGTTTGTCTTGATATTCTCTTTGTTTGGTAAGCCCAAATAAGCAGCCGCAATAATCTTGACGATATAGCTTATCTTGTTTTGCCAAGATATTCTGTTCTTGGGTTCCTTGCTTGCTTCTATAATCAGGAGCGATAAATTCCAGCCCATAAAGCTTTGCCAATTCATCGCCGGATCTTTTGAGCTGAGTCAAAGATTTCTTTGGGCTTGTAAGAAGAGTGGAGGTGAATATCTTTTCTCCTAGTTCATGCGTTTTTTTTGCCGTGACCTCGAAGCGGTTGTCAAAACATACAGAGCATCTTGCACCCTTTTCCGGTTCATTTTCAAGTCCTCTCACAGCTTCAAGCCAACCGGCAGTATCGTATTCGCCTTCTATCAGTTCTATTCCGAGTATATTGCAACTTCGTTTGACATCAAGCAGTCTAAGTTGATATTCGCTATAAGGTTGGATATTTGGATCATAGAAAAAACCGATAAGTTTTTCATTTGGAAACTGCGAGCGTAATTTTTGTAAAAAATAATGGCTGTCAACCGCACAGCATATATGCACTAACATATTATTGTTCCATGATGATATTTGCAACTATTTCTGAGCTGCCATGGCCAAGATAATCTCTGAGCTCTTTGGCGCTTTTGGTAAATTTGGCTCTGTCTGTTTGGCGGTAGGCATTTAATAGATTTTTCGCATTTACCTGATTTTGCAAGAACTCTTCGTGCAGAAGTGTGCTATTGTGTTTTTCCAGCAAAATATTGGCAAGACCCACAAGTTTGATATTGAGCAGTTTTTTGCCTATAAAAAAATCAAGTTTTTTCGCTATATAAACCAGTACAAACGGCGTGCCGATAATCGCTGCTTCCAAAGTGGCCGTACCGCTGCAAATGAATGCAAATTCACTCTCTTTTAATGCTGCGTGCGTATCTCTTGAAATTTCAAAATCGCTTATATCTCCATAAAGCTGGGCTATTTTTTGATCATCAAATGATGCAGGGATGACAAGTGTAGCTTTTTTGTCAAGCAGATTTTTTCTAATCTCTCTAAAAATAGGCATAAGTCTTGTTATCTCTCCAGCTCTGCTGCCTGCTAGGAATGCGATTCTATTTTTATCAAAATTTGTTCGCTCTGTTATTATTTCGTCAAGTAACGGGTGGCCGACATATTGCGCTTTGCCGCTTTTGTACTGTTCTATCTCAAAAGGCAGGATCCCAAGTAGTCTATCGCAGTATTTTTCAAGCTTTTTAACCCGTTTTGGACGACTTGCCCATGTTTGTGGAAGTATATAATAGATTATCTCCTTGTCCGGGTATTTTGCTTTTATTTTTTTAGCTAGAGGGAGATTGAATCCTGAGCTGTCCATGAGCAGAACTTTATCGCATTTTGCAGCAAGTTCTACCATCTCATCTGCAACACGGTAAAACCATCTGAGTTTTTTTAGCGCATCTACTATGCCCATGATAGCCATTTTGGATATGTCATATAGAGGATCTCCCAAAGAGGCACTAAATATCCCTCTGAGCTCTACATTTTTTGTGTGTTTAAGCATCTCTTTAAGGTGCAAGTTTGATGACGGTTCAAGAGCTGAAACTAGTATTTTCATCTATTATCTTCTTTGATATTTTTGGATTTCACCTGTTATGGTTTTCCTGATTATAGTTATTTTGGATTATATCATATTGGGAGTTATAGTGCAATTTTGGCTTTTGATATTTTGTATGAGCTCCCATCATTATGATGGGAATGATGGTTATTGTTTTACCAACCCATTCATATCAGCATCAGGCAGATAACTTTTGTAGATCTTCTCAAAAGCTCCATCTTTTTTCATATTGTCCAAAGCAGACTGCCACGCCTTGACTATACTAAGCGGAGTATCTTTGGAGATAGCGATATAGAAATAGGTTTGGCTAACAGTATAAACGGGCTCAAGATCATTTATGCTAAAGCCCGCATTTTTTGCAATATCCGGTATGGTCAAATCTGTAAAAATGGATAGCTGCACATCGCCATTTATCAGTTGTCTTAGATTCTCAGCCGGATCTTTTGAACTGATTAGATTTGTAAAACCGTTCTGTTTGAGATATTGTTCAGTAAACCAATCGGTGGTAGTGGCTATCGCTTTTATTTTTTTGGCGTCCTCTAAGTTATTTAATTTAATGTTTGAGCCTTTTTTAGCATAGAGAATTGCACTATTCTTGCCAATCGGGCCTACCCACCAAAACAGCTCTTCTCTTTCTGGTGTACGTTCTGCGCTAAAAAGGATAATATTGGGATACAAAGCAGTCATATTATAAGCATTTTTCCATGATGTTAAGCGGATATTGTCTTTGACTTTTAGCTTTGTTGAGATATGTCTTACTATATCAGCTGCAAATCCTGTCACGTTTATATCTTTGGCAAAAGTAACAGGAGGATACTCTTCTGTTACCATTTGAAATATCCCGGGAGGCATTTGCCCCGGAAGCCATTTGGCATATATCCTATCAAAACTTCCGTCACGTTTCATGTCGTCTAGGTTCTTTTGCCAACGCGAGATGATATCAGGAGATGTATTTTTGGAAAATGCGATATAGCCTAGATCGGTAGATACAGTAAAAACATTTTCAACACTATCCGTGCTTGCACCAACTTTTTTCAAAAGAGATGGCATTACAGTATTGTCATCTATCATAAGCTGGGTTTCTCCTTTTAGCAGGCTGCGCACTGCACTTTCCTCATCATGAAAGCTTTGAATATTTGTAAAACCTTCTTTTTTTAACATTTGCTCAGAATAATAATCATTTACCGTTGCTATCTTGCCTATTTTTTTGGCATCTTCGATTGTTTTTATAGTAATATGGGAACCTTTTAAACTATAAAAGTTTGTATCCAAAGCAGATATAGGCCCTACCCATTGCATAAGTTTTTTACGCTCGTGATTCATGACAGTGGTAAAAAGGGCAGAATTGGGTTGCTCTAGAACGGCTTTGTATCCTTTATCCCAAGGCATTATTTGTATGTCAGCTTTTGTTCTTGTTCTTTTCAAAAGTTCTTCAACTACTTCTGTTGCTTGACCTGTTGCTTTTCCATTTTTTTCGAAGTTCAAAGGCGGATAATTTTCTGTAATTATTGTAAGTTCGGCATTATTAATGCCCTTGGCAAAGCATCCGGCATATCCGGACAGCATAAATATCACTAGGTAAACCGTTAGCTTTTTCATCACATTTCTCCTTTTTTTAATTATCCATATTCAAAGCTCTTTATCAATAACTGCTTATTCAAGAATAGTATATCAAAAATGTCGGGTCATTTGTCAAAAAGAGTGTAAAAACTTATAAATTGTATTTGATGTTTTAGGTATAATTTTCCGGTAAATCTATATCAAGGATCATATCATTATGAGAATCTCGGCTATTGTTTTATTTTTTATTTTTAGTGTTTTTTCTATGGCAGGAAATATAAACAAAAAACATACACAAATGATAATGGTAACATCAAACGACTATAGCTCGCCGGATGCAAAGCTTCAAAGGTATATATATGAAAACGGTAAATGGCAGCGGGCAGGCGAGCAAATAGATGTAAAAATAGGCAAAAACGGTATGGGGTGGGGCATAGGGCTTCATAAGACGCCAACTGATGCTGCTATTATTAAAAAAGAGGGTGACGGTAAATCACCCATCGGTATTTTTAGGCTAAAAGAGGCTTTTGGCTATGAGCCGTTAAGTGCAGATTATCCGTATATGGTTATGAGCGAAAAGAACCACTGCGTAGACGATATCAACTCCAAATGGTACAACAAAGTTATCGATAGTACAAAAGTAACCAAAGATTATAGCAGTCATGAAGTCATGAAGTTTAAAGCAAATTATTATCGTTATGGAGTGATAGTAGATCACAATCCAAACGGAGTAAAGGGAGCAGGATCATGTATCTTTATGCACATTAAAGAGATACCGACTACGGGGTGTACCGCCATGAGTGAATCGCAAATGAAGGAGATAATTCAGTGGCTTGATCCAAAAGCTAAGCCTTTATTGCTGCAAGCTCCAAAGAGTGAGGCCAAAAGGCTTATGGAGCAGCTTGGAAACTTATAAAAGTTATTTTGAAGCTTTATAATGCTACATTATTATAAAAATAAAGGAGCCATAAAATGGATATTATTAGAATAGAAAAAATATGCCGCCCGTTGCGCATAATAGTAGGACTTGTTCTTATTGCAGCAGCGTTTTTTACGGGAATCAATTGGCTTTATATAGGAGTACTTCCTTTGTTTGTCGGTATTATGGGATGGAGACCGTTTTGTAAATTCAGCGGCAAATGTTCTTTTAAAGAATAAAACTACATTTTTATACTTTTCTTTTTAGTAAAGAAAAACAACAAAACTAGCAAATGCGGTTTGCGAAGCAAAAGTTTCTCTGAAAAGAAAATCGTCATCCTTGCAATGTCGCGGACGGCATATTTCAATGCTTACCGCTATGAATATTGCCTGCTTTCAAGGATGCTCGGATGACATTTATTTAAATACAATAATACACAATGCAATTACAACTTCTTACTATTTTTAAGTTATAATCCCAACAACTATATTTAGGACTTACATATGACACAAGACAAAAGTATCACGGCATTTCAAGAGGCGATCAAGGTCATTCCCGGTGGAGTAGATTCTCCGGTAAGAGCATTCAATAGTGTTGGAGGAACACCTCCGTTTATAGCAAGAGGCGAGGGGGCATATCTGATCGATGTTGACGGCAATCGCTATATCGACTATGTCCAAAGCTGGGGACCGCTAATTTTTGGACATTGTGATGAGAGTATCGAAGCTGCTGTTATAGATGCAGTCAAAAAAGGGCTGAGCTTTGGAGCTCCTACTATCGCAGAGACTGAATTGGCAGAAGAGATCGTTTCGTTATTCGACAATATTGACAAAGTCAGATTTGTAAGCTCGGGCACTGAAGCAGTAATGAGCGCTATCAGGCTTGCCAGGGGGGTGACTGGGCGTGATGATATCGTCAAATTTACGGGATGCTATCACGGGCATAGTGATTCATTGCTAGTCCAAGCTGGTTCAGGCCTAGCAACTTTTGGTGCGCCATCAAGCCCAGGGGTGCCAAGCGATCTTACCAAGCATACATTTTTAGCAAAATATAATGATATAAATAGTGTCAAGAAGTGTTTTGAAAGCGGGGATATAGCTTGTGTGATCATTGAGCCGATCGCAGGCAATATGGGCTTGGTTCCTGCTGAAGAGAGTTTCCTCAAAGAATTGAGAATTTTGTGTGACAAACACGGCACTTTGCTTATCTTTGATGAGGTAATGAGCGGCTTTAGAGCATCACTTAAAGGTGCCCAAGGTATCACCAGTGTCGTACCTGATATCGTCACATGGGGCAAGGTCATAGGCGGAGGTATGCCTGTAGGTGCATTTGGCGCAAGTGCTAAGATTATGTCACATCTATCTCCAGAGGGCCCGGTGTATCAAGCAGGAACCCTTAGCGGAAATCCTGTGGCCATGGCAGCAGGGCTTGCATCTTTGAAAAAGATCAAAAGCAACCCTGCAATATATGTATCTTTGTCACAAAAAGCTAAAAGGCTTATGGATGGATTTAGCAAAGCAGCAGCAAGTGTTGGATTGATAATTATGACGGATGTACGCGGTTCTATGTTCGGTTTCTTTTTTAGCAAGGCGCCTGTTGGAAATTTTGATGATGCTCTTAATAATGATACACAAATGTTTGCCGCATTTCATCAAGCAATGCTTAGACGCGGTATATACTTGGCATGTTCGTCTTTTGAGACAGGATTTATCTCTACTGCTATAACAGATGAGATGATAGAAGAGAGTATCAAAGCAGCATATGAATCTATGGAAGAGATCGTAAAAGGATAAAAAATGGCAGATGACCCTAAATTAAAAAAAATAGTCAACGCAGCTGATGATCTAAGTCTTGGTATATCCATTGTTGTGGCCGTACTTATCGGTGTCGGTATCGGTTTGGGACTTAAGCATCTGTTTGGTTATGATTGGTTGTTTTGGCTAGGGGTATTTTGGGGTATAGCAGCAGCTTTTTTGAATGTCTATAAAGCATATGCAAAACAAAAAAAATCCCTAGATGAACTAGCCAATGATCCTAGATATACTTATCGTAAATCGACCAAAGAAGAGGATGATGATGAAGAGTATTAAGATACGTATTCTTAATGCTCTTTTGATAGTAGATATAGGTATCGTAATGTTTTGCGTATTAGCCGGTAATAAAGATTGGTTTATCAATTCGCAGATAGGCTTTTTCAGCTCATTAGCGGTCATACTTGCTTCAATGTATAGCTATCGCAAAATGGTTGAAGAAAGCATAGCGAGCGGTGCAGTAGTATCATCTAATGATGAGTTGCTAGAAAAGATAGAAGACCCGCACGGTGTTTATGATGAAAACACTAGTCATTCTGAATCAGAATCCGATAAAGAGATCCTGAAACAAGTTCAGGATGACAAGGTGCAAGTTCAGGATGACGGCAGTCAAGAAAACCAAGAAGAAGAAAAGCTAACAACTCTTGAGGCACTCAAAAAAAGCAAAGCTTTCATCTCGTTTTATAGACTTGGAGCGTATCTGCTACTGGCTCTTGGCTTTTTGTATCTGCAGTCAAGTCATATTTTGCATATTCCAAGTTATCTTTTTGGTATTATGCTGCCTCCTGCTATTATTGCTGTTATGTTTTTTTGGCAATCAAAAAATACAAAGGAACCATCGTGAGATTTTTGACTCTTTTTTTAGCCCTGTTTTTCGTGAATGCATTTGCAGCCGATCCTTGCATGATCGAAAAACCTATTGAGTTCTCGGAGGCTAGGGTAGAGATGACCAAAGAGTATATACATAGTCATTACGGTTTGGATGTCAAAGATATCACTATAGATCCGAAAATAATCGTTTTGCACTGGACAGCCGAGCCTGATTTTGCCAAATCATTCGGCAGGTTGAAGCCCGAAAAACTGCTAAGTGACAGAAAAGACATAGCAAGAGGCGGGGCACTTAATGTATCATCACATTTTCTTGTCGATAAGGATGGTACTATATACCGCCTGATGCCTGATAACTATATGGCAAGACATATCATAGGATTAAATTATTATAGTATAGGCATAGAAAATGTCGGCGGCAAGGGTGATAAAGCAGAAGATCTTACTCAAGCCCAGATAGCATCCAATATTTACCTGGTTAGATATCTCAAAACAAAATATCCCAATATCGAATTACTCATTGGTCATCATGAATATAACAGGATGAAAAAAACCAAGTATTGGCTAGAGCGTGATGATAGTTATTTTACCAAGAAAAATGATCCGGGCGATAGCTTCATGAAAGCTGTCAGAGATGAGGTAAAGGATCTGAAACTTCAAGAACCGCCAAAAGAAACTAAATGAATTCAGCATTCAGCACAATCGACTGGGTGATATTTGGTATATATTTTCTTTTGGTGATCGTCTCATCTGTTTGGCTCAGCAGGGTAAAGGTCAAAACAAGCAGGGATTATTTCATCAGCGAAAAATCTCTCCCGATGTTCGCGGTAGCCATATCCGTACTTGCCACTTCACAATCAGCTGCAACATTTCTAGGCGCTCCTGAATCATCATATTTGGGCAATCTTACATTTGTAGGCTTCTTTTTCTCGGCTCTTTTTGCAGTTGTTATTATATCAAAAGTGTTAGTCCCAAAATTTTATGATATTGGCGCCATCACTGTTTATGAACTTTTGGAAAAACGGTATAGCCCAAGAGCAAAAAGAGATGCGGGAGTAATGTTTTTGATCGGACGACTCTTTGCAAGCGGAGCAAGGCTTTATATCGGTGCCCTTGCTGTATCGATGATACTTTTTAGCGATATTGCACCGCTTCATATGATCATTGCAATTATTGTTTTGATGTCAGGCTCTCTTAGTTATGCCTATTTTGGAGGCATAAAATCCATCATATTCGCAGATATCGTTCAAGTCACCATCTATATAGGTGCAGCACTATTTATCATTTATCATCTTTTTGTCTCTTTGGGGGGTGATATAGGGCTAATATATTCAACGCTCGAGGCAAGTGAAAAATTAAAAGTTATCGATTTTTCATTTACGGGGAGTTATAACTTCTGGGCACTTATAAGCGGCCTGTTGCTTTTAAATATTGCAGCATATGGGCTAGATCAGGATATGACCCAAAGGATTCTAACCTGCAAAGATAAAAACGAAGGGTCAAAGTCGCTTATAGTTTCAATTCTAATAACGATTCCAACGGCATTTTTATTCCTGATCATAGGATTATTGCTATATCTTTTTTATCAGCATCCGGAACTTTCCGGTTTTAGCAGCGAGGTAAGCCAAAGCTTTGCAGGTGAAAAGATAGCTATCTTTATGGTTTATATACTTCATGAGCTTCCTGATGGATTTAAAGCGCTTGCGACCATAGGCGTAGTGGCAACTACTTTTACAAGCACCAGCTCAGTCCTCGGAGCCATGTCATCTGTGGCAGTGACAGATATTTACAAGCCCATGTTCGAAGGTAAAAGCGAAAAACATTATCTTAAAGCTTCTAGAGCAGGCGTGCTTATATCCGCTATCCTTCTTGCGTTAATGGCAATTTTGAGTTATTATTGGCAAAGAGTTAGTAATATTCCGCTCCTTGATTTCGCACTTGGCGTTATGGTATTTGCTTATGCCGGACTTCTTGGGGTTTATGGTGCAGCTTTGTGGACAAAAAGAGGCGATGAGAAGAGTGTGCGATATGCACTCATAGGCGGGTTTATGACAGTTCTGTTCTTGCAGCCGTATATCACAAAAACACTATTTGGTTTTGATGTGAACTTTGCTATGCAGATAATCATCGGGACTGTTATTTCGTTTGGGATTATGATGACTAGAGAGAGTGAGAGCAATAAATGATATTTTTATGTGTTTGACTATTTAGTTTTAAGTCTTTATGTAATAATATTGTATAAAATTAAAAATATGGAGCTTGGTAAATGAGTAATATTATTCTTCAAAATAGCAATAATGCCATTGAAAAAGTTGCATTTATTTTTGGTTTATCTGCACAAATAAATGATACTGTTATTAAAAATGTTATTAATAACTATCAAAACACTCCGGACGTAATTGCTAAATTACCACGATGTCAGCCACAAAATATGATTAGTTTTCAAATTGGGGGCAGGATAGAACAACCACAGCATATACAATCTCCAATGATGAATGGTGTTATATTTGACACTTTACTACCAGATGGGAGACAAGAATGGTTTGTTAATTTAGCAAATAATTTTTTAACTATCGGATGTAGTGCCTATACAAGATGGGATGATATATGGGCTAAAGTAAAAGAATATATCAATTTTTTCATGCCAGCATTAGAAGGTAATAATATTCAAGAAGTCGGAATAGAATATATCGATGAGTTTAGAATTTCCGATACTTCAAAGGATTGGAAAAAAGAATTGTTTAGAGAAGGAAATGATTTTATTCCAAACCATATATGGGCTAAAAATGATTTTTGGCATATTCATCAAGGATATTTTTTTAATCATGAGCATAAAATTTTAAATAATATCAATATGAATTACTTTTTGGATGAGCAAATGCGTCATAAAGTTGTTATACAAACGCATCACAAAACAATATGTTCAGATTTGATTCCAATTTCTAGTAATATATCAACTACTATGAATGCAATAGAACCAATAATTGAACAAAATCATCTTTTAAACAAAGAGATAATGTGCAATTTATTATCATCAAAAATTTGTCAAATAATCCAGTTGGAGTGTATGCAATGATTGGTGCAACAGCAATTTCAACAGCAATAGCTTTGACTATTCCAACCACTCAAATAAGTGAGGCACCTACATTCCCGTCAATAGGCATTGAACAAACAAAAAGCATAAGCACATCCTTTAAGCCAATATATTCCATCTCCACGCCTGATAATCAAGTAATCTATAGCAACGAGTATATGAATGCTATAAACACATTGTATAGTTATTTATCTTTACAGTATGATTGGGATGGTTACGGTGGAAAAGCGCCGTCTTTTGATCTCATAAATACAGGTGTGAAATTATTATTTCAATTTCAGAACTATGCATTTAAAGTACCAAAACTAATGTTATCAGGTTCAGGTGAAATTGGTTTTTATTGGGAAAATGGGAATGAATATGCCGAAATAACTTATGATAATTCAGATACATACACATTTGTATACATGAAGGATAAAATTCCTTTCATCGAAGAAGACAAAGCGATACAAGATGGTTTTTCAGGTGCCTTAACCACAAGAATTTTCAGCATTAATAGAAATGCGTAGGGATTTATATTTTGGAATCTGCGAAGGATTTTTTTAATAATTCAGATTTGTCTTCTACCAAATGCCGTTATCTTGCCCAGAATTATGAACAATCTTTAGAATGGGAAAAAAAGAGTGTTAGCTTATATTCTTGCGGTACAGTAAAAGATAATGAAGTATTAGCGCGGAATATTTTTTCTCCGCATCATTATGATACAGATACTGGGAATTTAACTACTTTAGCATTTGATGATGTACTCAATAAAGGGCTTTCAGTTTTACGATTTGACTATACAAATCATGATGAAGTAATTGGGATTGGACAAAACAAAAAAAAAGAGACACACGAATATCATGGATACATTAAGGTAGAAGCAAAATGCATACGTGAATGTATTATATCTTCAAAAAGAGCTATGTCAATATATGATACTGCGATGGTTGATTTGCGTTCCCATGCTGATATTTGCAATATTAGTGTAACAAAGGGTAATAGAAGTTTATTAAGAATTTTCTTGAAAGAAACATTTTCTAAGCTTGTTACTGCTTTCTAGTTCCTATGGTTTCAGTGGAAATTCATACTAATGCTAAATATACACTCCCACGCAAAGCATGGGAGCGAGAGAAAATGAAATAGTGGAAGAAAGTAAAAAATATCCATAAAGAAGTTTTAATTACATAATAAGCAGAATGCTTCCTTTTTTTAGCCATTTTTTTCTATAATGGTATATGTCATACAAGAGGCTGGGAATATTTCAAGCAAAGTGTAGTTGTAATTTTATTTAAACATTTTGAGAAAGTATTAAAATAAAGCAAAAATAATTTACAAGAGTAAAAGAAAAAAAGAAGTATAATGAAAAAATATGTATTTATTTGGGTAGGATTGTTATCTTTTTTGAATGCAGTCCCAAATTATTGGTATGACGGATTTGCGCAGGGTTGGTCAATTTATCAAATCAATTCGAATAATCAAGTAAAAGTTTATATAAGTTGCAATACAGGATTTGACTTTGAAACAGATCATAATGTTATAATTTATGATAATGGAAAAGAATTAAAAGATAATATAGAATTTGTAATAAATGGGAAAGTATATTTTATTCCAACACTCCCCACAAGTACAAGAGGTGGAGGTATTGAATGGGATAAAACTATGTCAGCATTATCAAAAGCGACAAAATTTGAATTATATGTTAATAATAAGTATATGGATACATTTACACCTTCCAATGAAAATTTAAACAGTGTTTTTCCTGGTATGAATTCTATTTGTGAGAGTCAATTTTCTAAACCATTGGAATAAGAGATTTACTCGTTACCATTATCTTCTACGATAACGTAATTATGCTCCCACGTAAGAATGCCCAAAAACAATCAACAAAGTCTCAATATGAATTGACGCAGTAGAAATTAAACGATGAAAACAAAAAAGTTGTATCTCTAGGCAGTATGATAAATATCTTTGTATATGCGATAAAATATTAGATTGAACATTGCACCCAAAAAAGCAGCTATGGTATCTTTTTGCGAATCCCAAACATCTCCTTGCGTGCCCAAAAAAGCGATACCAAGCTCTGGATGAAAAATGACGGCAGCTAACCATTCGATTATCTCATAGAGGGTTGAAATAGAGAGAATAAGTGTAAATGTAAAAAACATGGCAGCTTTAAATGTTTTGATCTTAATGACAACCAGTTCAAAGAGAGTTCGAAACACAAGCAAGCCAAACAAAAAATGCACCACACGGTCAAAATGGTTTCTCTCAAATCCCATCCATTTGGTGATAAAGTTAAAATATTCCATTTCGGCATAGGTAAAATGTGATCCAAGGGAATGCAAAGACGCAAATACCAAAAGCATTGACAGTGCAACTACGCTGAAACGATGTTTCAAATCCATCCATACGATAAAAGGAAAAAATAGAAATACCAATACATTTTCCAATAGCCAATCGGAGGGATATTTTGGATTTATAGCCATGATTGTCCACACAATTATATAGATTCCATAGATGAGCTGATGTGATTTTGGCATCGATAAACCTTCTTTGTTTACAAGGCCACCTATAAATACCCTAAGCGAATTTCTGAAGAGCAAATTTTTAGTGAAGTTCAAGGAAGATTTTGAAACTCCTAGCCAAAGCTAAGGGTGAAAAATCTGACAAAGAAATTCTTAAAAAGTTGCCTTCCCTTCGGGCTTTATGGATTTCTCCCCTATCATCGTTGCCACTCATCACCGTAGCCTTGGCTACGCCTCATCGTGCCGCCTTGATATAGAAAAAATCCCTTAAAGCAGAAACTGTTTAGGGTATTTAGAGGTGGCCTAATGTCATTTTAGCATAACTTCTTATTGAAAAGCTATGAACAAATGGAAGTAAAAAAAGACTTAATGCGATCGATCATTATTATATTCTCAAAAAATAATCTCCCTTACGATATAATAGTATCCATACAAATGGAGAAGGATATAGATGAGCGAACTCTATATAGGTGTGATGTCGGGTACTTCGCTAGATGGTATAGATATCGCGCTCTGCCAAATAGATGCCCAGAAATGCACTCTTATAGAATCTGCTGAATATCCTTTTCCAAAAGATTTAAAAGAACGCGTGCTTAAGATGATAGCTACGCAGACGACTCTGCAAGAAGTGGGCGAGTTGGATAGCATGCTAGGGTCACAGTTTGCAAATGCTATCAATGAATTTATCGCCGAGCACGGTATAGATAAGCAAACTATCAAGGCTGTCGGTGTGCACGGCCAGACACTCTGGCATGCACCTAGCGGCAAGTATCCTACCAGTATGCAGCTTGGTGATCCGAATATTATCAATGCCAGGTGCGGTATCTCAGTAGTAGCGGATTTTAGGCGTAAAGATGTGGCTTACGGAGGGCAGGGCGCTCCTTTCGCACCTGCATTTCATGCTTTTTTGTTTGGCAATATTGGCCACAAGATAGCTGTCGTCAATATCGGAGGCATGGCAAACATCACCGTACTTGATGAAAAAACCATAGGGTATGATACGGGCTGCGGTAATGTCCTCCTAGATATGTGGATAGCCAAATATCATGGTAGATCCTATGATAAAGACGGAGCATGGGCGCAAACCGGTAAAGTAGATTATGCCCTACTAGATGAGATGCTCTGCGATGAGTATTTGAAGCAAGAGCACCCAAAAAGTACCGGCAGAGAAAAGTTCAACGAAGCATGGCTGAAAGATAAGCTTTTACGTCATTCCGGACTCGATCCGGAATCTAAAGAGATCCTGAAACAAGTTCAGGATGACGAGCAATTGCAAGCAGATATACAAAGAACTCTTTTAGAGCTTACAGCCATCAGTATCAGCAACGAAGTGCTGAAATTTCACAGAGACATGGTATTGCTTTGCGGAGGCGGAGCCAAAAACAGCTTCTTAGTAGAACGTATTAGGGCAATGATGCCAAATGTGGAAGTGCTCATAGCCCAGCATGGAGATATGTTAGAAGCGATGATGATCGCATGGCTGGCGTACAAACGTCTGCACAAAAAACCGGTAGATCTCAAAGATGTAACAGGTGCGAGAGTCAATGCTATCTTAGGAGGATTGTATGAGGCAAACTAGTCATTCTGAATTGATTTCGGAATCTAAAATTAAAGAAGAGATGCTGAAACAAGTTCAGCATGACGAAGGATGCATTCATTGGTTAAAAAGCATAGGCTGGGGTGATACGAGAATAGAAGTTGCTTCAAGTGATGCCAGCTTTCGCTCGTATTATAGGATTTACAAGGACGAGAAAACATACATTCTTATGGATTCTTCAAAACAAAAAGAGTCTTTGATCCCGTTTTTAGATATCCAAGATAGGCTTTTGGATGCTGGGGTCAGGGTGCCTGAAGTTTTGAAAAAAGATTTAGAGCTTGGATATCTTTTGCTAGAAGATCTAGGAAGCGATCATTTATTAAATCTCATAAATTCCAAAAACCAAAAAGAGTATTACAAAAAAGCAATTGACCAGATAGTTTTGATGCAAAAGGCAGATGTGAGCGGTTTGCCACTTTATGACAAGCAGTTTTTGAAGTTCGAGATGGATCTGTGCGATGAGTGGTATCTGAAAAAACATCTAGGTATAGAGTTAAACGAAGAAAAACTAGAAATCTTAAACAATATCATAGAAATAATAGCCAATGAGGTTTTGGCTCAGCCCCAAGGCATTTTTGTACACCGCGATTTTCACTCTAGAAATATAATGGTGGACATTAACGGCGAGCTTGGAGTGATCGATTTTCAGGATGCTAGATGCGGCGCGTTTACTTATGATCTGGTTAGTTTATTAAAAGACTGTTATTATGAGATAGATGAAGCCACCCGTAAAGAGCTGGTTCTTTATTTCAAAGCAAAAAAAGGCCTGGATGTTGAAGATGATACGCTTTTCCTTTGGTTTGACATGATGGGGCTGCAAAGGCATATAAAAGTACTTGGCATCTTTGCTAGACTCTATCATCGTGACGGCAAGGATGGGTATCTAAAGGATATTCCATTAACACTTAAATATGTGTTAGAGTCTGCGGGTAAGTATCCGCAGACTGAGCCTTTGTGTGAGATATTAAAATGATTATACGCTGCCTGTCATTCCTGCGAAGGCAGGAATCTAGAAAGATTATTCAAAAGATGGATACCCGCCTTCGCGGGTATGACGAAAAAGTGCGCTCAAATGACATTATTAATATAGGATTTAAACAGTGAAAGCAATGATACTAGCAGCAGGAAGAGGTGAGAGGATGCGGCCTCTTACTGATATGACTCCAAAACCTTTGCTTGAAGTTGACGGCAAGCCTCTCATAGTTTGGCATATTGAAAAACTAGCTAAGGCAGGATTTGAAGATATCGTTATAAATATCGCTCATCTTGGTTTTAAGATGCCCGAAACTCTTGGGGATGGCTCCAAGTGGGGAGTTAGGTTGCATTACTCAGATGAGCAAAAAGAAGGCGGCTTGGAGAGTGCAGGGGGTATTATCAAAGCATTGCCGCTGCTTGGTAATGAACCGTTTTTGGTAGTTAATAGCGATGTTTGGTGCGATTATGAATTTGATAGCTCATTTGAACTTGGAGTTGGTATCTTGGCTCATTTGATACTGGTTCCAAATCCGGAACATAATGTCAATGGTGATTTCGCTCTAAAAAAAGGATTGGTATATAGCGAAGGCAGTCCCAAATATACATTTTCCGGTATCGGGTATTATTCTCCAAGTCTTTTTAAATGGCTTGAATATGGCAAAAGAGCTTTAGGAGAAGTACTCAGAGATACCATGAAGCACGATGCGGTAAGCGGTGAAGTTTATAATGGGCTGTGGAGAGATATTGGTACGCCAGAGAGGCTGGAAGAGATAAATAGGATTATTGGCCAGTGATTGTCACTGCGAGTTTTAAAAAAACAGTTGCAGCCCATGATGTATATTTTCTTATCGTAATAACCTAGTCGTCATCCTCGGGCTTGACCCGGGGATCCATTTATTACTGTTAGGTTTTAGAAAAAACAGTGGTAGTCCATTTTGTGTAGGATTACTTAACTTTTGTTGTATGATTGGATTCCTGCCTTCGCAGGAATGACGGGAAAGATGAAATATTTATTTTTTAACCCATCGGGTACATGATCTCTTTTTGAATATCTGCAATTTTTTGCATAACCTCTTGACTTAGTACTGTATCCATGGCATCCAGTGACGGTTTGAGTTGCTCTGCCGAAGTTGCACCGATGATAGTAGAGGCTACAAAATCAAAGTTTTTAGAATATGCAACTGCTAGTGTAACTGGGTGCATATCAAGCTCTTTTGCTAATTCTAGATATTTTGCAGTTGATGCTAAGCTTTTCTCGTTCACAAATCTGGCAGCCTGAGCTCTAACTCTACCGTTTTTATCATTTATATATGATGCATATCTTCCGCTTGTTAGTTCTTGATTATATTTACCACTAAGAACCCCTCCGGCAATAGGAGAGTATGGAAGCAATGAGATGGATTCTCTTTTGCACACATTGGCAAGTTCATCAAGAAATCTTGGATTGTTTAGAGAAAAGTTGTTTTGGATACTCTCAAATCGCGAAATGCCAAGCCTTTTTGATGTTTCATTCGCTTTTGTAAGCCCATAAGCGCTGTCGTTTGATGTGCCGATGTATCTCACTTTTCCTTCACGGACAAGCTCATCAAAAGCTTTGAGACTCTCTTCTATAGGAACAACGGTGTCCGGCCAATGCATTTGATAAAGGTCAATATAGTCGGTTTGCAGTCGTTTCAAGCTTCCTTCTATAGCTCTTTTGATATGAAAGCTGTCAATAGCTGTAAGTCCATGACGGATCGGCGGGACAAACCATCCATTAGCTGCACCTGCTACTTTGGTAGCAAGGATTATTGAATCTCTCGGTTTTGTTTTTAGCCATTTGCCCACCCATTCTTCTGTGAGGCCTGCAAGTTTGCCACTCGGAGGAACAGGATAGAGTTCTGCTGTGTCAAATAGATTTATTCCTCTATCATATGCTGTATCCATTATCTTGAACGCTTCTTTTTCATCACATTGTGTTCCAAATGTCATTGTGCCCATTGCTATGGGTGATACTCTAAGTCCGCTTTTGCCTATATATCTGTATTGCATTTTTATCCTTTTATAAATCGAGATAAGTATTTTGCTACCGCGTCTTCGTCGTTGGTATGTGGAAGTACTATTGATGCAACTGCTTTGAGCTCTTCTAAGGCATTTTGTACTGCTACGCTGGTATTGGCAAGCTTAAACATCTCTACATCATTTATGCTATCGCCAAATACCGTTAAGTTTTGTATATCATGACCCAGATATGAAGTCACGGTTTTTAGCGCATGGGACTTGTCTCCATGAGGATGCAAGATAGTTAGGAACCATCCGCCTCCATAATTTTCAGGAGAAAGCTTATACTCTACTGCGTCGTCAAATACACCTTTTAGATGTTCAGTGAGCGGCTTTAATATTTCATAAGAACCGAAATATACTACTTTTAACACTCTATTCATCGCTCTTATCGGCTCTTTGAACGATAATCTAGGGTCATTTTTATAATTTAATAAAACCTGCGACTGATGTTCATTGAGTACTTTTGGATAGTAAAAAAGCTCTTCAATGCTATCGTCGTGCAATCCTATCACAAATGGATATATGCCAAGTTTTGCACCCTCGCTAATTACCATATCACTAAGATCTTTGGTTAGAAGCTTGAGGTCTATTATCTCTTTATCCGGTGTGACGATCATAGCCCCGTCCAATAGTATCATGGGAGCATTCAGTTCGAGATCACATAAAAACTCTTTGACTTTATGGAAGCTTCTAGCAGTTGCTATGGATAGTATGGCATGCTCGTTTAATTCATTCCATATCTTTGCTGTGTATGAACTAATAGTCTGGTCGCTTCTAAGCAAGGTATGATCTAGATCGGTTATAAATAATGGTTTCATATAGCTCTTTATTTTTTTGCAAAGTATAGCAAACTAGATAGAAAAATGCAATTTTAAGTTCATTTAAGCGGGTATAGCGATACAATTATTTATAAAATAAAAGGAGTTTAGATGAGACTGCTTGGTAATATTCTTTGGCATATTCCATTTTTAGGTTTTATAGATGCTATCATAGTTTATCTGTTTGGGCTATTGCTGACGATAACAGTCATAGCTGCGCCGATCGGATTGGGGTTGATGGAATACGGTAAATTTCTTTTTGCTCCTTTTAGTTATTCGATGATAAGCAAATCGGATTTGAATATAGATCAAAATCCCCTATGGCAAGGATATTCTTTTATTATTATGCTCATCTATCTGCCATTTGGTTTGTTTATGGCGATCGTCGGAATATTCCAAGCTATCGGTCTCGCACTTACTATAGTCGGTATTCCTATTGCACTAGTAGTTGTAAAATCACTCACAACTTATCTAAATCCTGTAAATAAAAAATGCGTTCCGGTTGATGTTGTTTTAGAAATAGATAGAAGAAAAGCCCAAGAAGAGATCGATAAATATTGAAAATGCCAGTACAATAAAACCACTTTTTATAATATAATATTTTATAATATCTTATAAAATATTTATTTTATTTAAATATATAAGTTTTTATACTTCTTTAAAGCTTTACTGCTATATCATTTGGTAATATCATGTAAGGAGTTTGTTATGATTACAAAATTTTCTAATTTGTTTTTTGCCGGAACTTTAAGCTTGGTTCCTTTGTACGGTGTCGAATATGACGGTGAAAAAAGCTATATGATCGAGACCAAATATGATATATGCGTGGTTGCGCCCCAAGTTGATGAAGCTATTGCCAAAGGTGTCAAAGTCATTGATGTTGACAAAGCAAAGAGCTTGCATGACCAAAATGCATATTTTTATGATGCGCGCGAAAAACGTCATTATGCAAAACAGCACATAAAAGGAGCAAATCAGGTATATTTTGATCTATCCAAAGCCGAATACATCGCTGCGAAATTGCCTACAGAGAAAGATGAAGCACTTGTTTTTTATTGCTACGGCGAATCGTGTGCCAATTCATACGAAGCCGCGCTAGCAGTACGCAAACTTGGATACCAAAATGTTTATTGGCTCATAAACGGATTTCAAAAATGGAAAGAAAAAGGATACCCGGTAGAGTAGCCTTGCTATAAAAGTATCGTTACGAAATAAACAAAATCAGTTTATACAATAATGGTATAGTTATAAGCGATACTACTATCCCGTATCCTACTAGAGCAGCACTCAGCCTCGGGGCAAAGCCTGCATGGATAGCGAGGGCTCCTGCTGTGATCATAGGGGGCATTGAAGCTTCAAGCAGCGTCACAGTAGCTGTCATATTGTGTATATCCAAAACAGTAAATGCCGCAATAGCTATTAGCGGTATCAGTAATAATTTCAAAAAAAGTGCTTTGGAAAAAATGGCTTTATCATCACCGAGCCTAAGCTGCATAGAAAAACCTACACTTATCAAAGCCAGTGGCACCAAAGTGTGTGAGAGCAATTCTATGTACGGTATAGTAATTTGCGGCATAGAACCTGCAATAGTAGCAAATACCAGAGCTATAAATGGCGGGAAAAAGAGTATTTTTTTTGTAATTGCCAAGATGCTGATCTTCTCTCCGCTGAAATATCCAACCATAAATGCTCCATAGGTTGAGAGCATTAAAAAGCTGCCCAATTGGTCATAAACGATCGCATATTGAATAGCTTCTTTTCCAATGACAGCTTCAAGCATAGGAAAGCCGAAAAATGACGTATTGCCTAGTGGTACAAGCAATAAAAGAGCAGCAAGCGTATTGCGCGGCTGATGCCTAAAAAACAAAAAAACCAATAATACGGACAATGCCAAAACTGACCATGGTGTGATGACGGCTATCCATAATGAGTTGTTAAATTCAATATTTGGAACTTGTAAAAGAATAGTAGCGGGAAATGAAATATATATGACAAATAGATTGAGGCTTTTACCAAAATCTTCGGGAAATTTGGCAAACCTAAGGGAATATCCAATGATAAGTAAAATTAGAATGAATAATATCTGAACCATGTTAACTCGAAAAACCGCTCCCTGAAAATTTATCTTTTGCTATGATTATAGACTTTTGTTTCTCTTTTTTAGCCATATCTTTTTCTACAAAAATTGGTTTTTTGGTTTTTGGATCAAGCCCTGTATAGTACATTACGGCTGAATAAGTACCAGGTGTGGGAGTGAATACTTGAGCTTGTTCCGGGTTGATACGAAGTTCTTTGGTAGTAAAGTTTTTTAAGTTTTGCATATCACGTTCGCTGCATCCTGGATGTGCTGCGATGAGATAATATGTGAGAAATTGTTTTTTGTCTTGTTTTTTATTGATATCATCAAACATCTTTTTAAACTCTATAAGGCTTTGTTTGCCGGGTTTGCCCATGAGTTTAAGCACGTTATCTTCGGTATGTTCGGGAGCTATCTTCATCTGTCCAGATATGTGATGGGCCAACAGTTCTTTTAGGTATGCTTCACCGTAATGTTTGTCTTTGGCTATGATGTCGTATCTTATGCCTGATTGGACGAAAGCTTTTCTTATGCCTTTTATCTTGCGTACGCTTCGCATAAGCGAGATAAGCCTGGCATGATTTGGTTTCATTGCTTTGCAAAGCCTTTTATGATCAACGCATCTTTGATGTTCACAAGTGCCGTGTTTTAGTTTTTTATCGCACTCATATCCATACATATTAGCACTTGCTCCTCCAAGATCGGAAATGATGCCTTTGAAATCTTTATCTTGCGTAAATAAAGCAGCTTCTTTGACAATAGAAGCTTCACTACGGGTTCTTATGGTGCGCCCTTGATGCACTCCTATGGCACAAAAGTTGCATTCGCCCCAGCACCCGTGGTGAGTGGTGATGGAATAACTTATAGTTTCCATGCATTTTACTTTGCCGTTTTGGGCATAGTATGGGTGAAGTTTTCTAGTATATGGCAGAGCAGATACAGCGTCCATTTCCGGCTCGGTCAAATACCTGCATGGAGGGTTTTGAATGAGATATCTCGAGCCTACTTTTTGACAAAGTCCTTTTGCGCTAAGAGGATCATTATTGTTGTAAAACAGATCAAACATATCTATATATTTCTCTTTTTTCTCTAGGCATTCTTCATGTGAGGGCAAAGAGATATATTCTTGTTTTTGGGTATCTGATATATAACATACACCTCGAATATCTTTGGCATCATGGCCATTTTGCAAGGCAGCAGCTAATTCTTTGATAGCTTCTTCGCCCATGCCGTAAATGAGATAATCGGCTTTGGAGTCAAAAAGGATAGGTTTGCGTAGATTGTTGCTCCAATAGTCATAATGTGTAACGCGCCTTAAGCTGGCTTCAATGCCGCCAAGAACTATCGGAACTGTATTTTTGAAATATTGTCTTATGAGATTTGTGTAAACTAGTACAGCCCTATCAGGCCTGCGGTTGTTGATCCCTCCAGGGGTGTAGTCATCGTTATTGCGAAATTTTTTAGTTGCAGTGTAATTGGCTACCATAGAGTCCACGCTCCCGCCGCTTACTCCCCAAAAGAGTTTTGGTTCGCCGAGTCTCTTGATATCAATATCTGTTTTTGTATCCGGTTGGGCAATGATACCGACCTTAAGTCCCACAGATTCGAGTATGCGCCCCACGACAGCTACTCCGATATACGGGGAATCTATATAGGTATCACCGCTAATTAGTATGATATCACATTGGCTCCATCCCAAAGTTCTCATCTCTTGTATTGTAGTAGGTAAGAACTTGGTGGATATCATATTTGATTATAGTGAATAATCTTTTTTTGGAGGCCTGCTGCCGCCACTTGGTCTTGAAGATTTTTGATTGCGATCATTTCTAGGCCTATCATCTCTTCTTCGCTCACCGCCTCTATCATTTCTAGATCTATTAAATGATGGTTTGCCTCTGCCGCCGCTTCTGTTTCTTCTGTTTCTATCATCTCTGCTCGCCATTGCTTTTTGGAGAAGTTTTTCAACATCTTCAGCTTTGAACCCGATCTTTTCTTTGCCTTTGATCTCTTGTTTTTCAAGCATCATAGAAGCAAGCATATGAGCGATAGCTACGATATCTATCTCATGTTGAAGAGTCTTGACTATTTCGATAGCATGTTCCGTGATCTGAGTAGATGCGATTTGAGCGATCAGTTCATCTTGTTTGCTAGATTGTACTTCGCTTCTGCTTGGTATTGATTGGGTTACCATTTTTGTACCAACATCTTTTTCGATGCGTTTGATAGTACGAAGCTCATTTGGGCTTACAAGAGTGATAGCTTCACCGCTTTTGCCGCCGCGTCCTGTTCTGCCTATTCTGTGTACATAGCTCTCGCTGTCAAATGGCATGTGGTAGTTAAATACATGGCTTACGTCATTTACGTCAAGTCCACGTGCTGCAACGTCAGTGGCTACAAATATATCTACCGTGCCGCTTTTAAATCCTCTGATGGCAACTTCTCTTTGTCTTTGCTCCATATCGCCATGAAGGACGCTTACTTTGAAGCCTTGTGATGTCAGATGGCTTGCAAGGCGGTCAACCTCTTTTTTCATGCGGCAAAATATGATACATTTAGTAGGATTTTTATAATCTATCAAACGCACCAATGCATCATCTCTTTCATGCTCTTCAACTACATAGTAGTGTTGAGCGATCAGTGTATTTGTACTTTCGCCTTTTGTGATGGCAACTGTTTTTGGATCTTTTAGGATCTTCTCTGCCAGTTTGCGGATTTGCGGAGGCATAGTAGCTGAGAACATCAGGGTTTGTCTGTCTTCGTTTTGTATATATTCAAAAATAGCAGTTATCTCGTCTAAAAAGCCCATGTCTAGCATTTCGTCAGCTTCATCAAGTACTACAAATTTTGGAGATAGTTTGATCCTGCCGCCTTGTAGCAAATCTTGGAGCCTACCCGGAGTAGCAACTACTACACTGGCTTGTTTGATACGTTCTATTTGTTTGTCATATGATGTACCACCATAAACTGTAGCGGTTTTTAGTCCTGAATTTTTACCGAAACGGTAGATTTCGTCACTTACTTGCATAGCAAGTTCACGGGTAGGAACTATGATAAGCCCTTCGACACTGCCATCACCTGTCATCATATTTAGCATTGGCAAGCCAAATGCCGCTGTTTTACCCGTACCTGTTTGAGCTTGAGCGATGATATCATTGCCTGCAAGGATGAGAGGAATAGCCTCTTTTTGTACCGGGCTAGGCTCGGTAAAACCGGCTTCATCTATGGCTTGTTGTATAGGTTGTTTTAGATTAAAATCTTTAAATGTCATTTTGTTCTTTCTGTTTTTTATTTTCTATAAATATCTAGTTTTTGTCATCTGAATTAGCTTTTGTTATTGTTTAAGCTCGATTGTTATTGAATTTTGATCCAAAATCTCTTTTAGATCCTTAACTAATTCAGTCTGACAAGTATTATCAACGCAAACTAAATCTATTGTAGAATCTATATTTAATCAGATGAATTGATTAAATTTTGTAGAAGTATGACTATTATAGCGTAAAATAGGTTAAAAGTATATAGTGGGCATTGTGGCACGATTTTAGAGAGTGTTAATCGTATGTCAAAAGTTTGATGTCAAAATGTAGAATAACTTGTCAATAGCCTATATCTATTTTTTTATCTAAAAAATTGGCTAGGCTTTGAATTTTTGCTACCTATGACGATTCAATAAAGAATCATCAAAGGTAAACCTATGATATAATCTAATTAGTCAAAATATATTTTTCAAAAGGTGTGGGAAAAGTATAAATCTAAATGCCTACTTTGTAGAATATATATAATTACAAATAGGGCATTTAAAGGGAAGATAGTATGAGATACCCTCTTAATGAACTTAATGAAACAGAATTCGAATTATTAGTGGCTTCAATATGTGAGGAAATTTTAGGAATTGCAATGATCATATTTTCTCCTGGTAAAGATGGCGGAAAAGATGCCAAATTTACTGGTAAAGCAAATAAATTTCCAAGTGAAGCTGCCCCTTGGAATGGGAAGATGATTATACAAGCAAAGCATACGGTAAAGACTGAGGCAAGTTGTTCTGATAGCGATTTTATGACTATTCTTAAAAAAGAAGTGCCAAAGGTAAAAGCCTTAAAAGATGATGGTAAATTGGACTATTATCTTGTTTTTACAAACAGGAAGCTCTCTGGACTTCAAGATGGGAAAATTGAAGATTTTATTGATGATAAAATAGATGTTAAAAATGTAGTTATTGGTGAGGAACGAATACAAAAATGGCTACAAGATTATCCTCAAATCGTAAAAAAACATAATCTCAGTAAATTATTATTGCCATTAGAATTTTATGAGGATGACTTAAAAGTTTTAATAACAAAATTTGCCGAAATTGATTTTAGTGGGCAAGAGCTAAAAGAAATTATACGGAATAACGATAGAATTCCAATTGAAGAAAAAAATGAACTAAACTCATTGAGTGAGAAGTATTTTAAAAATGTTTTTAAAAAGTCAATAAATGATTTTAGCAAGATAGAAACTTTTATCAAAGACCCAAAAAATCAAGATATACAGAGATTTTATGATAACACGGTTGATGATTTACAAGCAAAAATTCTTGTAAAACGAAGTGAATTTAATACTTTTGAAGAAATTATTGACCATTTGTATGAGTTTATTTTAACGAATAATTTAGTCGAATTAAAGAACGACAGAAGACTGATTAGAGTATTTTTACATTACATGTATTATCATTGTGATATAGGGGTTATGGAATGAGCATTTTGAGACCATCGAAGCATACAAATTTACATTATTCCGTTGTCAATATATCAGCAGCCATCATTAAGGTGCTTCAAGAAAATGGAATTATCGGATATAATGATTTGCTTAATGCTTTAACCAGTAGCATAGGGAAAGAAGTTAATGAAGTATTTCTGAAAAGTTTAAACTTCTTGTTTATATTACAAAAAATCGAATACATAGAAGAACTGGATTCTATAAGGCTGAATTGTGAAACTGTGTAAAGTATATTCTAACGAACCATTTCATAATGTTGAATTTTCAAGTGGGTTGAACGTAATCATTGGAAGTATCACTAATCGTGAAAATTCAGAAATGGATACGCACAATTTGGGCAAATCTCTTTTACTTGAAGTTATTGATTTTTTATTATTGAAAGGAATTAGCAATCAGAGTCAATACTTTTTAACCAAGAACTGGAATGTCCCCAATTCTGTAGACAAAAACCTACTCAACTAACACCTCTTCATTT
>CAZGNT010000014.1:0-31943 GCA_964527805.1 uncultured Sulfurovum sp.
TATCTTCATCAATGCCATTTTCACTGACTTCTTCTTTTGGGCATTTTGCAATACTGACAACAGTATCTTTATTTTCTACTTTTACTATAGTTACACCAGATGCTGCTCTACCGGTTTTGCGAATACTCTCCATGTCGACTCTTATCATCTTGCCTACGCTTGTCAGACACATCAGATCTTTATCCTCTTCTACAAATACCACACCTACCACATCTCCGGTTTTTGGTGCTATTTTCATAGAAATTACGCCTTTACCTGCTCTAGTTTGTTCTCTATATTCACTAGCAGTTGTTTGTTTGCCAAAACCTTTTTCACTTACTATCAAAATCTCATTCGATTCATCCTCTATGGTTGTAGCACCACATACATAATCATCTGCTATTTTGAATTTAATACCGGTGACTCCTCTAGCAACCCTACCTATTTCTCTTAGATCGTCAATTTTAAATCTGATACACATACCCTTTTTGGTAGCTATGAACAGCCATTGCGTTTTAGGAGTAGCTATTTGAGTCTCGACAAGTTCATCATTTTCATCTAGATTGATAGCTCTTACACCGTTGCTTCTGATGTTTTGGTATTCAGATAGATTGGTTCGTTTAACAATACCGTTTCTTGTGAAGAACACCAAACTCTTATCTTCAGCAAAATCAGTAGTAGGAATGATAGCCATTATCTTCTCATCTGCTTGCAGGTTGATCAGATTTACTACTGCTTTACCTTTGGCAGTGCGGCTTCCTTCAGGTACGCGATAAACTTTTAGCCAGTATAGTTGACCTTTGTCGGTGACAAATAGAAGAGTATCATGTGTATTTGATATAAAGAATCTCTCGATAAAGTCATCATCATACGTAGTGACCGCTATTTTGCCTTTGCCGCCTCTGTTTTGTTTCTCGTACTGCTTGACAGGCACTCGTTTGATATATCCACGGTGAGTGATAGTAACTACCATCGGTTCATTTGGAATTAGATCTTCAATATCTATATCGTCATAGTCATCTACGATCTCGGTACGTCTTTCTATGCTGTAAGTACTGCTTATCTCTACAAGTTCAGCCCTTATGATGCCGTTAATCATCTCTTCGCTTTTTAGCACGCTTTCTAGATATTCGATAGTTTTTCTAAGCTCAGCCAGTTCATTTTCTATTTTTTCTATCTCAAGGCCTGTAAGACGTCTGAGTCTCATCTCGAGTATTGCTTTAGCCTGTATCTCAGAAAGAGAAAAACGCGTTATTAGATTATCTTTAGCTTCTGTATCATCATTGCTTGCTCTGATAATTTTAATGACTTCGTCGATATTGTCAACAGCGATTTTTAGACCTTCGAGTATATGAGCTCTTGCTCGTGCTTTTTCCAAATCAAATATGGTTCTGCGGATCACTACGGTTTTGCGGTGATTCAAGAAAAGGTCCATTAGTTCCATCAAATTGAAGACTTTTGGCTCTTTATTGACGATTGCCAACATGATAATACCAAATGTCACTTGCATTTGCGTGGATTTAAATAAGTTATTCAATACAATATCGCTCATTGCATCGCGTTTGAGTTCTATAACAACGCGTATTCCTTCGCGATCCGATTCATCTCTTAGCTCGGCTATGCCTTCTATTTGCTTATCTTTGACTAGAGCTGCAATATTTTCAATAAGTCTTGCTTTATTTACTTGATACGGAAGCTCATCAATGATGATGATCTCTTTATTTGATTTTTGCTCTATATGAGTTTTTGCTCTTACTTTTATGCGCCCTCTTCCATTTTCATATGCCTCGGTAATTCCTTTACGTCCGAATATAATACCGCCGGTTGGAAAATCAGGGCCTTGAATTATACGCATAAGATCACCGATAGTTGCATCGCTGTTATCTATACGATATACCAGAGCATCTATGAGCTCAGTGAGTCTATGCGGCGGTATATTTGTTGCCATACCGACAGCAATACCGGAACTTCCATTGAGAAGAAGATTTGGTATACGGCTAGGAAGAACATCTGGTTCACTCATACTATCATCATAGTTTGGAATAAAATCAACAGTATCTTTATCAAGATCGGCTAACAACTCTTCTGCAATTTTGGTCATCCTAGCTTCAGTATAACGCATTGCTGCAGCACTATCGCCATCTACTGAACCGAAGTTTCCTTGACCGTCTACAAGCGGTGCTTGCATAGAAAAATGTTGTGCCATACGAACCAGTGCTTCATACACGGAACTGTCTCCATGCGGGTGATATTTACCTATTACATCTCCGACAATACGAGCAGATTTCTTGTATGCACTTCTATGTCCAAGGCTAAGCTCATGCATAGCAAATAAAATTCTTCTATGTACAGGCTTTAGGCCGTCTCTTGCATCTGGCAACGCCCTACCGATAATGACACTCATAGAGTAGTCAAGGTAACTACCCTTGATACTGTCTTCTATTAATACCTCTTCTGTATTCCCTATCATCAAGTTCATTGGACTCCTTTGGCTGCCTCAAAAATTGGATTATTATATCTAAGCATGGCTTAAGGGTAGTAATCACGAACAGCCCAAGAATGCTTTTACAATTCACAAGTTATAATTTCCTAAAAATAAAATAAATTAGGAGCTGCAATTGCCTATTGAAGAGATGAAAGTCATTATAGATTATGGGATTATCGGGCTTTTAATGCTGCTTGGATTTGTGACAATATTTTTTGGAATAGAAAGGATCTTGTATTATAGGAGTATTGATATATCTAAATACTCAAGTCGCATAGCTCTTGAGCTTGATCTGTCACGTAACCTCTCAACGGTGGCCACTATCGGTTCAAATGCACCTTATGTCGGATTGCTTGGCACGGTTATCGCTATTATACTTACTTTCTATGTTATGGGTGACGCAGGAAATAATATCGATACGGGCGCAATAATGAAAAACTTAGCTTTGGCTCTAAAAGCAACAGCAGCCGGATTGGCTGTTGCAATTCCTGCTACCGTGATATATAATATACTCTCTAACCAAGTAGATATATTGCTGGCAAAATGGGATATACATCAAGAAGATATAGTATCTTAAAAACAAGTAGGTTGCAATGAAAAGAAAAAAATTTACCACAATGAATGTAGTACCTTTTATCGATATTGTTCTAGTTTTACTTGTAATTGTTCTGGCTACTGCAAGCTTTGCCACTAAAAATCAATTATCTATCAATTTGCCTACATCAAGCAGCGAAACCAAAGAAAAACCAAAACAAATAGCAATAACTATTGATAAGCAAGGAAATTATACTTATGACAATCAAAAAATTTCACTTGCCGACATGACACAAAAACTTTCGCAATTAGATCCGGCTGATGATGCAATATCTTTATATACCGATGAGACGGCTGATTTTAAATATTTTGTGTCAATAATTGATATTCTTAAAAAAAGAAATTTTGAAAAAATTTCTATCGTAACAAAAAGCGAGTAATTAGTACACCGCTTGAATAGGTCTTGGCTACCGTTCTAAACGCTTAGCAAGTCAACATGCCATATACTCTGCTTAATTTTTCGTCCAAACCGCTTATGCTCATATTACGGCCTTCTCTTACAAACTCCTTGCCGTCTAAAAAGACTATAAGAGTTGGCACGGAAAACACTTGGAAATGCGCAGAGATATCTATATTTTCATGTGCGTCTAAAAATATCTGCTCTATCTGTGGAAAGTTGCTATCAAACAGCTCGTTTACTTTAGGACGAAGAGCATGGCACACATTGCACCTCTCTCCTGAAAAATAAACCATTACTCCGAGCTTGGAGGATATCAGATCTTTTAAAGTTTTTATATCCATTTGTAACCTTCTCATCCCGATTTAAATATTTTTATTTTACTACTTTTTTATAAAAGTATCACAAAAAGCGACTCCTAAATACCAAAGGTGTATAATGTCAATAATTTTTTTAGACAAGGAAATAAAATGGGAAGAGCGTTTGAATACCGCAAAGCAGCCAAAATGAAAAGATGGGGAAATATGTCAAAAGTATTTCCAAAATTTAGCAAACTTATCACTATGGCAGCAAAAGACGGAGTGCCTGATCCTGATCAAAATGCAAAACTAAGAACTGTAATACAAAATGCGAAAGCCCAAAATGTACCAAAAGATGTAATTGACAATGCCATTAAAAGAGCAAGCGGCAAAGATGCAGCAGATATCAAAGAGATAAAATATGAAGCCAAAGGACCATATGGCGTGCAGCTCATCATAGAATGTGCTACTGACAACCACACCAGAACCGTAGCCAATGTCAAAGCGATACTCGTAAGAAACAAAGCAGAAATGCTTACATCCGGAGCGCTTGATTTTATGTTTACCCGGAAGGCTGTTTTTGTATTTGACAAAAAAGATGATATTGATCTAGAAAACCTTGAGCTGGAACTAATTGACTTTGGACTTGAAGAGATAGAAGAAGATGTCGAAGCCCAAGAAGTTGGTGAAGATAAAAAAATTGTCCGAATTTACGGTAATTTTACCTCTTTTGGAGAACTTAGCAAAGCCCTTGAGGATCAAGGCATAGAAGTGACCAAAGCTACGCTTGAGTATATTCCGAATACTCCTATCGAGATAAGCGAGGAGCAAATGAATGATGTGGAAGCTCTCATAGAAAAACTCGAAGATGACGAGGATGTACAAGTAGTTTATACCAACTTGGCGTAACTTTTATTTTTAAAATATACCCTCTATCTCTCAAGATAACCATGCATGGTTATCTTGAACCTCAAAAACTCACTTAATAATTTTCTTTTCAGGCCCAAACGGCTTAAATATCACTACAAGCAGCGGCGAGAAAAGCAGATCAGAAACTATAGCTACCAATAAAGCTATTACGGTCAATAACCCGAAAATAAGCGTAGGTATGAAATTGGAAGTTACAAGCACCAAAAAGCCTATAATGGTCGCGATAGAATAATAAAACATACCAAATGCTATTGTACTGTGAGCTCTATGCATAGAAGCTATATAATCACCGTCAATTGCTACTTCTTCTCTAAATCTATAATAATAGTGAATAGTATTATCCACTGTAATTCCAAGGGCAATGGAAGCAATAGTGATACTCATCATATCAAGGGGGATATTTGCACTGCCCATAATGCCAAAAACCACACTTATAGGAACTAAGTTTACCATCATAGCAAGTAAGGCTATCTTGATGGATCTGAACAAAAATAGAAACATGCTGCCAAGCAACAAAAGCGCCAAACCAAGTGTGGAGATCTGAGAATCAAAGAGCGACTGCAGCATATTGTTGTACAAGACCATCATGCCGGCTAATTTATACTCTTTTGGATCCAACCCAACTTTTGTGTTTAACTCTGTTTGGATCTTCTTAAGCAGATCATCGCGTCTAAGCTTTTGATTGGAATCTATTATACGAACTACAAAACGAACCTCATTATTGTCAATGCTCAAATAAGGAGAGAGAAGTATTTTTTTATATTCCGGCGATAAATGATTATACATCAGCGCCAAATCAAAATTATCAAGATCATGGCCGTTTTTCAATCTTTGGCCTACCTTTAAAAGCGTACCCAGAGAGGATACATTTCCAATTTCAGGCAATGATTCCAAATAATCATGCACTTTCATGATAGCTTGCATTTTATCAGGGGTAAACCAATATTGAGCTTCATTTTCAGACTGGGCAAATTCGTCTTCAAAACTATCCAACTCATCAGAAGTTTTTGTATTTGTTGTACTATTATTGAGATCATCTTTTGGGAATGTCAAAACTATCTCTAAAGGGGTCGTACCGCCAAGATTATTGTCTATCTTTTCCATGCCCTTATATATTTCGGTACTTTTTTTGAAATAGTTGATAAAACTATTTTCCACCATCAGTCTACTAACGCCATAACCACTAAAAGCAAATATCATAATGATCACGATGAGGATTTTTTTGCCATGATATTCTACGATATTTGCAAATATATCATTTATTTTGAAAGCTTTATCAAATGTCATGACCGGGTCTTTCTTTTGATACAACATCATCATAGCAGGAAAAAGAATATATGCAACGACCAAAGTCACACTAACCCCGATATTCATCATAATACCAAGATCGACAATAGGTAAAATATCGCCCAACATCAAAGATGCAAAACCGGCAACTGAAGTAAGTATTACAAACACAGAAGGTATATACATTCGTTTTAATGTAATTTCCAATAACTCTTTTTGGGAATAATCAGGATAAAGGCCGTATTGTTCCCTATAGCTCACAATTAGATGTATCACCAATGAAAGGGTTGTAATCAGCTGCATTGCTACATAATTTGATGATACTACGGTTACTTCCAAGCCTGCAAGCGCATTTATAGCCGTAGAGATTATAAGTGCAACGATTGAGATAACGATAGGAATGACAATAAAACGTACTTGTCTAAATATAACCCAAAGCATCAATATAATAACTAGCAAAATAGCGATCCCATATATTACAATATCACTTTTTACAAACCCTATCATGTCATCTGCTATCATTATAGCCCCGCCCAAAAACAGATCCCCTTTATCTCTAAACTGATCTATTTTTGATCGAACTTGAACGATCATATCATGTTCTTTTACCCTTAAATGATCGCGGTAATCTTTTAACTCCTGTTTGGCTTTTTCAAATTGTGCATTTTCTTTTTTTGATAATTTTCTTGTTTGTTTTAATTCTATAAATTTATTACGTTCACTCAAAAGCTTTGTATAGTTTGCATCTTCTTTGAGATTGATCATCAGAGCTGTGGTTTTAAAATCACTGCTAACAAGATTATTGGAATAAAGAGGGCTGGAAGTAAGCTCTTTTTGTACAAGCTTTTTATCAATATTAGGTGACAAAAGCGTTCTTGTATCTACAACAATATCTTGAATGCTCTTTTTGGGACTCTCAAGCAATGGAACATCCAAGATGGTTGTAATACTTTCTACTCCATCTATAGATTGCAAAGATGATTTAAGATTTTTAATGGTAGCAATTACAGAATCAGAAAGTAAAAATTCATTTGGAGTAAAAGCAACGATCAGATAATCGGAATTCCCGTATCGATTGTGTACTTCGCGATTTAATTTAAGATCCGGATCATTTTCCAGCAAAAGCGTTTCAGCAGATGCATCAATACTCAAAAATTGCGCATAATATCCAAAAATTCCTGTCACAACCAGCATTGCAAACAAAATAGATTTGCAATATTTAGCAAAAAAATTTATATAAGTTTTCATAAACACATCATTGCCTTTTATTTGCTTGGTACAGTTATAACAAAGTTCAATTAATGTCCATGTATCTCAGCAAAAGCTTCGTAATCTCCTTCGAAATCTATCAGAGTTCCGTCGTTGTTCAGTTTAATGATACGATTAGCAAATGCATCGATAAGCTCACGGTCATGAGTAACACAGATAACACCACCCTGATAATCATGCAAAGCCTCGCCAAGTGCTATAATTGCTTCAAGGTCTAGGTGGTTATCCGGCTCATCGAGCACTAAGAAGTTAGCACTATCCATCATCATTTTGCTAAGCATCAAGCGGTGTTTTTCTCCACCTGAGCATGCTGAGACTTTTTTGGTTTGTTCTTCTCCGGTAAATAACATTCTACCCAAACATTTACGTATTTCATCAATATGCCATTTAGGGTCAAAATTTTGCACCCATTGAGGCAACACATCGTCTCCTGAAATCAAGTCTGTAGTATTTTGAGGAAAATATGTAGTTGATATCGTTTGCCCCCATACAAATTTACCGCTTGCCTGGACAAGTTTACCCATAAGTATCTCTAAAAGCGTAGTTTTACCTGCTCCGTTTGATCCGATGAGTGCGATCTTGTCGCCTTTTTTAACTTTAAAGCTCACACCTTTAAGTACTTCAAGTCCGTCATAACTATGGTGAATATCGACAACATCAAGAACTTCATTGCCTATATCTCTATGTGGCTTAAACATTACAGAAGGGTCTCTACGGCTAGATAATTTAACTTCTTGTATCTGAAGTTTTTCAAGCTGCTTTTGGCGGCTTGTAGCTTGTTTCGCTTTAGAAGCATTAGCAGAGAAGCGTGCTATAAATTTTTCCAGCTCTTCTTTTTCTTTTAGGCCTTTGGCTCTATCTGTTTGGGCTTGTTTTGCTATAAGATTTGCAGCTATGTACCAATCGTCATAATTACCTGTAAATTCACGAATTTGCTGAAAGTCAAGATCAAGTATATGTGTAACAACACCATTTATAAAGTGCCTGTCATGTGAAATTACAAGCAATGTTCCTTCGTGGCGCTTGAGCTCTTCTTCGAGCCAACCTATAGTTTCAATATCAAGGTTATTGGTTGGTTCATCCAATAACAAAACATCTGGTTTCGAGAAAAGCACTTGAGCCAACAAGATCTTAAACTTATCACCGCCGGTCAAAGAACTCATAAGATCATTATGTTGAGATGCCGGAAATCCAAGAGCTTCTAACAATTTTTCTATCTTGACTTCACTCTCATATGTAGGATCTTCATCTGCACATATCATCTCCAGTTCTGCTAAACGATTATTAACTTCATCGCTGTCAAAATCGCCTTCCATATAGAGCTTTTCTTTCTCTTTTTGTGCATCATAAAGGCGTTTGTTCCCGTACAATACTGCATCTTTTAATGTAAAATCTTCAAATGCATATTGATTTTGACCCAATACTCCCATTCGAACTCCGGATTGGAGTTGAACTTCTCCTTCCGTGGGCTCTATTTCTCCAGATAAGATCTTTAGAAAAGTAGATTTTCCGGCTCCATTAGCTCCAATAAGCCCATATCTTTTACCTACATCCAATGTGAGGTTGATTTTGTCAAATAATACACGCTTACCGTAGCGTTGAGTTAAATTTACAGTTGATAACAAGAGATTTTCCCTTAATTTAATTTATTTATAAATATAGGGCGGTATTTTACCATAATGAATTGAAACTAACCTCTTATAATATCATAAGCCCGAGGCAATACGCATTTCATTGAGCTATTTGAAAATGGTGTATTGTTATATTTCATTCCTTTAAAATGAATATTAACGGAATTATCCAGGTCGTCATTATATGCAATGCTGGCCAACTGCCCATTGGCATTTAAGTTTATATAATAATTCTTTTTTTGGTAAACTGCCATGAAACTGCCATTCCTTTGTTTTTTGGCATTTTCAAGAACTGCAGAAAGATCAAAACCTTTATCGATCGTATAAAACGATATCTGTTCTAAGTCATGATCCACAATAACCAATTCTTTACCGTCTGTACATACTTCTTTTTGCGTTGGTGATATATATTGCCATTTCAACAAAGAGCTTTTTGAATATTGGACTTTACCGGTATATGTAATTTTTTTCTTTGACGGCGATATGATCTCCTGGACAAATTGAGACTCAAAAGCTATTGGCATTTTCAACTCTTCTGCATTTAAAAATGTAAAAAACAGTGCTATTGATATTAATAAGTTTCTTATTTTCATTATAATTTCCTAAAATATTTAATTAATTTTTTAATTAAGCGTAAAAATATACCCTACTCTCACTTTGATAGGGATAAGGGGCATTATTTCAAAAAATTGTGAAAAAAATGCGTGATTGTATTTTTACATTTTTTTGGTAAAATACACTCCAATATTATATTATGACACAATATAAACCCAAGTAATAGGCATAAGAACAATGATAAAAATTCTCAACAAAATCTTCGGAACAAAAAACGACAAAATAGTAAAAAAACTTCTCAGACAAGCACACAAAATAAATGCTCTTGAAGAAAAATATATCAATATGAGTGATGATGAACTAAAAAATACATTTCTTATGCTAAAAAAAGCTGTGCAAGATGGCGAAAAAACACTTAATGATGTGTTTAATGAAGTATTTGCTATCACAAGAGAATCTAGCAAACGTGTACTTGGCATGCGTCATTTTGATGTACAATTAGTAGGCGGTATAGTCCTTCATGAAGGTAATATAGCAGAGATGAAGACCGGGGAAGGAAAAACGCTTGTCGCAACTTTGGCGGTAATTCTAAACGCTATGAACGGTAAAGGCGTACATGTCGTTACGGTTAATGACTATCTAGCCAAAAGAGATTCGCATGAAATGGGCAAACTATATGAATTTTTGGGCTATAGCGTAGGATGTGTGACAGCTGACCTGCATGACGAATTTGTAAGAAAAGCACAATATGCAGCTGATATCACATACGGAACCAATAATGAATACGGTTTTGATTATCTCAGAGATAATATGAAAGTCCGAGCAGAAGAAAAAGTCCAAAGAGAACATCATTATGCTATTGTTGATGAAGTTGACTCTATTTTAATAGATGAAGCCAGAACACCTCTAATTATTTCAGGCCCTGCAAAAAGAGATCAGCAACATTATGCAACAGCAAATGTAATTGCTCTTCAAATGGTAAGTGGTGAAAAAATAGAAACAAAACCAGGGGAGCCAGAACAAACAACAGGTGATTTTATAGTAGACGAAAAAAACAGAACCATTATTATGACAGAGGATGGCCTTCAAAAAGCTCAAGATCTTTTTGGCGTAGAAAATCTATATAATTTAGAAAACGCTGTACTTTCTCATCATCTTGATCAGGCACTCAAAGCCCATTACCTTTTTGAAAAAGATGTGGATTATGTGATCAGAGATAATGAAATAATAATAGTAGATGAATTCACAGGAAGGCTCTCTGAAGGCAGACGATACAGCGAAGGATTGCATCAAGCCATAGAAGCCAAAGAAGGTGTAAGAATTCAAGAAGAGAGCCAAACGTTAGCCGAGATTACATATCAAAACTATTTTAGACTTTATGATAAATTAGCCGGAATGACCGGAACTGCACAAACAGAAGCTAGTGAATTTGCTCAAATTTATAATCTGGATGTTATATCTATTCCTACTAATTTGGAAGTTAAAAGAATCGACAAAAATGACCTTATATACAATACGGAACGAGAAAAAGTTGATGCTGTGGTCAAAAAAATAAAAGAGCTTCATGAAAAAGGCCAACCGGTGCTTATAGGAACAGCCTCCATAGAAAAGAGTGAGATGATCCATGAAAGACTCAAAAAAGAGAAAATTCCGCACAATATCCTAAATGCCAAAAACCACGAACAAGAAGCGCAGATTATTATGAATGCCGGCGTTAAAGGAGCAGTAACCGTTGCTACAAATATGGCCGGACGCGGCGTGGATATAAAAATTACCGATGAAGTCAGGGAACTCGGCGGACTCTATATCGTAGGTACCGAAAGGCATGAGAGCAGAAGGATAGATAATCAGCTTCGCGGACGAAGCGGAAGACAAGGCGATCCTGGAGAAAGCCAATTTTACCTGAGCTTGGATGACAATTTGCTAAGAATATTCGGCGGCGAAAAAATAAGAAACATCATGAATAAACTTGGTATCCAAGAGGGTGATTTTATAGATTCAAAAATAGTCACAAGAAGTGTAGAAAAAGCACAGAAAAAAGTAGAAAATATGTACTATGAATCTCGTAAAAATATACTCGAATATGATGATGTGGCAAACCATCAAAGAAAAGCTATATACGGCTTTAGAAACCAGCTATTAGATCCTGATTTTGACATAAGCTCTAAAATCCATGACAATAGAATAGAATACGTAACACATATCTTGGCCCAATGTGATATATTTGAAGCTACCGAAGAAGAAGATTTTAATCTAGATAGGCTTGTATCATTGCTACAAGAAGAGTTGATGCTTGTTATCAGCAAGGATACGTTGGCAGATAAAACATACGATGAAATAGCAGATATTATCCTTAAAAATATGGAGATACAATACGAAATAAAAATGTCGAACTTTACTCCTGAGCAAAGAGATGAGATAGAGAGAGTATTGTATCTTCAAGTGCTTGACCCGCAATGGAGAGAACATCTGTATGAGATGGATGTTTTAAAAACCGGTATAGGCCTTAGAGGGTATAACCAAAAAGACCCGCTTACTGAGTACAAACAAGACAGCTATAGACTATTTGCAGATCTGATACAAAGAATTAAATATGAAGCTGTCAAAATACTTCAATTGGTACAATTTGATTTTAGTTCACCTGACGAAGAGCATGAAGCCATAGAAGCTATCAAGGATGAACTATCAAGTGATCTGGAATATGCGAAACCGAATACTTCTGATAACCAAGAGGAGCAAAAACGTACTCCTATCACAACAAACAAAAAACCGAAACGAAATGACGAATGTCCTTGCGGAAGCGGCAAAAAATACAAAAGCTGCTGCGGACAAAGCGGGCCAAAAAAAGGATTGCTTGCGTGAGTCGCGAGACATTTTCAAGTTCTTTTATTCGTAAGATAATATCCCATTACCTAAAATACGATAAAGAGAACCCGTTTATTTTTATCGCCGCAATATTGGCATTTTTGGGTATTGCCGCTGGGGTAATGGTACTCATGCTTGCAATGGGCATTATGAATGGCACACAAAAAGAGTTTGAAAAAAAACTTTTTGTTATGAATTATCCAATGACCATTGTATCTTTTATTCCAAATGCATTAAATGACAATTTTATTGCATCTTTGCAAAGCAAATTTCCAGAGCTTAAATTTAGCCCATATTATTCAACACAAGTGATAGGCAAAAATGATACTTTAGTACAAGGCAGCCTTCTTTATGGTGTTGATTTTGAAAAAGAGAGCAGTATCAATCCTATATTTGCCGCATCAAAAAGTACAGCCGATATACCGTTTAAAGCCGTAATAGGAGATGGGTTGGCAAGCGATATGAATATTGCAACCGGCAATAAAATAACCCTATATTTTTCAGAGCAACAAGCTATAGGATTTACTACTATGCCGCTACAAAAGCGTTTTATGGTAGATGGCGTATTTAAAAGCGGATTAAAAGTTTATGACAAAGCAATTATATATACAACTTTAGAAGCTTTTGAAACACTTCTCGATAGACAAAAAGGAGTTTATGACGGAGTGCATATATTTGCAAAAGATCCAATGAAAAGCATCAAAGAGATAGAGCCGTTACTTCCAGAGGGTATTATCATAGAGGGATGGTGGCAGCAAAACGGCAATTTTTTTGCCGCTATGGAAATGGAAAAAAAGGCTCTTTTTTTAGTGCTGCTATTAATAATATTAGTAGCTTCGCTTAATATCATTTCTTCTCTCTTGATGACAGTTATGAGCAGAAGAAACGAAATAGCACTTATGCGCACTTTAGGGGCAACAAAAGCTGAGATCAGAGCTATTTTTTTTCGTTTGGGGCTTATCATCGGAATTGCGGGCGTTGCAACCGGAACAATTTTGGGTCTTGTCGGAAAATGGATTTTGCAGACTTTTGATATCATAACTCTGCCTGAAGATGTATACGGCACGACCAAATTGCCAATAGATATGACATTTGGAGATTATGGAATGATCGTACTTGGAACATGCATCATCATACTCATATCTTCACTATATCCCGCAAAAAAGGCTTCAGAGACAAATCCTTTAACTGCACTAAGAAACGAGTAAAATTTTATATATGAAAAAAAATAAAAAAATTATATATGGCTATAAAAAAAATAATTATGCAAATTATTTTAAATATTTCTACATTGTCACAACTCTCTTTTTTAGTTTAGTTTTAACATTTATATATTATATGTATATGCCTATAGATACTCCAAAAAAAGCAAAAATTCCATCAGGCAGTATCTCTCATGTCGTCTCAGAGCTAGATAAACAAGGCTTTTCTGTCAGCTTTATTGATAGATATATATTATATTTTATGGGTGAACCCAAAGCCGGCGTTATTGACTTTGGCGACACAAAAAGTATTAGTCGTATTGATTTTCTCAATCACATCATAAATCTATCGCCATCACATGTTTCAAATCAGCTTACACTTATTCCCGGTGAAACATTGGAAATATTTTTTGGAGAAATTGCTGCACAAACTGGACTAAACAAAACTCTTCTTTTTGAAGAGTATAAAAAATTATCTCCATATCCTGAAGCCGGAATATCTGCTGACACATACTTTATAACAGACAGTATGAATGAAGCACAACTGATAAGATTTTTAATTAAACAATCAGAGGCAAAATATACAAAGCTTGCCAAAAAATACCAAGGTTCGTATGACACCAAAGAGTGGCAACGCATACTTACTATTGCTTCCATAATACAAAAAGAGGCAGCAAATAGCCAAGAGATGCCAATTATTGCTTCTGTTATTTACAATAGGCTTGCAAAAAATATGAAACTGCAGATGGACGGTACGCTAAATTACGGCAAATATTCTCATATAAAAGTAACACCGGAAAGAATAAGAAATGATACTAGCAGCTTCAATACTTATAAAAACTATGGCTTACCGGATTCTCCGATCGGTGCCGTATCACAAGAAGCTATAGACGCGGCTGTAAATCCGGCTAAAACCGACTATCTATATTTTGTTAAAAATTCAAGCGGTACGCATACCTTTAGCAATGATTTTCAAACTCATAGAAAAGCTATAGAATCGGGCAATTAAATACACATGATCCATTTTTGAAAATCTTGTAAGTCAAACAAGAAAAGATTTTTATCCTTCATCACCAGTAATTCGCCTGAAAAACCCTGTTTTGAAAAAAGCGCCCAATACGTTGCCGGCAATCCCGATTGTGATGCTTTTAGTTTTAGCTTTGTAAGTTCATTTTTGCATACTTTTCTGTCTTTGTATTTACATTCTGCAATAATCATCTCTTTTTTATCTGTTATTGCAACTATATCAAATTCGTTATCCCTATCCCAGTAACTTCCGGAAAAAACAATTTTTTTATTATGGGCTTCAAAATATTCGCATAAAAGTTCATTTGAAAGCTGTTCAAAGATCAAGCTTCTCAATCGTTCATAATGGGCCTTAAAATATTCTATAAATCTTATAGTATCCCCTTGTTCGAGAGAGCTTCTAAAAGGCTCTACGAAACCAAACCAAAATCTATAAAAAGGTATATTGAATCTCAATTTATCTTGTATACGATATTTTCTTGATGCATTAAGCACTAATTCAGTAGAAGCTTCTAAGTGAATTACTCCTAGATCCGTCAAATCCCTTACTATCTTCTCCCCTACTGTTTCACTTAACTTTGCTTTTTTTAATGCACTATATATTTTACCGTCTCCTCTAGCAATAGCCATCAATACTTCACGATAAGGACTTTCCAAGAGATAAGATGGTGCAATAAGTGACTGAAAAAAAGAGAAGTTTGATACAAATTTTGTCTCTATTAGCTCGAAAAGTGTGTCAAAAAAATCAAACTCTATAGTTTGACCGGCACCCCCGAATATAGCAAAATAATCAATTAATTGCTCAAAGTCCAGATGAGCATATTCATCGCAAAAAGATTGAAATAGTGTTTTTATGTCCAGCCTTAATATCAAAATATCGGATATTATTTTAACATATTTTTGCTATAATTGTTTTGGATTATATTGATGTTTTTTTCATCAATTTTTATGAGAAATTTTAAGCAGGGAGAAGATTAAATTGTTTTATAGCGCGTCCACGAAAGTACAATATATAACAAAAGGCTTAGAGTTAAGCAAATCTCTTTTTGTATCATCACTTATAATCGGAGAGGCCCATATAGGTAAAAAATCTCTTATTAAATCTATTTTTCCAGAAATTTCATGGGTAGATGGACGTGATATAATTAAACTCAAACAAACACTAAATAAACACGATGAACTTATAATTAGCAATTTTGAACTATATGGCGATTATAGCATCGGTGATTTTAAAGGTAAAAGAATAATTGCTATAAGTGACAGCACATCATTTCCGTCCCATATTGATTCACTTTTTGCATTCATTTACACGATGCCTTCATTAAAAGAAAGGCCTGAAGATGTCGAGTATCTTGCTAATATTTTTACTAAGGAAGCCAAATCTATATTTATGACAAAAGATATACCTCCATTAGACTTAGCCAAAATAGATCTAGCCAATAATACCAAATCCTTACAAAAAGCTATTTTTGAACATCAAGCATATAATACTATTACTCCGAATAAGATAGAACAGATACTATATAATTATTTTGAAAAAGAGCTAGGCGGCAATAATGACTATGCCAAATATCTTCCTATTTTTGAACATCCTCTTATTATGGCCGGATTAGATAAATTTGGGTCTCAATTAAAACTATCCAGCATACTCGGTATCAATAGAAACACATTAAGGAAGAAAGTATATGAACTTGGAATCAATTGACTTTAAGCTTTTTATTGAAACTGACAACAATCCATTTGTTTTATTTGATTCGTCCGGACATATCATATATCTCAACAATGCCGCTGAAATGCTATTATGCTACGTCAGTACAAAAGAGTTATACGATCTGACACTCACCTATGCTCCAAAAACTTTTGGCCATAAAAGCACTATACACTCTTTAGAGTATGAATCATTTTCGTTTTCACTTATGGTAGGATATGAGACTGATGAGCAAATTTATTTAAGATTATACAATAAACCTTTAGTTCAAACCAAAATATCTATTAGCAATGAATCTCTCATTTATACTGATATAAATACAATATTGGAAGCAAATATAACCTTATTTCAACTGGAAAGCAATGCAGTTATCTCTTTATTTGTAGACCAAGAGCTTCCGGCGTTTAAACTTGACCAAAATTATTTTTCAATAATGCTGAGAAAAGCATTTAATTCTTTTGTCAACTCTCCTTCTCTTGATGTAGTGCTTAAGCTGATCGTGGGTGAATATATATTGATAGATGATAAAAAGCATCAAATGATTGAACTTATCTTAAAGGCTCCGCAAAGAAGGGTTGGCCACGATGATGAGATTAATCAATTGGCAAATCAAACACATATAGCATCTTCTCTAAAACCGGAAACAATTAAATTTCAAATTCCTCTTATTTTATAATTGCCTATTTTTTAATCACAATATAGCATTATAAGTATGCAAATAACTGTTATTATTTACTTGTAATTCAACTACAAAGGAAAGAAGATGAAAGTAAAACAGTCGGTCCTTTTAGGACTTTTAATCTCAACGGTTGCTTTTGCAGATCAAAATGCCACATCTGCACCTGCTCTAAATAGCGGTGATACTGCTTGGATGATGATATCAACAGCTCTCGTGATGCTAATGACACCAATAGGGCTTGCTCTATTTTACGGGGGCATGAGCAGATCAAAAAATGCTCTTAATACTTATGGCATGGTATTTATGGCATTTGTTGTCGGCTTTATTGCTTGGATCGTCGCAGGTTTTTCTATTGCATTTGGTACAATGGAAGGGCCTTTAAACAATATTATTGGTGGTTTTGGGCATATCATGCTTGGCGGCATAAGCTGGACTGACTTTGCAAGTGTAGAGCTAGGACAACTGTATCCTAAATTTGTTTTTGTCGTATTTCAAGGCACATTTGCTGCAATTACCGTTGCTATTGCTGCCGGTGCAGTTATCGAGAGAATAAAATTTTCTACATGGATAGTTTTTGTCGCCTTGTGGACAATTATTGTCTATGCTCCAATTGCGCATATGGTATGGGGAGGCGGCTATCTATTTAACGAAGGTGCGCTAGACTTTGCAGGCGGAACCGTCGTACATATGAATGGTGGATTAGCCGGATTGGTATTAGCTATGCTTGTTGGAAAAAGAGCAGGATACGGCAAAGTTGCCATGAAGCCTATGAGTGTACTTGTAACTGCACTTGGTGCTGGACTATTATGGTTCGGATGGTATGGCTTTAATGCTGGTTCTGCATTTGGCGCCAATGCAATAGCCGGAGTTGCAATGCTAACCACTACAATTGCAGCAGCAGTTGCTACTATCACATGGGTATTGATCGAACAAATGGTATTTAAAAAACCTACCTTGCTTGGGGCTGCTACAGGTGCTATAGCAGGACTTGTTGCTATCACTCCGGCTGCAGGCTTTGTGGGCGTTGGAGGTTCATTGATCATAGGGATCATAGGTGCTTTGATAGCGTTTTTTGGAGTAACCGTACTCAAGAAAAAACTTGGATATGATGATAGCCTGGATGCTTTTGGAGTGCACTTCCTAGCAGGCCTATGGGGTGCTATTGCCACTGGGGTCTTTGCTCTTAATGACAAAGCTTTATTGTGGGATGGGCCTCTTAAAGGCAGCAATGATCGCTTGGGACAAATTTTTATTCAAGCAGAATCTGTTTTAATTGTCGGAATCTTTACACTGATTGGTACCATTGTAGTTTATTATATTTCTTCAATGCTAACCAAAGGAAGCAGAGTAAACAGTGAAATAGAGGAAATGGGTCTCGATGAAGCAATTCATGGCGAAAAAGTAATGAACCTTTAATAGGTTCTTACCTATAATATTACTAAGATTACATAAGGAATATAGTATGAAAAAAATAGAAGCAATTATCAAACCGTTCAAACTTGAAGAGGTAAAAGATGCTTTAGTTGAAGCAGGCATCACCGGTCTTACGGTAAGTGAAGTAAAAGGATACGGAAGACAGCAAGGTCATTCAGAACTTTACCGTGGCGCAGAATATGTTGTAGAGTTTATTCCTAAAATAAAAATTGAGATAGTCGTAAGTACCGACGAATATGCTCGTATAGCAATCGATGCTATTAGCAAAGCTGCCAAAACCGGCAAAATCGGCGACGGAAAAATATTTGTCAGCACAATCGATCATGTTCTTCGTATTCGAACCGGAGAAGAAGACGCAGACGCTCTATAAGTTTATTTTTAAATATAGCGAAGACTCAAAAAGTCTCGCTATGGCAAATCTCTTTTTAAAATAAAAATCATTCCAAAAAAATCACATAATGTCGACAAATACTTTGTAATTATAAATCCAAAAATATTTCATTTCGTACTCATATAAAATAGGATACAATAACATATATATTTACCAAAAGGAAAAGATATTTTATGAAAGTTCTACTTATAAAAGAAGTAAAAACATTAGGAAAAGCAGGAGAGATTAAAGAAGTTAAAGATGGTTATGGCCAAAATTTTTTGATCAATAAAGGGCTTGCCAAATTAGCTACTCCGGAGGTAATATCAAATTGGCAAGAAGAGCAAGCATTGATGGCTTTGAGAGAAAAAGAAGAGATAGCAAAACTAACAAATGAAAAAAATACACTTGAAGCAAAGCATATTATTATCAAAAAGCATTCTGCTCCTATTGGAATACAAGGTTCAGTCGGTAATAATGATATCTCATCTGCTATAAACGAACAATTTGGCTTTGTCGTAGATAAAAAAAATATTAATCTGGATAAACCAATTAAATCAACCGGTATTCATGATGTAGACGCAAAGCTAGGACATGGGATACATGCAACTTTAAAAGTAGAAGTAATAGGAATTGAATAATGTTTGAAGCAACCACCATACTTGCATACAAAGCGTCTGATAAAGCAGTGATCGGTGGAGACGGTCAAGTCACTTTTGGCAATACTGTTCTAAAAGGCAATGCAACAAAAATTCGCACTTTGTATGACGGTAAAATTTTAGCAGGATTTGCCGGAAGTACTGCAGATGCATTTACGCTTTTTGATATGTTTGAAACGATCTTGAGTGAAAAAAAAGGTGATCTGTTTCGTTCTGTCATAGCATTTTCCAAATTATGGCGAAGAGACAAACATTTAAGACAATTAGAAGCCATGATGCTCGTTCTTGACCGAAAGCATTTATTTATCTTGAGCGGAAACGGTGATGTAGTTGAACCAGAAGATGGAATGATAGCTGCGATTGGAAGCGGCGGAGCATATGCTCTCTCGGCTGCCAGGGCTCTAAGCAAACACACTGCGCTTGATGCGACAGAATTAGTAAAAGAATCTCTTAAAATAGCCGGCGAATTGTGCATCTATACAAATACAAATATAACTACCTTGGAGTTGTGATGAAAAATAGCAATATAGAGCATCTCACACCGAAAGAGATCGTAAGCTATCTTGATAAATACGTCATAGATCAAGATGACGCAAAAAAAACCATAGCGATTGCTCTAAGAAACCGATATAGACGTATGCAGCTTCCAGAAGAGCTGCAAAAAGATATTGTTCCGAAAAACATTCTAATGATCGGCAGTACCGGAGTAGGTAAAACCGAAATCGCTAGACGTTTGGCGCAAATGATGCAGCTTCCATTTATAAAGGTAGAGGCTAGCAAATATACAGAGGTTGGATTCGTAGGGCGCGACGTAGAGTCGATGATAAGGGATTTGGCAAATATTGGATTGCAGCTCACCAGAGAAAGCGAAAATGAAAAGAACAGAGAAAAAATCGATCAATACGTTGAAGATAAAATCCTAGAAAAACTTCTTCCCCATCTTCCCGATGGTGCAAATGAACAAAAAAAAGAAGAATATGCTCATACCTTAGAAAAAATGCGCCAAAAATTTAGAAATGGGGAAATGGATGATCTCAAAATAAGTATAGAGATGCCTCCTAGCAGCAGCATGGCCGGAATGGACGATATGCTGCCTCCTCAAATGATCAGTGTACAAGAATCCATAGTAAAAGTACTGGGCGGAGTAAATAAAAAAGGTCCCATAAGAGAAATTACTGTAAAAGAAGCTAAAAAAGTCCTTCAAAATGAAGCTAGCAATTTTATTTTAGACGAAGATGAGATAAAAGCACTAGCACTTGAAAAGGTAGAAAAAGGCAGTATTGTTTTTATAGATGAAATTGACAAGATAGCAGTATCATCTAGTTCAAGCAGTAGACAAGATCCTAGCAAAGAGGGCGTACAAAGAGACTTGTTGCCGATAGTTGAAGGATCTACGGTTAATACTAAGATCGGTATGGTCAAAACTGATCATATCTTATTTATAGCAGCAGGTGCATTTCATGTCAGTAAACCAAGCGACCTATTGCCTGAATTGCAAGGCAGATTTCCATTAAGAGTAGAACTTAACGGACTAAACGAAGATGTACTATACAGGATACTCACTGAGCCTGAAAATTCACTGATCAAACAGTACCAAGCACTGCTTGGAGTTGAGGGTATGAAACTGATATTTGATGACGAAGCATTAAAAGCTATGGCTCACTATGCATTTTTGGCAAATGAAAAATCAGAGGATATTGGCGCAAGAAGGCTTCATACAATCATAGAAAAAGTTCTTGAAGACATTAGTTTTGAAGCTGATGAATACAAAGATAAAGAAGTAGTTATATCAAGCGATGATGTGACACAAAAAGTTGCAGATATCGTCAAAGATGAAGATGCTACAAATTACATTTTATAAGGATCACTGTGGCACATAAAGCAGGATTTATAGCAGTTATCGGACGACCCAATGCAGGTAAAAGTACTCTGCTTAATTATCTGGTAGGCGAAAGGGTTGCTGTGGTTTCAAAAAAAGCTCAAGCAACGAGAAAACGGATGCAAATTATAGTAATGCATGAAGAATCGCAACTTATTTTTGTAGATACCCCAGGCATTCATGAAAAAGAAAAACTTCTCAATAAATTTATGATGCAAGAAGCTCTAAAAGCAATGGGGGACAGCGACCTTATCCTATTTGCCGCACCGGCAAGCGATTCAACAGCAGAATATGAGAAATTCTTAAAACTGAATGAATCAAAAAAATGTAAACATATTATCGTACTAACCAAAATAGATCAAATCCCGCAAGCCAAACTCTTGCAAACTCTTCAAAATTATCAAAAATTTCAAGAGCATTTTGAGGCAATTATTCCATTTTCTGTCAATAAAAATGTAGGTAGAGCTGATTTGCTTCGTACGATATCAAAATATTTGCCTGAACATCCTTGGCTATATGATCCTGAACTGTTAACTACCGAGCACATTAGGTCTATATATAAAGAATTTATCAGAGAATCGATCTTTGAAAATATGAGCGATGAGATACCGTATGAAAGTGATATTATCATAGAAAAGATCGACGAACAAGAGCATATTGATCGCATAATGGCTACTATTGTAGTAGAAAAAGAGGTACAAAAAAAGATGATCATCGGCAAACAAGGGGAAGCGATAAAACGAATCGGTATACATGCAAGAAAAAATATAGAAAAATTTGCAGTAAAAAAAATACATATTGACCTTTTTGTAAGCGTAAAAAGCGGATGGAGCAAAAACAAAGAAGAATTAGAGCATTTTGGATATATTATTTAAATATATCTGTTTTTAACTTTAATATTAATATTTATTTAATATTATAAAATGTAAAATTAATTTACACAAGAAGCCAAAGAGGTCTAAATGGTTATCAAAAAAGATTCTGCAAAATCATCCTTCGATAGCATAATAATTGCAAATCCGTATGCCGGATTATATTCAATAGTAAAAAACAATACCATAGACCCTATAGCTAAACCTTCTTTTGTTGCTACTAGATTTACTTCATCGTATCTAAGCAATAAAGAGATGATCGTATCCAGCTTATACATAAGCAGGAGAGTTCCCGAAGAAGATCTACACAGCGCAATAGAGATTAAAGCTGAAGAAGACCTGGGAATAAACGGCGAAGAATATATAATTGATTTTTTCGAAGTCGAAAGCAATACAGAAGATAGATTGTTTCATATATTTGTAGTAAAAGCCGATGAACTCTACACTCTATTTAATGCTGTGAAAAATGATGTCAAATACATTGATCTTATTTTGCCGGCACCGCTATTATATAATGTACTTTACAAACAAAATATTTTACCGGCAAATGAAGTACATATTTTTATATATTTTATGCATCATGACGCATTTATAACAATTTATAAAAATGGTAATTTTTCCTACAGTAAGGCACTAGATCAATCTCTAGACAAAATGTATGATAGATATTGTGAAATAACCGGCCAGCATAGCGAAAAGGATACTTTTCTAAATTTATTAAAACATAATGCTTCACAGATTCCAAATGCTGCCTCTCAAGAAGCTTTGATGAAAATTTTTAGAGAACTTTTTCTCTCAATTAATGATGTTATTATATATGCAAAAAGAGCTTTAAAATTAGAATCAATTGATGAGATCTATATTTGTTCAGACATAGGTGAGATTAATGATATCAATGAACATTCTTTGAGTTATCTCGGCAAGCAATCCAAAGATTTTAATTTCAGCTACAATATTGGAACAAATACGCAATATGTTGCCAACAAACTTGAATTATTGCTTGCAAAAACCTCTATAGATTATATTGAAAATCATACTTCGCTTCCGAATCTAACACAATTTCATAGGCCACCGTCTTTTGAAAAACGTCCCGGCGGCAAATTTCTTATATCGATTGGCATTGCTGCTATACTAGGATTGACATATCCGATATTTTTTCTATTATCATCTTTTATCAACAATGTTCAAATAATCAGATATACTTATCAATCAAATGAACTCTCTAGCGAGGTAGAGCGCTACAAAAAAACAATTGAGACAAAAAAAGATGAGATCAAGCTATTAAGCCTAGAGGAAAAAAGAGAAGCAGAAGCATATCATGCAAAAGAGGTCACGTTAAATACCATTTATGATAAAAAAGTTAATTATCGAATGAAATCGCAAACTTTTTATGATCTTGCCAACGACCTTCAGCAATACGGTGTTTCTATATACAAACTTCAAAACAGTGATAATAATTTTTCACTTTCTCTTATAAGCGATGAGGATCGAAAGGTAACTGAACTTATCAAATATATATCAAATAAATACTATAGCCAGATTAAAAAAATTGATATTAAGCTTATTGAGAAAGATCAAAACGGCACTTATTACAAGGGTGTTTTGACAATGGAGTTAAAATGAAATTATTAGATGATATTCTCGAAAAGTTAGATAATTATTTTAATGTAAAAAAAGATGCTGAAAAAAATATTATTATTTTTGGTGTTGGTATATTAATATTTGTATTTTCATATTATGTGTTATTGCCCATGGCTGAAGATAGACACAGCAGAACCAAGCAAGAAAAACAGCAAATTAAAAAAATTCTAGATGAACAGCAAAATTATATGCGTTCAATTACGGTAAATGGTGACAAAGACTATTATGTAAAAAAATACAACCAAGAACTTGTAAGGATAAAAAAATCGATTACTGATCTAACTTTCAAGATAAAACTAATCGACGAGAGCATGAAAAAACTCTCCGATATGATCTTTAATGAAAAAAGCTGGTCAAATTTCTTAAATTCAATAACTGGCAAGGCAGAAGCTCATAATATAGATATTTTAAAAATTAATAATGAAAAGATACATATTAATGGCACAAATTTTGGACATGTTCTAAAAATTCAAATAAAATGCCAAGGTGAATACAAGAATATGCTAAAATTTATACATGAATTAGAGCAAACTAGATTGGTTACTGATGTATATAGTAGCACACTGGAACCAAACAATAAAAAAACAGCTATAGTGGCAGATTTAAATGTGTCAGTATGGGGAGTGAACAATTAATGAAAAAGATTGCATTTATAGCTTTATTTGTGATGTCAGCAGCAAACGCTATAGGGCTATCAGCACAAGAGATAAATACAAAAGTATCTAAAATTCAAGTTACAAGAGGCGGTATGGATGTTTCAAAATTTCAAACAGTATCCGATCCGTTTTTTTATTTTGAGAGAAATGCAACAACCGGTGCAATAATTACTCCAAAAACAGAAGAGGAGATCACAATTGCAGCTATCATGAATAATAAAGTTTATATAGATGGTGGTTGGAAAAAAGCAGGCGATACGATTGGAAGCTATATAATCAAATCGATTGGACCAAATTTTATTATACTTAAAAATGGCGGCAAAATGAAAAAACTTTTTATCGGCAACAAACAAGAGAATAATTTTATAAAAATACAAGGAAGGTAGCAAACAATGAAAAGAGATACCTATATAAATAAATTTTTTATAATAGTAGCAATATTTATATCGATAGGCAATTTAGCACAAGCTAGCAGCAAATGCGATACGAGATTGTTTAGCGTGACTGCTGATAGCAAAATAACCGTTGGGGATATGATAGATAATTTAGCCGATACATGCGGTCTGACCGTGATCATTAAAGATGAAGCAGCAAAAATGCGCATGAATAAAAAATTATATTATGTAAAACTAAAAAATGCTACAATGAGAAGTTTCTTAAATACAATACTCAAAGACAACGACCTATATTATTCACTTGACGGCAATAAACTTACAATATCTTATCTCATCACAAAAACATTTCGCGTTCATTATATAGCAGGCAAACGGGTAGGAAAAAGTAATGCTCATGTTACAATTGCAAACTCTAATAATTCTGCAGCTACTTCGATTGGCGGTATTGGCACAAGCAGCACAACAACCGGAGGAAGTGCCGGTTCACGCACCGGAATGTCCATAGAAAGTAATGATGAATTCCTTTTTTGGAACACTGTCGGCAAAGAAGTTCAGCGTATCTTGATAGGAGCCGGTGATGGCAGTACACACTATGCAAAAACATCAGAAAATTCATGGGTCGGACCCGATGGCCAAGTGTGGGAATATAATCCTGTAGCTCCTATTATAAATCCGGAAGCCGGAATGGTTACCGTCACCGGTACTGCAGCCCAAATTGCAAGAGTAAGCGAATATATAGATACATTAAGTGAACAGATCAAAAAACAAGTACTCATTGATGTAAGAATATTGTCTGTCAATTTAGATGATAGCCGCACAACAGGAATTGATTGGACCCAAATATACAATTTGCAAACTCTTGCCGTACAAACATTGGCTATGACACAAAAAAATATCGGCAGTGCTACTTATACCATAGGCACCGGTATCACTGAATTTACACCTGTTTTAGGAGCATCTCCATCCAATGCCCAAGCATTGATAGCCACAGGAAGTGTAAACGTGACAGATATTATTAAATTTCTTGGAACACAAGGGGATGTTAAAAGCATCTCAAGTCCTAGGATAATGACACTCAACAACCAACCTGCCCTTATTAGTGTAGGAAAAGAGTTATTTTATAAAATCAAATCATCTACATCGACCACAAGTACTGCCGGCGGTACTGTAGCTGAAGGCGAAATAGTAGATTCCGTCTTTGCAGGGATCTTGCTTGATATTACTCCTGAGGTTGACGATAACGGTATGGTTACATTAAAAATCAATCCTTCAATATCAGACACCATAAGCACTACAACAACCGGAGACGGTACTAGAACTATGCCTCCAGATTTGGTAAGAAGACAAATTGCTTCAGTTATCAAGGTAAAAAATGGAGAACATGCTATTCTTGGCGGATTAATATCCACAAAAGAAGGGGTGGAAGCAAATAAAGTACCTCTTTTAGGCGATATTCCAATTATAAATTATGCATTCAAAAGAGAGAGAAAAATCAAAACCCTAGAAGAGTTGGTGCTTATTATTACTCCTCATATCATTGAAACACCAAAAGATATATTATTAAAAGACCTAGGATATACAAAATTGAATGAAAAATAGGTTCCAAATTGCCAAAAATGCATTTGTGGATGCTATCGATATCAACGAATATATAGAAATCGAGTCATCTTATATGATAATGACCCAACTAGAAAATGTCATTCAAAAACCATTTAAAATGGTTATACTGTTTGGCAGACCTGGTACCGGCAAAAGTATTTTACTTAAAAACCTATTTGAACAAAAAAAAGATCAAAAAGAAATCTATCTTTTTGAAACGCCATCCAGCAATAAACAAGAATTTTTACGCCAGCTTTATAAAGCCATTAAAAAAGAGGATTCTCCGCTTGATGCAGATGTCGCTTTTGTTGATTTAGTCAACTATTGCAAAAGCATAAAAGGCCAAAGAGAAATTATCTTCTTGCTAGATGAAGCACAAATGTACGAGATTGATATATTTGAAAAAATTAGACTTATTTCAGATACAAACAGTGTTAAATTTATAATATCATTACATCAGCACGAAAAAGAAGAACTGCTAACCCAAACTCATTTCAGTTCAAGGATTTGGGAAAGAATAGAATTAAAAAACATTACACCTCAAGAACAGGCTATATATATACATAAAAAACTCTCGCATAAAAATTTAATAGATATTGCCAATAATATCAAAGATAAGAATTTAAAACTTATCTATAAATATACAAAAGGCAACTATAGAGAATGCAATAAATTAATGTTTACAATTTTTGAGATTTGTGAATATTACGATAGGTATAATCCGCTAAAAATGATGAATCTAAATGGCATTCCCAATAAAATTATTGAAATGGCCGGATTGAAATTGGGATATATAAATGCATAATATCGAATTGCTTGAAAAACAATGGAGACGTTATCAGATTAAAAAATATTTTCCATTAATAGCCATTGCGCTTTTTATACTGATCGGCTCTATAGCCTTTAATATTTTTGACTCTAAAATTTCAAACGATCACTTGGTCTCCAAACAATCCAAAGCAATTGATACACATAATGTCTACAATAAAGAAAATTTGCCATTTTTTACACATGGTGCTATTGTAATAATGGAGCCTGCATTTTCTGAACATAGAGCAATAACCGCTGTAGCCGATGAACAAAACATACAAGATTCAAATGTAACACAAGAGACAAATACTACCAACAATACCGATAGAACCGATATTGTTGAATCAGCATACAGTTCAAAATCAATTTTATCCGTAAATAACATGCAAGAGCATACAGAAGAATACAGCAAACAAAAAATAAAAATCAACCTAGAACAGACAACCGATATAAATTCAATAACCGATGTAATGCGTAGGTTTTACGAATCAAAAGACCCGAATGATTCTTTGTTTCTTGCTAACAACTACTATGAACAAAATGATTATGGTAAAGCTTTTTATTGGGCATTGGAAACAAATAAAATTACCGAACAGATAGAAGAAAGTTGGCTGATAATGGCAAAAGCAAAAGCAAAAATGGGCGACAGAAATGAAGCGATCAGGATCTTGCGTGCATATGCTGCCAAAACAAATTCGAAAAAAGCTCTAGAACTCTTAGATCAAATAGAGACAAATCAATGGTAATTTTCAATATAATAACATATATAAAGCTTGGAGAATCAAAATGGTAAAAATTATTGAAATGATGCTAGATGAAAAGATTTTAACAAAAGCCGATATATCTGCACTGCTTAACAGTAATCCTCCAAAAAAAATAACAATTGCGAATTTGATCAAAGAACATTTAATTGAAAAATCTGCCGCTGAAAATTTTTTGGCCAAAAAAATTAGAATGGGGAAAATAACACTAGAACAACTTGAACATATTGATGACGGGTTTGACATAATTCCGGTTATTAAAGATCTTGCAAAAGAACTTGGAGTTTCTTATATTGATCTGGATGATTATGAAATAGATATGCATCTATTTTTAAAACTACCGTTTGCACAGCTCATGAAATATCATGCTATCCCTATCGAAGAAAACGAATTGAGCGTTACTGTGATCTTTGCAGATCCGTTTGATATAGAAGCTCAAGATGCTATTCAAAGGTTATTTCCTAAAAAACCTATAGTTATAGCTATCACTAGGCCAAAACAAGTAATGCAGCATTTACAAAGATTGGAAGCCAATGAAAGTATTAAAAATATTATTGCTGATATAAGGAAAGATCTAACACAAAACAGTACAGACAATGTCAGAGAAGAATCATCTGCTATTTTAAAGCTTATAGACATTATTTTAAAATCTGCTATTTATGCCGGGGCTAGTGATATCCACATAGAGGCAATGGAAAAAAGCTGCATCGTAAGAGAAAGAGTCGATGGAATGCTTATGCAAAGTTTTACCTTTGATAAGGATATCTTTCCTCCACTTTCTTCTCGCGTAAAACTTCTTGCCAATCTTGATATTGCAGAAAAAAGAAAACCGCAAGACGGCCGATTTGGAGCAATAATCAACAACAGAGAATTTGATTTTAGGGCTTCAAGTTTGCCCACATTATTTGGAGAATCAATAGTCCTAAGGATCCTGGATAAAACAAAAGTTATGATCAAACTTGAAGATACCGGTATGAGTACTATATCCTATGAGAGATTTTCCAAAGCCATCAAAGTACCCTATGGGATCGTTTTAGTAACCGGGCCAACCGGAAGCGGTAAAACAACCACTCTTTATGGTGCAATTAATGCCATTAAAGACGTAAAAGACAAAATTATCACAGTAGAAGACCCTGTAGAATATCAAATGAACGGCATACAGCAGGTGCAAGTTCATGCGCATGTCGGTCTTGGTTTTTCTGATGCCCTGCGTTCAATTCTAAGACAAGATCCTGACAAAATCATGATAGGAGAAATAAGGGATCAAGAGACACTCCGCATAGCTATACAAGCAGCCCTCACCGGACATTTGGTATTGTCCACTTTGCATACCAATGATGCGATCAGTGCGGTTACTAGAATGTTGGATATGGGAATAGAAAGCTATCTTGTTAGCGGATCATTGATAGCTATACAAGCGCAAAGACTGATACGCAAAATCTGTCCTCATTGCAAAACCACAGCAGAAATACCTGAGAATGTTTTAAAAGATTTAGCTCAATATTTACCTCAAAATCCAATATTCTACAAAGGTGCAGGATGCAAAGAATGCAGAGGAACCGGATACGCAGGAAGGGAGATGATATCAGAAGTATTAAATATAAGCGAAAAATTATCCCGTATGATCGCCGCTGGTGCTTCTAAAGAAGAGATGACCATCCAGGCTGCAGAAGAAGGTTTTGTAACAATGTTTGAAGACGGCATACAAAAAGCACTCGACGGCAACACATCAATAGAAGAAATATACAGAGTAGCAAGGCTTTAAAATGAATTACTTTAATGTATCTATTTTACATAAAGGCAAAAAACAAATAGAACTCGCAGAGGCTGACACGAGAAATAGAGCAAAGGATAAAGTCAAATCAAAGTTTCCGCATGCAATTATTATCAATATAGAGCCCACATCTCCTCCAATGAGTGTTATGTTCAAAGATTTTACTATATGGTTTCAAAAAATATTTAAAAAAAAGATAAATATGAACGATAAGATCTCTACCATTCGCCAGATATCTGTCATGACTGATGCAGGAATTCCAATTCATGACACACTAAATGATGTAGCTCTAAATACACACAACAAACAACTTGGATTTATTTATAGTGATATAAGCAATGATATTGATGCTGGCAGAAGTCTTTCTGATGCAATGGGAAAATATCGCGAAGAGTTTGGACATGTAGCACTTGCCATGGCAAAATTAGGAGAAAGAACCGGCAGTATCTCTAGTTCTTTTGGAAAGTTAGCCGATATTTTAGAAAATGTAAGAGACAATGCCGCAAAATTTAAAAAAGCTATTCGTTATCCGCTTATAACATTAGCTGCCATGGCTATTGCTTTTACGGTTTTGATCATGGTTGTCGTTCCTAAGTTCAAAGCTATTTTTGAACAATTCAAAACAGAACTGCCTCTTCCAACCAAAATTCTTTTGGGTATAGAATATGTCCTAAGCAACTATGGTATATTTATATTAATGGCTTTATTTGGAGGCATTTATGCTGTTATTTATTTTTACAAGAATGACGATAAGTTTAAGATGAGCATGGACAAAATTCTTGTTAACAAGAATTTTTATCTCATCAATAAAGTTATATTTCTCTCTACAATGCACAAATACACACTTGTTTTTAGCGAACTTATACGTTCTGGTATTCCAGTTTCTGATGCATTGCAAACAGCGCTTGGAATGGTTGATAATGCTCATATCAAACAAAAACTCGAAAGTGTAAACATAAATATCAAAAGAGGCCTTAGCCTCTCTGAAGCTTTTGAACAGACAGACCTTTTTGAAAATATGCTGCTGCAAATGATAAGAGCCGGTGAAACAAGCGGCCAGCTGGATCTGATGCTCAGCAAGATCACGGAATATTACGATATGCAATTTCAAGATATAATTGACAATTTAAGCACCTACATAGAGCCTATATTGATGTTTTTTATTGCTCTTTTGGTTCTATTGATGGCACTTGGTATATTTATGCCTATGTGGGATCTTGGAAAAGCCGTAAAAGGGGGATAAAATATAAGTACCTCTCTCTTCCAAAAAGATCAAATCCACAAAGAGAAGTATTTTATAGTATATGTCTCTTTAATGCCCGCTCTAGATCATCAGGAGTGTCTATGCCGAAACTTTCAGTTTCTACTTCAACCATTGCTATACTATATCCATGATATAAAGCTCTTAGCTGCTCTAATTTTTCTATGTGTTCTAACGGAGCATGAGGCAGATTACAAAAAGTCCTTAATCCTTTCATGGTAAATCCATAAATTCCGATATGGCCTTTATACTCATCAAAATGATGATCCCTAGGATATGGTATTTTTGCACGAGAAAAATACAAAGATTTGTTATTACTATCAACAACCACTTTTACCAAATTAGGGTCATCAGCTTCACTTGAATTCAAAGCTTTATAACATGAATTCATCAATACAGACTCATTTTTTGCGTTTGATTTTGTTAGTTCGTAAACTGCTCTGACCACATCGGTCTCTATAAAAGGCTCATCAGCTTGTACATTGATCACTATCTCGCTGTCTCTAAGCTTGGCCAAGCTAACTGCTTCAAAAATACGATCCGTACCGCTTTGGTGTTGATCGCTGGTCATGACAGCTTCAAAACCATACTTATTAGAAAGCTCGATCACTTCTCTGCTATCAGTTGCTATCAAAACATCATCGACACTTTGCACTGCTTTTGCTGTGCGGATTACCATCGGCATGCCATCTATATCTGCTAAAATTTTATTAGGAAATCGTGTAGATCCTATGCGGGCCGGAATAACAATCATCTTGTACCTTTTTGAAATGATATTTATGTTATTGTATCTCAATGAATATATAATTTTAGTAATTATCTATTCAAATAAAAAAACAATTTTTAAATTATGATATAATCCGCACAAAAAGGTATTTTAAAAAATGTTCAATGATTTTCAAACACCAAATTATGATAATTTTATA
>CAZGNT010000015.1:0-31246 GCA_964527805.1 uncultured Sulfurovum sp.
AAATGCTATCTATTACGAGTGCGGATATAGCTGTGACAATGCTATTTTTTTAAAACTTGGAAGTGAAGCGTTTTTTATTACCGATGGAAGATATGAAATAGAAGCCAAAGAGTATGCTCAAAATGCAACTGTTTTAGTGGATAGAGATATCATTAAAGCAGCAAATGAGCTTTTAAAATCATCAAAAAGCATACAAAAACTCATATTTGATCCACACGAATGGAGTGTGGCTGATTTTGCCAAACTTTCAAACAACGAGAGTATTGTATTTCATCAAGACCCGGATTTTTCTCGCAAAAAACGAATCGTCAAAACCGGGCAAGAAATTGACAAACTTTCTCAAGCAGCAAAACGTGGTGCAAATGCTTTTGATAATTTTATCTCAAAAATAGATCTTGGACTAATTGGGCTTGACGAACTGACCCTTACCTATCTTGCCAAAGAACAATTGAGTCACAGTGGTTTGTATGAACTTAGTTTTGATCCTATAGTTGCCATCAATGCAAATGCGGCAAAACCTCATGCAAGGCCCACAAATGATGTTTTGAAGCATAACGATCTATTGCTAATAGATGCAGGACTTAAATTTGAGAGATACTGCTCTGATAGAACAAGAACCATCTGTATCAATAATCAAATGCAAAGCAGCACAAGCCAGCAATTTGGTTCTGCAAAATTACAACGTATATATGATATCGTTCTTAAAGCTCACGATGAAGCGATATCGCAATTACGCTCCGGAATGAAAGCTTTTGAAGTAGATTCCATTACTAGGGAGATAATAACAAAAGCAGGATATGGAGAGTATTTTGTGCACTCTACGGGACATGGAGTAGGGCTTGATATCCATGAATTGCCTATGATATCTTCCAAATCAGATATGATCATTGAAGATGGAATGGTCTTTACGATCGAACCGGGCATTTATTTGCCTGGAGAGTTTGGAGTGCGTATAGAAGATACAGTGGTGATGAAAGACGGCAAAGCGGAGATTTTGGGTGCGTAAAATACAGGTATTGGATAAAGATCACTCCAAAATAACAACTCCGCTATATCCATGGCTTAATACCTCTAAGACCAAAGGGCACAGGGTATTGCTTGGTATAGGCGGTAATGTAGGCGATGTTGTCAGGCGCTTTGAGCATTTGTATTGGTATCTGCGCCGCTCGCCTTTTGTAACTATTATTCAGACATCACCCATTCTAAGGAATCCTCCTTTTGGATATAGTGATCAACCCGATTTTTATAACGCACTGATACTCATCAAGACTCATTTGACTCCTAATGTTCTTTTGGATTATATATTGCATGTGGAAAAATTATTTGGAAGAACTAGAAGTTTCAAGAACGCTCCTAGGACTTTGGATATAGATATGATAAAATATGCCAACAAAACCATGGTTACACCAAAGCTTATCTTGCCTCATCCTTTTTGGACGAAAAGAGCTTCTGTGTTGATGCCATTAAAATGGATGAAAGGAGTTTAGATGCGGCATGAGACTTTTTTGGGTAGCAGTATAGGTGTACTATATAGACAAATAGTATCAAAATATCCAAATGGTGTAAAGTTTGTTTCGACTCAATTAGTAAAAAATGGAGAAAAGACCAGGTACGCAATATCTTTTAAGCAGATCGATAATGAGATCAACACAGCATTTGAAAATGCATTCATTGAAAAAATAGAAGGTCTTGAAGATAAGATAGCCAAATTGGAAAGCCTTGGTGATATTGAGCCATTAAACAACACTGCTTGTATCAATACAATTAAAGAAGAGCTGCAAACAAAGGGCATGGATGCCAAATGGCTAGATAAAATTTCAAAGATTTTGATAAAAAATGAATTAGATAAAGATAAAAATCTTATTATGAATTATATTTTTGAAGAGCTGGATGATTTGCTAATTTTTGCTAAGCAAGATAAGCAACCCCCAAAAATAATTATGATGACAGGCCCAACAGGGGTTGGTAAAACTACAGCTATCGCAAAAATGGCAAATTACTATAATGATACAGTAGCTGCATCGAAAATGGCATTTATTAATCTTGATCATTATCGTGTCGCAGCCAGCGAACAGTTAAAAAGTTATGCTAATTTAATGGATATTGAATATGGAGATATAGAAGATGCAAGCGAATTTTCTAGAGAATTGGACAGATTTCAAGACAAAGAGTTGATCTTTGTGGATACCGGCGGCATATCCCCCTTTGATATTAATAGATTGCTAGAAACAGTTTCATTTATAAGAGGTGCTTCTTCTCATGATCTTTCTATAGTTTTGGTGCTTTGTGCAACTCTTAAAAAAGAAGATCTAATAGCAATGCATGAACACTTTTCATTTTTGAATCCTGATAATATAATAATCACTAAATTTGATGAAACTTCAAGTATCAGCGGATTGGTGGATTTTTTACGTTCATGCCAAACGTCGTTGTACTTTTTTTCTGCCGGGCAAGATATAGTAAAAGATTTGATACCTGCTTCTAGCGATTATTTACTTGATCGTTTGACTAAAGAGTGGCAAAATATAGAATGTGAGGCTTTATAATATGAAACCAAAAGTAATGGTTGGTATGAGCGGCGGAATTGACTCCAGTATGGTTGCTATTTTATTGCAGCAAGCAGGCTATGAAGTAGAAGGAGTTTATATGAAACTCCACAATAAAGCAGACTACCATGAAGCTAATTTTGCAAAAGTTCAAAATGTAGCTGCCCATCTGGGTATCAAAGCTCATTTTGTTGACTTGAGCGAAGATTTTAGAGCAGAGGTTTATGATTATTTTGTATCATCATACAAAGATGGATTGACTCCAAATCCATGCGTGGCATGTAACCGTACTATTAAATTTGGCAAAATGATAGAGTTTGCACAGTTGCAAGGGGCCCAATTTGTTGCTACCGGACATTATGTAAGATGCGATGGACGAGCAATCTATAAAGGAGTAGACAAAAGCAAAGATCAAAGTTATTTTTTAGCACAAATAGATAAAAGTGTTTTGCCAAAATTATTGTTTCCCTTGGGAGATTGGCTAAAAGAAGATGTCAAACTGCATGCTAAAAAATATGATTTTTTATCCTCCATATCATCTTCAAAAGAGAGCCTAGAGATTTGTTTTGTAGAAGATACGTATATAGATGTGTTAAAAGAGCATATGAAAATTGACAGAGACGGAGAAGTGTTAAATACAAAAGGCGAGGTTGTAGGTGCTCATAAAGGCTATATGCATTATACAGTAGGCAAACGTAGAGGATTTTTTGTAAATGGTGCGCATGATCCTCATTTTGTATTGGAGCTAAAGCCGGAAACCAATCAAATTGTTGTTGGCAAAAAAGAAGAACTTGAAGTCAATAGCATTGAATTAAAAGAACTTTCCTTGTTTGATAGTATTTGCGATACGATAGAGTGTCAGGTGAAAGTACGATATCGTACACAAGCAGTACCTGCAACTGTAACAATAAATGAAAAGAAGGCTCAAATAACACTTCATGAGAGTGTTTTTGGCGTTGCTAAAGGGCAGGTGGCAGCACTGTATGATGGCGAAAAATTGTTAGGCGGCGGAATTATACTATAAGCTCAAAACCTCCATTTTATCAATGTTTGGATATAATATAGCATTAAATTAAAGATGGGGTACAACGCTTATGGGCGGATATATGATTTTTTCTGGAACTGCAAATAGTGAGTTGGCAAATGAGATAGCAAAATATCTTGAAATGCCACTTTCAAAGGCCACGATAAATAGATTTTCTGATGGTGAAATTAATGTGCAAATTGCCGAGAGCGTAAGGGGCAAAGATGTTTATATCGTTCAGCCTACATGCGCGCCTGCAAATGATAATCTTATGGAACTTCTTATAATGACCGATGCCCTTAAAAGATCATCAGCTAAATCAATTACGGCTGTCGTGCCATATTATGGCTATGCCAGACAAGATCGTAAAGCGGCTCCAAGGGTGCCAATTTCTGCTAAATTGGTAGCAAATCTAATGGAAACTGCCGGAATCACAAGGATGGTTACGGTTGATTTGCATGCCTCTCAAATACAAGGCTTTTTTGATATACCTGTAGACAATTTATATGGCGCTATATTATTTGCCGATTATATAAAATCAAAACAATTGCCAAATCCGATCATTGCTTCTCCGGATATCGGCGGAGTAACACGAGCTAGATATTTTGCCCAAAGGTTGGGGCTTGAGATGGTCATAGTAGACAAAAGACGTCAAAAAGCCAATGAATCAGAAGTAATGAATATCATAGGTGATGTGGACGGCAAAGATGTGATCTTGATAGATGATATGATAGATACTGCAGGTACTATGGTTAAGGCTGCTGAAGCTCTAAAAAAACTTGGAGCAACAAGCGTAATGGCTTGCTGTACGCATCCAGTGCTTTCCGGTCCAGCTTATGATCGTATAGAAAATGGCGTCCTAGATGAGTTGGTTGTTGCAAATACCATACCGATGAGACAGCCGTCACCAAAAATAAAAATGCTCTCCACAGCTTCAATGCTCGGAGAAGTTATCAGAAGAGTGCACAATAATGAAAGTGTCAATTCTCTTTTTGATGTTAGAAATTAAAATACAAAACAAATAGTTATACACAAGGAAAGCCATATGGCAATAGTACCGCAGTCGCATATTCGTAATTTTTCTATCATAGCCCATATAGACCATGGCAAATCAACACTTGCAGATCGTATCATACAAGAGTGCGGTGCGGTTTCAGATCGCGAGATGTCAGCACAAGTTATGGATACTATGGATATAGAAAAAGAACGCGGCATTACAATAAAAGCACAAAGTGTGAGACTAGATTATGTAAAAGATGGTGAAGAGTATGTGCTTAATCTTATAGACACTCCAGGCCACGTTGATTTCTCGTACGAAGTCAGCAGATCTTTAGCATCAAGCGAGGGAGCATTGCTTATAGTTGATGCAGCTCAAGGCGTAGAGGCTCAAACTATAGCTAATGTATATATTGCCATAGAAAATAATTTGGAACTTTTGCCTGTGGTCAATAAAATTGACCTCCCGGCAGCTGATCCAGATCGTGTGCTTGGTGAACTTGAAAATGCTATAGGAATAGATGTGACTGAGCATTGCTTGGTATCAGCAAAAACGGGCCAGGGCGTAAAAAACTTGATCGATGCTATCGTGGAACGTATTCCGGCACCTAGCGGAGATGAAAATGCTCCTACTAAGGCTCTAATATATGATAGTTGGTTCGATAATTATTTGGGAGCGTTGGCATTAGTAAGAGTATTTGAGGGCAGTCTTAAAAAAGGTCAAATGGTTAAAATCATGGGTGCCGCAAGGGAACATCAGATACTCGATCTTATGTATCCTCATCCATTGGCTCCTAAAAAAACATCTGAGATAAAAACCGGCGAGATCGGTATAGTCGTGCTTGGACTAAAAACAGTTGATGCTTTGCAAGTGGGTGATACTATTACTGATGCTAAAAATCCAACAGCTGAGGCTATTCACGGGTTTGAGCCTGCTAAACCATTTGTGTTTGCAGGTATCTATCCAATAGAAACAGATAAGTTTGAGGATCTAAGGGACGCTCTTAATAAGCTAAAACTAAATGATAGTTCTCTTAGTTTTGAGCCTGAAAGCTCTATGGCATTAGGAAGCGGATTTAGGACCGGATTTTTAGGTATGCTTCATATGGAAGTAGTCAAAGAGAGACTTGAGCGAGAATTTGATCTTGATCTCATAGCTACCGCTCCAACGGTTGTGTATGAAGTTCTCAAGACAAACGGTGAGAAAATAGAGATACAAAATCCAAGCGAGCTTCCTGAAACTCAAAAAATTGATACTATTTATGAGCCTTATGTAAAAGCAACCATACTCACCCCTCAAGACTATGTAGGTAATCTAATCAAACTCCTAAGTGAAAGAAGAGGTATTCAGATAAAAATGGATTATCTTAATGAAACTAGAGTATTGCTTGAGTATGATATCCCTATGAATGAGATAGTCATGGATTTTTATGACAAGCTAAAGAGCACGACAAAAGGATATGCGAGTTTTGACTATGAACCGATCGGTTTTCGCCCGGGCAAGCTAGTAAAATTGGATATAAAAGTAGCAGGTGACGTAGTAGATGCATTATCTATCATAGTTCCGGAAGAAAAAGCAAGAACAAGAGGACTTGCTTTTGTAAATCAACTCAAAGAATTGATACCTAGACAGTTGTTTGAAGTAGCTATTCAAGCTAGCATTGGTAATACCGTAATAGCCAGATCAAACGTCAAATCAATGGGCAAAAATGTAACTGCTAAGTGTTATGGCGGAGATATTACCCGCAAAAGAAAATTATTAGAAAAACAAAAAGCAGGCAAAAAACGTATGAAGTCTATAGGCAAAGTTGAAGTGCCTCAAGAAGCATTCATGGCCGTACTTCAACTAGATAGCTAAAATGGGCTGGGTATTTCATATTCACTTAATCGCGGCTATCTCTTGGATAGGCGGAGCAGTGTTTATGTTTGTTTTGGGTATTTTTCTCAGGGATAAAAAAGCCCAAAACGAAGTTTATCCGCGCATCGGGCCGCTCTTTGGATACTATGAAGTTGTAGTGCTTATTATATTGATAGCAACCGGTCTTACTTTGATCACACAAAATGGATTAATAGATGTTTTATCAAGCAGCGATCAAAGCGAAGTATTGGTTGCATTAAGAAAAAAACTATGGCTTGTTGGTGCAGTAGTGCTGCTGACTGTTATTCATTTTGCTATAGCACTAAAAACAAATACAAAAGAGAGAACAAAATGGCAGCATATTATCTCTAGAGGTTCTTCGTTGCTTATATTTCTTTTGAATCTTTGGATACTGCATTATGCTATTGTCGTACGGCATATTTTGTGAAACTAGAGGGCGAAAATGAGATGTATGAGCTGTCAATGTCTGAGTTTTCGTACTTTTTGCAAGAATTGCGAAACCAGTCTGCTAGCCCCATCTGTTACCAAAAGAACAATAGGCACATTGGATGTATATAGTTTTTATAAATATTCAACCATGGAAAACCTGCTTCTTGCCAAGCATACACCTCAAGGGTATAGAATTTTTAAGGCATTGGCTGATATTACACTAAAACCGTTCATTCAGCAATTTTCAACTACTGATCCACGTGAAATCAGTATTGTCGGGATAGATGAGAAGGTCAAAAACGGCTATTCTCATGTAGCATTGCTAACCCATGCCATGAAGTTTAAAAGCGTAAATATCTTACACTCATCACTTCTTGCTTCGAATGACATAAAATATTCCGGTCAAAGCTTGCAATATCGCATCACGCATCCAAGAGATTTTGTATATAAAGGTCAAAAAGATATAGACGTGATACTTGTTGATGACATTATAACAACCGGCGGTACATTACAGCAAGCACAATCTGTATTGCTTCAATCAGGAGTAGAGGTATTATTTGCATTAACATTAGCAGATGCGAAAGAATAGATGAATTTCACAGTAAAAAATGATAATATTATAAGAAACTTAAGGAGTGTTGTATGGAACATACATTATTTGTAGTAGTTATTACCATTGCTATTGCTACACTTTTTAACGTTTTTCTCAAAAAAATTAAAATCCCGACCATTATAGGATATATACTATCCGGAATCATTATAGCATCAATATTTAGATTTGATGAAAATGCAAAAGAAACGCTTTCTCATGTCGCAGAATTTGGTGTTGTGTTCTTGATGTTCACTATTGGGCTCGAGTTTTCTGTTAAGCATTTTCGCAAGATGAAAAAAGAAGTTTTTGCATATGGGATGCTGCAAGTCAGCATAACCGGCCTTTTGTTTTCTGCCATAAGTTATTTTTTATTTGATGCAAATGCCAAAACATCATTGGTCATTGGGCTCGCGTTGGCTTTATCTTCAACGGCCATAGTACTTAAAGTACTTAATGAAAATAATGAAACACATTCGGGTTACGGCCGTATAGCTCTTGGTGTTTTACTTTTTCAGGATTTGGCGGTTATTCCGATATTGTTAATGATCTCTATTTTTACATCTAACGATAAATCTTTAGATTTATTACTTGGGGAGCTTTTGATAAGCGCTGCTATTGTTTTTTCGGTCTTTTTTATTGCTAGTAAATATCTCACAGAGCGATATTTTGGTTGGATCATGTCCACAAAAAGCGAAGAGATATTTTTGGTTTCTGTGCTATTGTTTGTTATATCTACTTCATTTTTTGCTGAAAGCCTAGGCTTTTCATATTCTCTTGGTGCATTTTTGGCAGGTATGATACTTGCTGAGACTAAATATAGATATAAGATAGAAGCTGACCTTGTGCCTTTTAGGGATATTTTACTCGGTATATTTTTTGTAACTATCGGTATGCAGATAGATTGGCATTCTATGTTAGAATACGGGCATATTATATTGTTGCTTGTTATTGGCATTATGTTTTTTAAGGCTATGGTTATTTTTGGCCTTCTGTCTTTTTTTGTGCAAAAAAGATCGGCACTCAAAGCTACTCTGGCTCTATTTCAAGTCGGCGAATTTGCTTTGGTCATTTTTACTCTAGCATACTCCAATGGCATGATAAATGATATGTGGAATCAGATTTTAGTTATCGTAGTTATCGTATCTATGATCATTGCTCCGTTTATACTTAAAAACATAAAGAATATTGTTGACTTTTTCTCTCCTGAGCCAACAACACTAAGAAAAAGAGCATTCAGAGAAGATGGTTTCAGCGGGCATATCATTATATGCGGCTATGGACCGTTGGGGCGTAAATTGGCGTCTAATTTTAAAGGAATGGGTTTATATTACATTATTTTGGAGCATGAGATATCATTGGTAGATAAAGCTATCTCTGATGGTGAGAAGATGATCTTTTTGGCAAATGCTGCTCAAAAAAGCGTATTGGAACACTTTAACATCAAAGAATCAGTAGCAGTTGTCATAGCGATCACAAACGAAAAGCAAAAAAGATTGATCTGCGAGAATGTAACATCAATCGATGCTAATATCAATACGGTAGTTACTGTTAGTAATGATGAAGAAGAGAAGATAATAAAAGAACTTGGCATCAAACATATAGTCAATGACCGAGAGATCATATCTCAGATGCTTGCTCAAAAAGCCTTGACTTGCTCTTTGAGGGTTTAAATTATTTAGCTAGATTTTGTAATAGATTGACCATCAATCTCACCCCGGCTCCTGATCCGCCATGAGGATTTTCGCCCCATGTATGTTCTACAAAAGCCGGACCGGCGATGTCTAGATGTGTCCATTTGTCTTTGTTTTCTTCATTTATAAATTCAGATAAAAATAATCCGGCAGTGATCGCTCCGCCATACGGAGAGCTAGATACATTGCTGATATCTGCTATCTCACTTTTGATAAGTTTTTTCAAATATCGATTAAAATGCAATTCTGTTACCATTTCACCGGAAATTTTAGAGGCGTTTTTAAGCAATGTTTTTGGTGCATCTGAGTTACCCATTATACCAATGGTATAGGCTCCAAGCGCCACCACACATGCTCCTGTAAGGGTAGCAAAATCATATATATAATCAGCATCTACTTCTTGTTGTGCATAAGCAAGCACATCAGCAAGGACTAGTCTTCCTTCTGCATCAGTATTGCGTACTTCTATGGTTTTGCCATTTTTGGCATATAATACATCATCTGGTTTGTATGCATCTCCGCCTATCATATTTTCGACTGCACCTATAAATCCATGCACCTCTACTGGAAGATCCAGTTCTCCTATTGCTTTCATTATGCCAAGCACTGCAGAGGCTCCGCTTTTGTCAGATTTCATTGTTACCATTGATGCCGATGGTTTTAGACTTAGTCCGCCGCTATCATAGGTCAATCCTTTTCCAACAAGCGTGATTACACACTTTGGATTGGCCGGTTTATGTTTTAGATGAATTACATATGGTTCATGTCTGCTAGCTCTTGCTACTGCCAGCAAGGCATTCATGTTTTGTTTTTCTAACTCTTTAATTCCTAGTATATTGCACTCCAGATTGCTATCTTCGCAAAGTTTGGTTGCAATTTGTGCCATGATTTCCGGATAACAATCATCAGGAGTTGTGTTTACTATATCCCTTGAGAAATTTGTAGCATTAGCTAATATAATTGCATCATCAATAGCATTTTTGATAATATCTTTTGTCGTATTATCACAATCATTTAAAAAGATAGATACTTTTTCCAAATTAGAAACTGTTGGTTTGCTTTTATATCTTGTGAAAGTATAATTGCCAAGCAGTATACCTTCGCAGATGGCTTGCATATGGTATTCGTCCAAAGAATTTAAAGGCGCTACAGCTAAGTGTTTATAAATACTTTTGCAACATACTGAACGAATAGCAGTGGCAGATGCACTTCTTAGGCTGTCTGGATCCAGGGATGAAATTCCTACATATAATCGTTGTTTCTCAATAAGATGAACTACTTCATCTTGCTCTGCTTTGAAACCAACCTTTTTTAGCAGTTCTGCATCTTGGGCCTCTTCCAAATTTCCATTAGTAATGAAAATTAGTGTGATATCGCCATCAAAAGATGCTATTGGAGTATCACTAATATGAAATAACATTGGTTTTTTCCTTTAATCTTTAAATTGATCTTTTAATATATCTTTTGCTTGCATCATATCTTTATCGCCTCTACCTGAAACGTTTACAATTATGAGCTTATCTTTTATTTCTGATCTATCCATTTTTTTGAGATATGCAACTGCATGTGAACTTTCAAATGCCGGAATAATCCCCTCAGACTGAGAAAGCCATACAAAAGCATCAAGTGCCTGGGCATCTGTGATGTTATCATATTTTGCAATGCCTTGCTCTTTGAGATACGCATGTTCGGGTCCAATGCCAGGATAATCAAGTCCGGCAGAAATTGAATGGGCTTCTAATATTTGCCCGTCTTCATCTTGAAGCAAATAACTCATTTGCCCATGAAGTACACCAGGGCTTCCTTTTTCAAGCGATGCCCCATGCTTATCGGTGTCTACACCCAAACCGCCAGCCTCAATACCTATGCATTCTACTTCTTTGTGCTCTAAAAAGTGATTAAATATACCTATGGCATTTGATCCGCCGCCTATGCAAGCTATGACTTTGTCAGGCAATCGTTGCTCAATCTCTAATATCTGTGCTTTTGCTTCCCAGCCTATAATTGATTGGATGTCCCTGATCATCATTGGATAAGGATGCGGGCCTGCAACGGTTCCTATTATGTAAAATGTATCTCTAGCGTGTGTCACCCAATGGCGGATCGCATCATTCATAGCATCTTTCAGTGTGCGGCTGCCGGATTTGACAGAATGTACTTTTGCTCCCAACAATTTCATACGAAATACATTAAGTTCTTGTCTAGCCACATCTTTTTCGCCCATGAAAATCTCACATTCAAGGTTAAATAGCGCAGCTACAGTGGCGGTGGCAACTCCGTGCTGGCCAGCACCTGTTTCTGCTATAACTTTTTTCTTTCCAAGTTTTTTTGCCAAAAGCGCTTGGGCTATTGTGTGGTTGATCTTGTGCGCGCCTGTATGGTTGAGATCTTCTCTTTTGAGATATATTTTAGCCCCAAGCTCTTCACTGATATTTTGAGCAAAATAAAGCGGGCTTGGCCTTCCTACATAGTTTTTATAGTAGTAATCAACCTCATTCCAAAATTCATGATCAAATCTGATATTTTGATAGTCTTTTTTTAACTGCTCAAGAGCGCTCATTAATGTTTCTGGTACATATCTGCCGCCAAAGATACCAAAATGTCCCAATTCGTCAGGGTCATGCGGGCTTGGCTTTGGTATATAAATATCATTTGGTTTTTTTGTCATAGTGAAAACTTTACAATTGATTTTTGATAGAGATTATACCCTAAGGCTCTTTAGGGAGAGTTGGGGTATTGGAGATTAATTTCTGAAACGATCTATTTGCGTTCCATTATTTAACTGATTGATAAGCGGTAATATGCGAGTGGGGACTCCTAATTTGTTCATATATATTACATAATTTACAAGTACTTTTTTACCATATTCTCTTGATTCTACGTTTTCAATTGTTTCCATGCTGAGATAAGGCTCGTATGGACCGGCTTTAAACATATTAGGTCTTTGTATTAGACGTTTGGTAAAGCCGATACCCCCATTGTAAGCATATGCTACAAAAAGCGGATGATAAAGATATGAATTTAGATAATTCAAATGACGATTTGAGTATTGTATGGCTTTTTTAGGATCAAACATATCATCCAAGTCTATATTTTCCCCATCTTTTTTAGCTATGTGTTGTGCCAAAAAAGGCATGATTTGCATCATTCCTAGAGCGAAAGAACGAGATATCGCTGCAGGTACAAATTTACTTTCTTGCCTTGCAATGGCATATATAAGCGCTTGTCTTTCTGTTGGTAATGTTTGCAATATATTTCGATATGGCAATGGATAATATTTGTCTTTGTGCCCGGAAGCATAAGATTTTATAAATGCATAATGTCCCGCAGTTGATTCATAAGCATATGACTCAGCCAATTTATTAAGATCATTTTTACCGGAAAAAACCTGATTTTTTAATTTCGCCCAACTTAATGGATCTTTAGTGTCATGCATGTAATTATGCTGTGATGCAAATACTGGACTGATTGTTTTTGGATAATGCCCGTTTACTATATCTTGAGCAATTAGAGTATAAATATTTACTTCAGTGCTAGCTAAAAGTTCATCCAGATAAGCATTGTCTTTCGTGACTTGATATGCCCAAAATGTTGCTCTATCCTTATCATCAGGCTTGTCTGTGGTCTGTTTTGAATATATAAAATGGGAAAGCGCTTTTTGTGGTTCATTGGATTTTAGCGCTTTTATACCCTCACTAAAATGTCTGCTTGCCTGTATGGCTTCATTAGATGGCGGAGGCGGCACACAATTGTCACCTTTGCAATATGCACCTAGACGCGGTTGCGTGCCTGTTTTTGCTTTGTAAGCATCCGCAATTGCTTTGTTGACATAAAAAGCTTGTGCAAGTGCATCGTTGGCTTCTTCTTGTGTTGTTTGGGGTTGAGAAATAAAACGCCAAATATAATAATCTTTTTCCAAACATGTCGGCATTTGTTTTATATCTTGGAGTGTAAAAGTTTTTGCTTCGAGTATGAGAGAAAAAAGAGCCAAAAATATAAAAAATTGTTTTATTTTCATAACCATTTCCTAGAATAGTATTCGTATGATCTGTAAGCCGATTATAACTACCAATGGAGAAAAATCGATGCCGTTTGTTACCACAAAAGGCATTTTTTCTCTAACAAATCCAAAAACAGGATCTGTCATGCGGCGCATCATATCAACTATTGGATTGCGTGTATATGGAGAAAAGATACTAATGAGTGAAATTATTATTATGATCCAGATATAAAGTGTGATAAGCCCATTGATAAGATTTGATAAAAACATCATGATATAACCTCTAGTAAATAAGATTTGATATAAGGGTAAATATCGCTAAGTTCAGGCCCATGTTCTGCACCTGTTAGCAATAATCTAAGCGGTTTAAATAATACCTTGCCCTTAAGCCCGCTTTGCTCTATAAGATAGCTTTTGAACTCATCATATGTTGCAATAGCTGGAGCCTGAGCGATGATGTCTTTCAACAAAACCATCTCTTTACTCCATTCCCCTTCAAGGTTTTTTGTAGCAAAAATAGCTTTTATTTTTGGTTCAAGCTCGCTTAGTGTGCTTGCTTCCTCAAGATATAATTTGGCTAACTTTCCTAGTTCGCTATCCCTAAAGCCGAACAAGGCAGAAAAATCTTTATCATCTATAAGTCTAAGATGTTCGCGATTGAGAAATCTTAATTTGTCTATGTCAAATTTGGCCGGACTTTTTGAGATGTTTTCAAGTTTAAACCATGATATTGCCTCAGGAAGTGTAAAAATTTCTTTTGGCGTTTTGTTGCCTAAAAGCAATAGGTAATTTAAAATCGCATCAGGCAAAAACCCTTGTTCAAACAACCATTTTACAGAACTTGCATCATCTCTTTTGCTCATTTTTTTGTTTTCACTATTTAAGATGATAGGCAGATGGGCATATTGTGTTTCTTTGGTGTAGCCTAGTAGACTTTTGATGTGGATCTGTTTTGGAGTGTTGCTTAGATGATCTTCGCCGCGGATTATCATATCTATATTAGTGAGCATATCGTCGCAAGCACATGCAAAATTATAAGTAGGAGTACCGTCATTTCTAAGGATCACAAAACTATCTACTTCGTTTGGCTGCGTTGTAAAATCTCCCTTTATTACATCATGGTGCACTATCGGAGCATCAGGTTTTTTGATGCGGATCACAAAAGGTACATTTTTTGCTTTTATCTCTTCAATTGTTTCATTTGACTGAATAGTGCATTTACTGCTATATCTATATGCAATGCCATCTTTTTTTGCTTTTTCTCTATCAGCTTCGAGCTCTTCGGGCGTGCACGTGCATATAAAAGCTTTTCCTTCTTCCAGGAGTCTAATGGCTAGATTTTGATGAATGTGCAGATTGGCACTTTGGTAAAACAGTTGACTATACGGCAGTGAAAATTTTTCTAATATTTGTAAGATCTCTTGATCTTTGCCTTCTATGTTTCTTTCTTTGTCTGTATCTTCTATGCGAACTATAAAATTTGTATCTCTTTGCATGGCGACGATATAATTTATGATGGCTACCCGTAAGTTACCGATATGCATATCACCTGTCGGCGATGGGGCAAATCTGAGCATTTTTTCTCCTGTAAAGCTTTAAATCTATGTAATTATATGGTTTTTTGCTAAAAGTTACCGTTTTGAGAGTTTTTGTGTGATTTTTTCTAATATTTGTTTAAGTATACGTAATTATATTAATTATCAAAATGATTAATATAATTTTTCTAAATTAAGAAAAAAATTTATATTAAGTCATCTAAAAATGATACAATATGATATGTAATCTTTGCTATACAAGGATCGTCTATGAAAAAATTTGAAGATTTTTTTGAAGAAGAGATAGAAGCGATCACTTCAAAACGAACAAAGCTTGGGCAAAACACGGATAATATACAAGAAAACCTCGTCGGCATTGCACTCTCAGGCGGCGGTGTGCGCTCGGCGACCATCAATCTCGGCTTTTTGCAAGCGATGAATAAATTGGGTCTCCTTAAACAAGCTGATTATATCTCAAGCGTATCAGGCGGAGGATATATCGGCAGCTATATACATTCAAAACTTAGAGATAACATTGTTTCTGATGATCCGTATAATGAGCTTTTTTTACAAGAAGATATCGATCATTTTAGAAATCATGGCAAATATCTGACTCCGAGCAAAAATAAACTTTTCAATTACAGTTCGCTTATCGGCGGGTATTTTGTAACAGCTTTGCTGCATTTGATATGGTATGTTGTTTTTGCATTATTTGCGGGCTATCTAATGAAGTGGTTTGATTATAATACATTGTTGCATATAGGCTCTGCTGCTCTTGGAGCTCTTTTGCTCACGGTTTTTTATTATTATTTTTTCCATTTTTTATACATTTTTCCAAAAATAGGTAAAAAATTATGGTCACCAAAAAAATTGATCATAGCAGAAGGCTTATTTGCCTTAATTGTATTTGTTATATATCTCTTTGATGTTGCAGACTTGTTGCCAGATATTTTTAGTGGATTATCTACTACGCAAACTGTATTTATTTTAGGTGCAGCTGCTCTATTTTTGGGTTTATTTGCGAATCCAAATATTCTCTCATCTCATATGTTTTACAATTTTCGTCTCAAAGATGCTTATTTATGGTTTGAGAAATCTTCAAAAAAAGTTTATAAATTAAGCCCTGGCAGAAGTCCAAAAAAATGGGGCGGTGCTCCATATCCTTTGATCAATACAACATTAAATTTAATGGGAAAAGATAATTATAAAGGATTAAAAAGCTGTGACTATTTTCTTTTTTCGCCATTTTATACCGGTTCCAAACTTACCGGATACGTACGTACAAATCAAAGTGAATATAAAAATATGACACTTTCAACTGCGATGACAATATCGGGCGCTGCACTAAACTCCAACATGGGATATAAATCAAACCGTTTTTTGGCTTTTTTTATGACACTATTGAATATCAGGCTGGGTTATTGGGCTTTAAATCCTCTGATAATGACAAAAAAGAATAAAAATTGGCTCGAAAAGCTTGCCTATTTTTATGCGCAAAAATTTAATTATTGGCCGACATTTTGGCCATATTGCAATCTTGCAGAACTTTTTGGTTTGCCGACTTTAAAGAGATGGCGTATTAATCTTTCTGATGGAGGGCACATCGAAAATATTGGCGTTTATGAGCTTTTGAGACGCAGATGTAAATTAATAATAGCCGTCGATGCAGGAGCAGATCCAGAGTATGAATTTGCTGATCTTAAAAATTTACTCATTAGAGCAAGAAATGAATTGGGGCTTGAGATAAAATTCAGATCGGAACCAGAAGATGAGATAAGGCCAAAGGCATCAAGCGGTTTTTCAGAAAAACATTATTGCGCAGCAGATATTTATGAACTTCCCGTGCAAGAAGATGACACAAGAAAACATATCGGAACCTTTGTCTATATCAAATCCTCAATGACAGCTCCTAAATACAATGGCAATCAAAAATATAAACTTATGAAAAATATAGGGAAAAATGCCGTAATGTTTGATAGCTTTAAATATAAAACTTATCATCCTGCTTTTCCGCATGAGCCTACAGGTGATCAGTTTTTTGACAAAGCACAGTGGGATGCGTACTATTACCTTGGAAGAGAAATGGGCTTTAGTGTATTAAGAGATATTGATAATATGCTAAAAGATACCAAAGCATTGGCCGGCAGAAAAAAGACAGATTACGAGATTTTTGATCTGTTTAATGTGTTGAAATAGATTGAAGGGTTAAAATTGTAAATAGGACGATATCGCAGTATCAAAATGTTATAATTCCATAAAAAAAGAGCATTATGAAACTTTTATATCCACTTCCTATTCAAAACGATTTTGTATTTAATTCATCACCGCGAGATTTTACCGTTGAAGAGATACCGCTGTATGAATTTAGCGGGGAGGGCGAACATCTAGTTCTAAAAGTTCGTAAAAAAGAGCTAACTACATGGGATATGATAGCTATTATCGCAAATCATTTGGGCATAAAGCATAGCGAGATAGGCTATGCAGGACTGAAAGACAAAAATGCGATGACCATTCAGCATATATCCATATTGGCAAAATATGAAGATAAGCTAAAAGATTTGAATCATGACGGCATAAAGATACTCGAAACCACAAGACATAATAATAAAATAAGAATAGGGCATCTAAAGGGTAACCGTTTTGAGATGCGTCTAAAAAAAGTCCTTGGGGTGCAAAAAGATAAGCTTGATTCCGGACTGGATTGGATAAAACAAAATGGGCTTCCAAACTATTTTGGCAATCAGAGATTCGGAACTGACGGCACTAACTGGGAAGACGGAAAGAAGATCATAGAAAAAAAACTCAAGATCAATGATAGAAAACTGCGGGAATTTCTAGTGGGTTCATACCAAAGCTATCTATTTAACAATTGGCTATCAAAGCGCATAGAACTCAGTTTGCTGCTTCAAAAATACAGCGAGTCAGAATGCGAGAGCATATTGTCTTTGCCAGCCGGCACTCTTGATGATACCAAAGATCAAGTGCAATTTTTTAAACTTATAAAGGGTGATGTGATGATGCATTACCCTTACGGCAGGTTATTTGATGCTGAAGAGTTGAGCGATGAAGCATCCAGATTTATTTCGCGTGATACTTCTCCTACCGGGCTCGTTCCTGGAGCAAAAACCAAGAGAGCCCAAGGCAGTGCCGGAATTATAGAAAGTATGTTTGACGAGCCTATCCCTTTGGATGGCGCTAGACGCTATGCATGGATCTGGGCAACTGATATTAGCAAAAGATATATACCTGAAAAAGCACACTATGAGCTTGGTTTTACTCTTCCAAAAGGATGCTATGCTACAAATGTGCTTGATGTGTTAAGGGGTTAGTTTTTAGTCTATAATTTTTTACCATTGTGAGTAGGGCAGTTCAGAAAGAGAAGCATTGGTATAACGACTATCGCTTGAGACCTCACTAGTAACCCACTCTGGCAATGCAAACTCTTCATTTTCGTCATCCAGCTCGATCTCCGCTACTATAAGCCCGCTATTTTCGTTTTCAAAAATATCCAATTCCCACAAATGTCCTTTGTGAAGTATCTCATAACGCGTTTTAGATATAAACAGGCCTTTGCACTCTTTTAAAAGCTCTTTTGCATCCTGAAGGGGGATATTGTACTCAAACTCGGTTCTTGTAATATTGTTTTTTGCATCACCTTTTATAGTCAAAAATGCAGCATCATCTTGCACTCTTATCCTAATGCTCGGTGAGCGCTGCTGCAGATACCCTTGGATCATTTTTTTGCCGTTTTCAAGTTTTGGCAGTTTTGAGGTATCAACTAAAAATTTTCTCTCTATCTCAAGTGACATTCTTGGCCTTTATGGTTATTTCGTTTTGATCTTTTTTGCTTAACGATAGAAAAACCAGATTGTATGAATGGTCAATGAGTTCTTTTAGAAGTTTATCATCAGAATCATTTGTGATCTCAAATGTATTCCAATGTTTTTTATTCATATGATACCCAGGCTTTATATACTGATAAAGCGAACGCAGTTCAAGTGCGTAAAGCGGATCACATTTTAGATTGATAGATAATTTGGTTTTGCTATCATCAAATAGGGCGAATATTTTATTGCGAACCCTATATACTCTTGTAGTTTCGTCAAAAGGATAATCAAATGCAACTCCGTTTTTAGAAAGCAGATATGCATTTAACTCTTCAAAATTCACAACTACTCTTTTCTTCTTGTTATCTTTGCTCCAAGTTTGGATAGTTTGCCTTCTAGATTATCATATCCGCGGTCTAGATGATATATGCGTCTGACTCTAGTAATGCCTTCAGCCACCAATGCACCAAGCACTAGAGCAGAACTAGCTCTAAGATCGGTTGCCATCACATCTGCTCCATAAAGTTTTTCTACCCCATGAACTGCAGCCAAATTTCCTTTTAGCCAAATATCGGCTCCCAAGCGGTTGAGCTCGCTTACATGCATAAATCGATTTTCAAAGAGTCTCTCTTCTATTATACTTTCTCCATCGGCAATAGCAGCTATTGCCATGAATTGTGCTTGCATATCTGTCGGAAATCCGGGATATTCTGTAGTGATTATATGGATAGGTTTTAATTTTTCAGGTCCATGAATCGTAATAGTGGTATCTGTTGATTCGCACTCACATCCCATGGCTTCGAGTTTATCGATAACTGCTTTTAAATGATTGGCATCTGCATTTTGAAGTGTGATCGTAGAGTGGGTGATAGCAGCAGCACACAGATAAGTTCCTGCTTCTATGCGATCTGGGATAATTTCTGTGGTTTTAAATTCCAATGGCTTGCCGTCGGTTCCTTCTATGGTTATCTCGCTTGTCCCTATGCCTTCGATTTTTACTCCGGCACTTTCCAGCATTTTACACAGTTGAACAATCTCTGGTTCCTTCGCAGCATTTACGATGGTAGTAATACCTTTAGCTAATGCGGCAGCCATGAGGACATTTTCCGTGCCTCCTACGGTAATTTTGTCAAATACGATTTTTGCTCCATATAGGCCATTTGGAGCATCCGCTCTGACATAGCCACCCTTGATCTCTATGATTGCACCCATCTGCTCCAATGCTTTTAGGTGCATATCTATAGGACGTTGACCAATTGCGCATCCTCCAGGAAGACTCACTTCACAGTGTTTAAATCTAGCAAGCAGCGGCCCAAGGACAAGGATAGAAGCTCTCATTTGGGATACTATTTCGTAAACAGCTTTTGTTGAGCTGATAGAACCGTTATCGATATGAGCTATAGTATTGTCGTGTTCGACTTTTCCGCCAAGCATAGTAAGGAGCTTAAGTAATGTACGAATGTCTACTACATTTGGAAGATTCGTTAATGTTACGGGCTTATCGCTTAATATCGTAGCTGCAATTACCGGCAATGCAGAGTTTTTAGCTCCGCTTATAATTACATTTCCGCTTAATTTTGCTCCGCCTTCTATCTCCAAATAATCCATTCATGCATCCTTTTTTTATTAAAAATTATATCTTAAATATCATTAAGTACTTATTTTGCGGTTATTATATAAATAATTAATATTTTTTTATATGATTTATGGTATTTTAGAAAAATATTAGAAAATATAGTCTATAATGTATTAATATCAAGTTTAAAGGCTACACGGTGTCTAGCAGTTTAGATAGGCTTAAAGCTCTTAGCGGTAAACTCGAAGAGAAATTGAGCGTAAAAGAATCATTGTTTGATGATGAATTTGTAAAGCAACACACAATTGCTACCAATGTCGTCAATCACAATTTAACTCTCCAAAACAATAATAATACAACACAGAACATTGAAGATAGAAATTATAATATGCAGCGCTTGATAAAGCTTTTTAATGAGCTTGAAATAAATGAAAAATGCCCGGTTTTTGATGATATTTTTTCATATAAAGCTATGAATTTAGCCGGAATCGGACTCAAGGATGATGATTTTGGTGAAGTGAGAGCCGGTAAATATATACAAATAATCGCTATCAGCTATGAATCCGATAAAGATAACGAAAAGAAAAAAGCCAAAAATATATCTTTGGGTTATTTTGGCAAAGGCGAAGGATTGGCTCTAGCTAAAAAATACAATATTATAGAATTTATCCTCAGATGGCGTTATGAAAAAGGTTTTCAAAATATCGATAACTATAAGCATTTATTGGAAAAATTGCAAACAGCATCTAGTAACATATCTGCAAACTCCTAATCTAAAATTAGCTACAATCCGTTTTTAATACTATCAATAGGATATATATGGCACTTAATGGATTAAATTTAGAGCAGCGCCAAGCTGCCCAGGCTCCACTGGGCCACAATCTAATTATAGCAAGTGCAGGGACCGGCAAAACCTCTACCATAGTAGGACGGATTGCACATTTATTGTATTCGGGAGTGAAACCTGAAAAAATATTATTATTAACTTTTACCAATAAAGCAGCAGGAGAAATGCTGGCTAGACTGGAGAGATATTTTCCAAAAGAGATCGTATCGGTTATTGAATCCGGTACATTTCATGCGGTTTGCTACAGATGGCTCAAAGCCAAACATGGAGAACTCGTACTTAAGCAGCCAAGCGAATTAAAAACACTTTTCAAAAGTATTTATGAAACATATGATTTTTCTAATTTAAATGGAGAGCCGTTTTCTGCTTTGTATCTTTATGAGCTTTATAGTTTGTATCAAAATGCGTCTTTGGATCCTTTTGAAGATTGGTTTTTGGAAAAATATATAGAGCATGAGCCGTTTATAGATAAATATTTAGCAATAATAGAAAAATTTGAAATAGAAAAAAGAGAGTATGGTTTTGTCTCTTTTAATGATCTTTTATTGCGAACTATTGAAGAATTGAAGATTTCTGATATAGGGTTTAATGAGATACTAGTCGATGAATATCAAGATACAAATACATTGCAAGGCGCGCTCATTGACGCCATGAAGCCAAGTTCACTATTTTGCGTAGGGGATTATGATCAGAGTATTTATGCATTTAACGGGGCAAATATAGAAAATATATCTACTTTTACAACAAGATACAAAAATGCAAATCTGTTTTCTTTGATCACCAACTACAGATCGACAGCATCTATTTTGGCTTTGGCAAATCGTGTTATAGAGTATAATCCGCGCATATATCCAAAAAAATTGCGTGTAGGCAGAGAAGGGGAGGATAACGCACCAAAACTTTTGGTTTATCATGAGCTTTTTGAGCAATATCATGCCATATCGCATTCTATAAAAACATCACACATTCCATACGATGAGATAGCAGTAATTTTTCGCAACAACTCAAGCGCTGATGGCATAGAAGCAACGCTGAGAGAACTTGGCATTCCGTGTAAACGCAAGGGTGGCACTAGTTTTTTTGATGCAAAAGAGGTTAAATTTTTACTTGATATGCTTAGTTTAAAATCAAATCCTAAAGATATGATGGCATTTTTGCATATATTTGAATACGCAAGAGGCGTAGGCCCTGCTTTGGCAAAAGAATTTTTCTTGGCGTTGATCCATTGCGGCAAAGGTAATCTCATGAACGGCATCTTGGATCCTAGTGTATTATCATTGCCAAAAACTATACGATCGCAGCAATCAGGGCTATTCCAAGAAGAGTGGATTGAAGAAAAAAAAGCAGATATTAAATCTAAACACAACCATCCGCTTCATGGTCATGATAAAATTAGCAGCGAAAATATGAAGTTTTTTGATGATTTTTGTGCCTATTTACGTGATGTAAAATATGAAAAAAATCCTGCAAAAATGTTATTGCAACTTATCAAATCCCCCATATACCTTGAGGTTATAGAGAATTTATCACTAGGCCGCTCAAGGCTAAAAAACGGAGAGATCGATAATAATAAATATAATTTAGCCAAAGAAAGAATAATACAAAAAGCTAAACTGCTATACGAACTAGCAACGCATTATAATGATCTGGCTAGATTCTTAAATGCCATGATATTGGGCGGCAGCGAACTTAGCCAAGGAGAGGGTGTAAATCTGCTTACTGTTCATGCGAGTAAAGGTTTGGAGTTTTTGGAGGTTTATGTGATTGACCTAATGGATGGAAGATTTCCAAACACAAAACTAATGAGCAAGGGCGGGGATCTCGAAGAAGAGAGAAGGCTTTTTTATGTAGCAGTAACCAGGGCCAAAGAGAAGCTTTATCTCTCGCTTGCACAGTATGACAAGGTAAAAAAAACAGAATTCAAACCGTCAATTTTTCTTTATGAAGCAAAATTGCTCAAAGAACACGAAGAGTTGGTTAGCGGAGAGTAGGGAACGGAAGGTTCTATATTTTACTTTTGCATAATTGATTTGTTTCGTTATGCAAGTCATATTGAAAAGTCTTTTTTGGACTTTGTAAAGATCTATTTTTTAGATTTATAGATTCTTACGCCACTTCGTGGCTCAGAATGACGGTCACGGTAGATGGTGTCATTTTAAAAATCTTTTAAACTTTGTAAAGGTTTATCTATAATAACTAAGTGTACTTTTGCCAAATTTTTTTGTTTTAAAAATAGATAATTGTCCAATTGTTGATGGCAGTTCAAGGTTGCTCATATGTTCAACTATTACCATTTCGCAAATATTAGGTTCTATTGTTCCAATAAGTGCAAGAGTTTTTTGATATATCTCTTCCATTCCTTCACGGATAGAAAATGGCGGGTCGAAATAAAAATAAGTTTTGATATTTTTAGATTTGACAATATCGTAAATCGTAGCAAATTTTTCGAAGCTATCACCGCTAAATACCGTAGCATTTAATGGATCTATATTTTTGATGTTATTTCTTAGAGTAGTTAAAGCTATTTGATTTTTTTCTATAAAATAGGCATGTTTGGCGCCGCGGCTCAATGCCTCAAGTCCTATTGAGCCGCTGCCGGCAAAAACTTCTACAAAATTTTTGTCTATTATATCAAATTGCAAAGTATTGAAAAATGATTCTTTGAGTATTGATTTTGAACTTCTTGTAGTGTCAATAGCGGGAATTGATATAACTTTCCCTTTGTATCTGCCGGCCAATATATGTGTATTGAATGTTTTTAAATGTTTCATGGGTGACATTTTATCAAAATTAAAACAATACAATGCTTTGCAGGGTTTCAATAAGCTGACTCTCTTTTCTAGTAAAAGGCAGTTCTTTGCCCGGCTGGGTTGTAGTTATAATGGTTCGCCCTGTGATAAGTTTGGTAAAATCTTGTTGTCTGATGCCCCAATAAGAATGCATTATTACAGGTTCGCCTTGAAATTGGCCCATATAAAGCACTATGTGCCCAGGAACAAACAACATGGACCTAAACGGAATGGCATCTTTGAGAATTTTTGCTTTTTTCTCTTCTGCGCTCAAGCCCAAGAGTGATATTTGCATTCCATCTTTTGCCTGGTCACTTGAATTGCGTTCCAAAAAAATACCAAATGGAGCAAAAAAATCTCTCGTTAATGCAGAACAATCTCTTGTTTCATAATTTTCTCCCCATCCGTAAGGTTCATTTATAAAGGCACTAGCTATTGTAGCTACATTATGCGGTGTAAAAGCTATTGGTTTAGGAGCAATGATTCCCTTATATGTAGGTTTGGCTTTATTTAATTTTACCATACCTTTTTTGTCTTTAGTTGCAAAAAAATAACCCTCGTTGTCATAAGGAAATAGTGTGCCCAATTTGACTAGACTGATAGATTTTGTATTTTCATATAATCTAAGATTATCTTTTACCGTCACGGCATAATGTCCATTTTTAAATTGTTTTACAAAATCATTATCTACTATAGCGATATCTTTTATGTCGAGCCATCCAAAAGCATATGCACCATGCACAAATGCCCATTTGCCATCTTTTGAAAAGTGAGAAATCAGCAGTGGCATATTGAGAGGATAAGCACTGTTTTGATTGTAGTCGAAAGGAAATCCTTCTCCTGTTTGGTGAGGATCACGGTAAAAAGATTCTTTAGTAGGAAGTGATTTGAGATTTGTTCTTTTTATAGTTATAGCTTTTATTTTGTGTGTATTGAATAGTTCCATTTGAGCATTGGTGATCCATTCTTCGTAAATATTCGGCGGTATTATTTTGGCCCTTGCGGTATATATAGGTTTTTTTCGCACAAATCGAATCTCCCATCCAAAATCTTCTGCAGAAATATTGATATCATTCATACTCCATGGCGCAAAATATCGTTCATTATATTTATTATCCAGTCTCTTTTGTTCGCTTGTGTGGAATGGTTTGATCTGGGTGGCATATGCATTTGGATTTTGCGGTATGGTTTGCATATCAGCAATAGTTGCTTTTGGCATATCGTCTATTTTGCTTTGCACTCTTGTGCTGGGCATGAGATAATAATCTGCATGAAGCATCGAAAATAACATTATAGTAAGTAAATACAATTTGTTTTTCATATCTAATCCAACATTAATTTTATTTATGAATAAAAATGTATTCATTAATTTTCATATTTTATACCAAGTCCGCTTTCATTAGAAAGTATAATGTTGCTTTCATTAAAAATAACACTGCAATCACTAGGCGGCTCGGAGAGCAGGGCAACTGCATCAAGATCTATCATGGTAATGACATCAGATAAGGCTGAAACTACATGCAGAGATGCCGTTATGCCTATAGGGCCTTCTAACATGCAGCCCATCATACAAGAAATACCAAACTCCTTAGCTTTATTTGCAATCTTGATAGCTTCTGATATACCGCCGCATTTGGCAAGTTTTATATTTAGATAGTCTGCTGAGCCAGATTCCAGTACAAAAATAGCTTGCGCCAGATTAAAAACTGCTTCATCGGCAAGTATGGGGGTTTGTATACGCTCTTTAATAAATCTTAGTCCGTCAATATCATCAGCTTTGATGGGTTGTTCTATGCATTGGGATATTATTCCTTTGGCTTCTATAGTTTTCATTACAAGTACACTGTCTTCTTTGCTCCAGCCTTGATTGGCATCTAGTCTCAATATTGTATCTTTTGGCATTGCGTTATGTATGGCAATGGTCCTATCAATATCCCGCAAAGGATCATTGCCTAATTTGATTTTGAGAATTTTATAACCAAGAGAGACAGCCTTCAAGCTGTCAATTATCATTTGGTCTATGTCGTTTAGGCTTATGGTAATATCTGTATTGAAAGTTGTTTGAGTACCGCCCAAAAGTTTATACAGAGGTTTATTCTCAGCTTTGGATCTAAGATCATACAGTGCAATTTCAATAGCTGATTTGGCAGTTGTATTATGAAGCAGCCTGGTGTGCAAACGATACAAAATCTCTTCAAAATCACTCAATACACTTAGTCCGGTTAGCATTGGAGCCAAATAAGAGATCGCTGCTTCCATCGTTCCTAATGTTTCACCCGTAATGACTGCAGTCGGAGCGCCTTCGCCATAACCGATGGATCCATTGTCACACTCTATAAGTACAACTATATCTTCAAGATTTTCAACAGTTCTAAGTGCAGTTTTAAATGGTGTTTTGAGAGGGGAGCAAAATAATGCCGTACGAATTGATGTTATTTTCATTTGCTACTTTCCATGCAGGATACTTTGTATGGTATCCTATCATGAAGAGTATAAAATTAAACTTCTTTAATATCTTGAATTTGAGCAGCCAAAGCTTTTATCTCTATAGCTAAGGCGGTTCTTTGCTCTTCTATGAGACTTTTTTCAAAATCATTTTGAGCGTAGATTAAAGGTTCGCTTAAATCTTTATATTGTTTGAGCAATATATCTTTTTTATTTGTTAATTCTTTTATTGAATTGTTATCTATGATCTCTATCTCTTCTGTCATCTCTGTCATCCCTGTCTCTTCTATCATCACGATCATCTCTTCTAAAATCTCTGTCATCTCTATCTTGAATTTCGTATACTCTCACATCATCACGTTTGGCAAACTGTTTGTTGTGAACTTTTCTTGGTGCTGAGAAAAATTTACCGCCATGAAGTCTGCGACCGTTATAATAATAGTAGCCATTTTTAAAATGTCCGCCGTAATAGTATTTGCCTCCGTAAAAATATGCAGGTCTATCATAATATCTATCTTCTATAAAAACAACATAATTGCGTGGGTTTACTATTATTTTTGGTTCATCACGATGATAAAATCTTGGTTTGCGATAAAATTCTCCGCCAACCAGTCTTATTCCATTATAAAAATAGTATCCATCTCTATAATCTCCGCCATAATAATATCTACCTTTATAAAAATATACCGGTTCATTATAATGTCTATCCATTTCAAAAACACCTGCTACAAAACCTGGTGTTACTGCACCGACTCCAACATTGACCCCTAAATTTACAGAAACTTCTGCGAATGAAAATGTAGTACTCAAAAGACCGGCTGCCACTAAATATTTTATTGATATTTTTTTCAAAAAATCTCCTTTAATTAATTACATTATAATAATATCGTATCAAAGTGAAACTATTGTGAATCTCTAAGAGAGTATTTGAAGTATTTTTGCAACCATAAGTCCTGCACCTGTACCTATAATATATCCCATTAGTGCCATTAAAACGCCTATCGGCACCAAAGCTTTTGAGTATGCACTAGCCAATATCGGAGCAGAAGCTACTCCTCCTATATTGGCAAGAGACGCTACACCCAAGGTAAATAGATCTAGTTTAAATAATTTAGCAAATAGAATCATTAAAACAAGGTGTATCACAAGTACCGTAAAACCGGCAATTATATATAGAGGTGCTTGAGCTAATTCTGAAAAATCAGCTCTTGAAGCAATTAGGGCTACTATGAGATATAACATCATTTGTGCTAACAAAGATGATCCACCTATTTTGGCAAGAGGTGTGGTGGCAAAAAATATGCCTGAAAGTGTGGCTATTATTACGATCCAGGTATAATGAGTTATAAAATCTGTAGTCGGCAATAATGCAGCTATTTGTTTGCCGATTTCATTTACCATCAAAGCACTGCCTAGTAATAGCATCAATGAAGATAACGAAATATTTGATTTGCTTTTTTTAATATTTAATTTTTCAGCTACTGCGTCTATGGCGGATGAATCAGCTTTGGCCCAAGAATTAAATTTGGCAGCAAACGGCACTAATGCCAACAGCAGCATGACCCATAATGTATAATTTATAGAATCTGAGATAAGCACATAGCCCATGTTGTTGTTTGATATATTTAAGGCCCCTTGCACAGCTATCATATTGCCGGTACCTCCGATCCAGGAGCCACAAAGTGCACCAAATGATTTCCAAGCTTCGTTGCCATCTAGATAATTGTGAAATATACCATAAGATATTATAAAGCCTATTATGATAGATATTGTTGCCAGCATGAATGTAAAAATCATTTTTTTACCAAGCTTGGCTATGGTTCTAATATCGGCTTCTAAAAGCATAAGAAATATCATGCTTGGAAGCAGGGTGTTTTTAAATGAACTGTATACTGATTCTATATCTTCATTTTTGCTCCAAAGCCCAAGGGAAGAGAGTATCATCACGAGAGCATATATAATGACTATACTCGGTAAAACATCAAAAATTTTCCATTTGAATCTATTTTCAATTGATGTGATTATACCTATTGTAAATATCAGTATGGTCAAAAACACTATACCGCTTTCTATCATTATCTTATGCCTTTATGATCAAAATAATTATTTTGTTTTCTCTTTATTTCTAGCAGAAGCATACCTGGTGCCTCGTTTGCCTTTTGCATGACAACTCTCGCATATGGAAAATCTATAAGAAAAATCAAGTACTTTCCCGCAACGATGACACTCTTTGACAAAATGTCCATGCTTTAATGATGTTTCAATAAAACTGTTCAGCCTGCCGCGGCTCTTGATAGCAAGTTCGGTATCTTGAAAATAGTCCGGAAAACGAAATGATAACCAAAGATATAAAGATATCTCTCTGACTCTATCTTCTGCATTTAAAAGCATTTCGTTGGTTTGCGCAAAATGCGGTAAGTCTTTTGGGGGAGCGTATGGAACTTTTTTATTTGCTTCAATATAACGTATATATTTATGAAGCACAGATTCTATATATGGAGATGATAAACCAGCCGGAGCACAAGACAAATGATATTTCGTTTTTAAGTCCAATTTATATTCATCAACTATCGTAGCTATTTCAATCATAGATTCTATATTTGCCGCTAAGAAAGGACCTTCGAATTCCATATTTTCTGCAAAGAAATCTAGTATTTCTACAATACCTTCTGTTTGCAGAATATCACCAATTAGCATTACATGCTCAAAACTTGCCATTACACTTACCGGCAGAGCTATATCGGTTAGCGGAGTATGAAAAGCTTTGCTGATGGTATTTAGCGAACTTTTATCCAATGCGCCTACATAACCTTTCTCTTCAAAACCAAATCTTCCAGCTCTTCCTGAGATCTGCAACACTTCTGATGGCTCGAGCTCTCGTCTATGCATCCCATCAAATTTATTATCTTTAGCAAAAATTATAGTTTTAATTGGCAAGTTTAGCCCCATTGCAATAGCATCAGTAGCTATGAGAATATCACTCTCTCCGTCTCGAAAACGTCTTGCTTCTTCTCTTCTGACTTCCGGAGATAGATTACCATATACTACAGATACGCTATATTCACTTGTCAATTGTTGTTTTAGTGACAATACATCTTTTCTGGAAAATGCAACTAAAGCGCTCCCTGGTTCTATTTTGTGAAGAGGAGTAGGGTGCGGTAAAAGTTCGAGTGGATTTTTTCGCTCAAAAGTAATGACCTCTAGCGGTTCTTCCAGATATAAGGCTAATTGTTCAATAGCCTTAAGTGCATTTGAAGAGCCTGTTAATATCACTGTTTTTGCCGGTACACCAATAAGAGCATTTGCCCATGCCCAGCCTCTATCTCTATCGTTTATCATTTGTATCTCGTCTATGACACACACATCTACAACAACACTGCTATTCATCATCTCGATCGTAGAGCTTATATGCGTAGAGTCTTCATGGATTATCTCTTCCTCTCCGGTAATCAGGGATACCACCACATTTAATTTTTGTAGATTTTCGTATCCTTCCAATGCAAGCAAACGCAATGGTGCAAGATATGAGCCCGTTGTAGAATTGGATAAATATTGCAAGGCAGCATGGGTTTTGCCGCTATTTGTAGGACCCATATGAAAAATAATTTTTCTTTTAAGTGATCTAGCTAGCGGGAAAAGCTGCTTAAAGTCACGTATGCTTTTTGCCAGCAATTGTTCTTGTTTGTATTTTTCTAAAAATGGCTTAATATATTCATGCCAATGATATAGTATGCGCCTTTTTGTTTTTTCTTTGAGTTTTAGTGTTCTAGATGATATTAGTTGCGGTTCAAAAAATTGGAGTATAAAGTCTATAGCCTTTTCGCTATCTATTTTTAGTCCATCTGCGAGTTCTAACATCTCATTTTTTAATTCATCTATACTAATATGCAAATCTTCTATGAGCCTATCACTGAGTTGTTCAAACTCATCTTGGTATGGCAGACTGTCACCTCTCCATATAAGACCGTATATAAATTTTTTAGTATATGATAAAGAAATGTCATATCTCAGTGTTCTATCGCAATATTCGTATGATTTTTCTTTTTGTATTATAAAATCATCCGTGCTTTGTGTGAGATAATATCTATTGTTAAAATCTTTAATTATTTTTTCAATTTTATCAAAAGATATAGGTATATGATCAAGAGGCGAATCAGGGGCCATAGACTTAATAGCATCTATGATCTCTTTTTCGTTCAAGTATGGATTGCCGTGTTTTTTTAATCTTTCTAAAAAGCTGTCAATTTCTTGTTGTTTTTTTTGGATAATTTCTTGTTTTATGGCTTGAAGATTTGCTATAAAATCTTCTGAGGGCTTGTCGCCTGTAGTTTCTATGTCCATCGGATCTGATGTACATAGCAATAATTTATTAAAATCAATATCTTTTAAACAAAATGAAAAACTATGATAAAACTCCATCCGTCCTAGTGCATCAAATGTGACATCCAAAACTTTTTCTAAATCAGCAAAACTCTTTTTTTGTCTACCGTATAGAAGTTTATTTCTTATTTTATTTGGTGTGATCTTGTGGCTTGCTACATCAGTAAAAGAATCTAATATATTGTATTCTTCTTCTTTGGTGTGAGGAATTTGAGAGAGAATATCCAAAATGTTGGCTGTTTTTTCCGACATAAATTGATTTGATGTTTTTTTATGTTCGCCCGTATCTGTCAAAAATGAGACTATCATTTCTCTAGGTTTTGCTTCGCCCTCGCTCCATATGCGTCTTAGAGCACGCACCATGTCATCTCTGCCAAGAGAATAGGGCGATAGTTCAAGCAGCATCATCAACCCCATAAGCTGTTCGTCGCTTAATGTGGTTACACCTTCATCAAAAGGAAGACCCTGAAAGAAAGAACGGATTTTATTGTTTAGTTTTATATGAATATTTTTTTTCTTTTTTCCCATTTTTGCTTGCTTTTTAATTAAGTTTTACAAGTATATCATAAACAAACTAGAGTGCATATGGTTGCTATCAATATAATAAACAAAAAATAAAATATTTATTATATAAATAACTCAACTTTCGCACATAAAACCTAGCTCTTTTTTAGTGTAAGCTCCGATAAT
>CAZGNT010000016.1:0-28494 GCA_964527805.1 uncultured Sulfurovum sp.
GTATTATAGCAGTAAAGTAAATATATGTCAAGGGTTTTTTAGGGAAAAGTGGAAATATTTTGGAAAAAAATTTGTTTAAATAGTTACATTTAATAATATGATTATTTAGCATATATTTTTTAGATATTTTATGTCTTTTTTGACATAAAATATCTATTTTAATTAATTTTATTGATCTTCTTGGCCTACTATATAAGCATACCCTGTTTCAGGTTCTATATTAATAGAAAAATTACCGTTTGGATGTGTAAAAGCAATAGTACAAGGAGCATGAAGTACACTTGCGTAATTTGGAAGGGTAGAAGCAGTAAAACTTTGGTGTGGTCTGCCGGTATGATCAAAGCCTATATGTTGTGCGTTTTTGCAGCTACCGGAAAAAGTAACATTTGATATGCCAAACTTATCTGTGATAAATATCTTGCTGCTTTTCGTACCGTCATTGCCCGAGATGCATTCTCCTCTCATTGGTTTACCTGATAACGGATCTATGGCAGCTTCTGTATTAACATCTATATTGCCTTCATAGCTTTTGTCTGATCCTATTATATAAAACCAATTTGTTCCTCCGTTGCATCCGGTAAAACGAATACTCCAAAAAGCTCGCTGCCAATTTGAATTATTTGGATTGGTTACATCATCTGTAAGTGCTAAGTGTTGTGTATATCTAATATCAGAAAGGATTTGATCTGCAGCTTCTTGTGTAGTATCTGTTTGAAGTCTTGGGATTGCTACTGTGGCTAAAATGCCTATAAGCACTATTACCATTACGGCTTCTAAGAGTGTAAAAGCTTTGTTTTGTTTGGACATAAAAATCCTCTTGCGATATAATGATAAACATTATATCGCAAGTTTTTGTAGAATTAAAAAGAAATTTTTATTAAATTTCTTCAGCCATATCAACTTGATATAGAATATCGTCCATTGGATGGCGATACATTGGCATAGCAAGACGTTTTTCATCAAGAACATGTCCAATAAATCCGATAGTACGTCCAGCAATAAAGAATGCGTTTAACGTGCCGCTTGAAATGAACTCATTGATCTCTTCTTCGCTGTAACCTAAAGCTCTCCACATATCAACCATCAATATACCGATAGTTCCGTCAACATTCAAGATAAGGTTATCTTTTTTAGATGTTGTAAGCTGCTCAACTGTAAGTGCATAATCCAAAAGCGGAGTGCTAGGGAAATGTTCAGCTGCATATTTTTTGAGTCCAACAACTCTAAGATCAGGATTTCTCAAAGATTTGATTCTATGACCGATACCTGGAATTGGAATACCAAGTTTTTTCATATGGTTCAAAAACTCTGCCGGGGATAGATTGTTGTCATGTGCATATTTAAAATGCTCTGCTGCACCGTCAATTGCTCCACCAAATCTAGGCCCGATAGTTAAAAGGCCTGTTACAAGTGATTCAACTACACTTTTGCCTGCACGAGCCGTAACTTTTGCATTGTGAGCACCGCTAACTGCCGGACCGTGGTCTGCAACAGTTTTGATAACAGTTTCTATAAATTGAGTAGCCCATTTTGGATACTGTTTTTTGAACCAAAGAAGTGAAATAACATCGCCGATTCCTTTGCCTGTATCAGGAGTAGCAACGCTTGAAATCGGGAATCCGGCATATGTAGCTTCATCGCCTCTGTCATCACTGATAGTACAAATGAAGTTTTTGCTTTTTCTAACAGAAGGAATAGCGTTAATAGCAGGTTCAACTATTTCAGAGATAATGCCCTCAGCTTTTAGTTTACCGTAAACTTCAGCGATTTTGTTTGGAAGGTCATTAAATGAACTTGGAACAAATATACCGGCATCGCTCATTGCTTTATTTTTTGCATCTGCAGTTTCTCTCTCAGCATTTGCACTAGCACCTGCGTGACCGAATTGAACGCCGCTGCTGTAATGTTTGGCAATTGTTCCAATACACCATGCAATGATAGGTTTAGTGATCTTGCCTTCTTTGATAGCATCTATAACTTTATACTCTTCAGTACCGCCAACTTCACCAAGAAGAAGCATGTATTTTACTTCAGGATTGTCTTGCATTCTTAGAAGATTATCAATAAATACTGAACCAACAAATCTATCTCCACCGATAGCAACACCTTCAGCAATACCATCAGCATTGATAGCTATGATATTTGAAAGCTCATTAAATAGTCCGCCTGAGCGAGTTACAAGTCCGCAGCTTCCAGCTCTGTGAAGTTTAGAGTTGATGATATTTTCGATAGTTCCGCCGATATTTGCTATCTTAAATGCACCTGGAGCAATTGCACCAACCGTAGCAGGGCCAATTACTGTGACACCCAGGTTTCTAGCTTTTGCATTCATGCCGCGAGCAAGTCTTTCCGGTATCCCTTCAGCTGTGATCATAATAGTTTTAAATCCGCCAAGATTTAAAGCTTCCATAGTCACATCGTAAGCAGTTCTAAAAGATCCGAAATTCAGAAGTACATCAGCATTAGGGAATGCTTTTTTTGCTTCTGCTGTATTTTTAAATAGAGGCACCATGATCTCATCGCCGCCCCAAAAGAATTTTTGGAATTTACTATCTCCGGTAGGAGCTACGATAGCTGCAACCGAAGGAGTTTTTCTGCCGATCACGAAATCATAATCCAACATTCTTTGGATCGCACTCGTGTTGTTGTTCCAAAAAATTGCTTGTGTATCTTTTGTAAATAATTGTGCCATTTGTTCTCCTTATCCCTCTACTGCCATTCTCACGATATCTGTCACGTGAGTTTCTGGTCCATATACATCAATCCAAAGACCAAGTCTGTCGGCTGCTTCTTTGATATCTTTAAGACCTTTTTCATAGTTTGGTCCGCCTCTTCTGACATAAATTTTTACGCCTACATCTTTCATCTTCTCGGCATATTTTTCAAATGCCAAAATGATACCTGTAAATGTTTTTGCAACATCTGTAAAGTTTGCAATAGCTCCACCAATGATTAGAACTTTTTCTCTACCTTTTGGATCTTTGCTTCTTGTCATAAGATCAAGCAATGTTTCTGCATAAAATTGCGTTTCGCCTGTTGTCGGTCCGCCGCTATACTCACCATAGTTGGCCAAATCTTCGATACCTGCAAGATCTGCGATCGTATCAGCATAAACAACTGATGCGCCGCCGCCAGCTACCATGGTCCAGATTCTAGCGTCCGGTTTAAGTACAGTAAGTTTAAGTGAAGCACCTGATTTGCTATCAGCTTCTTCTATAGCCATAACTTCAGGAGATTTTTCTTCCATACCGAAAGAAGTTGGATATTCAACATCGCCCCATTGCTCTGTCATCATAAATCCGGCAGTATCATCTAGTTTGGCAACCATATCAAGAAGTTCAATCTTATTGCCTTGCATAACAAAAGGGTTGATCTCAAGATAAGCAAAGTTTAGTTCTCTATATGCTCTAAAGAAACCTATTGCAAATTTAGCAAATCCTTCTTTATCTTTGTCTGCAACATCTTTAGGGATATTTGCTCTGATCTTTGCTTCTATTTCTTCTTCAGTATCAGTGATAGCAAATGTTACTTCTGTAACTTTGTCCCAATTTTCTTCTACTTCCATACCACCTTCTGCAGACATATAGAGCACATCATCATCGCCAACACATGTAGCACTGATGTAATACTCTTCAGCTTGTTCGTGCGGAGTAAACGGCTCAACGATAAAATGAGTCAAATAGTCAGTTTTTGGTTCTCCTGTCGGTGTATCGCCATCAAATGAAAAATATACATTTTGTTTTGAACTTGATTTTTCATCGATCCAGCTTGCTGCTTTTTCTAGAGAAACATCGCCTGGTTTGCTGTCCCTGAATAGAACTAGGCCGTTTTTGCCTCTTTTACCAAATAGCATGTCCGGTTTGGCAACCAAAGGTTTATTGGCAAGCCATGTTTTTTGTGCAGCAGCACTTTTGAGTTCTGCTCCGTTTTGAACCATTATGGTTTCATAGGCATAAGTAAAATCTGGAAAATACTTATCCCAATGTTTTGCTAAAATAGTCTTAGCATCATACTCTCTAATCGCTTTTTGAGCCATCGAGTTCTCCTTTTTTGAGTTGGTTAGATATATTACCATGATAATGTTTTAACTTTTTTTGCAATTGATGTTGAAAACTATGATTATAGTGATAGTGTGTATTTTAGAAACAATTACTTATCTATAATATTAGTTTTGACAAGATGTAATGCCGTAATATCGTAATTGATAACTTTCTTTGGTCCTTTTGGTATCGTAACAGTGCTTGCCTGATGCTTTTAATTGTTGAGACAATATATATGGTCGATACACTTTATTTGTAAAGTTAAAATATAACCCATTAGTAACACTAAAAATTAACGGCTGAGCCACTATAAATATAACACTGAGTATCAAAATAGATAATGAAATAAATAAGCCTCGTTTATATACGACCTGAAAATCCGGAAGCCTGACTCTTAAACTTTGATAATAAATTTGCATCATAAATATAATACCGATAAATATATATGGTGCAAAATCTGTGATAAATATTCGTTGCCTAATGGAAAGTAAGAGAGACAAAAATAGCGCTATTGACGATATGTACCAGATTATGCTTTTATATTCTCTAAGCCAGATACGATAAATCGTGTACATAAAATACAAAAAAACAAATGGAGAAAAAAGAGATGCATAAATAGCAAAAATTTCAGCAAAGTGCCCTTTTGGTATGCCGCCTATCTCGATCCCTCTGCCTAGAAAGATCAAAAGAATCACGGATGCCGTTCCATAAATCAATGTTCGCTTTTCTTTATTCATGGCTCCATAGGTCGCTATAGCAATAAAAAACAACATGGAAGCATCATGCAGCAAAAATAGAGCCGCTAGAGCTGCGATTTCTAATATATACCATTTTCTATGATAGGCAATGAGATAAAGAAGTACACATAAAAGCACGAGCATTGCAATATTGGCCAATGCACTGCCTATAATGATACCCGGCAGCATCGCAAAAATTGCTGTAGCAAGCGCGGCATCTTTTTTGTCTTTGAATGTATCACTTGCAACTACATAAAACAATGCAACAGAAAACAAACCTGCCATCAAAAAGAAAAATCTCAGGCCAAAAAGGCCGCCGAGCAGAGTATCTCCTAGATGCATCAATTTTGATACCGGATTATTTGATGTATAAAACAATTCTGCTTCGCTTGGAGTAATTGGGATCGCAATAGCTAGATATAGCACAACTACCAAATACAATAAAACTATAATGCTATTGACAAATAATCTCATAAATCCAAGAAATTGGCAAGTATCTCATGCCCATATTCACTCATGATAGATTCAGGATGAAATTGAACACCGTATATTGGCTTGCCTTTGACCTCTAGAGCCATGATCTCTCCATCATCCTTGCTGTGTGCAGTAGGGATTATATCCGAAGGCAAAGAGTCGGGACGTACGATCAAAGAATGGTATCTAGTTGCCCTAAATTCATTTGGCAGATCGTGAAAAATAGCGGTTGGCTTATCTACGACTATCTGAGAGGTCTTGCCATGCATCATATTTGTAGCCCTTACAACCTCGGCTCCGTATGCCTGAGCGATGCTTTGATGCCCTAAACAAATGCCAAATATCGGCTTGGTATCACCAAATTCTCTAATGACATCTAGTGTAACTCCGGCATCGTCCGGAGTCGCAGGGCCTGGAGAGAGAATGATCTTTTCAGGATTAAGCGCTTTAATCTCCTCGATCGTCATCTCATCATTTCTAATGACTTTTAGATCAGCTCCTAGTTCACGACAATATTGGACTATATTGTAAGTAAAGCTGTCATAATTGTCTATCATCAAAATCATACTCTATCCTCTTTCAAATCAACTGTCCAAAAAAATTCGATCCAGCTTGGTGCTTCTTTTACATACCAAGTTGGTGCAATTTTAGCACTTTTCTTATAAAAAATAGAGGCTACATAGAAATTGACATGAGGGTATCTGCTGTGAAATAGATCCAAAATCTTGATCAGTGTATCGCCGCTGTCAACTATATCATCAACTATCAATACTGATTTGGAATCACTAAGATCAGGTATATTAAATATCCTTACCTCATCAAGCTTGACCGTATCATCATAACCGATAGAGTTTATAGCATACACTTTACGTATATCATAATACTCTCCTAGCATCTGAGCCATACTGAGTCCGCCACGAGATATACCGACAATAGTATCGAATGGTTTATCTATCTTTTTTGTCAATGTTTTTAGATCATCTCTAAACTCTGTGTATGGGTAGTAGTGTTTTTTCATATAATATTCCTAATAGTGATATCTACAAACAACAATGATCATGTTATCTTCATAAATCTCATAAACCAATCTATGTTCCCCGGTAATTCGCCTTGACCAGTATCCTGCAAAATCATATTTAAGCGGCTCTGGCTTTCCAAGTCCCCCAAAAGGTTCTCTTGCAATATCTTTAATGAGTGTATTAATTTTTTTCAATATCTTTTTGTCTTGAGTTTGCCAATATAGATAATCTTCCCAAGCCTCTTGAGTAAAGACTATCTTCATTCTTCAATCAGCTCTCTTTGCTTAACTCTTCCTGATTTTGCGCTTGCGATAGATTTTAGCAGCCACTCTTTGTTCGCCGGAGAACTCATAAGATACTCTGTCTCTTTCATGCTATTATACTCATCCAGCGAGATAATGACTACATTTTCGCCGTTTTTACGATTTACTATAACTTCTTCGGAGTTTTGGACAACGCTATCAAATATAGATTTTAAATTGTTTCGAACTTCAGTAAAATTCATTACTTGCATTTTAGTCCTTTATGTTCAAAATATTGTACATATTGTAGCACACAATAAGATTATTGTCAAATTATATAAATGCTATTCAACTTATATGAATATATTTTTCACTTCACTCATTGCAATGACAACTTTTTACCAAACCTTCAATTCATTATACAGACTATCCCTCTCGACAGGAACAAAACCGGCATTTTTGATAAGCCCCACAAACTCATCAATCTTCATACCATTGGCACTTGCAGCTCCTGCGGCTGACTGGATAGATTCTTTTTCTATCGTACCGTCAAGATCATCGCATCCATACTCTTGGGCTATAAGAGCTAGATTGATAGACGATGTAACCCAATAAGCTTTTATATGAGGGATATTATCCAGCAATATACGGCTGATAGCATAGGTTTTTAGTATCTCATGTGCCGTAGGGAAATTTTCCACCTTAAGAAAATTATTTTCTTTCTGATAAACAAGTGGGATAAAAGCATTAAATCCGCCTGTGATATCTTGCAGATCTCTGAGCCTAAGCATATGGTCAATGCGATGTGCCCTGCTCTCAATATGTCCAAAAAGCATAGTGGCATTGCTTTGGCGGCCCCTCTCGTGCCATTTACGATGAATTTCGAGCCACTGCTGTGAGCTAACTTTACCTTTGCAGAGATAATCCCGAATCTCTTCATCAAATATCTCTGCTCCGCCTCCAGGCATACTGTCAACTCCGTTTGCTATCATCATATCGATAATCTCATCATAACTTTTGTCATACTGGCGGGATAAAAAATCTACCTCTGCAGCAGTGAGAGCTTTGATATGAATATCAGGCAAGGCGTCTTTGATCTTTCTAAAACCGCCCATATACCAATCAAGCCCCACATCTGGATTGTGGGCTGAGACTATATGCACTTCTTTGGCTCCATTGGCATATGAACTCTTAGCAATTTGAAGCATCTCTTCGTGGCTCATAGCATAAGGGTTTGGATTTTTCCTACTTGCGCTATATGCACAAAATTTACAGATATCAGCACAAACATTTGTCGGGTTTATATGGCGGTTGATATTGAAATAACTCTTTTTGCCAAATTTTTCTGTGCGTATAGCACTAGCAAGCGTTCCGAGAGTATCCAGATCCAGATCATAAAGCTTGACTGCCTCATCAAAACCCAGTCTTTCTCCTCGTTCTATCTTCTGTATCAAATCCATATTTTATCCACTGCAATTCATTGTAAATTTTTGCTATTATACCAATATAAGTTTAGGAGTCAAATTCAATGTCAGGAATAAGTGTGGATACAGCCAAAGAAGAAATTGAAGAGCTTTTATATAACAATGCTGCAAGTTTTGAGATAGCAAAAGTCATCAAAAAACATCTTAATAATTATTTTGGCACGCTAGAAAATCGTTTTCGCAAAAGCGAAGGCAAAGATTTTTTGGTACAACACACTAGACATATCGATGGGATATTGCAAATTATATACCATACAAGTCTGCGCGAAGCCTTTGGACAGTATTTGCCGATGAAACACTCTATCCCTATTGCTCTAGTTGCACTTGGCAGCTACGGGAGGGAGCAACTGTGCGTACATAGTGATATAGACCTCATGATAGTTTATGAAGAGATAGAAGGTTATAATACCAAAGTTTTGATAGAAAAAATGCTCTATATTTTGTGGGATACAGGCTTGAAGCTTGGACACAGAGTTCATACTACCAAAGAGCTTTTTGATGTATCCAAAACAGATATTACTATCAAAACTGCACTTTTGGAATCTAGATTTATAGAAGGTTCAAAATCCATATGGACAGAGACACAAAACATACTAAATGCCATAAGGCATGATAATCCAGAGGAGTTTATAAGACTTAAACTCGAAGAACAAAAAGCAAAACATACAAGTTTTCCCCTCACTATGGAGCCAAATATCAAAGATGGCGTTGGTGGTTTTAGGGATGCGAATATAGTATATTGGATAGGCAAAGTGCTTTACAATACTGACAATATAAGGCAGCTTCCAAGCAATATAGTTTCTGACAGTGAGTATCGCACATTTAGAATTGCTTTGGAATTTTTATTTCGCGTCAGATCTGCCTTACATCTAATCTCTCACAAAAAAGAAGACCGGCTTCGTCTTGAGCTGATCCCTGCTGTAAGCTTATTGCTGGGATATAAAAATAATCCGGACGAACATATCAAATTTGCAAAAAAAGTAACGCAAAGTTTGCGCATCATAGATCTATACTGTACTTTGTGGGTATATGAAATGAGTACAAATATAATTAACATCGACTATAACGCCTTATTGCTAACACATGAAGAGGCAAATGCTTCTTTTGGTGCATTATTGAAATATTTAATAGCAAATGCAGACAAAGCCTACACTGCGCATCCGTCGCTTATAGGCGTATTGGTACGCTCAAAGCTACCATCTACACTCTCTAAAACTCTCTTGGAAAACATAAAAAAAATATTTTACTCTGCACATGCCTACAGCATTATAGAGACATTATCTCAAGCTAGGCTGCTAGGAGTACTGCTTCCGCCATTCAAAAAAGTAATAGATCTGCCTCAATTTGACGGCTATCATCATTATACGGTTGACATTCACTCCATAAAAGCTCTCTATCATTTGGAAAATATCGAAGATAATAATATAAAATTACTTTTTGAAGGATTAAACAATGATGAAAAAGCCTTGCTCAAACTGGTAGTTCTTTTGCACGATACAGGCAAGGGGCGCCAAAAAGATCATAGTGCTATCGGTGCATTGATCTTCAGATCTTTTGCTCAAAAATTAAACTTTCATGAAGAGATGATCAAACTAGGAGAGCTGCTCATCATACATCATACTCTTATGAGCCGCGTAGCACAAAGAGAAGATTTGCACAATGAAAGAGTAATCTTGGATTTTGTATCTCACCTTAAAAATAAAAAATCAATTGATATGCTTTATATACTCACTTATGCCGACATCAATGGCGTAGGCATCAATATATATAATTCATTCATAAGCAAATTGCTAAAGACCCTCTATGAAAATGCTATTGAAAAACTGGAACATAAAGAACTTATTGATGAAACATCAAAAAGGATCAGAAAGATCCAAGCGCTCAAAAAAAATATAGATTTCTTGAAACTAACCAAATCAGAGCAGAAAAAAATCATTTCAATTCCTGCCAATTTGCCATTTTTGCGTTATTCATCCGAAGCAATAGTAGCACTTTCAAAAAAAGCATTTGGAACAAAAGGATATAGATACTGGATACATAATGACGAATACTTTAGTCTGGAGATTGTGCGGGAAACGCCCATAAATCTTGGTTATCTATTGGGCAGATTGTCATATCTGGAAATTGGCGATATGGAGATAAGCAAACTATTTGACAATCTAAAATATTTCAAGATAGATTATACCACCAAAATCACCGATGATGACATGGATATAGTTGATGAGATCATAAAATTATCTTTTGACCCTTCTTTGCAAGCCAATATCAAAAAACCAGCGATATTACGCTCTGAAATAGATATAAATTGTGAACATTCGCAGCACTATGCATCAATGTATTTGCACACAAAAAACCAAAGCGGCTTGCTTGCATATATTATAGATATATTTGACTCTTTAAATATAGATATAGCATCTGCAAAGATCCATACTATCAAAAATCGCACCAGAGACTTGTTTCTCATCGAAAAGAATGGAAACTTTTGTCATAATATCGAATTAATTATCCAAAAACTAACGGAGAATAGTTAAATGTGCGGAATCGTAGGCTATATTGGCAATAAAGAAAAAAAAGATATATTACTTGACGGGCTTCAAGAGTTAGAATATAGAGGATATGATTCAGCCGGAATTGCAATAATAGAAAACAAACATCTAAGAAACTTCAAAGCCGTAGGCAAACTAGAAAACCTCAGGGCTAAAACAAAAGATTATTTGAGCAGCGGATTTGGTGTAAGCATAGGACATACCAGATGGGCAACACATGGTAAGCCGACCGAACTTAACGCGCATCCGCACCTTGGCGAATATAGTTTTGTAGTGCATAACGGTATCATAGAAAATTATCAAGAATTAAAAGCAAAACTCCAACAAAGCGGTGTAAATTTTATAAGCCAAACAGATACAGAAACCATAGTGCATTTGTTTGAGTACTATTACAAGCAAAATCAAAATGCTTTTGAATCATTTAAACAAACAATATCTGAACTAAATGGGGCATATGCAACACTGCTTATCACGGAAGTTGCCCCAGATACCATCTTTTTTGCCAAAAATGGCTCACCTATGTTAATCGGATTTGACGATAAAGATATATATTTTGCTTCATCTGATACTCCTATCATAGGAAAAGCAAAAGAGGTCTATTACCTTGAAGATGGCGAATTTGGATATGCAAAAGACGGCAAGGTGGTATTATTTGATCTTAACGGAGAAAAATCCCTGCATGCCAAGCCTCTTCTTGTAGATAAAACATCGGCTCAAAAAGACGGGTATAGGTTTTTTATGGAAAAAGAGATCTATGAACAAAGCCGCGTTATGAGCGAAACTATGATGGGAAGAGTTGGAAGCGATAGTATATTTTTTGAAGAATTAGATGAATCGTTTTTAGAAGGCATCGAAGCCATAAAAATTTGCGCATGCGGTACTAGCTATCATTCAGCACTGGCAAGCAGCTATCTGTTTGAAAGAATCTCGCGCATTCCTTGCCAGGTAGAGATAGCTTCTGAATTTAGATACAAAGATCCTCTTCTAAATAAAAATACACTTTTTGTCACCATTTCGCAAAGCGGAGAGACAGCCGATACTCTCGAAGCTCTCAAAATGGCAAAACGTGCAGGCCTAAAAAGTCTTAGTATATGCAATGTAGATAACTCATCAATAGTAAGGGAGAGCGATAGAGCAATCCTAACACGAGCAGGTATAGAAAAAGGTGTAGCAAGCACCAAGGCATTTGCAACACAAACGATGGTACTATGGATGCTTTCGGTATATTTTGCACAAATTAGAAATAGTGTATCAAACGATATTGTAGCTGCAGAGATAGATGCGATGATCCATGTTCCAAAAGTCCTTCTTGTTCCAGATGGTTTACATGAACAAATACACAGACTTTCCAAGAGATATTTGCACGGCCACGGTTTCTTTTTTATAGGCAGAGACCTCTTTTATCCGCTTGCATTAGAGGGTGCATTGAAACTAAAAGAGATCAGCTATCTTCATGCCGAAGGTTACCCGGCTGGTGAAATGAAACATGGTCCTATTGCATTGGCTGATAGCGAGCTCTTTACTGTTGCACTTATGCCTCGCAGTTTGCATTATGAAAAGATCAAAAGTAATGTAGAAGAATTAAGTGCCAGAGATGCTACTATACTTGCTATATCGCCGGAGGCTTTTAAGTTGGCTGATGATTTCATACAAACTCAATATGACAGCCATCCAATGCTAGAGTTTTTTGAAATGATGGTTATCACTCAAATTTTAGCTCTAGAGATCTCTATCAGGCTTGGCAATGATGTAGATATGCCAAGAAATCTTGCCAAAAGTGTTACCGTAGAGTAGTAACCTACTCTACTACTATTATGCAGCTTCCTTCTATTTTATGCGCCATATCCTCAGCTCTTAAAGACAAACATGCCAAAGCTGTTGTTGTTGGCGGGAGCGTAAGAGACTACTTTATGGGGATAGAAGTAAAAGATTACGATATAGAAGTATATGGCATCTGCGATATGGATGCGTTAGAAAACATACTCTCATCATTTGGCAAAGTTAACATTGTAGGCAAAAGCTATGGAATACTCAAACTATCACATGATGGAAAAGAATACGATATATCGCTTCCTAGAACAGAAACCAAAATAGGAAATAGACATAAAGATTTTCATATAACTTGTGATAGCTCAATGTCGTATGAAGATGCTTTTAGAAGAAGGGATTTTACTATTAATGCGATCGGCTACGATATTGAAAACAAAAACTTTATAGATCCATTTGGCGGCATTGAGGACATACATAAAAAAAATCTACGCCACATAAATAATGATACATTCATCGAAGACCCATTGCGTATTTATCGTGCTATACAATTTATCAGTCGTTTTGGATTTACTTTGCATGATTCCACTTTTAAATTATGTCAAAAAATGGTTGATGATAATATGCTTGAACATCTTCCCAAAGAGAGAGTTTATGCTGAATTTAAAAAAATGCTGCTCAAATCAAAATATCCATCTAGCGGTTTTAAACTAGCGAAAGAGCTGAGAGTTTTACGGTATTACCCCGAGCTTAAAGCATTGGTAGGTTTGCGCCAATCTCCTATTTACCATCCGGAAGGTGACGTGTGGACTCATACCATGATGGCACTTGATGAAATGGCAAAGCTAAAAACAGGGAATGATAACAAAGATGAAAAATTACTTTGGGCAGTACTTTGTCATGACTTTGGCAAATCCACACACACACAAATAGAAAATGGTAAAATTACAGCCATTGGCCATGAAAAAGCTGGGATTGAACTCGTTAATTCATTTATGAGCAGACTTACTAATGAGCATAAATTTATAAAACAAATAGAACCGCTTGTTAGATATCATCTCACACCATCACAATTATATAAACAAAAAGCCTCGATAAAGGCTATTCGTCGTCTATCAACAAAAGTAAATATAGAAGAATTGCTTATAGTGGCAAAAGCAGATTTTTTAGGCCGCCTTACACCAGAAGCACAAAAAGGAGTATTTGAAGCAGGCGAATGGCTGTTGGCAGAATCAAAAAAAATAGGAGTTAGCAACAAGCCGCCAACTCCTCTATTGCAAGGCAGAGACCTTGTAAAATTAGGGCTTGAGCCTTCTCCTGTTTTTAAAAATATTTTGCATGAAGCTTATGAAGCACAGATAGAAGGTATTATTGCAACGCATGATGAAGCTCTAGCTTGGGCAAAAAAATTGCTAGACCAGAAGATTAATTTATAAGCTTATATTTTAATAGCTGTGTTTAATTGATCTGTAAATTACGCTCCAAAATTTTTCGCTCATATACAAAACTGCCAAACGGTATAAATGCAGCAATAACGCCTAACACAAAGTGATATAATGTCAGATTCTTGCGCGCAAACGATATGATCAGCATGGCAAGATAGAGCAAAAATGCTGCTGCATGAACCCTACCCATTATATACACTGCTTCTGGCATTCCTAGTTTGTACTTCAAAGGAACAGCTATAAACATTAACAATAAAAGGGTAGTACCCTCCACTAAGGCCATTTTTTTTAGCATAAGATCTCAATCAATTGCATCGAGTGCAAATCAATCTTCATCATTTTCGCTACTCTTCATCCCTAGCAATTCTTCATAAAGGGCTTCGATCTCTTCATCTTCAAGTTCATCACGATTAAGTTCTTCGAGTATAGCAAAACACTCGGTGCGCATTTCTCTAAGCTCTTCAAGATCTTCTTTTTGCTCGGTCAAGCTCCCGCCTCCTTCGCTGATTGCCTCAAATAATTCATCAATAGCACTTTCCAAATCCGGAATAATCTCACTGCTAAGCAGTGTATGTAATTTATCTTTCATATTCATTTTTAGCCTCCCCTTGGCCTTTTTTTGTATTATAGCCAAATAACTATAAAGTTGATATATTTTGGCGATAATTTTAATAGATTAAAATTATTAAAAAAAGATTAACTATAAAAATTATTGGGAAACTACATGATCTGGAGGATACAAAAAACAGTAAGAAATTAAATTGTTTTTTTCTTTTAATCGCTCATGGTTCGGCAAGCTCACCATGAACGTATTCATTTAGCCATTAGGATAGCATAAATTAATGGCAGCCGCATCCGCCTGTTCCGCATCCGCCGCTGTTTTGCTGAGGTGCTGCAGTACTGCATGCACTTACACCCGGAGGCGTAGTAGGCTGAATACCAGAATTATCTGCTCCGCCCTCTTCGTTTACTTTATCTATAAAGGCAATAAGTTTATTGGCTGCTTCTTGATAGCGTTTCGCAGTTTCGCTATCCGGTTTGTGATACACGATAGGCATACCGGTATCCCCGCCGATTCTAACAGCAGGCTCTATCGGTATACGAACCATTAAAGTAGTATCAAATTCTTTTGCAACCGCTTCACTAGTACCCATGCCAAATATATCAGATTCTGTCTCACAATTTGGACAGATAAACCCGCTCATATTCTCCACTAATCCTGCTATTGGGATATGAAGCTTTTGGAACATATCTAAACTTCTTCTGCTGTCATCAAGGCTTACTTCTTGCGGTGTAGTAACTGTCACACCCGCAGTTACAGGTACTGACTGAGCCAAAGTAAGCTGTGCATCACCTGTGCCCGGCGGCATATCAATAACCAAAACATCCAGTTCGTTCCAAAGGATATCTTTTAAAAACTGCTCAATTGCCTTCATGATCATAGAACCTCTCCAGATAAGAGATTGTCCCGGCTCCATAAGTGATCCCATACTCATTACTTCAACACCGTATGCTTTGAGAGGCAATACTTTATTGCCTTGAATTTCCGGTCTTTGATCAATTAGACCCATCATCCTAGGAACATTTGGCCCATATATATCAGCATCCAAAAGCCCTACCTTTTTGCCTTGCATAGCCATTGCAATAGCAAGGTTCACAGAAGTTGTAGATTTACCTACCCCGCCTTTGCCCGAGCTCACCATAACAAAATTTTTCACTTGCGGCGCTAAATTTTTACCGCTCATAGAATTACTCATCTCTTTTGGGGCTTTAGGCTGCATGATCGTTGCTATTACTTCGCTTGCACCTATCTTTTGAAGTTCAACTTCAATATCTTTATTAAGCTGTTCTTTTACTTCTGGTGCGCTAGAGGTAATGTCTACACTAAGTGCTACACGATTATCGTTGATTTCAATATCTTTTACAAATCCAAAAGTTACAATATCTTTTGTAAAACCCGGATAAGTTACATTTTTCAATGCTTCTAAAACTTTTTCTTTTGTCATTTTATCTATTTCCTTTTCATAAATTTAAATCAAACAGAGCGACTAGTCGCAAGAGCAGTCTGCTGAAGACCTAATTTTAGGCTTTGCCTAAAATTTGAGAATCTTTCATGGTCTCGCCATGCTCGGCAATGATATTTTGAGTTATCTTATACGAACAAAACTTTGGCCCGCACATTGAACAAAACTCAGCATCTTTAAATACATCTTGAGGCAATGTCTCATCATGGAACTCTTTTGCACGATCAGGATCAAGTGCCAATTCAAACTGGCGATTCCAATCAAATCTATATCTGGCATCACTCATTGCATCATCCACGTCCCTGGCACCTTTGCGGCCTCTAGCAATATCTGCTGCATGTGCGGCTATCTTGTAAGCTATGATACCTTCCCTTACATCATGTGCATTTGGAAGTCCTAAGTGCTCTTTTGGTGTAACATAGCAAAGCATTGCAGCGCCATGCCATCCGCCGACTGCTGCACCTATAGCAGAACTAATATGGTCATACCCTGCAGCAATATCAGTTACCAATGGCCCTAAAATATAAAAAGGGGCTTCATGGCAATATTCTCTCTCTATTTTCATATTGCGCTCTATTTGATTGAGCGGTACGTGTCCAGGCCCTTCTATCATGACTTGAACATCTTTTTCCCAAGCTCTTAGAGTAAGCTCTCCTAATACTTTTAGCTCACTTAGCTGCGCTTCATCACTCGCATCATACAAACATCCAGGGCGCAAACTGTCGCCAAGCGAAAGTGCGACATCGTATTTGCGGCATATATCAAGAATAGCATCATAAGCTTCATAAAACGGGTTTTCGCGGTGATAATGCATCATCCAAGCAGCCATAAGGCTTCCTCCGCGACTCACAATTCCCATTTTTCTCTTGGCAACATGCGGCATAAAACGAAGCAGAAAACCCGCATGAATCGTAAAATAGCTCACACCTTGCTTAGCTTGTTTTTCTAAAACCTCAAGCATGTTTTCTATTGTCAGATCTTCTATCTTTCCATTGCAATCGTGCAATATTTGATATATAGGTACCGTGCCGATAGGCACAGTAGAGTGGGCAATGACCGCTTCACGAATGCTATCTAGATCACCTCCTGTGCTTAAATCCATAATGGTATCGGCTCCATATTTGAGGCATACATCAACTTTTTCTATCTCACCTGCAGTATCGGAAGCAAGAGCAGAAGAGCCTATATTTGCATTGATTTTGCAGCTAGCAACCATACCTATCGCCATTGGAACTTGATGTCTATGATTGATGTTTGCCGGAATGATACATCGGCCTCTAGCTATCTCGCTTCTTAGAAGCTCTACATCAATTCCTTCTATCTTTGCAACATATTCCATCTCTTCAGTAATAATGCCTTTTTTAGCATAATACATTTGAGTCCTAACGTTATCATCAATACGTTTATCTATCCACTTTTCTCTCATTTATTTACATCCTTAGTGATTTTGTAGTTATACCTATCAAATCTTAAATTATTATAAAAAATCCAGTTTTTCTACTATATTTTGAACAAAAAAGAATTAAAAAGTTACCTTCTATTTACCCCAAAAAAGCTTAAAAAAATATAAATCAAGAATATATCAAGTTTGTAATATGTATAATTTCGTTACACTTTTCATCATTATGGTGAAAAAACAAGGATAAATAAGTGCAAGATATCACATTGATACTTTTGGGAGCCGGAAATTCTACGCGCTTCAATGCTCCCGTCAAAAAACAGTGGATTTACATAAAGGATCAACCACTATGGCTATTTGTGGCAAAACAATTTGAAAAATATAATTTTTCAAATATTATCATAGTCTCTTCTTTAGATGAGATCAAATACATGCAATACTTTGCACCGTATACATATATACATGGCGGCATTACCAGACAAGAATCTCTCTCAAACGCACTAGATCATATATCAACACCTTTTGTGCTGGTTAGCGATATTGCCAGATGTTGTATTGATCATGAAATGATAGATAGAATACTTGAGGCCAAAGGCAAAGCTGATTGTATAGTTCCTGCCTTAAAAGTTGCAGATACATTATATATCGACAACATGCCTGCCGATCGCGAAAAAGCAAAACTTATTCAAACACCTCAATTAAGTGTTACCCAACTACTCAAACAAGCCATTAAGAGTAAACGGATCTTTACCGATGACAGCAGCGCTATAGCGTCTTTAGATAAAGAGATCCTGCTTGTGGAGGGATCAGCCAAAGCCCACAAGCTCACAACAAAAGATGATCTTGCAAAATTATCATGTCTTGATACTGCTTCAAAGAAAACATTGACAGGATTCGGGCTTGATATTCATCCTTTTGAAGATAATAAAAAAATGGTTTTATGCGGTGTAGAAATTGATACTCCATACGGATTTAAAGCACATAGTGACGGTGACGTTGCTATTCATGCTATTATAGATGCCCTGCTTGGAGCTGCCGGCATGGGAGATATCGGAGAATTTTATCCTGATACAAGTATGGAATTTAAAAATATTAATTCGGCACTGCTTTTGCAAGATACCGTTAAACGAATAAATTCATACGGTTTTAAAATCGAACATGTTGATATAACTATATTGGCACAAATTCCAAAAATCTCACCGTATAAAGAGAGAATGAGGAGTGCCATAGCTTCGCTGCTTGGTATTCAAGTTATACACACAAACATCAAGGCCACAACGGCTGAAAAACTTGGTTTTGTCGGTCGCAACGAAGGCATAACTGTCCATGCGGTTGCAACCCTATCATATATAGATTGGAAAGAACTATGAAGATAATAATCATAGAAAATGAATTATATTTGGCTCAAAGTATAGCCTCAAAGCTAACCGAACATAATTTTCAAATAGAAATTTACAGATCACCAAAAGAAGCGATGCATACTCAAGGGGATGTTTATCTTCTCTCAACCCATATACCGGGACAATCGATATCTCCTTTGATATCAAAATATAAAGACAAAATTATTATTCTTATGGTTAACTACATAAATAATGATACCGTAGGAGATCCTCTTAAATGGGGCGCAAAAGATTATATACTCAAACCTTTTAGGATCGAAGAGTTATTTAGAAAGATCGAGCACTACAAAGAATATCAGCAACTTAAACAAAAAAATAATTTTTATCAAGAATACATAAATTCTCAATTTAACACTGCAGAATCAAACACCGAGCAACCTGCTATATCAACTCCTTGCGTAATAGTAACAAATCATTATGCTATGGCAGATAAACTAATTTTCGAATATGCCGAAAAAAAACATTTATCACTTGTTTTTGTATCTCTTGGAACCCAATCATGGAAAGAAAAATTATCCAATCAAAACGAAAATACTCTTTTTTACATAACTAGCTTTAACTGTTTAAAGAAGTCAGAACGAGATACGCTCTTTCAATGCCTATCTTTATGTAATTTTGTATTGGTTGACAGTAATGAAATAGACTCTCCCTTTGAGACAATTACAATAAATACAAATAACAAGATACACAGTCAAAATGATATTTTGACTATTGATGAGTATATACAATTTGTTCTTACTCAATTTCAAAGTCAGTTCCCGGATACTGAACTTTCAAAAAAATTAGGAATGTCTAGAAAAAGCTTATGGGAAAAAAGGAAAAAATATGGTCTCTACAAAAAAAAATAAGTCTTTATATATAGATACTGAAGCTCTTTCATCGTTAGCTTTGGTCCAAGCCGGACTAATTGCACCCGTGACTGGCCTTATGAATAAAAAAACATCCCAAGATGTCAATTTAAATAAAACCTACAAAGGCATGCCGTTTCCTTTTTCATTTATTTTGGCGCCTAAGGGTAAAAAAAATCACGAAACTCTCATATCGATCAAACCAAATGAAACAATTGACCTTATTAGTGACAAACATAAAGTAGGAGAACTTATTGTCGAAGAAACATTTGAGATCGATCCAAATGAAAGGGTCAATAATATATACGGAACGACTGATCTATCACATCCCGGTGTTCGCAATACTCTTGCTAGACTAGGTACGATCGCCGTAAGCGGAGAATACAAAGTGGAATATCCGCTGATACAAAATAATCTCAAGCATGTCAAAGATATAATCAAAAAAACAAGTGCGAGGCACGTCGCAGGGATCGTCCTTGCCGCCAACCCATTCAATCGTGCCCATGAAAAATTGATAAGACAAACTTTGAGTCGTTCTGATCTAGTTATCTTGTTCTTGCGCAAACCGTTTACTAATGAAGGTTTGACCTATGAAATTAGATACAAATCAGTATTGGAATTTGTAGAAAATTTTTTACCTCCAAATAAAGTAATAATTGTTCCTTTTGAAAATACTTATATTTTTGCCGGGTATAGCGAACTAATATTGGATGCTTTTCTGGCAAAAAATTATGGATGCCATGAACTTGTAGTTGGCAAAAATCATGCAGGGCTTGGACTCTATTATGACCATAACAGAACAAATACAGTATTTGATCAATGTAAAAACTTGGGTATTAAAATTGCACCGATAGAAGAATATGTATACTGCAATATTTGTACAACCTTAGTAAGTGATGAGAATTGTCCTCATGGACAACATCATCATATCAAATACAATTCAAATGCTATTTTAAAATTGATCCAAAACGGGATAGTTCCTCCAACTATTTTGGTAAGGAAGGAAGTTTCTGCAACTATATTATCATCATTGTTCCCTAATAGATTTAAAAACGTTCAAGATCTATACTATGCTCTTTTACCAAATTCCGGATTGCTTGAAGAGCAAACAAACAAAACATTTTATACCAAACTGATCGAATTATATCAGACTAGTTCACTTACATAACAAAGGCCATACATGACACTACAAAAATTATTTCTCACATTTTTTGGCTCAGGCTTGGCTCCAAAAGCACCCGGCACTGCCGGATCTTTTGCAGCATTGATTGTCGGGATATTGATTATTAAGTTTTTGGGCACTCAAACACTTTTTATGTTAACTATCGCCATTACTATCATTGGAATCTTGGAGATAAATAAATATGAACAAATTACAGGTTCGCATGATAATCCACAGATAGTAATAGACGAAGTAAGCGGGATGTGGATATCAATGTTTATTGCGTACGAGACCGCCGTCTCTTTGGACAATCAATATGGTATATTGATGGCATATCTGCTTAGCTTTATCTTTTTTCGACTTTTTGATATATGGAAACCATCCACAATAGGCTGGATAGATAGAGAGGTCAAAGGCGGGCTTGGCGTAATGGTCGACGATGTACTAGCCGGTATCGCCGGAGGCTTTTTAAGCGCCATTGTTCTTTTGGTAATTGAAAAAATTATTTAGCATCAGCATATTTAAACACAGTTCTTTTAGATATAATAACAAAAAATTAAGCGTTAGGATACTGGATGAAGCAATTTGGTTTAGATATTTGGGGCGATGGTAACTTCATTATCAAAAAAGATACCGTCAATGTCAACTATGGCAATCAACCATCTTTATTAGAAATCACAAACCATATTCGCGAGAAAGGTTATAGAGGCCCGGTTCTTTTACGTTTCCCGCATTTGATAGAAAAACAGATCCATACGCTGTTCAATACATTCAAAACAGCTAAAAAAGAATTTGGATATACCGGAAATTTCCATGCCGTATTCCCTCTAAAAGTCAACCAATTTCCAAATTTTGTACACGAGCTTGTCAATGTCGGACAAGGATATAATTATGGATTAGAAGCAGGCAGCAAAGCCGAGCTCATTATTGCCATGTCACATACGCCTCTTGGAGCGCCCATTACGGTTAACGGCTTTAAAGACAAAGAGATGATAGCTCTTTGTTTTATAGCAGCCAAAATGGGACACAACATAACTATTACAATTGAAGGATTAGGAGAGCTTGAAACTATTATTAATGTCCATCAGGAATTCAATAATAAAAGCAAAGATCCGATAGTCCCAAAAATCGGTGTACGCATTAGAATGCATAGCTCAGGTATTGGCATTTGGGCAAAAAGCGGTGGTTTTAGTTCAAAATTCGGTTTAACGTCCACTGAACTCTTGGAAGCATATGAAATGCTAAAAGCTCATAATTTGCTAAATCATCTTTGGATGATCCATTTTCATATCGGTTCACAAATGGGAGACATCGCTCCACTCAAAAAAGCATTAAGGGAAGCTGGAAATATATACGCTGAGCTCAAAAAAAGAGGTGTGGATTCTCTTAGAGCCATAAATATCGGTGGCGGATTGGCTGTTGAATATAGTCAACACACACAAACACAAGAGAGAAACTACTCGCTCAAAGAGTTTTCAAACGATGTCATTTACTTAATGCAAGAGATCGCCAAAAGTAAAAATGTACCCGAACCTGACATATTTACAGAATCAGGCAGATTTATAGCAGCTAGCCATTCTGTGCTTGTTGCTCCGGTATTAGAACTTTTCAGTCAAGAATATAATGAAAAAAGTTTGCGCCTAAAAGAACAAAACCCTCCGCTTATACAAGAACTTTTCGATCTATACAATCTACTAAAACGGACAAACGCCAGAGAATATCTGCACGATGCTCTTGATCATATGGAAAGCTTATTGACTCTTTTTGATTTGGGTTACATAGATCTTGAAGATCGTTCAAATACTGAGATTTTAGTAAATTTGATCATTAAAAAAGTAATCTATTTGCTAAAAGACGAAGATACAAATGAACTAAAAAGACTTCAAGATCGTATCCAAGAGAAATATTTGGTTAATTTTTCAGTATTTCAATCGCTTCCTGACTGGTGGGGTCTTGGACAGCATTTCCCTATCATGCCTCTTAATAAATTGGATATAAAACCAACCAATCCTGCAAGCATTTGGGATATCACATGTGACAGTGACGGAGAGATCGGCTTTAAGCCAAAAACACCTTTTTATCTACATGATATTGATGTAGAAAAAGAAGAATATTTCTTGGCTTTCTTCCTAACAGGCGCATACCAAGAAGTCCTTGGAATGCGGCACAATCTCTTTACTCATCCAACAGAAGTTGTGATCAAATTTGATAAGAACGGTGATTATGTGCCATATAATTTTATAGAGGCTCAAAATTTGATGGATGTACTCGATGATTTGGATTATGATACGAATCTTGTAGATAAATCTTTAAAATCAAAAATAGAAGAATCCAAACATCTCAATGCTGATGAAAAAAGAGACATACTGGGAAGACTTTATTTGTATTTAAGCGAAAACAGCTATCTTAAAACGATTCAGACATTAGATCTCATCAAAGAACAAGGATAAAAGGTGTCACTTTTTACTCTTATAAAAGAGGATTTTGTTACAGTTAAAAAAAACGATCCTGCCCTGCATTCAAATATTGAACTTTTTTTTAATTATCCAGGGCTTTGGGCTCTCTTTTTTTATCGAATAGCAAACTCTCTATATCGTCACAAAATTTCATATCTTCCTAGACTGATCTCGGCGATCGGACAATTTTTAACAGTTGTTGATATACATCCAGCTGCCACTATAGGCAGAAGGGTTTTCATAGATCATGGGGTCGGTATAGTTATAGGAGAAACCGCTGTTGTTGAAGACGATGTGCTTATATATCAACAAGTTACACTTGGCGGAGTGAGCCTAGAAAAGGGCAAGAGACACCCAACCATCAAAAGCGGCACGGTAATTGGTGCCGGAGCAAAGATATTGGGCAATATTATAATTGGAAATAATGTAAAAATTGGAGCCAATTCCGTAGTTGTAAAAAATGTTCCTGATAACTCTACAGCAATTGGCATTCCTGCTCGTATCATAGCAAAAGGGTTTGACAAAAGCTTGCTTAGCCACAATAAGCTGCCCGATATCGATAAAGAAGTATTCCATTATTTGCTTAAACGTATCGCGGTACTTGAACATGCCGTTAAAACCGGCGACCATTCAAGTATTCATAAAAAAGATCACGAACTAGAAGAAGTATATAATGCCTTCCTAAAATCAATGGACAGCTGAGCATTTTTCACCCATTTTTTCAAGCAAATTGCTATGAAATTCATAGTATAATATATATATTATTTAAACATAAGGTTTTTCTATGCTTTCACAACGCATTCAAGCACTTTCTCCATCTTTGACCATTGCAGTTGCTACATTAGCAAAAGAACTCAAAGCTGCAGGAAAAGATATTGTTAGTTTTTCGGCCGGTGAGCCAGATTTTGATACACCAAAACGTATAAAAGAAGAAGCTATAAAAGCTATTAATGATGGTTTTACAAAATATACAGCAGTTGCAGGGATTCCAGAACTTCTAAAAACTATCAGTGATAAACTTAAACGAGAAAATGGCCTAAATTATGCACCAAATCAAATTATTGTCAGCAATGGTGCGAAACAATCACTATTTAATCTTTTTCAAACTGTAATCGATGAAGGCGATGAAGTTATAATTCCTGCACCATACTGGGTTACTTATCCTGAACAAGTTAAATACAGCGGTGGTATTCCTGTTATTATAGATACTGATGAAAAAAGCGGTTTTAAAATGACTGCTGATCAGTTGAAAAATGCAATTACTCCAAAGACAAAAATGATTGTTCTCACATCACCGTCTAATCCAACAGGATCTGTATATACCAAAAAGGAATTAGTACAGATATCAGAAGTGCTAAAAGGGACTGACATTTTGGTTGCCAGTGACGAAATGTATGAAAAACTTGTTTATGGCACTGAATTTGTAGCAGCTGCTAGCATATCTGAGGATATGTTTCAAAGAACAATTACCATAAACGGCCTCAGCAAATCAGTTGCGATGACAGGTTGGAGATTTGGATATCTTGCCAGCCCAAACAAAGAGCTTATAACTGCCATGGATAACTTGCAAAGCCAAAGCACATCCAATATTAACTCTATTACGCAAAAGGCAGCCATTATTGCACTAAGCGGTGAGGTTGATGAAGAGATAGAACATATGAGACAAGCCTTTGAAGCTAGGGCAAATGAAGCCGTTGAATTGCTAAATGAAATAGACGGCATAAGCGTACTGAAACCACAAGGCGCTTTTTATCTGTTTGTTAATATTAAAGAAATTTCGAATGATTCTATCGGGTTTTGCAAAGAGCTGCTTCAAGAAGCAGGCGTTGCAGTAGTTCCTGGTATTGGATTTGGCAGCGAAGGATATTTTAGATTTTCATTTGCTACAGATATTACAACAATCCGAGACGGCATTAGAAGAATAAAAAAATTTGTAGATACAAAATATAGTAAATAACCAAGAATCAAGCTGTACTTCAAAGTACAGTCTTGAACCTATTTTTTATTGGTTGCTTTCTCCATTAAAAACCAAATTAAACCTAATATGCTAAAAAGAATAATTGGTGCTATCCATGGCTTTTCTTTCACTGTATTAAATATAATAGTTATACTTTCCGCTGCATAATATCCGCCGAGACCAATAACCAATACAAAAAAGACAGATGCGAATAGATTGATCAAAATAAACTTTCCAAAATTATATTTTGACAATCCCATACTAAGCGGCACAAGAGTTTTGAGGCCATAAATAAATTTCTTAACAAACATAACGACAGGGCCATACCTTCGATACATAATAGTAGCAAGTGCTAATTTGCGATGATGAGAACGCAGATATGGCATGACGCCTATTCTTTGATAACGAGACATATAAAATAATAAATTATCCCCGATGAAGTTAAAAACCATTGCTACGATTAAAGCTGTAGTAAGGTCTATTTGTCCCATGGCTGAAAAAACGCCGGCGGCTGCAACAATGACTAGCGATCCGCCCAACGAAAAAAATGCTATAGCTATATATCCCCATGTGGCCAATGATGACAAAGTCTCTTCCAAAAAATTCCTTTATGTGATGGTTTTAAAAAGATTATTATATCGTAATATCTTTTTGTTAATTGATTTTGGAGAGCATAAATGTTGTCAATTTTTGTCTTTTTATGATAAAATTCCTTCACCAATCAAGGAGCAAATATGTCCAAAAAAACTCTTATTATAGGCGCTGGCGGCGTAGGAAATGTAGTAGCTTTTAAATGTGCAATGAATAGCGATACATTTGGCAGCATAACATTAGCCAGTAGAACTCTGAGCAAATGCGATGAAATAGCCAAAAATATCAAAAATAAAGTGGGCATTACGATACAAACTGCTCAAGTTGATGCAGATGATACAACCAATGTTATAAGATTAATAGAGCAGACACAGGCCGACATCGTCATAAACGTTGCCCTTCCATATCAAGATCTTACCATTATGGATGCTTGCATAGCTACAAAAACTCCATATCTTGATACTGCAAACTATGAGCATCCAGATACTGCTAAATTCGAATATAAAGAGCAATGGGCAAAAGACAATGCATTTAAAGAGGCCGGCATCATGGGGCTTCTTGGCAGCGGATTTGACCCTGGAGCAACAAATGTATTTTGCGCATATGCCGCAAAACATTATTTTGACGAAATTCACACAATTGATATTCTAGATTGCAATGCCGGTGATCATGGATATCCTTTTGCTACAAACTTTAATCCTGAGATTAACCTTCGCGAAGTAAGTGCCAAAGGCAAATATTGGCAAAAAGATGAAAACGGGGAAAGCAAATGGATAGAAACAGAGCCTATGGAAATAATGCAAGTATGGGATTATCCGGAAGTTGGTCCAAAAGATAGCTATCTGCTCTACCACGAGGAGATGGAATCGCTTGTAAAACACATCAAAGGACTAAAAAGAATAAGATTTTTTATGACTTTTGGGCAAAGCTACCTCACACACATGAAGTGCTTGGAAAATGTAGGAATGCTCGGCATCAAAGAGATAGAACACAAAGGAATGAAAATAGTTCCAATCGAATTCCTAAAAACCCTTCTTCCTGACCCTGCAAGTCTTGGGCCTCGAACCAAAGGCAAAACAAATATAGGTATAGTTGCCGAAGGCACAAAAGACGGTAAAAAACGAAAAATATACATTTACCAAGTCAAAGATCATGAAGAGTGTTATGCAGAAGTAATGAGTCAAGGCGTGAGCTATACTACCGGTGTCCCTGCTATGATAGGGGCAAAACTGATGCTTCAGGGCATATGGAGCGGTAAAGGAGTATTCAACATGGAACAAATGGATCCTGATCCGTTTATGGCTGAAATGACTACCCAAGGATTACCTTGGAATATTAAAGAGATGGAAGTCTAGATACAGATAAAAGGTGTGTTAGCAAACACACCCTGCTCTACCAATCACTAATCACTACTCCTTATCCCGATCACACTCAAAAATCTCCCGCTGCAGCCATTCTCTTTTCTATAAGAAAAAAAATTATCATTCTCGCAAGAGGTACAAATACCGCTCATCTCTATATTTGCATTATTTACTCCGGCATTTTGAAGTTGCAGCTTATTGATAAGCGGCAAATCAAGCAAACATTTTCCATTAATACACTCAATAGCTTCCGGATAATCACTAAAATATTCTGCAAGTTCACTGCCCACTTCATAACAACAAGCTCCGATAGAGGGAGCAATAACTGCGCTTATCTCGCAGCACCCAAAAACTTCTTTCATTCTTGTGACAGTTTTATATGCAATTTGCTTATGTGTTCCTTTCCATCCTGCATGAACGGCCGCTACAACTCCTTTGTTTTTATCCAAAAGAAGTATAGGGACACAATCGGCCGTCAAAACACCAATCAATAAATTTTTTTGTGCCGTGATCAAAGCATCACAATCGGCAATTGCATCATCGTGACTCAACCATCCGGCAGTTTGCCTATCCTCAATGATCACTATATTGTCACTGTGAGTTTGGTTTGCCAAAATTATCTTGGTATCTTTGCTTGCGCCTAGCATTTCAAGAAATTTTTTACGATTATTCACAATATTATGGGAATCTTCACCTGTATGGAGCGCTAAACTAAAATCAAATGGCAATAAACTATTTTTTATACTGGTACCGTGTATGCATTGCTTGGATAAAATGAATTTTTCATAACGCAATACGCCTTGCATACCAAACCTTTGAAACTTTTTTGATATACTAACATAAAAAAATAGGAAATGCATATGCTATCTTGGCTCAATCTAAATGAGCGTGTTTTTAAACACTTCAATTACCTTTTGATAATACAGCTCTTACCTATATTTTTTCTTTCCTCGTGGCTTATTTATGAGATAAATCCTGAGTTATTTAAAAAACAGATGATTTATTATGTGGTTGCTCTCATTGCTTTTTTGATCTCAGTAGTAATCCCGTGGCGGCTTATTTTATGGTGGCTAATGCCTGTGTTGTATGGTTTTAATATTCTTTTATTGATTGCTGTTGATATGTTTGGCAAAACTATTCTTGGAGCACAAAGATGGCTTGAAATTCCAGGCATTGGCATGACTATACAACCATCTGAATTTATAAAAGTAAGTGTTATTATGGCTTTAGCATATATAATCAGAAAAAACCCTCCTCCAAAAGAAGGGTATGGTACAAAAATGTTTATTATCTTTTCTGCTATTATCCTTGTTCCTTTTTTGCTTATAGCAAAAGAACCGGACCTTGGAACAGCTATGGTGCTTTTAATAGTAGGCTTTGGGATCATTTTTGTAATTGGGGTTAAAAAACAAATCTGGTTTTGGCTGAGTGCCATTATTTTGCTAAGTGCACCGATAATGTACACATATGGACTTAAAACATATCAAAAACAAAGAATTCATGATGCGATCAGTCATCCAAGCTATCATGTCAAACAAGCCC
>CAZGNT010000017.1:0-25212 GCA_964527805.1 uncultured Sulfurovum sp.
AGGAGGAAACATATCTGCAGAGTTTGCAAAATATGCCGTAGCCGCAGGAGCGGTTGTTATAGATAACACAAGCCACTTTAGAATGGATCCTAAAGTTCCTTTAGTAGTACCGGAAGTCAACCCTGAAGATATTGAGCTTTGGGAAGAGTCTGGTATCATAGCCAATCCAAATTGTTCTACTATTCAAATGGTACAATTGCTTAAACCGCTTGATGACCTGTATGGTATCAAAAGAGTAGACGTGAGCACATATCAAGCAGTAAGCGGGGCTGGTAAAAAAGGTATGATAGAGCTTGTAAATCAAATGCAAGCATTCTTTAATTTCTCATTAGATGAAGCCAAAGTAGAGGCATTTGCCCATAGAATAGCGCTTAATGTAATCCCTCATATAGATACTCCTCAACAAAACGGTTACACTAAAGAAGAGATGAAAATGGTCAATGAGACTAACAAAATAATGCATTCCAGTTTTGCTGTAAGTGCTACTTGTGTTCGTGTGCCGGTTCTGCGAAGCCATAGTGAATCTATCACCATTACATTCAAAGAAGGCGTAGATGTGAGTGTTGAAGAAGCCAAAAAAGCTTTAGCTGCATTTGAGAATGTAGTTGTTATAGATAATTTAGAAAACAAAGAATATCCAATGCCTTTAACGGCAACAGATACGGATATGACATATGTAGGCAGAATAAGAAAAGACATATTTGCACCAAATATACTTCATATTTGGGGTGTTGCAGACCAAGTACGTGTAGGAGCTGCTACAAATGCAGTACGCATAGCACAAAAATGGATCAAATTGGAGGAAATATGAAATTGATAGAATCAATTTTTGAGAGAATATTGTGGGACAGTAGATTTTTTGTACTCTTAGCTGTTATTTTTAGCATGTTAGGCGGTATAGCGCTATTTATAGTTGCAAGCATGGATGTTTTTGGCGTAGTGGTTAGCGTAGCCGATGTGTTTTTTAATCATCTTCATCCTGAGCATTTTCACGAAGAAGTTGTCAGCGGACTTATCGGAGCTATCGATCTATATCTAATGGCAATAGTTTTGTTTATATTTGGCTTTGGGCTATATGAGCTTTTTATATCAGATATCGATATAGCCAAACAGAGTGCTTCTTCTAAAATACTTGAGATCCACTCTTTGGATGAGCTAAAAGATAAACTTGCAAAAGTTATCGTAATGGTTTTGATCGTTAGTTTTTTCCAAAGAGTATTGCACACTAATTATAATGGCGCATTGGAAATGTTATATTTTTCTTTTTCCATCTTGGCTCTTTCGGTAGGTCTTTATTTTTTACATAAAGGCGGTAACCATTAATGGGCAAAATTTTTGTAGATGCATGTTTAGGAAAACCGACATCATATACTCCAGTATGGATGATGAGACAAGCTGGAAGATACCTTCCTGAATACATGGAAGTGAGAGCACAAGCAGGAAATTTTCTAAATCTTTGCCACAACCCTGAGCTAGCATGTGAAGTAACGCTTCAGCCAGTAGATAGACTCGGAGTTGATGCTGCGATATTGTTTAGTGATATATTGGTAGTGCCAAATGAGATGGGCATGAAACTTGACTTTGTCAAAGGTGAAGGTCCGGTATTTGAAAATCCTATCATTTCACAAGCTGATATTGATGCCCTGCTAGGCGGAGAAGAAGCTGCAAGCAAACTCACTTATGTATATGAGACCATTAAGCTTATAAAAGAGCGTTTGGCTGAAGATAAGGCACTCATCGGATTTACCGGAGCGCCGTGGACTTTGGCAACTTATATGATAGAAGGCCAAGGCACTAAAACATATAATATATGTAAAAAAATGATGTATTCAAATCCTGAGCTTCTACATGCAATACTCTCAAAAGTAACACAAGTAGTCAAACTGTATATGGAAAAACAGATAGAGGCAGGTATAGATGTAGTACAAATCTTTGATAGCTGGGCAGCTGCTATTGAACCGTCTAAATATGATGAATTTTCATGGAAATATATGATAGAGATATCCGATTATCTAAAAGCAAAATATCCTCATATCCCTATAATCATGTTCCCAAAAGGAATACCAGCGTTTTTAGATAAAGTGTACGGTAATTTCGATGTATTTGGAGTTGATTGGTCTACTCCTATGGCATTTGCAAAAGAGAAACTTGGAGAGCGTTATGTACTCCAAGGAAATATGGAGCCGTGTCGTCTGTATAGTAAAGAAGCTACCAAAGAATGTGTAGAATCGCTTGCCAATACTATGCGAGATGGCAGACATATATTTAACCTCGGTCATGGAATACTTCCAGATGTGCCGGTAGAAAATGCACAATATTTTGTTAAACTTTGTCAAGAGGTTAGTAAACGCTAATCGTTAGTTTTTGTTTTTACAGATAGAAATATCTACACAAAAAGGCTTAATATGGGTAATATAATTTTCGGTCCTCTTCTATCCCGTAGATTTGGCAAGTCTCTGGGTATTGATCTGAGTCCACATAAAAAGCAGTGTAACTTTGATTGTCTTTATTGCGAACTAAAACCCGCCAAGACAGTAGATAAATATGATGATGTCATTTCCGTTGAGAGTATAATGTCTGCATTGCAAGATGCATTGAGTATGCACAAAGATATTGACGTAATCACTGTTACGGCCAACGGCGAACCTACACTTTATCCATATCTTAATGAACTTATTGATGCTATTAATAGTATAAAAGGTGAAAAAACAACCCTAATCCTAAGCAACGGAAGCACTATAGGTGATCCAAAAGTGAGAGAAGCACTTGCTAAATTTGATATGGTGAAACTCTCCCTTGACTGCGCTACCGATAAATGCCTCAAAAAACTCGATCGTGCCCACAAAGGTATCAATGTTGCAGACATCATGCAAGGAATGTTAGATTTTAAAGCTGTGTATCATAAGCCGCTCATAGTAGAAGTTTTACTTGTAAAATCCATCAATGATAGCTTAGAACACATAGAAGCACTAAATAAATTTTTAACAATTCTAAAGCCAACAAGAGTCGATATAGGTACTATAGATAGACCTCCAGCATACAAAGTAGAACCATTGAGTTCTGCAGATTTGCTGGAAGTTGCATCATATTTTGATACTTCTTTGCCTGTATATATTGTTCATAGGAAAAGTTCAGAGATAAGAGCAGGCTCATATAGTAATGATGAAATACTAGCTACCATAGCTAATCGACCATTGAGTGAAGATGATATTAATATTTTATTTGATGAAAAAAGCAAAGATAGATTAAAAATACTCTTAGACGATAAAAAAGTCAAAATTTTTAAAATTTATGGCGTAACTTTTTATATTTTAGCCTAAAATCCCTTGACATATGAGGGCTTTTAGGCTATAATCTCACCCACAAAAAGAGATAAACTTTTTGAAACCATTCCGGATTAGCTCAGCGGTAGAGTAGGTGACTGTTAATCACTTGGTCGCAGGTTCGAATCCTGCATCCGGAGCCACTACAAATCAAATTTAAATTTCAGAATTTTTAAATTTTTTCGCTTTTTTCTTCAAAATTTTTTATTATTTACTTTATCTATTCTCATTTAAAATATACAGAGTTTTTTTCAAATACCAATTCCAATCACTAATGTAATTTCACCTATTTTTAACTTTTTAAGCTATCGAAAATCTTAATAATTGTTGCACGTTGCTTCTAAAAATAATCTTTCAAACCGTGCGTTAAATTTTAGCTTTGGATCATGCAATTTTGGATCATACAATATACCCAATGAATTTGCGATTTATATAAGTTAAGTAAAGTATAATATAGCTATATAAAAAAATAATAAAATTATTTTTTTATATAGAGAATCGATAACTTAAATCGGATAAAATTAGGGAATATTCCATGTCATACAATTCCAGCTTCGCATCATTTTTCAAAAAGAAAAAAAATTTAAATTTTATCATGCTCATTGCCGCGGCTATTTTACTTGTAAATTGTAATGATAATAGCCAGTCTGCAAAAAATGTCAATCCTGCCATTGAAGTAGGGATATATACTATAAAATCAAAATCAATTACATTGCAGCAAGAACTTCCAGGAAGAACCAAGGCTGCATTATCATCTGAAATACGGCCGCAAATTGGCGGGATCATTCAAAAACAATTATTTCAAGAAGGCGCAGAAATAAAAAAGGGAGATATACTATATGTTATCGATCCTGTAAAATATAAAGCAGCTTACGATGAGACATACGCAGCATATAAAAATGCTCAAGCAGCAATAGAAGCCTCCAGGTTAAAAGATATGAGATATAAAGAGCTGGTCAAGGTTCTAGGAGTATCTAAACAAGATTATGAAGATGCACATACTTCATATTTACAAGCAAAAGCTATTGCCGAAGAGAAAAAAGCTGCCATGGAAAGTGCTAAGATAAATCTAGATTACACCAAGATAAAAGCCCCGATTTCTGGACGTATAGGGACTTCTAGTGTGACAGAGGGGGCGTTGGTGACATTGGATCAAATAACCCCGCTGGCAACTATCCGTACGCTTGATCCAATTTATGTCGATTTTACACAATCTAGTGTTCAATTGTTAAATTTAAAACAATTATTGAGAGAAAAAACGATCCATTCGGGAAGCGCCAATGTCCGTTTGAAATTGGAAAATGATGTTTTGTACGAGCATAACGGTACACTTAAATTGCAAGAGGTTGCAGTTGATGAGGCGACAGGGTCTGTTACATTAAGAGCAGAATTTTCAAATCCTGACAATGTATTGCTGCCCGGTATGTACGTCAAAGTTATCATAGATGAAGCCGTGAGCACACGTGCAATTTTAGCGCCACAGCAAGGTATTAGCAGAAATCCCAAGGGAGAAGCTACAGCTCTGGTTGTAGATAAAAACGGCAAAGTCGAGCAGCGAAATATTACTCTTGATAGAACAATAGGCGATCAATGGCTTGTTAGATCCGGACTTGTAGAAAATGATCGTTTGATCGTAGAAGGGTTAAATAAAATTAAAATAGGTGATAGTGTACATCCGATAGATATATCCTCCAAATTAAATAAAAATAATCCTAAAAGTAATTAAATATGGGTAAATTTTTTATCAATCGCCCAATATTTGCCTGGGTAATTTCTATTATTATTATGTTGGCAGGAATTGGTTCGATCGTATCGTTGCCTGTCGCTCAATATCCGGATATTGCACCACCGACTATTAAAATTTATACCACATATACAGGTGCATCGGCAGAAACAGTAGAAAATAGTGTCACACAAATTTTAGAGCAGCAATTAACCGGTCTGGATGGGTTGCTTTATTTTTCATCCACTAGTAGTTCTTCGGGGCAATCAAATATTGATGTCTCTTTTAAGCAAGGTACAGACCCGGATACGGCACAGGTTCAGGTGCAAAACAAAATTTCTCAAGCAATTACAAGATTGCCAAATGATGTGCAAAGGTACGGGGTTAATGTAAAAAAATCACAAAGTGATTTTCTTATGATCGTATCAGTATATGATGAAGCCGATAAAGCAACCGCGACGGATATTTCTGATTATATGGTAAGCAATATGCAAGATGCCATTGCCAGAGTTGATGGTGTTGGCAGTGTGCGAGTATTTGGCTCCCAATATGCTATGCGTATTTGGCTAGACCCATCAAAACTAATGGCGTACAAATTAAATCCTTCTGATATTTCAAATGCTATTTTGTCTCAAAATGTTCAAGTTTCAGCCGGAAAGATCGGCGGAATGCCAACTTTAGGCAATCAAGAGCTCAATGCTATCGTAACATCAAAATCAAAACTGCAAACCTCCGAAGAGTTTCAAAATATCATAGTAAAACACAATCAAGGTGGGGCATTAGTACGCCTTTGCGATGTTGCACGTGTTGAGCTTGGGAGCGAAAGCTATGATAATGTTACACGCTTAAATGGCCATCCGGCATCTGGAATAGCTGTTATGCTGGCTCCTGATGCCAATGCGTTGGCTACAGCTGATGGTGTCCGCGCAGTTGTTGAAGGATTTCAAAACAATATGCCAACAGGCTATAAAGTAGCTTATCCAAGAGATAGTACAAAATTTATTAGAATATCAATAAATGAAGTAGTAAAAACACTTTTTGAAGCAATCGGATTGGTTGTGATCATTATGTTTGTCTTTTTGCAAAATTGGAGAGCTACACTAATACCTGCTATAGCCGTGCCGGTTGTTTTGCTGGGTACTTTTGGGATCTTGTATGTTTTTGGATATTCGATTAATACTTTGACAATGTTTGCGATGGTTTTATCGATCGGTTTGCTTGTAGATGATGCCATAGTCGTTGTGGAAAATGTTGAAAGGATTATGCGTGAACAGCATCTAGATGCTCGCAAAGCAACAATAAAATCAATGGATGAAGTAAGTAGTGCACTTATTGGTATAGCTACGGTTCTTTCGGCGGTATTTTTGCCAATGGCATTTTTTGAAGGATCAACCGGTGTGATATATAGACAATTTTCTATTACTATCGTCACATCAATGATCTTATCGGTTATAGTTGCATTGACCTTAACTCCTGCGCTTTGTGCAACATTTTTGAGCTCCACAAGCCACAACCATGCTTCTAAGGGCTTTTTTGGATGGTTTAATAAAACATTTGATCTTATGACAAAGCGTTATGAACAAAGAGTTGTGCGAATATTAAATAAACCGATGCGCTGGATGATACTCTATGCTATTATCATCATAGTAATGTCAGCTCTTGTTCTAAGGTTGCCTACCGGATTTCTTCCTGTTGAAGACCAAGGATCGGTCATGGTTCAAATCTCTTTGCCCGAAGGTGCTTCTGTAAAAAGAACAGTAGCTGTCGCAAAAGATGTTGAAAATTATTTTTTAAATAATGAAACAAATACCACAAGCACAATTTTTACTATTTCAGGATTTAATTTTAGCGGAAGCGGACAAAATGCCGGGATGGCATTTGTTAATTTAAAAGACTGGGATGAGCGAGAAGATGCCGGCAGTAGTGCCGAAGAGATCACTGCTCGTGTCAATAAAACTCTTACATCGATTAGAGATGCACGAATATTTGCATTAAATCCACCGGCAATCAGGGGTTTGGGTAATAGCAGCGGATTTGATTTTCAACTTCAAGCAACCGCAGGAACTGATCGGGATTCTCTAAAAAATATGAGAGATCAACTTATCAGCGATGCTTCCAAAAGCACTCTCTTGAGTGCTGTTCGTTTAGGAAGTATGTCGGAAACCACACAATTGCATGTTGATATTGACCAAGCCAAAGCATCAGCACTAGGACTTTCATTGTCAGATATTGATGATACTTTAAATGCCGCTTGGGCCGGAAATTACGTAAATGATTTTATTGACCGAGGCCGTATCAAAAAAGTATACATCCAAGGGGACGCTGCTTTTCGCTCAGCACCGGAAGATCTTTTTAAATGGTATGTTCGCGGCAGTGACAATGAGAGCATGACCCCTTTTTCAGCTTTTGCAACCACGAAATGGACATACGGCCCTGAAAGCTTATCTCGCTATAACGGTTTGGCTTCTTACAATATACAAGGAGCCGGAAAACAAGGAGTAAGTTCCGGAGAAGCGATGGATGAAATTGTAAGATTATCGCAGCAGCTTCCACCGGGAAGCAGTTATGCATGGAGCGGACTTTCATATCAAGAGCGACTTTCAAGCGGACAAAGCACTTTTTTGTATGCTATTTCTATATTATTTGTTTTTTTATGTTTGGCTGCTTTGTATGAAAGTTGGTCTATTCCATTTTCTGTACTATTGGTTATTCCACTTGGTATAATTGGAGCAGTTGCGGCTGCGACAGTACGTGGCTTGGAAAATGATGTTTATTTTCAAGTAGCATTATTGACAGTCATCGGGCTATCGTCTAAAAATGCAATTTTAATTGTCGAATTTGCCTCTTCGGCCTTTGAGAGAGGCCGAACATTACGTGAAGCAGCCATTGAAGGTGCAAGACTTAGACTGCGGCCTATATTGATGACATCAATGGCATTTGTTGTGGGAGTTTTACCTCTGGCTATTTCTACCGGAGCCGGTGCAAAAAGCCGGATTTCTATCGGGTCGGGCATAGTTGGAGGAACTATCACCGCTACATTGTTGGCTATTGTCATGGTTCCTATGTTTTTTGTTTTGGTAAATACCATATTTAAAACAAAAGCAGATCGTAAAAACTTCTCAGAAAACATAAATGGTGATTGATATGCAATATACAAATAAACTAAAATTTATTATAGCTGTCGGATCTACATTTTACATGGTCGGATGTACTGCGCTTATCCCTGAATATAAACGACCAGCGGCACCAATTCCATCTGAATGGAATGAAGATGTTTTTAGAAAATCAAATATTGCATCATCGGAAGATAATAAAGTTTTTGCAATGCCATGGAAAGAAATTGTTTTAGACGAACAGCTTCGTCATGTTGTAGAGACAGCTTTCAAGCAAAGCCGTTCACTGCGTGAAACGGTAGCTAGTATAGAATCGGCCAAAGCAACATATAATATGCAGCGTGCTTCCCAATTCCCAATGATAAATGCAGTAGTGTCTGGCAGTAAAGGGAATTCATTAGGTTCATCTTCAACTACGCAAAACTATTCTGCCGTAGCCAAAATCAGCAGCTATGAACTTGATCTGTTTGGAAAAGCTCATAGTTTATCAATAGCAGAGTATGAAAAGTATTTGTCTTTGCAAGAGAGCCAGCGTTCACTTCGTATTACGCTAATTTCCGAAATAGTATCAGCATGGCTGACTCTAGCTTTTGATAAAGATTTATTGGAACTCTCAAAATCAACAGAAGTAAGTGCCAAAAAAACATTAGAACTTATGCAGCGAAAAGTTGATATAGGAGTTAGTTCGGCATTGGATCTCTATGAAGCTCAAACGCTTTATTATCAAGCACAAGCCGATATTGCAAAATATAAAACCAAAGTCGAGCAAGACAAAAATGCACTTAATTTATTAGCAGGTGAAATAATTGATGACAAGTGGCTTCCCAATGGCTTGAATGCGAATAAAAAATACCTAGCAGAAGTTCCAACAAATATGCCTTCTAGCGTCCTTTTAAATAGGCCTGATATACTAGCAGCAGAACATGATCTAAAATCTGCCAATGCAAATATCGGCGCAGCACGTGCAGCTTATTTTCCATCTATTTCTATATCGACAGAAGGAGGATTGGCAAGTACTGCTTTGTCCAATCTTTTTAGCGGCGGTGCATCTATTTGGTCGTTTGTACCAAGTCTTACATTGCCTATTTTTGATATTGGAGTTAGAAGCTCAAAACTAGACTATACAAAAGCACAACGAGATTATTATATCGCAGCATATGAACTGGCCATACAAACAGCGTTCAAAGAGGTTTCCGATGCACTGGCTCGCAAGAAAACGATCAGTGAGCAGCTTAATGCACAAAATAATTTAGTCAAAGCATCAAAAAATAGTTATTTAATATCAAATCTTCGCTACAAAAACGGAGTTGACACATATCTGAATGCATTGGTTGCGCAACGTACATTTTATACTTCACAGCAAACACTTCTTGCTGTTCAACTAGAAGAGATGATAAATCGTATCACATTATATAGAGCACTGGGAGGCGGAGAGAAATAATTTGTTATTAAATATGAAAATTTGATTATTAAACATTTATTTTATTGTTTTAAATCAATCTAATTAATTATAAAATATCATATTTTTAAGATATAATTTTCTCTTTCTAACGGGGGAATAATGAATATTGCTATACCTTTGATATTGCTTGTAATAGATTTGATTACGTTCCAACTTACAAATCTTGATTTGGTTGTTCAAGACTTATTTTATAATTTTCAAAATTCAACATGGCTATTGTCAAACAAGGATAATTGGTTTTTGCATTTTGTTTTATATAGCGGTGAAAAAAAACTTATATTGATATTTGGCATATCTATTGTTTTGGCTTTGATTTTTTATCGCAAGAATAAAATCGTTTCAGATTATAAAAGCGGATTAATGATAGTGGCATTCTCGTTAATCGTAGTTCCGTTTACCGTGGGTCAATTAAAAGGCAACACCAATATGCCCTGTCCTTGCCAACTGGAGAGATATGGCGGTAAATTCCCGGAAATTAAACTATTTAATAGTTATCCGTCTAATTTTATTCAAACTCAAAAAGCCAAATGCTATCCTGCAGGTCATGCATCAGGAGGTTTTGCACTTATGGGACTCTATTTTTTATTTAAAACAAAAAGGAATAAAAGAATGGCGTTGGCAGGTGCATTTCTGACCGGTTGGATAACCGGACTTTATAAAATGATGAACGGTGATCATTTTTTGAGCCACACGATAACTACAATGTTGCTAGCATGGATCTTGATATTTTTAGTGTCAATTGTTGTATATAATTTTACGCAAGACAGGGAAGAGTATGAAGCCGCCTAATGAAGCAAGAATAAACCATCAATTGAATGTTTAAAACCAATTTGCTATAATCCCGAAAAATTATACAAAAAGAAAAAAAATGGTTTCAATAAAATATCTCCATCAAGTACAAGCATTGCTGCTATCCGGATTTATGAGTTTTATCATGTCAGGAGCCATTACTTTTATAAATTTGGGATTTGTAGATGGGTTTATCGGTATTTGGCTTCATGCATGGATCGTAGCATATGTCATAGCATTTCCAACCATATTGCTTGTATTTCCATTCGCAAGAAAGTTAGCGATTAAGATAGCATGTAAATCATAAGTAAATAAAAAAAAGACAAGTTTATTATTTATCTTCAAAGCTTCTAGATACTAGAAATATTACAGTAACTTGTACTACTGCTAGAAAATAGTGCATGGTATAAACTTGTTCTATATTGGTTTTATTCTCTAAAAATTTATAAAAAACATAAGCAATGGACATACCGATAAGTGTGCCTATTTGCTTAATTGTATCGATACGGATGAGCATATATGTCTCACTCAAAAACAGCGTCTCAGCCCGTATGAGGTAGCTGCTAAATACAAATGTAATTTGATAGCCTATATATATCAAAAGTGCGGTTTGATAAGAAAATTTTGAAGTCAAGAAAAATAGTATAACGCCAAACAATAGCACTTCTACTAGCATGGTAAATCTATAAAACCATCGGATGGTCAATATCTGTTCATACAACCTAGCAACGATTATCATTCCCAGGGCCAACACTATTCCGCCAAGCGAATATATAGAGGGTTGCAAGGGCGCATATATACTCATCACACTGCCTAGTGCCAGACCGGCAAAAAGGGCATTAAATAGCTTATAAGCAATGTAATAACTATGATTGATACGCACGTAAAAACTCCTAAAATTTATATGTGAGTTTTGCCTCTAAGGTTCTGCCTTCACTATTGTATCCATATACACTTTGATAATCTTTGTCAAACATATTTTTTAGATATACGGCTAGGTTTAGATTAGGATTTATCTCGTAAACAGCTGAAGCATTCCATAGGGTATAGTTGCCTGTTTCTTTTAATGCAGCCGGATATGCATTGTAATCCATATCAAGTCTATCTCCGATATATTGTGCTCCTAATGCAATATCAAATTTTTCTATCGGCTCATATGAAAGAGATATATTGGCTGTCTCTTTTGGCCTGCGTATTTTTGGGCCTTTTGAGCCATCAGCCAATGTGACGATTTCGTTCATCGAAAATAGTTTGGTATAATTTGCACTAAGCCACAATTGATCTATTATTGGCGTATTGAGAGTTATCTCAATACCGTTATAAGTCATACTTTCATTATCGTTTGCATATCCGTACGGATCAGTATACGTAGCTCCTGTCTTCCAAATTAACTCATCTGTCACCTTGTTGGAAAAATAGGTGATATCTATCATTTTGGCATAATTAAGCCCTATTTCATAGCCTTTTGTATTGCTCGGATTAAGTTTTATGCCAGGATATATGTTTGCCAGTTGATAGCCGCTTGGTGCATCAAAAGACTTGCCGTAGTTTGCTCTTGCTTCAAAGTCGCCTAGTTTGTGTTTGATTCCGATTTTATAGCTGGTTTCGTTATCAAAATCATTGAAATTATCATATCGCAGATTGGTTTCTAATAATGTATTGTCTGTGAGATTGTAGAGATTGGAGATAAACATAGCTCTATCTATATAGCTTGCCTCATTTGGAGCGTATGTATTGTACTGATTAAAACCGTTTACACTTAGATATTCCAGTCCGCCAGTAATAGTGCCGCCTGCATAATTATACTTATTGATCCAAGAAAAATTTTCGTTTTGAAATTTATATACATTTACTCCATCGCCATAATATCCGGTTGTATAGTAAGTTCTTTCACCGTCAGCTTTGTTAAACTGTATGGCGCTTTCATAATTATCTAAAGTATATATATGTTTTAGCGACCACACATATTGATCGCCATCACTATGGCTGTAATGATCGTTGGCTTGATCTGTACTCCAATTGTCATCATAGTCTGCTTTTGTTCGAGTTTTGTTGACCGTAAAATTAAATGCATTATTAACATTGGGAGTGAAATTGATCGAGCCATAATAATTATTTTGGTTCATGCCGTCTTTTTCGGTATCCTCTGGAGCCATGGCAGATATACCGTCTGTTTTTAGGCGTGAAGCTCCTGCATTTGCACTGATCGTATCATTTCTATATGATAGATCTACCCCTCCATTATAAGTTTTATGTGAGCCATAACCGCCATTAACTGAGCCGTGCAATCCATCTTTTGGAGTTTTGGTGATGATATTAATGACCCCGCCGCTTGCATTTCCACCCCAAATGCTGCTCATTCCGCCTTTGATGATCTCGATCTGCTTGACGTTGCTTAGCGAAATATTTTCCAATATCGCTTTATTATCAGTAGTGCTGCCATCAATCATGCGTACACCGTCTATAAGTACAAGCGTGCCTCCGCCGGCTATTCCTCTGTTGAATAATGAAGTGGTTTGTCCAAGACCACCAGATTGTGTTATAGCAAGTCCTGCTATATCATTTAAAATTTGAGCTAGATTGACATATCCTTTTTGTTCTATAATTTCTTCTGTGATCACTTCTGTAGTAGAAGTGGTTTTGGTAATTTTTTGAACCGTTCTAGTACTTGAAGTGATCTCTATTTCCCCTAGATCAGTCGTATTGGCATTTGATAGTGTTAGTATGGCAAGTAATGCTATACTGTATTTAGTTGTTTTGTTCATTTTGTTTGTCCCCTTGTTTTGTTTTGATATTGTGGTTCTGTGTGTATATACTCTAGCCAACTTTGTAATGCTGAATTTATTTCAAGCTGTCATTCCTGCGGAGGCAGGAATCCAGTGGATCCCCGTGTCAAGCACGAGGATGACGACAAGTTCTGAATAATGTAATTTGCGTAATGTTTGTCTAAAACGAAGGAGGAGAAGTTTTGGGAGTTTTAAATATATGAGCAAAGTTATGGTATCGGTAATTGCTATCATTTCTACATAATTTATAAAGTGTAGAATATAAAGCTATTATAGCCAATGTAAAGTAGCGATTGCCGAAGCCTTTTATGTGTTTCATAATATGATTTTATCACAACATCGCTTTTGGCTTGCTCTTTGCTGTGCTCCTTTACACCGCGAACTTAAGATTTTAAATAAATACAAGTATAATATCCCAAAAACTTAACAAGGATATATTTGATGATAGCACCAATTGCAACAGTAGATGAATTTAAAGCTTTAGTGGAAAACACAAAGGCTGGTGTCGGCTACCGTGAACCTATAGCATTTGGCATAGCAAGAGTGGATCGCGGACAAAAAAATGCAGATAAAATTTTACAAGCAAGCTTTCCTCTTATTAATTGGAAAGAGAATTACGGATCAGCAGCAGTATTTATAGCCGCACTTGAAGCAGCGAAGATCAAAGTTGATTTTAGCAGCTCAGAATTTGTAGCGACTATCAATGATGACTTTGTGATAAATGCCATGAATGCATTTGCTCCATATATAGACGAAGCTACAGGCGATGCACACCGTAATGTGCAAGTGATCAAGACTCTTAGTTCCATGAATGCTTTGGGTTCGAATTTTCGTATAGTGTTTCTTTTTGAAGACGCAGCCCCGCTTAGCGTAGAGGCTGTATATCTCAAACTTTATGCATTATCTGCTTCAAAAGTAGCTCTTAGAAGTATAAATCTAAACGGTGCTTTTGGAGTACTTAGTAACGTCGCATGGGTAGGAAATACTCCATATGAGCTTGAATATCTAAGAGAGCACGAAATTGCACTTAAGCTCACAGGTACTTATCCTATGATCGATAGTGTGGATAAATTCCCTAGATATCTGCAGCATATAATTCCTGCAGATAACACTCGTATACTCGAAGCCAGCAGGGTACGCATGGGTGCCCAATTGGCAGCAGGAACTACAGTGATGCCTGGAGCTTCTTATATCAATTTTAATGCCGGAACGCTTGGTGCCGTGATGGTAGAAGGCCGTATATCAAGCTCAGCCATAGTAGGAGCGGGTAGTGATGTTGGCGGAGGAGCCAGTATCCTTGGTGTGCTTTCAGGTACAGACGGCCATCCGATTACCATAGGAGAAAACACGCTTCTTGGGGCAAATTCTGTGACAGGTATACCGCTAGGTGACGGTTGTATAGTAGATGCCGGTATCCCTATCTTAGCAGGAACCAAAGTAAAAATAGCTCCAGAAGAGCTAGAAAAGATCAAGTTGGCCAACCCTGAAGCAAGCCTTGAAAATAAAACAACATTCAAAGGCAGCGAACTTCAAGGACTCAACGGTATCCACTACAGACACAATTCTCTAACCGGCGAAACAGAAGCCAAAAGAAGCACTAGGGAAGTCAAGCTAAATGTAGAGTTGCATTAGTGACAGAAGATAGAGAGCTTTTAGAGCAAGTAGTGTTGCTGGCAATGCTTCATAAAGAGCCCGATGAAAGCGTGCAAGATATCTTAGCAATGCTTGAAGAATCTAGAGCTATGACCATGACAGAAGGCAAAGAGATCATTTCCAAACTGGAAAAAGAGGGTGCTATAGTTGACGGTAAATTATCGTTTGTAGGTATGGCACTGGCAAATAAAGCCCAAGAGGCCTTTAAACTATAAAAGGACCAATATGGATGATATGGAAGCAAACAAAGCTTTTAATGAAGACAGATATGATGATTCTTTTAAAATGTATCAAGAGATAGCATTTGCCACCAAAGATTCTGATGCTTTGTTCATGTTGGGCAAGCATTATTTTGACGGCCTTGGCGTGCCATGCGATAAAGATATGGCCATTTCCCTATGGAAAAGAGCCAGCAAGGCAGGAAGTTTGGATGCCAAATATGCTTTATTGGAACAAAGTCAAACGACTGCTCAATGCTGTAAGGAATAGTATGCGAATAGACAAATGGCTAAGCAGCGTAAATGTCATAAAGCGACGCACGATTGCTGTAGATATGGTCAAAAGCGGCGTAGTATATATCAATGATATAGAAGCCAAACCATCAAAAAATGTTACAGTCGGTGATAAAATTAGGATAGAATATCTTAATGGTCAAAAATTATATGAAGTTTTAGCGATCCCGACAACTAAAACTATACCAAAAACTCAAAAAGAACTTTACGTAAAAGAGCTTTAAAGGAGATATAAAATGTTAGCACAGACACAATTTGAAAAGCTTTTTGCAAATGAACTCAGTGAAGATGAAGCCAGAGAATTTTTGATAGCTTTATATGAAAATGGAGAAAGCGTATCAGATATGGCTATAGCAGCTAGGATCATGAGAGAATACGCTATCGCTCTTCCGATATCTGAAGAATTGAGAGCCAAAGCTATAGACATAGTGGGTACAGGTGGAGACAAAAGCGGTACATTTAATATTTCTACTACAGTTTCTCTTTTGCTTGCATCGATGGGCAGTATTGTAGCAAAACACGGCAATCGCAGCATCACTAGCAAATCAGGCTCTGCTGATGTGCTTGAGGCTTTGGGTATCAGACTTGATTTGACGCTGGAGCAACAAGCCAAGATGCTAGAAAACGTTGGATTTTGTTTTATGTTTGCACCAAGCCATCATCCGGCAATGAAACATATTATGCCTATTCGTCATTCTATTCCACATCGTACTATATTTAATCTCCTAGGGCCGCTTACCAATCCGGCACATGTACAAAAATATCTAATAGGAGTGTTTGACCCTAGTTATGTTGACTTGGTAGCAAATGCTTTGGTTGATCTTGGCGTCAAAAGAGCTATGGTGGTCAGTAGTCTCGATAAGACCGATGAGATATCTATATGTACAAAAACGCCATTCGCGTTTGTAGAAGCCGGATTTATATCTCATGGTGAGATCGATCCTGAAGTTCTTGGCTTTAAACTTGCGACTCACAAAGAGATCTTGGGTGGTGATGCAACACAAAATGCAGCAATCATAAAAGATATTTTTTCCGGCAAGGAAAAAGGGGCCAAAAGAGATGTAATAGTTCTCAATGCCGCTTGTGCACTTTTTGTGGACGGGAATGCAGTTGATCTTGATGATGGTATCAAAAAAGCCTCTGCGGCTATTGATAGCGGCAAAGCCATGAAACATTTAGAAAAGATCATAGTATTTTCTAATTCATTGTAAAGAATATTTAGTGTCCAAAGAAATAGTAGCTTCGTTAGATGAGATTTCAATGATCGCAAAAGAGCTTAAAGCCTCATTGCCATCAAATATGATAATTTTTCTAGAAGGTGATCTAGCAGCCGGCAAAACCACTCTAACAGGAGCCATAGCAAAAGAATTTGGCCAAGTAGACATTGTGAGTTCACCGACTTTTAGTCTTCAGCAGTGCTATGGAGATAAACTATTTCATTATGATCTATATCGTATTGGGCTTCATGATATGATGTCGCTTGGACTTCATGAAGAGTTTGATAAGCCGGGTTGGCATATAGTAGAGTGGGGCACAGATGAACTTAGAGCCTTTTTAGATAGTGCAGGGTATAATACTTGCCATATTAAGATTGAGCCATTTGCTGACAAGAGGCGATATATTATTGGAGATGCATGCATATATTAGAAGCCAAACATCTGTCAAAAACCATCAAAAAAACAAAGATCGTTCATGATGTATCTTTGAATATAAAAAGCAAAGAGATAGTAGGTTTGCTTGGGCCAAACGGTGCGGGCAAGACCACGACATTTTATATGATCTGCGGACTTACCGATGCTACTAGCGGCAAAGTGTTATTGGATGGCAATGATATAACTGATCTTTCACTGAGCAGCCGTGCTAAGCTCGGTATCGGGTATCTCCCGCAGGAATCAAGTATCTTCAAAGACTTGACGGTAGAAGAGAATCTACTCATTGCTGCCGAGGCATTGAAATTAGATAGTAAAACAGCTGCTGAGAGGATAGAAAAACTATTAGAAATTTTCAATATAGAACCTATCCGTAATCGCGAGGGAATTCGCCTCAGCGGAGGCGAGAGACGGCGTGTGGAGATAGCCAGAGCCTTGGTGGGCAAACCAAAGTTTTTGCTTCTTGATGAACCTTTTGCAGGTGTTGATCCTATAGCCGTACTCGATATACAAAACGTTATCAAACAGCTTGTTGAGCTTGATATGGGAATACTTATCACAGACCATAATGTACGTGAAACTTTGGGCGTTTGCGATAGAGCTTATGTTATGAGAAGCGGCGAGATGTTAGCAAGCGGCACTAGTGATGAAGTGGCATCTGACGCTAAAGTGCGCAAATATTATCTGGGTGAACATTTCTCGTTTTAATAATTTTTATTATGTAGCGGCGAACTTGTCTTTTATTATTTATTGTGAGACTTTTAAAAGTCTCACAAATCTATTTTGGATATAAATAATGTTTATTAATCGACTGAAACGCTGCCTACTGCTTTATCCATGGCTATTTTGGTTTGATTGATGATTTCAAGACATTTTTTGTCTTTAATATTGTGCGTGAGTGACCAATATTCAGGATTTAAATATTCTATATGTGTTTTGCCACCGTAATCATTCCAGATGAGTATCTTGAATGGCACTTCCATGCCCATGCTTGGATTGCAAGAGATCAAGGTAGATGCCACTTGAGGATAGGTAAATCTGACTACTTTTTGCGGACGGATAGAGATATTATATTTGTCTGCTACTGTTTTATGATCTAATGTATCAACCACGGTAAACATTTCTTTTTGCAAAGCGTTTTTCAGATTTTTAGTTGTCTCGGTTAGATTTTGATCGCTTGTAGTACTAAGCATAAAAGAACCTCTTTCATTGCCACATCCAGATATGAACAAGGCCACCAAAGCAGCAAGCATAATATTTTTCATCATTCCCCCCAATGTTTTTATACGTTAAATCTAAAGTGCATTATATCACCGTCTTGTACGATATATTCTTTGCCTTCCAATCTCATTTTGCCAGCTTCTTTTGCCCCGGCTTCACCTTTGTAAGCTATGAAGTCCTCATATGCTATGACTTCCGCTCGGATAAATCCTTTTTCAAAGTCATTATGGATGACAGCTGCTGCTTTTGGTGCAGTTGTGTTTTGTCTTATTGTCCATGCACGGACCTCTTTTACTCCTGCAGTGAAGTAACTCATAAGTCCAAGCTTTGCAAATCCTTTTTTGATGATCTGATCAAGCCCTGATTCTTTTACACCAAGAGAAGAGAGCATCTCCGCTTTTTCTTCATCGTCAAAGTCCACCATTTCTTCTTCAACTTTAGAGCAAAGCTTGATAACTTCACGATTAAATTTAGCAGCATAATCTTTTAGTTTTTTGACATATTCGCTGTCTTCACCTAGTCCTTCTTCATCTACATTTGCGCCATAGATTATCTCTTTGCCCGTTAGAAATCTAAGCTCGCGATTGAGTGTAGTAAAAGCCTCATCATCTTGCTTGCCAAACTCAGAGACAGGATTGCCTTCATTGATATATGCCATCAATTCTTCTGCAATTTCAAGTTGGGCTTTGGCTTCTCTGTCGTTACCTTTTACTCTTCTGTTTAGTGCATCGATTCTTTTTTGCAATGATTCGATATCTGCTAGCAATAATTCTTCTTCAATGATCTCAACATCTCTAAGCGGATCCACGGAACCCTCGACATGCACTACATTGTCATCTTCAAAGCATCTGACTATATGCAATATCACTTCTGTTTCGCGTATATTTGATAAAAATTTATTGCCTAGTCCTTCACCTCTGCTAGCGCCCTTTACAAGCCCTGCGATATCCACAAAATCAAGTGTTGAGTATTGGATGCGCTCAGGATTGACTATCTTAGCAAGTTCTTCGAGTCTTTCATCCGGTACAGGCACAACGGCTTTATTTGGCTCTATCGTACAAAAAGGATAGTTTGCACTTTGTGCATTTTGCGCCTTTGTTAGAGCATTAAAAGTTGTCGATTTACCTACATTGGGCAAACCTACCAAGCCTATACCTAGTCCCATATTTATATCCTTAATGTTTTTTATTAGTTTTGACATTGTATCCAAAGTTCACTCAAGGTATGGTATAATCGCGCTAATTGCCAAAAAGGAGAAGTTATGTCGAATAAAAATGAGAAAATAAATCAAAATATTTTATTAGATATGGGAATAGATGTCTCGGAAGATAAGATAGCCATAGATACCGGCAAGACAAAAGACTTTTTTGGAAATATCCAACAACAGATCAAAGATAAAGCTCAAAATATAGGGCAAAATATCAAAGAAAGCAGCGAGAATCTAGCTCAAAATATTGGTGTTAAACTTGACGATGAGCATATAGAAGTAGATCTCAAGCAAAGCCGCAATTTTATTGAAGAGATTGGCACCAAAATAGAACATTTTTTGGCTAGTTTGGAAAAAAGTGTCGAAGACTTTGCAAAGAAAAAATAGTTTTTAATGAAATTTAACCGTATATATATAGAACTTACTAATATATGCGGACTTTCCTGCTCTTTTTGCCCTGAAAAATCTATCAAAAATAACACAATGGAGTTTGATCTTTTTGACTCTATAGTCAAACAAGCCTCCAATTATACAAATGAGATAGTCTGTCATGTTATGGGCGATCCGCTAGTACTCTCAAACCTTGAAGATTATTTAAATATTATCCAAAACCACGGCATGAGAGCCATGATAACTACAAGCGGATTTTATATCGACAAACATTCTTCCCAAACGCTTTTGCATCCTTGCGTGCGGCAGCTAAATATCTCACTAAATAGTTTCAATAAAAACAGCACCAAACTTACTCTCGATGAATACCTTGAGCCTGTATTTGCTCTATGCCGTGATAAACTTTCAAACCATCCTGAGCCGTTTTTAAATCTACGGCTTTGGAATATGGATGATAACAGTAGTGAAAATGATTTCAATTCTTCGGTGTTTGAGAAGTTATCGGAGTTTTTTGGCGTGGATGTTGACTATGCCAAGGACGGCAAGGGAGTTAGACTCGCTCCAAAGATACTGCTTCATTTTGATACTTATTTCGAATGGCCTTCTCTCTCAAATCCAGTTTACGGAGACGGATATTGCGGAGGGCTTGATTCGCACATAGCCATATTATCTGACGGCAGAGTAGTGCCGTGTTGTTTGGATTACGAAGCTGTTATGGAGCTTGGCAACCTTAGCAACCAAAGCCTAGATGAGATACTCAGCTCTCGTAGAGCTTGTGCTATTGCAGATGGTTTTAAACAAAATAGGGCAGTTGAGGAATTGTGCCAAAAGTGCAGCTATAAAAGCAGGTTCGCATAAAATGTTATAAATATTCAGCATCGTTCCCATTGTCCAAGGCTGTGAAAGAACACACTATTTTCTCATTCTCTTCTGAGGTGCAACGGGAACAATCTTAATTTTACATTATCTGCGCTATCTTAAATCCTCAAATGCTATAATTGCATCAAAAAGTGAGAATCGTTTGAACATAAAACCAGACTGTATTGTATGCCTGCTAAATCAAGCACTGAAAGTGACAAAACTGCTTGAGCTAGACGATATCACAAGCAAAAAAATATTAGATAGAACCGCTCAGATATTAGTAGAGCACGATTTTTCATATACACCGCCCCAAATTGCCAAAGAGATCTACGAAGCTATATCGGACATAACAGGAGATGAAGATCCAGTTTTAAGTGCCAAAGAGAGAGCCACAAGCGAAGCGCTAAAGGTAGATACATCTTTTGTGAGATCTATCAAAGATGCCATTAAAATGGCAGTCATCGGCAACGTAATAGATTTTGGCGCACAAAAGCAATTTGAGCTAACCGAGATGATCAAGCATCATTTTGAAAAGGAATTTTCAATTGATGATTTTGCTGAATTTGAGCAGGAGCTAAAAAATGCAAAAGAGATAGTAATACTTGGAGATAACACCGGAGAGCATATCTTTGACAAACTGCTTATAAAAACTATCAAAAAAGAGTACGATATCAAGGTGCATTATTTTGTCAGAACCAAGCCTATCATCAATGATGTTACCGCAAAAGAAGCCCAGATCTTGAACGATTGCGCCAATATCGTAGATACAGGCATAGAAACTCCAGGTTTCGAGATACACAAAGCCAATGATACATCAAGAGAGATATTCGAAAGAGCCGATATAGTTATCGCCAAAGGAATGGGAAATTTTGAAAGCTTGTATCAAGTGGCCAAGAGACCTATATACTACCTGTTTATCGTAAAATGCAATGTCGTAGCCGATGCGATAGGCAAAGATATAAAATCGATGATATTTAAAAGAGGATAGATGCACACTATAGATATTAGCAATCTAGCCGAAGAAAATTATCTCTACGCGAGACATTTGGCGACATTGGACGATATCGTCATATATAAAAACGGTCTATTTGCTATCAACACGGTAAGAGAGCATAATGCTTTTGAGGCGGTTGATTTTTGGCGAAATATCGCGTTGGCTGCCGAGATATTGCTCAAAGCCTCACTTTTGAAATACGAAGTACCGTTTTTTAGAAAAAGAGCTCACTCTGAGTACGGAAGTAAAGTTACAGCAGAGAAAAATTCATGGTTGGAGGCGACACTGAGATCATTACAGATCGAATATATCGCACAGATCAATACAGGAACGCTCAGTACGGCCATCAAAAGTGCCGAAGAAATACTGTTTGAAAAGATCTCATACGATATCAACAAGGCAAATATTGTCTCTGAGATAATTTATATTATTATCCGAACCAGACGCAACAGGAACAATCATTTTTTCTTTGCAAATCAAGGAGATATTGATATAGCAGAAGTGGAGATGTTTTATCTGCCACTTTTAAATCTGCTTGAAGAACTTTATAATTTTTAACATAAACGATAAGATAGCTTTTTTATACCCCAAAACAAGTTTGGGGTAACAATGATATTAGAACACTTTGGCATTATATACAGTGATGTGTATGGTCTTTATCTGCGATAATATCGTCCGCCATAATATCTATGCCCTCTAAAGTAGTAAGCTCCATTGCGCCATACGCCGCCATAATAATATCTGCCTTTATAATAATAAAAAGGTCTATCATGATATCTAGGATAATTAAAAACTTCTTCTCTTATGCGAGGCCGATTACCATCGTATCTATGATGGTAACGCCCTCCATAATATCTTTGACCTCGGTAGTAATAATATCCATCGCGCCATTCACCGCCATAATAGTATCTGCCATTGTGATAATAGTATGGTCTATCATGAAATCTAGGATGATCATATATACCACCAGGAGGCGGTGGCGCAGCCATCACTTCAGTTGCACCCGCACCAAAAAACAACATACCTGACATCATTACGATTGCACCTAAATGTTTGATTTTATTTTGATTCATAATACCTCCTTAAATGAATAGTTTATGGTATTACCTAAAAGTGGAATTATTGTGTAACGCCAATTCTAAGCTCTAGTGCAATTTCAATCTTAATCAAACAGCTACAACTTTCATAAATTCTTTGAAAAATACTTCATACGGTGTTTTATAGTTCAGTACTTTTCTCGGCCTATGGTTTAGCTTTTCCTGTATAATAATGATTTCCTCCTTAGATACTTGTGTAAAGTCTGTTTTAGTTTTAATAGTTATTTTTTTAGTAAACCATATATCACAAAATAGAAATTTTTAAATGCAAAGTAAGCCAAAATGAAAACAGTTAAAATAGTAGGGATCGTATTGATCATTGCCGGTATTTTAGGTGCAGTATTTGGCGGTTTTAGTTATACCAAAAAAACACAAGAGATCAAAATGGGCCCAATGAAATGACGATAAAAGCTAAGCATACAGTAGATATTCTCATATGGGCAAGTGTAAATGTAATAGTACTTAGAGGAGCCATACTTTTTTTAGTAAGCAAGAAAAACTAGTTTAGATTCTTGTTGGTGGCAAATCACCATAGGCAAAATGCCTATGGGTATTAACGATAATATCGGTCTCGACGATCATGACGATAATGACGGTCTCGACGATCATAGCGATCATAACGTTTTTTTGGATGATGGTGGTAATAGTCGCGATAATAATGTCCGCCACGATATTTGCGGCCTTTGTAATGGTAATATCCGTCACGATAGTACCCGCCATAATAGTATCTGCCATTGTGATAATAGTATGGCCTATCATAGTATCTAGGATGATCATGTATGCCACCAGGAGGCGGCGGCGCAGCCATCACTTCAGTTGCGCCCACACCAAAAAACAACATACCTGACATCATTACGATTGCACCTAAATGTTTGATTTTATTTTGATTCATAATACCTCCTTAAATTAATAGTTTATGGTATTACCTAAAAGTGGAATTATTGTGTAATATTATAAAGAAAGATTTGATATTTAGATAAAAAAAGAGTTTGAGACAAAAACGATATCTGCATAAGTTCAGAAACATTTGGCACTCTTTGGAGGAGAGCTAAAGAGTGAAAAATGCAAATAGATTATCTCTTCAATGGAATAAGAGGATATACAAGATTTAAAAGATTTAGCTATCTTTTTGAGATGGAAAACACAGAAGCCAACAAACGATTAAAAATCATAAAGTTCTTTGACAAGTATGGACTTAATGCTACTATCGAAGCCTTTGGAATTAGTAGAAGAACACTATATAGATGGAAATCAACATTAGAGCAAAGCAATAAAGATATAACCTCCTTAAATCCAAAATCTACCGCTCCAAAACAGAGGAGAGAGCCAACCGCTCATAAAACTATAATTGACGAGATCAAAAGACTCAGAGAGGAATATCCAAATATAGGAAAAGCAAAATTACACATACTTCTAAAACCTTGGTGTGAAGACAATGCCATTATGCTTCCTTCAGAGTCAACCATAGTACGAATAATTGCTAGAGATAAAAACAAAATGAGACTATTTCCTCAGCGTATAGACTCTAAAGGCAGAGCAAAAACAAAGAAAAAAGAGATTAAAAATCGTAAACCAAAAGGTCTCAAAGCTGCTCCAATGCATCTATGGGCAGTTGATACAATTCAAAGAGTGACTGCCGGCATGAGAAGATATATTATGACTATGATCGATCCAAATACCCGTATAGCATTTGCAGTTGCAATTCCGACCAAACACACAATACATACATCCAGAGTACTTGAAGCTCTCATAGATGGTGTTGCCAACAGTAGAGATATTAATGATACATTCTCAATACTCTCAGATAATGGTAGTGAATTTAAAAAAGATTTCGATACTCTTTTGCAAGAAAAACAATTAACACACTATTGGACATATCCAAGGTCTCCCAAAATGAATGCTCACAATGAAAGGTTTAATAGAACCTTGCAAGAACAGTTTGTTGATTATAACGATGATCTACTTTTTAGCGATATAGATTTATTTAATGAAAAAATGGCAGATTGGCTTATAGCTTATAATACTAAAATACCACATCATTCACTTCAAATGAAAACTCCTGTACAATATCTTATAGAAACTAATCCTCAGTGCCAAATGTTGTGGACTAATACAACGACTTGCTATTATTACATATTTCAGCTATACTGCGTGTATTGAAAGATGATTTAGAGTTTCATCTTTGGTTTGTTTTATTTTTGTATAACCTTTCGTTAACAGTACTACCACCCTAAAAGAATACTCTTCAATTTATATTTTCAGTCTCTTCAACATGAAGTGTATTAAAACAAAAGGAATTGCAATGGCAAATCAAATGAATGGAACCGTTAAATGGTTTAATAGTGAAAAAGGCTTTGGATTTATCCAACCAGAAGACGGAAGCAAAGATGTATTCGTACATTATCGTAACGTTAACAACACAGGCTATGGCC
>CAZGNT010000018.1:0-24485 GCA_964527805.1 uncultured Sulfurovum sp.
ATTATCGGAGCTTACACTAAAAAAGAGCTAGGTTTTATGTGCGAAAGTTGAGTTAAAAATATTATTAACACCGGTAATATGAAAAACAAACACAAAAATAGTCCTTTGATCTTGCAGGCATATCAAGGGTGTTATAGAGAAGATGAAGAAAAAGTTTGAAAGGTCTATATGACTACAAAACAACGGAGATATGTGGACAAAACTACGGCGACATGTGGACAAAACTACGGAAATTAAGTTATATGACTACAAAACTACGGTGAAAAATTATTTAGATTTCTGCTATAATTCAGATAGTTGATTTTATCAGGCAAGCTCTAAAATATATTTCAAAGAACATTATCATGAAACACAAAATACCAAATACAAACCTTACACTTACAGAAGCAGAAATTAAAGCCGTTATAGATTTTGCATATAGCAGAAGCATAGATAATAACAAGAGTCAAAAAATAGATAAAAAATTGTCGATTGTTGAAGAGTATAAAGGTGAAGTTTTGTCTTTTCCTGATAATTCAATATTTGTTAATTATGTTCACAATAAAATGAACTAAAGCATGCTAAATAAAGCTGATGCAATTGATATTGCAATAGATTTTATAGAACATAATAAACTTAATGGAATAGTATATAAAATCCACTTAGACTCTCTGCAAGAAGATATCCAAGTGGACCTGAATTAACTAATTTGCAATAATAGCAATATTAGATAACCCAAAAGTATTAGAAAATAAGCTAATACGTGAAAGTTTAAGGTTATATATAACATTATATTTTTATCTCCCGCTTGTAAGATATTAAGCAATGCCCTACTTTCCCATGCCAGACAGGTATAGTATCATCGGCGATGAGAGGCTTGACTTCCAGGTTCGGAATGGAGCTGGGTATTTCCCTATCTCTAAAATCACTTTTAGGCAAAAAAAAAGCCCCGCCAAGAAATAATCTTGACGAGGCTTTAAGCGGTGTTATAATGCTTGCAGACATATAACTATAAACTTTCACTTGCTTACAAGCAAATTATATACCTACTAACCTTAAACCTATATAAACCTATATAGTCTTATATAATCTTATATAGACATATATATACTATCTTTTTACTTGATTTTTTTCTTCTTTCTACACACTACTAGATTTAGTATTTACCGCTTCCAAGGTTTTTTCATACTCTTGTCTTTAAACTTAATACCTAAGTTGTGTTTCTGCACCAGGGATATATGGGAATTGTTCAACAAAATAAAAAAGATAAATAGTTAGAGATACCAAAAAACAAAAGTATGATTAATACTGGTAAAGTGCAAGAGAAATATGGTGATAATTATCCAACACCTGGATATATTACACCGATTAATAATGAGGCAATATGTGTACTAAACTACGGAGATATGTGGACAAAACTACGGTGAAAAATTATTTAGATCTCTGCTATAATTCAGATAGTTGATTTTATCCGGCAATAAATATAGACTAATAGTAAAGATAAATTATAATGCCGGAATAGTATTTATCAAATTTATTGGCACACACAAACAATACGACAAAATCAAAATCGAGGAGCTATAAAATGAATATACAACCTATCAGAAATGAAGATGATTACAGATCAGCTCTAAAAAGAGCAGAGCAACTTATCGAAGCCAAACCAAATACAAATGAGTTTGATGAATTGGAAGTTTTAACTGCACTTATAGAAAGATATGAAGAAGTGCATTATGTTATAGAAACTCCAGACCCTATAGAAGCCATAAAGTTTCGTATGGAGCAAGAGGGATTGATCCAAAAAGACCTTATTCCTTTTTTGGGTAACAAAGTGAGAGTTTCGGAGATTTTAAATAGAAAAAGAAAATTGACGATAGATATGATACGCAATCTTCATGCCGGACTTCATATACCTTTTGAGAATCTCATAGGAGAATACAACATTAGTTCTAATTGCCAATGACAAAAAGAAGTATAAGAAAATCTCAATATCTTTTGAAAGATGTAAAGAACTATGGCAATATGTGTACTAAACTACGGAGATATGTGGACAAAACTACGGCAAAAAATTATTTAGATCTCTGCTATAATTCAGATAGTTGATTTTATCCGGCAAGCTCCAAAGAACTTTCAAGCAAGGAAGTAATATGAAAATTTTGTATAAATATTTGATATTGATGCCAGCAATAATGATTTTTAATCTATTTAAAAAGCTATTGCAATTTATATTTGTGCTTAGCCTTGGCCTTGTTGGTATTTTTGTTGTTTTATTCCTTTGGGTTTTAGCAATTAAAGTCATTGCAAATTTTAGCACCGGGTGGGCAATATTTTTTGTTTTTATTTCTATTGTTAGTTTTTTAATTTGGGTAAATAAAGATAATAGTTATTCGAGTTCATTAAATTCAAAAAGTAATTTTCAACAAATGATTGAAAAAGACAATAAACAAAGAGAAGAAAGAAGAAAACAAGAAAATGAATATGGTGCAACACATGATGGCTTTGGAAGACCAAATAACAATTTGGTTCATTAAGTGTCTAAAGATTTTTGTCTAAATCATATAGAGTGTCATTTTAAATAATCGTCCGCATATTTAATAAGAGCGTAACATTCTACAATTGAAAAATCATTGGATATGATATTGATAATCCATTCTTTCTCTTTTTGAAAATCAACGTTGAACGTTTTAGCTTCATTCTCCTTTGTTATTGTATGTTCTTTTTTCCAAGTTTTTATAGTTTCAAGTAAAAATTCTTTTGCTTTATATGGTTCAACTTCTAATTTTGGTTGATTTTCTATATGTTTCAATATATTTAAAAATATTCTTTTGGGAAAAATATACAATTTCCACTTTAGTTCTATATCGTCATCATGTCTTGGCTCAAAAAAATGCTTATCAAGTTTATCCAACAAGGTATAACGAACATGATCAATTAATAAAAAATTGGCTGATGTTTCATTGTTTTCAAGTCTAGATATTTTGCCAGTTTGCAAAAACTCTACAATATCTTCGTCAATAAAATACTTTTCAAGTAAAGAAATTATTTTTCTTTTATCATTTTGTAAATTTTCTTTTTTCCACTTTCCAGCACCTTGAACTGTAAAATCAAGCAAAGAAGCAATGTTTTTTGAACTGATAGCCAAAGAGTATCCTTAAATATTGTTTCAAAAATTATACAAATATAGCCTTTATTTGAACTTATTGAAATTTTATTTCATTATTTAAGAATTATTTTAAATAAATATTGTTACAATTTCAATATAATATTTCAAAAAAGAAATAAAGGTTAAAAATGAATAATTACATATATCAAAAAGATTTGGTTAATGGTATAAATAATCTGCCAAAAATTGGAAAATCAACACAAGCTATAGCGAGAAAAAATGGAAAACTCCAATTTACAAAAATCGGACGTCATATTGTTTATAAACGAGAATGGATAGAAGACTATATCAATTCAAATATTCGTCCAGCTAAAACAACTCAAAAGGATAATTAAATGGCCGAAAGAAGAATGTTTTCAAAGTCAATTGTTGATAGTGACAAGTTTTTGGATATGCCAAGTTCTGCTCAAAATTTATATTTTCATTTGGGTATGCGAGCCGATGACGAGGGTTTTGTAAATAATCCAAAAAAGATACAAAAGATAATCGGCGCAAGTGATGATGACGTAAAAATACTTTTGGCAAAAAAATATCTTATTTTATTTGAAAGTGGTGTGATTGTTGTTACCCATTGGAAGATACATAATTATATACAAAAAGACCGTTTTAAGCCCACAAATGCGATATCTGAAAAGGCTTTAATAAGTCTTGATACAAGCAATGTATACACTTTGGATACAAAATGTATACAAGATGAATCCAACTTGGATACACAGGTTAGGTTAGGTAAGGATAGTCTAGGTAAGGATAAACTCTCTCCCTTACCCTCTCTCAAAAAAGATGAACTTGAAATTAGATCAGAATTAATAGATCATGAACTAATAAAACTCTTCATAGTACATAGGAAAGAGATGAAGCATCCAATGTCACAACAAGCGTTGAATCTCTTCATTAATAAACTAGAAAAACTATCGGAAAAAAATAATCCTGAAGAGTTGGTCAATGAAGCGATCATTAACGGCTGGCGATCTATATTTCCTCCAAAAGAAGACAATAAACAAACAAAGAGCTATCCAAACCCTACTAGCTCAACAATAAGAAATACTTTTGCCAAATTAGAGAAATTGCAAAAAGAAAATTTACAAAATTACATAGAAGGAGAAATCCAATGAGAGGTTTAGAAAAGCAAATTGATTATATTGCGCAGCTATTAAACATCAAAACCCAAAGCGAATTAGTCATTTTGGATATTTCAAATGAATTGTTCCAACTTGATGATCCAGGAGACTTTATTGTTTATCTTAGGAAAAATTATAACCACTTCAACACAAACTATTTGACCGGTTTTCAGAAATTCCTCTATTTGCTTGATTTATATAAAAATAAATCAATCTCCGAGAAAAGCATAGACGAAATAACTCTCATGTGCCAAAAAGTCAATAATGTTGGCCGACAACTAGGTGAAAATACTCAAGCAAATTTTGAGGATATTTTTTCAAAAGATGCGAATGGAACGTCTAGATATTTTACACAAAAAGAGATTGAAATTTTAAGTCTAATCGGCAATTTGGGATATTGTGTCCGGTTGCAAAAAACCGTCTCCGGAACAGATGCGCTTGAGTCGGAAATTCATAACAAAATTTTTACTCTAGACAAAGACAAAAACCAACTATTATTGAAGAGTTAGATTTAATGAAGTTCAAATGGTTGAATTTCACAAAATCTAAAAAAAAAGAAAGGAAAACACGATGAAACGAAGTAAAAGAATATTTACAAGTTTTGTGGCGGCTTCTGCATTAGTCCTTTCAACGGCTAATGCAGGATCTGTCGGAGGTTTTGGCGGTGCCACAGAAATAACGCAAATTGCCAACAACAGCCAATTAGCCGCCCAGTATGGAAAACAGCTCCAGCAGTACACAACTCAGCTACAGCAGTATCAAACGGCAGTGCAGCAATTTACCAATCAAGTGCAAAGCTATAAGCTTATGTTACAAAACATTGGAACTTTACCCCAAACACAGTGGAATCAATTTACACAAAGCGTAAATAAAATGCGGCAGATCATGGATAATACCGCCGGCATGACTTATACCGCAGCAAACTATGATCAAATGTTTAAGCAGATGTATCCCGGATATCAAAAGCTTATTGACAGTGGTCAAGTAGATCCAACAAGCGTGTATAAAGGTTTATCAAACCAAACTAATGCAACGGTTAACGATTCACTCAAACAGCTTAATCTTACTCAAGCAGATCTCGCAAATGACCAAAGTACCATGAGAGAGCTTCAAAATGTGAGCCAATCCGCCGAAGGTCAGCTAGGAGCAATCCAAGCGGCCAACGAAATAGCCTTACACCAAACCAATACCCTCAAGAGACTTCATCAAACAATGATGATGCAGGCAAATATGCAAGCTCAAGCGATAGCAGCCGAACAACTGGAAAAAGACATGAGTTTTTCTCAAAATGCACAAAGAAGGGGCAATTTTGACTACAAAAGACCAAGTGATGGTTCAGATAAACTGACATACTAAAAGGAGAATAATAATGAAAACAACTATGATAAAAAATTTTCTATTTGCAATATTGCTAACATTTATGATATTCGGATCTTTTTTCTACTTTTCCAACAAAATAGGTGATCTAGAAGAAAGATTAGCAAATTGCAAACAACAAAATATCACAACAGGCAATGAAGCAAAAAGCAGAAGGGGCAATTTTGACTACAAACGCCCAAGTGATGGTTCAGATAAACTGACATACTAAAAATGAAAAAGATAATTTTCTTATTTATTTTATTCGGTGCTTTTTCACTTGCAACAAGTAGCGGTGATAATATTGGTGGGGATATTCTAAAAGAATTCCAAAATACTACCGCAAATTGGTATGGAACATTTCAGAATGTTGCAAAAGTGATTTTTGCAAGCCTGGCAACTATAGAGCTTGTTATTGTTTTTGGTTTTTTGGCTATGGAAGGCAATATAGATTTTGGACCTATATTTGCCACTTTGGTAAAAAACATTTTACTTTTCGGTCTTTTTATCGCCTTCATTGATAATAAAGATTGGTTTACTTCTATAGTTTCAGGCTTTGAACAACTAGCGGACAAGGCAAATGGTACGCCCGTTGCATTAAGCGATATATTTAATCTGTCTCTTGATGTTTTTAGAGCTACCATGACAGAAACAGATAAGCTTCCAATAATGGACATTGCGGAAAGATTAGAGCTGATTATAACGGGAATTATTGCTGCATTAGCAATATTGTTTTTGGGTATAGAATTGCTTTTAACGGCTGCTAAATTCTTAATTATGCTAAACGCAGGGGTTTTGTTCTTTGCTTTTGGAGCCTTTAGCTATACAAGACAATGGGCATATAATACGGCAAATAATTTTATAAAATTTGGTGTTGAAATATTATTTATAAAGCTCATAATTAGCTTAGCATTTACTGTAATTCCAAAAAGTGCAGCTGAAGTCGTTTCTTCAGATACAAGCGCGTTTTCGACAATAATGATCGCTCTTACTTTTTTATCTCTAGCTAGAATGGTTCATCCATTAGCAGAATCTATATTTACTGGTGGAATGATATCAAATAATAGCGGCGGTTTTGTAAGCGGGGCTTTAAAATCCATAGCAACTCCTGCGGCGGCGGCTGCCGGTGCATACATGGGAGTGCAAGGCGCTTCGGCGGCAGTTAAGGCAGCAACAGAAAGTGGTAGCAACGTTGGACTTGCCAATAAAATGGCAGCAGGTCTTGGAGGAGCAACAAGCGGGGCAATAAAAGGCACATTGTCTCAATTTGGAATGGCAAATATGAGAAACGTTGGAGAAAACATTGGTAGCTTTTTCGCACAACCGCCTGGATTTGGTAAAACCAATACTGGATCTTCGAGCGGTATAGGTAGTGGCTCAACAAGTTCAAGAGAGGTGCCACTGGGTACAGATAGCGGTTTTGGTGGCGTTGATGGCACAATCGGCAATGCAATGACAGAACCAAAGCCAAACGGAAACAATTTTAAGGAATAAGCAATGAAAAAAATTATTGGGGCAGATATGTTACATATCGCAGATCTAATGGATAATTTAGGAGACCAAATCCTGGCGGTTAGTAATTTAATGTCCAACAGTTCTAACGAAGACATACTAATAATTTCACCTCTTGTTACTTCTCTCGCAGAAAAAATGGCAATCACAAAAGATGAGTTTTTGGGATATATCGGAAAAGCGGAGGCAAAAGAATGAGTAGTTTTACAATTAACAGCATAAAAGGAGATGGGCGTGGAGTTTAGTGAAGCGACAAAAATATTGGCAGAAAGCAAGGCAATTAAAGTAGAACTTGAAAACATAACATATGAATTCCGAGGCTATACAGACGAAGATGGGAATCCAAAGGTTGGACTAATCGAACAGCTTGAAAATCTCTATGCGAAACTTAATCCGGCAAGTATCAAATTTGTAGGCGACCTGGCACGCAAAGAAGTCTTAGAGAGTCTCCAAAGAATTGATGAATTGCAAAATGAGCAAAAAGCATACCTTGAAACTCAAAACCTTATGTTTGAGAGAAGAATAAAAGAACTTATCGAAGAGTATGAGAAGATCAACCAAGAGGCTAAAAAAATTATCATTAGCGATTTTAATGAAAAGGCAAAAATATTAAGAAGCGGTCTCAACGCTGAATTAGTTGATTTTAAAAATCATTTGAAATATCATCTTAATGATGTCAAAGAGTTAGCTCCAGCACTGAACGAAGTTGTAAATATGAGATATCTATACATAGCTCTTTTTGCAATTGTAATTTTTGTTGGTGGAATGGCAGCAGGAACTTTTTTATTAAAGTAAGTCACAAACCGCACCAAAAAGGTGTGGAATATGTCGGGCAAGTTATTGGTTCACTAAAATAACTAGCAAAATTATAACACAAAAAAGGAAAAAAAATGAAAATCATGGTAGTTAATACAAAAGGCGGTGCATCTAAATCAACTTTTAGCTTTCAAGTACTTGGAGCATATTTTTTAGATAAAGGTATTGATGCGGAGTTAATCGAACTTGATGATGAAAATAAAGACAGTGATATTTTTAAAGACTCAAAAATCAACACTTCAACGGCATTTGTGGGTCAAAGCAGGGATGATGTAGCACACACATTACAAGAGAAGTTTAAAGAGCCAAATAAAAGCCTTATATTTGATATTGGAGGCAATAAAACAACTACATTAGTTCTTGAAGCTCTAAAAAGAACAAGACTATATCATTTGGTTGACTGCTTTATAATCCCTATGAGTGGTGGTTCTCAAGATTTTATCAATGCAAAAAATACTTTTGAGATAGTAAAAGATTTTGAAAAACCAATCATCTTTGGACTTTCAAGAGTTAGAGATCCAAAAAAAATACGATTTCAATATATGGAATTTTTTAGAGAATTTCCAAATGCAGAGTATGTCTTCTTGACTGATAGCAACGTAATAGACCTTTCAAGAATGATTAAAAAATCCGTTTATGAAATAGCCGATGATACAGTAGTTGGAGGACTACTTAAAGATTATGATCAATTAATTGCGGAAGAGATGAGAGGTGGCAACATGGAAAAGGGACAGGAACTTGTTTATATAGCAGGAATTTTAGAAGACAGCGTAGAATATCAGAAAAATATTCTTGCACCGTGTTTTGAAAAGCTTGATAAAGTACTTGGATGAGAGACAAGCTTTTGAATATCGCAAGGAGATTGTTGTGAATAAAAACTGTTTTGAAAAAATAGATCAGATACCATTAAATAAAGAAATAGAAGTTTTTATTTCTGACATAAAATGGGGTAGGCACTCAAATCTAATAATTAAATGTATCTATCAACAAATAGAGTTTTGTTTTAGCGTGTTTTTTGATAAAAACTATACATCAGAAGATGGGCGGTATTCTTTTAAAAATGTAAAAGAAAAAATAATTTTAGCAGTATTCAAAAAGACAAAAAATAATTTTTTAAAATGTATTACTGCAAAAAATATATAGGGATTGCAAGATGAACGAATATATAACTACTCAACAACGAGGTTTTTTAAGACCTAAGGAAGCAGCTTTATTTTTAGGTGTTGGCTTGTCTACATTTTGGAGATATGTCAAACAAGAAAAAATTAAAACAAGTAAACTCACCTCGGGTGTAACCATCATTGCCATAGATGAGCTTAATCGCTTTGCAAACCAAAGCTTTTAAGTGCTATAATCATTAAATCAAACGGCAATTACACCCCCCAAACAATAAATCAAATGGTACATAAATTGGTACATACTTCTAATAGCAACTCTACAAAATCACGAAAAATAGGCTTATAGATAACTTTTTACGAACGACCCTCTGCCGCCACTACCCACAAATCCCAATACACACGGCATCTGTTGATTTGAAAAATGGCTACTGTGACTAAATTCTGTTTTTTCTTTATATGCCTATTATAATAAAATCACTAAAATCGAACTAAATATTCATTTATATAAGTATTTTATTTATTTCAATATAATTTATGGTATCATTTAGTAATGCTTTCAAATGGAGGTAAGGCCAAATGAAGTCAATAATATTTGATCCATTGGATGAGATAAAAAAATTACTTGAATATACATCCAAGGAAATCAGCGAATCTTCTGTTTCAAATGATAAGCAAATACACTCCATTAGAGTAATGTCAAAAAAATTAAGATCTTTGCTCTACCTCATCAAGCCTTTTTTTGATGACAAAAAATTCCTTAAAAGCCAAAATCAATTTTACAAAAAACTTGCCAAGAATTTATCCCAAGAGCGCGAAACAAAGGTCATGTACGATACATTTCAATGGCTGATCAAAAAAAGCAAGCTATCTGAAGACAGCTTCATGGAAATACAAACTATACTAAAACAAAACATAGTAAATAATGCTGTTGCGAATGCAGATATAGATCAAAAACTTCAAATTTCTAAACAATCAATTATGGTGGGGTTAGACACTACAGATGAACAAAAAAGAGCTAAATACACAATCAAAGATCTAAAAACCGGATTTTTAAAAACATATAAAAAAGCATATGATACCCTGCATCTTGCTCTTGCGACCAAAGAGATAGAGGATATTCATCTCTTTCGTAAATATGCAAAATATCATATGTATCAAATCCAATTATTATCAAATCAACTTAAGCGTTCAAAAAAAAGAGTTAAAGATCTTGACAAATTAACATCCCTGCTAGGCAAGAGTCATGATCTAGCCCTATTTGCAGAATATCTGCATAACAATAAAAACTTAACCAATTCGGATATGTTAATATCTTACATATCAAAAGAGCAAAAAAAACTTGTAAAAAAAGCATTAAAAATAGCCAAAAAAGCTTTTAAACATAAGCTTAAAAAATTTAAAATATTTAAGAATATTGATAATTAATTTATTTATTTTTTTATAAAAAATTCCAACAATATGATAGATTATGGTATCATATAAAAAAGTATTTGATATAGGAAATTGTAATGCATATTTATACCTACAACGCAGATATCGGAACATTTGAAATAAAACAGACAGGCCATAAAAGATATGAGCTTTGGATAGATGATGAAATACTCGGCACCTATGAAAATGCTGAATTTGCAGCTGAGGATGTGGCTAGATTTAACACTGGCCATACAGAATGGGACAGATGGGAAAATGAACTAGAAAATTATCCTGCAAACTTAAGCGAATGGTCAAAAGTCAACGAAGAATCTCAAGAATAAAAAGGAAATGTTATGGAAAAGATAGATTATAAAGAATTTGAAAAACATTTATTGGAGATGAAAGAAGAGCTAGAGTCTAATATTGCTCGTTTAAAAGACGAGATAGACACTATCGGAAGCGAAGATGAGATAGATGATTTAGAAGATATGGCATCATTGGAAAGTGACAATATGCACCATGCAGCAATTCTAAAACAACAACAACATGAATTAGACGAAGTTATCCATGCATTAGCAAAGATAAAAACAGGAAAATACGGCATATGCGAAAAAAGCGGTGATGAAATCCCGCTGGAGCGATTGCGAGCCATGCCTCATGCAAGATATTGCATAAAACATGCAAAATCAGAGCAAGAATAATATGTTCTGCTTTAGCGTCTGGCTAAAGAAAAATATATGTAATAATTTGATTGTCAATCTATTAATAAAATTTATGGTATCATTGACACAATACTCTAGTGCAAGGAGAAGATGACAATGTCAAGATTAGTCAAGCCGGCAGATTATGCCAAAGAGACAGGTATCTCTAGGCAAGCTGTTTATGCAAAAATCAAACGAGGGTCTCTCGCTTCTAAAGAGATAGGCGAACAGCTATTTATTGTGGTAGATGATGACAGCAAATTAAAAACAAAGGCAGTCATATCATCTGACAATCAATCAATATCAAAATTATCATCTGCTTCCAAACAATCACAACCGCTCTCAAACGAATTTCAAACTATTATAGATGCCAAAAATGAAACCATAGAGACTCTCAAAAATCGAATACACGATTTAAAGGATAGCAATCAAGAACTATCTTTGGTATTTCGTAGCGAAATAGAGCTTTTAAAAGAGGCTTTTGGCGAGATGAAAAGAATCTATTCTCATCAGCTTGAGCACCATGAACAAGCAACAATTATATTAAACAACGATCACGAAAAGAGTCATAAAAAACCAAAATGGATCAGTGTCAAAAAATTTTTAAAGAAATTTAATATTGACAAAAAACATCATGACAAGATCAAGCAATACCTGCATACGCTATATCTTGGCGGAGATACCAGAGTGTCGCTTATTGACGACAAGATAAGGGTAAATTTGCACAACAGCTCCAAGGAAATGATAGAAGAAGCACTAGAATAAAGATAATATAACTTTAATAATCATTATCAAGTTAAGAGCCTTTTAAGAATAAAACAGCTATTCTTCGATAACTATTATCAAAATAGTAAGAAAAGGGGTTATTATATGGAAAAAATCGTGGTAGCATTAGCCGGTCAGCCAAACGTTGGTAAGAGTTCACTGATCAACGCTATTTCTGATGCTAAACTAAAAGTAGGTAATTTTTCCGGTGTTACTGTTGATAAAACAGAGGTTATCTTTACCATTTGTGATGATATATCGTGTCAAAGCCATGAAGTGCATATCATCGATCTGCCTGGAGCATATTCATTAACCGAATATACCATAGAAGAAAAAGTAACAAAAAGCTTTTTACAAAGTGATGAATATGATGTCATTGTCAACGTTGTCGATGCTACAAATCTGCAAAGAAATTTGGTCTTTACAACCCAATTGCTAGAAATGGGCAAAAAAGTAATAGTAACTCTAAATATGATCGACGAAGCCGACAAAGAAGGGATCAAAATTGATGAAAAAAGATTAAGCTCAATTCTCGGTGTTCCATGCATCAAGACAAGTTCTACCAATAAAACAGGTATCGATGAACTCAAAAAAACAATTGTAGATACATATAATAAACCATATAATGATGCCAAGGTAGTTTATAGTGATGCAATAGAAGAAGAGCTTGACAATATAGTAGATTTTTTCAAAGCCAAAAATTATCATTTGCCAAACTTCGCACCATCTTATCGCTGGCTAGCAGTTAAACTTCTTCAAGAGGACAATGCAGTATACAGTGCTATAAATCAAGATCCTATCTGGATAGAACTCTTGCCTGTATTAAGAGAAGGTTTAAACCATATCTATATACATTATGATACTAAAGATCTGGAGCAAATTTTTACAGATGAGCATTTTGCATTTGCCAAGGGTGCCAAAATGGAAGCCATGTCAATAGAAGGCATGAGGGCAAAAAGCATGACACAAAAGATCGACAATCTTCTTATAAGCCCATATCTTGGCATACCTATCTTTTTATTTTTTATGTGGGTGTTGTTTCAGTTGACATTTACTCTTGGCGCTGTACCGATGGATGCTATTGATGCTGTATTTGTGGCACTTAGCGATTCGGCAAAATCAGTATTGGGTGGCGGAGAATTAGGCTCACTCATAGGAGACGGTATCATTTCCGGTGTTGGTGCGGTAATTATGTTCTTGCCGAATATCTTAATACTCTTTTTGGGTATTGCGTTGCTTGAAACTACAGGCTATATGAGCAGAGTAGCATTTTTACTTGATGGATTTTTTCACAAATTCGGCCTTCACGGCAAAAGTTTTATACCGCTTGTTACAGGTTTTGGATGCTCGGTACCTGCTTATATGGCAGCTAGAACGCTCAAAAATGAAAAAGATAGGCTTATCACTCTTTTTATTATAGGATTTATGAGTTGCGGGGCAAGATTGCCTATATATGTACTTTTTATCGGTGCATTTTTTGCCAAAGAGAATGCGGGTACTATGCTTTTTGCTATATATATAGCAGGAGCGCTTCTAGGTCTTTTGGCGGCAAAAGTTCTTAAAGTATTTGTGTTCAAAGGGGATGATGAGCCGTTTGTCATGGAAATGCCAAAATATCGTATGCCATCATTTAAACTTATTTGGCACACGGTCTATTCGCAGGCAAAAAGTTATGTCAAAAAGGCTGGTACATTTATACTGCTAGCCTCTATGCTTATTTGGTTTGCAAGCAATTATCCTAAAAATGAAGCCAAAGAACAACTATTTGCTGCCAAACTTGAACAACAAACCGGCGAGGAAGCTAAAATAGCATTACAAAACATACATCAACAAGAAATATTAAAAAATAGTTATCTTGGTATGGCTGGTACTGCTATTGCGCCGGTATTTGAACCCCTTGGTTTTGATTGGAAAATGAGCATAGCACTTGGGACTGGACTCGCTGCAAAAGAAGTTGTGGTATCTACACTTGGTATTTTATACTCTCTTGGCGATGAAGTAGATGAAGCAAATGAAGGACTTATTGAACAGATCAAAAAAAATATCCCATTTGCATCTGCTGTGTCATTCATAGTATTTGTGATGATATACCTGCCGTGCTTGGCAGCTTCGATGGTATTTGCAAAAGAAGCAGGAGGATGGAAATATCTAGTGTATCTCTTTGTATTTACTACCACAACAGCTTGGATGCTTAGCTTTATGGCATATCGTATTACACTATTGTTTGCGGGAGGCAACATATGACACTAGATAAATTACAAAAAGGCCAAAAGGCGATCATTGTAAGCATCAATGCATCAAAAGCATTAAAAGATAGATTAACATCTTTTGGACTCCTGAAAGGCGAAGAGATAGAGCTTAAAACACACTCACTGGCAAAGCAAACTTTTGAAGTTGCTATAGGCCAAACATTTGTTGCTATCAGAGATGAAGAGGCCCAAAAAATTAAAGTCGTTCTGATATAAAACGCTAAAATTTCAAGTATTTCTTGTATTGATATTCGATATAATGCGGTAATTTTTTACAAGGAGTATCTTTTGATACGATACACACACCGTATTGGTTTTTGGAAATATATCCTGCTTATTTATATTTCAATATTTTCTTGTGCGCAATCGGCCGAATTCCACGAACAAGCTTCTTCTATAATTGAAGCATCTTTGGCAAACCAACCAAAAAAAAGTTTTTTAAAAGAGTTTTACGAAAGATTATATTTTGTGCCTGTCTGGACACATGAAAATACTATTTCAAATTTTTCATATGAATTATTCAAACAAATAGATGAAGATAAAACCCTTGATCCGGAGTCCAAAATTCGCCAAAATGCATTTTTAATCTCTTCTAAGAGCAAGGCTGCATATGCGAGCTTGAGTATGGAAGAAAAAATAAAGCTAGAGTTTGAAATAACTGGACTTTACAAAGAATATATAGACTATCTATTGAATGGCAATATCAACTGGAGAGCTTTCAAAGGAAAACTAGCTAATCCGACAAACGAAGAAGAAATAAACGGAGGATGGATCACATACGGTAGTCAATTTAGTCCGCTCAATATCATGCAGGATGCTATTGTTAATGGAAGCTTGGATGATACCCTAAACAGAGCCGCTCCAAAAGGCTTCAACTATGCTTTTATGAAAAAAGAACTTATAAAACATTTAGAGATCAAACAAAATGGCGGATGGGAAAAAATTCCTGCTATTAAAGGCTCTATTGGAATAGGTCAAAGCAATACAGCAATTCCCTCAATTAGAGAAAGATTGCGTTCAAGTGGAGAGTTAGGTAATTGCAGCATTCCCAAAGAGCCTAAAACATACGATAAATGTCTGCAAAATGCTATCATGAAATTTCAAAAAAATAACGGCATCAAACCAAGCGGTATAATAAATACAAAAACAGCTAAAGCTCTTAGGGAAAGTATAGATACAAGAATAGCTAAGATCAGACTAAATCTAGATCGTATCAAATGGCTAAATCACCGTTTTGAGCCAAGAAGTATAATGATAAATATACCGGATTTTAAATTTACATTTATCGAAAATGGCAAAGCCATCAAAGAGATGAAAGTAATAGTCGGCGACAAAAAACATCGCACCCCCGTATTTAGCAATCGTGTATCAAATATAATCTTAAATCCATACTGGAATGTTCCTCAAAGTATCATACAAAAAGAGTATATCCCCAAACTTCTCAAAAACCCAAATGCATTGAAAAAAGAAGGCATAGAAGTAACAAGAGGATGGGAAAGAGATGAACCAAAAATTGACCCGGCGACTATTGATTGGAGTCAATATCAATATAGCAAAACATTACCTTTTAGATTTGCCCAGCCTCCCGGAAATGCGAATGCTTTAGGAAAGATCAAATTTTTATTCCCAAATAATTTTGCAGTGTATATGCACGATACTCCTACAAAAAGATTGTTTGACGAAGAGATAAGGGCATTTAGTCATGGTTGCGTCCGTTTGTCTGAACCAATGGAATTGCTTAAAATTTTTGCATCTATTGACAGCAGAGTAGATTTAGAACGTGCCAACAAGATACTCAAGGGTAAAACTGAAACGAATTTAAACCTCAAAAACAGCATACCTGTTGATATCGTATATTTAACTGCATGGGTAGATTATAATGGAGAGTTGCAATTTAGAGACGATGTGTATGGTTATGATGAGCTACAAAAATAGTTTTTAAAAAATTCATTCTCACCAAGCTAGTCGAAGTATGAACGAATTTTAAAAAGCTTTTGGCCCTACTCTCTAAACTCAATTACCTCATCAAACGGTAAACGATGCTTCGGCGTCTGAGGGTTTACCCTATAGCCAAGTGCTACAAAAAGGGCTAAGCTCTCTTTGAAACTGTCTATATTCAAAACTTTTTCTACATTATCTCTATCGAATCCCTCCAAAGGACAGCTGTCTACCCCTATCATGGCGGCATAATTCATGATATTGGATGCTGCTAGATAACATTGTTTTTCACTCCATGCCTTAATTGATGGCAGGGCTTTGATATAGTTTTCATACTTTTTCACATAAGCTTTCATTGCATCGTCATCCAGCCCTCTTCTGGCAAACATGGCTTCGTAGTATCCTGGCTTTGAAACTGCTTCGTGCTTAGCAACGACAGCCACAAGTGCATCACAAGTCGTTATTTGAGGTTGATTCCAGCAAATCGGCCTTAGAGTTTCCTTGAGTTCTTGGTTTTTAATAACTATAAAACGCCAATGCTCCATACCAAAAGAAGATGGACTAAGCCTGGCAGCATCAAGAATAAAATTTAAATCATCCTGGGATATTTTTTTATCTTCATCAAATAACTTGCATGCATGACGAAAATATAGAATATCATATAATGATTTTTGATTTATCATAGAGCTTCCTTTCTGACCATTATAACATCAAATCGGATATTTTTAATCTGTTTAAACTTTTTTTGACTCTTTTTGGATAAAATCGAATTTCTTAAATTGAAATATTTTGAAAGCCAATTAGACAAGGATAAAAAGTGCAAAATACAGATAATACAATATACGAAATGCTTGTACATATCCCTATGTGTATACATGCAGAACCAAAACAAGTAGCTATCATAGGCGAATCGAAAGATATTTTAGATGAGTTGAGCAAACACAAAGAGATAAATACGTTAGAGATCTCTTCTGGCGAAGCCATAGCTAGACTGTCAGATATCCAAGAAAATAGTTTGGATATTATCATCACAAACGACAAAGAGATGCTAAGCAATCCCTTGTTTTGCGGCCTTGCAAAACGTGCATTAAATTCAAAAGGCATCCTCTCGGCTGTAGCTAGTTCTTTGGCAAAAGATGTTCCTGGTGCATCAAAAGAATTAAGATCTTTAGGAGATCATTTTCGTATAGTTATGCCTTGCGGGTTTGCTGATAGTAATGATAACTACTCATATGCATATCTAGCAAGCAGCTTTTATCATCCGACAGCTGATATAAATTTACAAAGAGCAGACTTGACAGATGGCTTTAATTATTACAATTCAGATATTGCCGTTGCATCTTTTGTGATGCCTACATATATTCGCAAACAATATTTAGGGCTTATCAAATCTTAATGAAGCTCAATTATGCTATAGCTCTAACCGGCGGAATTGCTGTGGGCAAAAGCTCTACTATCTCTTTTATGTCCCTGTATGGTTTTAGATGCATAGATGCAGACAAAATAGCTCATCAAATTATAGAAGAGCAGCGCGATGCCGTTATCTCTATGTTTGGAGCACATATATTTAAAGATGAAAAAATTGACAGGAAAGAGATAGGCAAGATAGTATTTGGCAATGCCAAAAAAAGAAGCGAACTAGAAGCTTTGCTTCATCCGTTAATTTATGATAAAATAATGGAACTAGCAGCTCAAGAAGAGAAGCGAAAATTTCCATATTTGATTGATATTCCTCTTTTTTTTGAAAACAAACGCTATAAAATAGAGAGATCATTGGTCGTTTATGCTCCAAAATCTGAGCAAATAAAACGCTTAATGAAACGCAATGGCTTGAGTGAAGGCGAGGCTTTATTGCGTATTGAGTCGCAAATGGATATAGAAGAGAAAAAACGGCTTGCTACGTATGTGATAGACAACAGCAAAGACTTAAAGCACCTTCAGCAAGAATGTGAAAAAGTCCGCGATATAATTTTGGATGACTATAAAGGCAAATAATGACAGTGACCAAATATAATGCCAGTGGAAATGATTTTATCATCTTTCATGCTGAGCAAAAAAAAGATAGATCCGGATTAGCTATAAAACTCTGCCATAGACACAGCGGTGTAGGAGCTGACGGCATGGTAGTATTGATCCCGCACGAAGAATATGATTTTGAGTGGGAATTTTACAATAGTGACGGAAGCTTGGCTTCAATGTGCGGTAATGCTTCAAGGGCTGTTGCGCACTATGCGCATGAAATGGGTATATCTATAAACAATGAATCTATATTTTTAACCGGTGCCGGAGTAATACGAGCCAAAATAAACGGTGATTATGTCATATCGGATATGGTGCCGCCAAAAATCATAAATCAACAGATCTCAGAAAACGGAGAGACCTGGTGGCTCATAGATACCGGAGTTCCCCACCTTGTAGCTTTTCGAGACAATATAGCTTCTTTCGACCTATTGCAAGCACGAGAACTTAGAGAAAAATATAACGCAAATGTTAATATAGCCGCCATCAAAGACGGTAAATTATATGTCAGAACATATGAACGAGGCGTAGAAGATGAGACTTTGGCATGCGGCACAGGTATGGTCGCGTGTTTTGTGCGTGCACATAAACAAGGTCTTTTACCGTCTCAAGTGCAAGTATTTCCAAAAAGCGGCGAAGAGATAGATATACGCTACAATGAAGGAATATATAGTTTTGGCGGCAGAGTAAGCAAAGTATTTGTCGCGGAAGTCTTTATATAAAGATCAACTAGGATCCAAAATGAAAAAAATTATTATATCAGTACTATTATTGTTTGGCTCATTAGCCTTTGGCGCAGAGATAAAAGACGGTATTGCAGAGTATAATAAAGGAAATTATGCCAAAGCTTATAAAATTTTTTACGATTTAGCCAAAAATGGCGATCCAAAAGCCCAGTATAATATCGCTTTAATGTCACTATCCGGTAAGGGAACCAAGATCGATCATGAAGAAGCCATATCTTGGTACACCAAAGCCGCAGAACACAATCATGCTCCATCACAATATAGCCTAGGATATATGTATCAAAAACAAGCCAAAAAAAATCCGAGTCTTATTAACCAAGCAAAATATTGGTACACTCAAGCAATGACAAACGACATCAAAGAAGCCTACACCAATATGGCATTTTTATATTATAATGGATATGGCAAAGAGATTCCAAAAGATGTGCCAAAAGCTATTGTATTGCTAAATAAAGCTGCTTTAATGGGAGATGCTAATGCCCAACTTAATTTGGCTATCATATATGGATGGAAAAATGACGTGCCGAATGACAAACAAAAAACATACAAATACCTCAAGCAAGCTCTCTCACATGGCAAAAGCGAAGCTAATATTTATCTCGATATATTATGCAAAGAGAGTGTATGGGCATGCAAAGAGTAAGTTAGACAATTTTTTAAAATTTGCTCTTCACAAAAATAGCCATTGAGACTAATTTTATCGTCGCATAGCCGATCATCATGCCAAAAACTATCTCAACAACAAACACAACAAACCAGCTCATAGTAGAAACATAATAATGCACTATCTCTTCAATGCTATGGAGTAATCCTGTTTGATGAGCCACTATACCGCCTCCAACAGCTAGCATAGCTACTGTTCCTATAACCGAAATACTTTTAATAAGATATGGTACAGCGGACACCAAGCCATCTCCTATTTTATTAACCACTGCATTAGCACGCGCTTGCAAGAAAAAGCCTATATCGTCAAGCTTTATGATCAATGCAACTATGCCATAAACTCCTATGGTAGTGATGATGCCGACCGCAACAAGCGTAGCTAATTTGACAGCAAATGTGGTGTTGCTTACAAATGAAAGAGCCAATACCATGATCTCCAGCGAGAGGATAAAGTCTGTTTTGATAGCACTTTTGACTTTACGTGTCTCGAAATGTTCTGTGCTCAATTCTTCAAGGGTATCTTCTTGGCTTTGGGCATCATGATGTCCAAAAAACTTCTCTAGCACACTCTCAACGCCTTCATATGCTAAGTATAATCCGCCTAGTATCAAGATGGGTTTCATAAGCCATGGAGCTATTGCACTGATTATTAGTATCAATGGAATGATGGCAAGCTTGTTGAGCATGCTTCCTTTGGCTATTTTCCATACGATAGGAAGTTCTCTAGCAGCTGCTTTTCTCTTTGCCTCTGCTCCTATTAACTCACGCAACCGCTCCAATTCTGCTGCAATGACTTGTTTTTCTTTTTCGTTAAGTGCTTGAATATTTGCCTTTAACTCGTCCATAGAATGAGCTTTTTGTATCTCTTTTTGCAAAAGACTAGTGGTTGTTTCATTGGTAAGACTTGCGATAGCCGCAAGGTCATCTACTAAAATACCTGAGGATTTGGCACTTGCTACTTTGGTATATGTAGCTATATCATCAAGCATCACTGATGTATTATCCAAAGAGCTTGCTACTGCTTTTGTGCTGCCAGCCAGTGTATGGCTAGCAAGTGAGCTTATATCATCAGCTAGTGCAGCCAAATATCCCAAAATTCCGGCCATTAATAATCCTGATCATCTTTGATTTTATTTCAAGATTGTAACATAAGTTGTTGGACAAGACGTTATAAAAGGTAAATTGTTGATAAAATTTATTAAGGAAGTATAGATATACCAAGCCAAAAAGGCTTGGTAACTGAGTTAAAACTTGTATGTCAAACCGACATTGACGGTATAAACCTCTTCGTCCCACTTTTCTTCACCATAACCATATTGCTCATCCCACGAGATTGATTCGCTTGTATCCGCCAATCGCACATAATCTACAAACAATGAAAGGTTCTCTGTGAGATCATACGACGCACCTATACCCCATTGGAAATCATTTTTATCCAACCATTTGCCCCAATCATCGCTCAATCTGACATTACCGTATCCAAGCAACGCATAGATGTCAAATTGCTCAGTTACCGGGAACATAGGTTTGACATAGATACCCCACGCTCTAAGCTCATCGCCATAATTGCCGCTTTCACTCCAAGTATAATCAGGTTCTCCATCAAAAGTTTGTGACCCTTTATCTGACCAATCTCCATCACCCAAAGACCACCAATATCTACCTTCGAGCGCTATATATTTATTGAATTTATATCCAGCCTGTGCCATTATGCCGTTATAATCTACCTCTTCTTTCCCAGACCATTCATATAAACCATCATCATATACATATTCCCAACCATCATAATCATTATTATATCTTTGTGCACTATATGCGACCCCGACATAAAAACCGCTATCGTCTACCACTACCGGCTCCGGCATAGGTGCAGGAACCACTACTTCCGGCTCTACCGGGGCAATATCGCCCCCAGCAATGGCAAATGAACTCATTGCTAATGCAGCAACAACTGATATTGTAAACTTTTTCATAATACTTCTCCTTAAATTGTTTTGCTTCATTCTTGCACAAATGATGCTATATTATTGCTTTATTTGTTAAAACGAATACTTCAACTAAAAAGCCAACAACCAACGATCCGATAGAATATGTATAATTACTCCTTATTAAGTTTTATTACAATTTAACTATAGCATTATTAATACTTAAATGTCAAGATAAATAAGAAAATTTCTAAAAATTAATGAAAAATCATCATTTTTTATTGTTATATTTTTTTGAAAATAAAACTCACATATTCCCTTGATAGCTTTATAACAGAATGTTTTTCAAAGAAAAAAACTTTATTTTTTTAAGCATTTTTATAGATACAAAAGAATAGTTGAAAATCAAAAATAAATAAAAAAACATTTTTTGATTAATGGGAAAATATCGCACCAATGGTTATTTCAATGTATTAAAAGTATAAATGATGTGTATCTTGGTTGGAATGATAATATTTTTTTAAAGTTTCGGATTTTAACAATGCAAATATCGATATTGTACAAAAAAAGAAATATGTTCTGAAAATCCAGCCTTCCCCCAGTGTTCACAGCCTGTCCCCATTGTTCAGTGTCCCAATTGTTTGCTTCGCATTTAGCAATAAATCCTGTCCTATCTTTACGATACAAAAACTTATGAACCACAAAGACATATATATGACAATGAGATATGCGAAACTTTCAGCGGAAGTTGGGAATGATGATATAATGACATTATATGGTCGATAATAAGTTTATATCTAACACCACATTACTATCAATAATGTGGTATAAAAACCTTATAACACAAATCTTTATACTGCTCCCAAATACCATAATGATCAATAAAATATTTAGCACATAAGCAGTCAGCAGCACCTCGATCATATCCTTTATAACTATATAAATTAAGCGGTTGATCTTTTTTGATATTTATAGGAACCGATTTTTCTGCTTTTGTTTTGACCGTTCTTTGGATCTTGGTACCATGGACGGTCATCATCCCAGATAGCCAGATATCATCTACACTCCACATAATATCAGGTATATCAAATACTTCTGAAGGGAAAAAAGAAGGTTTTACTAATACGCCGCCATGTCCCTCTGCAATATCATAGTATTTACTATTTTTTTTTGGCAGTTTATTTTTGGGGTGCCAAAATCCCAAGCTGACAATACGAAGAAATCTATATTTAAACCTATGGTTTCCTTCCCAGAACTTAAACATATTCCAACCCAAATGCGATCCTTCTTCAATAATGCAATCATGAGGATTTTCTTTGCTTTTATCCGTTAGTCTTTTGATCCAGTTTTTATTATAAATTTTATCATCATCGCAATAAACAATACTCACATCTTTGCCCTGATACTCTTTTAGTGCCGGCAATATCTTGGTAGCAGGGCCATCATCCTCATCTAGATAGACAACCTCGCACCCTTTAGGCAGTTCGTCCATATCGATCATGCCCAGAGATCTTTTTTTATACTCTTTAGGAATATAGAGTTTTATAATATCGGGCTTAACGGTCTGATCCAAAATACTGTCAACTACAGGCTGAAGGTATTTTATTCTGTTTGGTATAGTTGTGAGAGATACTATAATCACGCTTTGCCTCTATTTCAATTTTTAAAAAAGTTTTTTAATTTTAAAACATATGCTTTAAAACATTGTTTCAAAATTAGTTTACTTTTATATGTCTTCAATTTTTTTCTGTTTGTCATTTCTAAAAAATCATTGACATAGTTTTGGTGATGCATTAAACCATAAATTCCATTTGGATTTATAACGGTCTCATTTTCACCATGTATTCTATAATAAGTTAAAGGTTCAAAAGTACATTCAACAGTACCATAAAATGGTGCTATAGAGGATAGTCTATTATCAGCATACACAAAGGGGTATTTTTCTACCAAAAAAATTTGAAATACTTGCTCTAAATAACTTCGCCGAAATGATAAAAAACTTGTTGGCATATGAAAATTGGTGTGGTTACGTTTTCGATATAAATCTATAAAATTTATTTGTTTATAGCATTTAAAGTAATCAGTTATTTCACCAAATTTGTTAGTATAATACCCGCTATTTTCAACCATTACAGTTTCTTTTTTGGCTTGAAAGATCTTAACAATTTTTTCAAGTTTATCTGGAGCAAACGTATCATCACTATCTAGTAAGCAGATAATATCACCATCGGATGCTAAAAATGCTTGATATAAACCATTATTTTGATTGTAACTTGCATAAGGACTTTTTTTAGCATTTTTATCATTAATTATTTTAATGTTTTTTGTGTACCTAAAGGCAATCTCCATGGAATTATCTGTTGATTGATCATCAAATAAAATAATTTCAAAGTTTTGATATGATTGATTTAAACAAGATTCAATACAGTCTTTTAAATACTTAGCATAATTATAGTTTGTGATGAGTATAGAGACTTTCATAGATCGTTCCAATTATTATTTTTTAGGTTGTTAATATACTCCGATAAGTTATGTTTAGGCAGCCAGCCAAGAAGTTTGGTTTTTTCAGTCATAACTTCAGCGCTCATTCTATTGCCACGTCTTTCTGGAAGCATTTCAATATCTCCGCCAAACATTTTAGCAACATCTATAATAGAGTAAGATTCTTCACTGCCTATACCAAATTCATCACCCGATCCATGTTCACCAATCAATATTAAGGCATCAATAATATCATCAATATATGTAAAGTTTCGTTTTTGATTCCCCGGGCTTACTATTGTAAGTGATTCAGCATTTTTCATCTTTTCTTTAAAGAGAGCTATAAGAGTTGCATATTTACCTGATTTAATCTCTCTTGGCCCATATACATTATAAAAGTATGTGATGGCATAAGGGATATTGTACCAATTACCATAGTTTACTATCAACTCAGTATTTGAAGCTTTTGTCCAAGCATATGGAGATGAATTTCTTCCGAGTCCACCATCACCAAATTTAGTGG
>CAZGNT010000019.1:0-22183 GCA_964527805.1 uncultured Sulfurovum sp.
AACTCCCGGCGTATACAATTTTAGACCCTGTTATTCTAGCAAATTCTAAGATAGCAAAGGTTCCATTTTTATTGTAAGCCCAAACTTTTTTTATATCTTCAAAACTTTGTTCAACACGGCCATATTCGCCTAAATGATAAATGATATCTGGAGAAAAGTTAACCAGATTTTCAACATTGATGGTATCACCTTGTATATAAGTAACATCCGACACATGATTAGATATAGAACCGGTAAAATAATTATCCAAAGAAAAAACTTGATTATTGGAATCTTTTGCTAAGCGTTCGCAAAGATGGCTACCGATAAATCCAGCTCCTCCTGTTACTAAAATTTTTCTTTGCATCAAACTCCTAATTTGAATATAATTTTATAGAATATAGTATTAAAGGAAACTTGTAAGTATGATCATCGTTACTTTAACAACAATACCAAGTCGAGTTAAATCCCTTCAACCGGTTATAGACAATATTATTAAACAATCTTTACCTCCTGATCGTATAGAACTTTATATTCCAAAGGAGTATAAAAAAAGATCCTTTAGCAGTATTGATCCCTATGATTTCCCAAATGGATGCGACATTATTTATTGCGATGAGGATTATGGTCCAGCAACTAAAATTTTACCGGCTATTCAAAAATATAAAAACCAAAATGTTACATTGATCTATTGCGATGATGATAGATTATATGATGAAGACTGGATTAAAAGACTTGTGTATATGAGTGAACAATATCCAAATAGTTGTATCTCTGAAAATGGATTTTCTTTGGCATGGCTCTTTTTTAAATTATGGCAAAAACAATTACGCATACGATATAAACTATTAAGAATATTAAGTTTAGGCATTTGGAATCCAAAAAGAAAAATGCCTTCTGAAAATGAAGGTTTTTATGATATTGCAGAAGGTTTTGGAGGCGTTTTGATAAAGCCTCATTTTTTTCCTTCAGAAGTTTTTGACATACCGGATATTCTTTGGACGGTTGATGACATTTGGCTGTCTGGTATGATGGAAAAAAATGGTATCAATATTCGTAAAAGTAGACTGCAAAAATCAACTGCTATAGATATTCAAAATAGTGATCCGCTTCATGCTTATGTATATAAAAACCATAACCGATTTGATGCAAATATGCTTTGTATCAAATATTTTATTGATAAGTATGGAATTTGGCAAAATTTTTTATTTTCTATAAAAAGATAGATTTATAATGTAAACCCATCAAAGAAATTGTTGTTAATGTGGCTATAAGCATACTGTGCAGAAAGTTTTTTTGGCGAGGGGGGATGTAATTATATATAACTATTGCATAAAAGTTAACTAGATCTGCTATGTCAAATTTTTGTGTACCATAAGATATAATGTTAATTAGAATTAAGGATAGAAATTAGGATGGGTTCACAGTATATTCCAAAAATAATACATCAAGCAATGTTGTTCAATGATCTTACAATTGAACTCATTGACAACATAAAGAAAATCAAAGCATTAAATCCAAATTGGGAATATAGATTTTATGATGCAAATGATGCAGAGAATTTTATTCGCACAAACTATTGTAAAAAAATCTTGGACACCTACAACAGTATAAATCCAAATTATGGTGCAGCAAAACATGATTTGTTTAAATATTTGGTTATGTATAAGGTTGGTGGAGTTATGCTTGACATTAAATCAACGATGAATAGCCCCCTGGATCAAGTTCTGCAAACAAATGATAAGTATTTGCTTTCACAGTGGCCAAATAGATTGGGAGAGGACTATCAAGGATGGGGGTTTTGGGATATATTAAAGCATGTACCCGGCGGTGAAATAAATCTGTGGTATATTATTTCTGTTCCGCAAAATCCTTTAATAAAAGCTACAATAGAAAGAGTACTGTCTAATCTTGAAAATTACACACCTAAAAAGTACGGAGTAGGCCTTTATGGCACTTTACTTACAACAGGACCTATTGCGTATACCTTGGCAATTAACCCTCTTTTAAAACATCATCCCCACCGATTTGTTGACTTTAAAGGAGACCTAGATTTTCAAGTGAGTATTTTTCCAGGGGTGCATGATCATGAAAAATTGTATAAAACTCATTACCGTAATCTAAAAGAACCTATTGTTATTCGTTCTAAACCTAATTTAACAAGTGTTAAGCAATCAGATATATGGTCGATAGGGGTATATGAAGGTACAGATCCTTTTAAAGTTGCTGATATCAAAGAGGTTTCCAATCCAATATTAACATCGAAAGAAGTCACAGATGTCAATGCACGTTTTGTAGCAGACCCTTTTCTAATTCGTCATGATAAAAAACTTTATTTATTTTTTGAGGTATTAAACGATGAAAAAAACCGTGGTGAAATTGGTTATGCCGAAAGTACCGATGGCAGAGAATGGAAATATAAAAAAATTATTCTGCGAGAATCTTTTCATCTTTCTTATCCATATGTTTTTAAACACCAGAATCAATATTATTTGATTCCTGAAAGTTATCAAGATTTATCCGTTAGACTATATCAAGCCAAATCATTTCCTGAGCAATGGGAATATATGGGCAATATTCTCAAGGGCGATCATTTTGTAGATCCTTCAATATTTTTTTATAATGACAAGTGGTGGTTATTTGCTACAACAACTTCTAGTGATGTTTTAAATCTATTTTATTCAGAAGAGTTGCTTGGTGAGTGGAAAGCACATCCAATGAATCCGATAGTAAAAAACAATAAACATATTGCCAGGCCTGGAGGAAGAGTAACTTTAATCAACAATGAACTATATCGATTTGCACAAGATGATTTTCCTTATTACGGCATACAAATTTTTGTTTTTAAGATTATCGAATTGACAGAAACTACATACAAAGAAAAGATAGTAGATAATCATCCGATCGTTTCAAAAACAGGCAATGGCGGTTGGAATGGAAAAGGAATGCATCATATAGATTTAATGGAGTTTGAAAATAAGTGGATAGCTGCTGTAGATGGGCTAAAACAAGAATTCTTTTATAAATTTTGTTTTAAAACATCTAATATATGGCACAAAATACGAAAACTTCTATGCAGCTTCAAGTAACACCTGAATAAAACTGTCGTAATCTGCGAAAAAGGAACAATGGGAACGGGCTACGTTTAGGATTAAGAGGGTCAGTCGCCACCTTTATTTCTAAAGTTTTAAAGCGCCAATTCTAACAATAAGTGCAATTTCTGAAAAGTAGTGTAAAAGTAGTGGCCGGGAGAGGGGGATTCGAACCCCCGGAAGTGTTACCTTCGCCGGTTTTCAAGACCGGTGTATTCAACCGCTCTACCATCTCCCGATAGAGCAAAATATGGAGGTGCCACCCGGATTTGAACCGGGGATAGCAGCTTTGCAGGCTGCGGCCTTACCGCTTGGCGATGGCACCACATATTTAGTGGTGCCCGGAACTGGACTTGAACCAGCACGGCTGCAATAGCCGGGGGATTTTAAGTCCCCTGTGTCTACCATTCCACCATCCGGGCAATGACAACATCCATATTTATAGATTTTATCAATATTAATTTTCATTTTATGGAGCGGGCGAAGGGATTCGAACCCTCGACCCTAACCTTGGCAAGGTTATGCTCTACCCCTGAGCTACGCCCGCATCACAACATAAATGGGACAGAATTATAACCAAAAAATATTTGAATGTAAAGAGTAAAAACAAAAATATCATAATTTTTTTGACAATAATTCCATACGCTCGAATTATTGGGTCTAAAAATGATATAATCAAAATAAAAATAGAGGGATAAATAGTGAGAAGTGATGAGATAAAAACCGGTGCCATCCGTGCACCACACAGAAGTTTATTGCGAGCTACAGGAGTAAAAGAAGAAGATTTTAACAAACCTTTCATTGGTGTTGCAAACTCATTTATAGAAATAATACCTGGGCACTATTTTTTGGATAAAGTAAGTGATATCATAAAAGATGAGATCAGACAAGCCGGATGTGTGCCTTTTGAATTTAACACAATAGGCGTGGATGACGGTATTGCGATGGGTCATGATGGTATGCTCTACTCTCTTCCAAGCCGTGAAATCATTGCAAACTCTATAGAAACAGTAATGAATGCACACAAGCTTGATGCTATGATAGCTATTCCAAACTGTGATAAGATAGTACCTGGAATGATAATGGGAGCTTTAAGGGTAAATGTACCGACCGTATTTGTAAGCGGCGGTCCTATGGCAAAAGGATATAAAAAAGACGGCACACCGATTGACCTTGCTACTGCATTTGAAGCTGTCGGCAAATTTGAAGCCGGTGAAATAGATGCGGATGAACTTCACGATATTGAGTGCAATGCATGCCCGAGCGGCGGAAGCTGCAGCGGTATGTTTACTGCAAATTCCATGAATACCCTTATGGAAGCTATGGGCATTGCCCTTGTGGGCAACGGTACTATTTTGGCTCTAACAAAAGAGCGAGAAGAGTTATACAGAAAAGCGGCTAGAAGAATTTGCGAAATCGCGCTCATGAACGAAAAAGACCAGGAAAAATACAAAATACAAAATATCTTAAATGAAAAAGCCGTTCATAATGCATTTGCTGTAGATATGGCAATGGGCGGAAGTAGCAACACAGTTCTTCATATGCTTGCCATTGCTAAAGAAGCAAATGTTGATTTTAAACTAGAAAATATCAACGCTATCTCAAAAAGAGTAAGCCACATAGCAAAAATTAGCCCGAGCCTGACAACTGTTCACATGCAAGATATAGATAAAGCAGGCGGCGTAAGTGCGGTTATGCATGAAATGAGCAAAAGGGGCGACGATATATTGTTTGACAATTTGACAATAACCGGTGAAAACATCAAAGAGAGAATTAAAAACAGCGCAATATTGGATACCAATATAATACATACAATTGAAAATCCTTATAGTCAAGTTGGTGGACTAGCGATCCTTTACGGCAACCTTGCCGAGCAAGGCGCAGTTATAAAAACTGCTGGAATCACAGGTAGCCGTGTATTTACGGGGACTGCGGTATGTTTCAACTCACAAGAAGATGCCATAAAAGGCATTATTGGCGGCAAAGTAAAAGCCGGAAATGTTGTTGTTATCAGATATGAAGGGCCTAAAGGCGGGCCTGGTATGCAAGAGATGCTAGCCCCTACAAGTCTTATCATGGGTATGGGACTGGGAGATAAAGTAGCACTCATTACAGACGGCAGATTTAGCGGAGCAACTAGAGGCGCCAGTATCGGGCATGTATCTCCGGAGGCTGCAGAAGGCGGACTAATAGGACTGCTTCAGGATGGCGATGAAATATTTATAGATGTTGATAATTATATATTGGAAGCAAAACTAAGTTTCGAAGAAATTGCAGAAAGAAGAGATAATTTTGTACCATTTGTAAAACCTCTAACAAGCAAATGGCTCAAACAATATCGCACGCTTGTAACAAACGCAAGCAATGGCGCTGTGCTGGAAGCGGAATAATAAAAATTTCCGCGTAGCCAAAAGACGCCCATAGCTCTCACTCAAGAAAAGGTCATCTAATTGTGAGATTAGGCGGCACTCAACCCTTTTTTATAAAAAGTATTACGAGTAGCGTCTAGCGCCCATAAATCTTGCACTATAAAACGGGTGCGAAAGACTTGTAATAACAACTTTATGCTTTGCAGAACTTGCATGGATAAATTTATTATCGCCAATATAAATACCTACATGATTGACAACTTTATTTTGGCGTCTTGAGGTATCAAAAAAGATCAAATCTCCTTTTTGAAGCTCAGCTCTTGCAATCTTGATGCCTTTTTGAAATTGCTCTATCGCTCTTCTAGGCAAAGCGATGCCTTCAGATTTCAAAAGATACGTAGTTAATCCGGAACAATCAAATGTATTTGGCCCCGTAGCACCCCATACATATCTATGTCCTAGCTTTTTTTGTGCATTAAACGGAAGTGCAGCTGCTTTTAAGCTTTCAGATATAAAACTGTCGCTTTTTATTGAAGCTGTACTTGCATTTAATGTTAAATTGCTAGCCAAACTTTGTCTAGAATTGTGTTGTTCTGGTATTGTGATTTTTCTGCCGATACTAAGCTTTTCCCCTAAAGCTATATTATTGGCTCTTCTAAGATCAGAACTCTTCAAATGATACTTATGTGCTATAGCAGTGAGAGTATCGCCTCTTTTTACCTTGTAAATTTCCGCATTAGCAAAAACGGTAGACGTGAACATCAATGATGCGGCAAATAATATTGTTTTTTTCATTCAAATCCCCTTTATAAAATTTGTGATTTTAAAATTCTAGCTGATTAAAATTAATAGATTGTTAACAAAGTTATAAGATATGCGAATTAAAATAGGAGAAAAATAGTGGCATTAAGCCACTATTCAGGTTTATTTAGCGAGTGCTTCTTTTGAAGTTTTTGCTACCGCAGCAAAGCTTTCAGGAGCATTCATAGCCATATCAGCCAAGATTTTTCTATCTAGTTCAATATTGGCAAGTTTTAAACCATGCATAAATCTTGAATAACTCATATCATTGAGTCTTGCAGCTGCGTTGATACGAACGATCCAAAGTCTTCTAAAGTCTCTTTTTTTACGTCTTCTATCACGATAAGCATAAACTAATGATCTCTCAAGCTGTTCTTTTGCTTTTCTAAAATGTTTTCTTCTAGCGCTATAAAAACCTCTAGCCAGTTTTAATAGTTTTTTGTGTCTTCTGCGTCTAACTACGCCTGTTTTTACTCTCATGGTGTTCCTTTACCTTGTGTTTTGAGGTGTCAAGCTATCAATTTTGCTTGAACTTGCCCCATATGCGATGGGGGACATTTGGCGATTTCTCGCGAGCTGGATATGAGCGTAATTACGCGATCATCTCTTTGATTTTTTTAGCATCACTAGCATTAACATACTTTGAGCTATTCATTTGTCTGTGGTGTTTGCCATCAACTTTAGTCAAAATGTGGCTTCTAAACGCTGTTCCACGTTTGATAGCACCGCTTTTTTTGACTTTAAAGCGTTTGACAGCGCCTTTGACACTTTTCATTTTAGGCATATGTCTTCCTTTTAAATTTTTCTCATAGAAAATGGGACATAATTATACCACATAAGATTGAAATTTAGATAAACTAAATAGCAAAATAAAAATAATATGTGATTATTTATAAACTCCGCATTATGTTGCGGAGCAAAGAAGAGAGAATTTGAAGCTTTTATTTTTTAGTTGGGACGACATACATACTCATATATCTCCCCTCTTGCTGAATGTCTTTTTCTATGGTCGCTATATCTGCAAGCATTGGCCATACTTTTTTAAGCACTTCAGCTCCCCATTCAGGGTTTGCCATTTCACGGCCTCTAAGAAATACTCTAAGTTTAACATGCTTGCCCTTCTCTAAAAACTCTCTAGCATGCTTGACTTTATAATTGACATCATTTTCTGCGATTTTGCATGAAAACTTAATCTCTTTGATCTCGATTATTTTTTGATTTTTCTTGGCTTCTTTTTTACGCTTTTCTACTTCATAACGATGCTTGCCGTAGTCCATTATCTTGGCTACCGGCGGATTTGCGTCTGGAGATATAAGCACCAAGTCCAAACCTTTAGCCTCGGCTGCCTTAAGGGCTGCATCTCTAGCGATAATACCGAATTGTTCACCGTCTTCGCTGATAACTCTTAGCTCTTTTGCTGTAATCTCATCATTGATGAGCGTTTCGTCTTTCTTGCCTTTAGTTTTTGTATTAAACTGCTTGCTCAAATCTTTCCTTCTTGAAGTTGTTTGCTTAATTGTATCATAAATTCCTCTTGAGTTAGATTATATTGTTCTTTTGCTCTTCTATCTCTAATTGCAACGCTTCTATTTGCCACCTCTTCATCACCGACAATAACCACATAAGGTACTCTTTGTTTTTCGGCATTTCTGATTCTTTTGTTTAAACTATCATTTTTATCATATATCTCACTGTCGATATCTATGCTCATACAAGCTTTTTGCAACTCTTTTGCATATTCTATGTGAGGTTCGCTTATCGGTACAAAGATTACTTGTGTAGGCGCTATAAATAACGGGAACTCTCCTGCAAAATGCTCTGTAAGGATAGCTATAAATCTCTCAAATGATCCTAGAATTGCTCTATGTATCATAACAGGCTGCTTTCTAGAGTTGTCTTCTGCTACATACTCTACGCCGAATCTCGCTGGTAAGTTAAAATCAACTTGAATGGTGCCGCATTGCCATTTTCTGCCAAGCGCGTCAGTGATCTTGACATCAATTTTCGGGCCGTAAAACGCTCCGCCGCCTTCATCTATACCATAAGGAAGGCTATTTTCATCCATTGCATCTTTTAGCGCTTGGGTTGCAATTTCCCAAACCGCATCATCCCCTATGGCTTTTTCGGGCTTGGTTGATATCTCCATCGAATAATTAAACCCAAATTTTTTCATAACGCTGTCTACAAATTCTACAACCTCAAGAACTACCGGCTTGATCTGTTCTGGGGTACAAAAAATATGTGCATCATCTTGAGTAAACTCTCGCACACGCAAAAGGCCATGAAGCACGCCTGATTTTTCATGTCTATGCACTACTCCGTATTCATAATATTTAAGAGGCAGATCACGATAACTTTTGCCTGATTGTTTAAATATCTGTATATGGCCTATGCAATTCATAGGCTTAATACCATACTCTTGCTCGTCTATTTCGGTTAGGTACATATTTTCACCGTAGCAAGCATAGTGCCCTGATATTCTCCACATATCGGCTTTAAGAATTTCAGGCCCGCGCACCGGTTCATAACCTCTTTGACGATGTGCTTTATGCAAAATAGCTTCGAGTTTTGCTCGAAGGCGTGCACCCTTTGGCAGCCAAAACGGAAGCCCTGCTCCAGCTTCTTCATTGAACATGAAAAGTTCAAGCTCGCTTCCAAGCTTACGGTGATCTCTTTTTTTGGCCTCTTCGATCATATCAAGATGAGCTTTAAGAGATTCTTTGTCAGCAAATGCTATACCGTAAATGCGTGTTAGCATCTCGGCTTTTTCATCTCCGCCTAGATAAGCGCCTGCGACACGAGTGAGTTTAAAATTATGCAAAAGACCGGTTGTTGGTACATGCGGTCCGCGGCATAGATCTTCAAAATTACCTTGTTTGTAAATAGAAACTTCATTATCCGCAATTCTAGACAAAACTGCAAGTTTGAGATCATCGTGGGCAAATTTATCCAATGCTTCGCTTTTACTGATCGTATATTTTTCAATCGGAGCTTTTTTCTTGATAAGTTCTTTCATCTTTTGTTCTATAGTTTTAAGGTCTTCTTCGCCTATTTTTTTATCTACTCTAAAATCATAGTAAAAACCTTCATCAACAATAGGTCCTACAAAAAACTGTGCATTTCCGTAAAGCTCTAATATTGCCTGAGCCATTAAATGTGCTGTAGAATGTCGGATGATCTCCAAGCCTTCAGGAGAATTGTCATAATATATCTCTTTGAGCCCTGCGTTGGAAGTGATGCTCTGAGTATCAAACAATGCTCCATTGGAATCTATATAACCAATAACTGTTTTGTCCATTTGAAAAACCTTATAAATGTCTTGAAAATGGCATTATTATATCGAAAAGTAGTAATAAGCGGATTAAATTAGAAATTATTGTAGATGGTGATCCCGATTGGACTCGAACCAACGACCCCTACCATGTCAAGGTAGTGCTCTACCAACTGAGCTACGCGATCACATAAATTGAGAAGTAAAATTATAGCGAAAAATGCTTTAAAAGCATTTTATGTTAGCTATAAATATATTACTAATCCAACCTTCTCCCGCTTGTTATGCCTCTATATAATCCAAATCTGCGTGAAATGTCTCGCGGGTAAGATATAACATAACAAATCCCAAAGTAAACACAACTATACCTACAACAGCTCCGGCTCCCAAAACTCCCAAGCTGCCTTTTAGCAACATAAAACTTGATGTTACCGGCACGACAGAGCCTCTAACAAAGTTTGGTACGGTTGTAGCTACCGTGGCACGGATATTGGTGCCGAATTGCTCGGCCGCCATGGTAATAAACAATGCCCAATATCCGCAAAAAAAACCAAGCAAAAACACTGCCACATAAAATTGTGTTACACTAGCCCCATGCAAAGTATAATAATAAACTACGGTAAATGCTGAGATGATCAAGAATACAAAATAGGCTTTTTTGCGGCTTTTAAGTTTTTGGGACAAAATTCCGCTAGCTAGATCCCCGACCGAAAGCCCGATATAACAATACATCAAAGCCTCCCCTGCACTCACCTTGCCGTCTATTGCCAGCTCAACGGCAAATTCGGGAGAAAACATAACCAATACGCCTACTACATACCAAAGAGGCACACCTATAATGATGGCCTTGAGGTATTTAACCAATAAATCTTTACGGCGAAATAATGAAAAAAAATCTCCTCTTTTAATATCATCACTGACATTATGCATAAACATATCAGATTCTCTTACTTTAAATCTCAAAAACAATAATACAAATCCTAGTGCTCCGCCGAATATATATGCATTTCTCCAATCAAAATGAGTAGCTACGATATTGGCTGCTACTACACCAAGCACACCAAATGCGGCAATAGCCATAATACCATATCCTCTAAGATGTTTAGGCAATATCTCGGCAACCAAGGTAACGCCTGCTCCGAGCTCTCCTGCTAAACCAATGCCTGCTATTAGACGAAGAAGAGCATATTGCTCTACGCTAGTAACAAATGCATTAAGAGTGTTGGCAACAGAATAAAGTATGATAGAAGCAAAAAGCACAGACATTCGTCCTTTTTTATCCCCCAAAACACCCCATAGTATTCCGCCAATGAGCATACCGATCATTTGCATATTAAGGATAATAGTCCCCCAGTGCATAACCCCATCTTTATCAAGCCCAAGCTCTGTAAGGCTTTGGACTCTGACAACACCAAATAAAATCAGATCATAAATATCTACAAAATATCCCATAGCAATTACAACCACAGGAAGAGCAAGTACTTGACGCATTGTTGTTATCATTAATTTTCCTCTTTATTTAACACACTATTTTTCATTCCATAAACAAAATATATGAACGCACCGATCAAACTCCATAGTACAAATCTAAACCAAGTTTCAGCAGCGAAACCTAACATGACAATACTCAGCAAAATAAGATTTAATGGCAAAAGTACTTTTCCATATGGTATCTTAAATCCATTATCCAGTTGATGAGTATTTTTTTTACGAATAACAATAACAGCAACTCCTATCATGAAGTAGGCAAAAAGAGTTCCGATATTGATAAGTTCTGCCAAGACCTTAAATGGCACAAATCCTGCAATAAAAGTCGCGATCACTCCTGTGATAATAGTAATCTTATATGGAGTATTTGTCTTTGGATGAAGTGTCGCCAAGCCATGAGGAAGCAGTCCGTCTCTAGATAATGCATATACAACACGAGTAAGCCCGATACCCATCACTATAAGAACAGAGGTAAGAGTGATAATTGCACCTATAGCTATAATACTGCCTATAAAAGGTTCACCCAATTGATACATGGCCGAAGCTAAGGCATCGGGCACATCCAGTTTATGATAAGGAACAATGGATACAAGCACAAAACTGACAACTATGTAGAGTGCCGTACTAAGTGCAAGCGAACCTATCAATCCAATCGGGAGATTTTTTTGAACATCTTTGGTCTCTTCTGCTACTGTTGCCAACGCATCAAACCCAAGATAAGCAAAAACTATGAGAGAAGTTGCGGCCCAAACACCACTCCAGCCAAACGGTGTGAAATTGCTAAGATTGTTAAAATCCACATATTTAATGCCTACAAATATAAACAGTGCAAGCACTGCCAATTTAATAGAAACGATCACAGTATTTGTATTTGCACTTTTTTTGATACCAAGTGTAAGCAGCATAAAAATAGCTGCTGTCATAAGCAGAGCAAACAAATCTACAACGGTGCCTTTTGCCAAATCGAAAGAACCCGTAATTGCAACCGGGAAACTAAACCCAAAAGTATTTTCTATAAATCCTCTAAAATATCCAGCCCATCCCGTCGAAACTGCCGGCACTATTAAACCATACTCCAAAATAAGGTTCCAACCTACTATCCATGCAGCAAATTCACCAATTGAAGTGTATGTATAGCTATATGCACCGCCAGAAATCGGGATGTTTGAGCCAAGCTCTGCATATACCAGCGCGGACATTCCAACCGCAATAGCTGCAAAAATGAATGATAATACTATAGCGGGTCCTGCGACGGTTGCTGCTGTAGTGCCGGTAAGAACAAAAATGCCAGAACCTATAGTCCCTCCAACGCCAAGCATAACTAGAGCCAATGCACCAAGCTTTTTTTCAAATTTACTTTCATTTGCATGATACTCTTTCCTGCGAAGCATTTTCCCCATCAGATCATTCATTTTTCCCTCTTTATAAAATGATTTCTCAATTGTATTAGAAATATACTAAATAGTTCGCATGCACTACGGTAATAGAATTAATTTATGATTTTTACAGATCAACATTTTATTAATAAAAATATATATTAATATATAATTTTTTAGTATAATGACTGATATTATTTACAAAAAGGAATGTTAATGCAAGCAAATATTGGAAAACTTATTTTAAGACTTATGATAGGCGGAATGATGTTTTTGCACGGCATAGCCAAGATGTCACATGGTATAGATTTTATAAAGGGCATAATTGCCAGAAATGACCTACCGGAATTTTTGGCATTTGGTGTATATATAGGGGAGGTCTTGGCTCCATTGCTGCTAATAATAGGATTTAAAAGCAGATTAGCCGCCGGAATTATAGCTTTCAACATGATAGTAGCGATATATTTAGTACATATGAAAGATATGTTTATTTTAACCAATACCGGAGCATGGGCAGTGGAGACACAAATGTTTTATCTGTTTGGATCTATATGCATTATTTTGCTAGGTTCAGGGAAATATGCCGCAAAACCTGACTAATAGTCTAAAATGAAATTAAAAATACTATTTGGAGTTATAATAATGTCAACACTTATCAATGAATATACTTGGCATAAAGCTATAGAAAAATTGACACCTGAAGAGAAGCATATACTTATCTCTAAAGGTACTGAGCGCCCCTTTAGCGGCACATTGGTGTACAATAAAGAAACCGGCATTTACAAATGCAAACTTTGCAACTCGCCGCTGTTTACATCAAAATCAAAATTTGAATCTCACAGCGGATGGCCAAGCTTTGATGATGCTATAGATGGAGCACTGCGTGAAATTCCGGACAAAGATGGACAACGTACAGAAATAGTGTGTGCTAAATGCGGAGGACATCTAGGACATGTATTTAGAGGGGAAGGAATGACGCCGAAAAATACAAGATATTGCGTCAACTCTCTCTCGCTCAATTTTGACAAACAAAATGCAGATACTCCAAAGGAAAAAGAGGCTTATTTTGCCGGAGGATGTTTTTGGGGCGTTGAATATTATTTGGAAAAAATAGATGGAGTCAAAGAAGTCATTTCGGGTTACATGGGAGGAGAGAAAGAAAATCCTACATACACAGATGTATCTAGCGGCAACAGCGGACATCTTGAAGTAGTCAAAGTTGTATATGATCCATCTAAAATAGACTATGAAACATTAGCAAAAGCATTTTTTGAGATACACGACCCCACTCAAGCCAACGGGCAAGGACCGGATATCGGGGAGCAATACCAATCAGCTATATTTACCAGTGATGAAAAAGAAAAAGAGACTATAAATAATCTGATAGCCATTTTGAAACATAAAGGTTATAATGTAGTTACAAAAATATACGATGCTAAAACTTTTTATAAAGCTGAAGAGTATCATCAAAATTATTATACAAAACAGAATAAAACACCATATTGCCATGGATATATAAAAAAATTTTAAAATATTTTATAAAAATATGTAATTTTCTTGCCAAATTAATATTATTTTGGTATATTTATATCAAGAAAGATGATTTAGAGTATCATCTTTGGTTAAGTGTTATTGACCTGTCAATATGTTATGCCTAGAGATTACTCCATTTTATATTTTCGACCACCATTAAAACGGTGTATTTCTACAAAAAAGGCAAACAATGGCAGAAGTTTTAAACGGAACAGTTAAATGGTTCAATAGCGAAAAAGGTTTTGGATTTATTCAACAAGACAATGGCGGTAAAGATGTATTCGTACATTTTCGCCAAATTAACAATCCTGGCTATGGACGCGTTTCTCTCGAAGAAGGACAAAAAGTATCTTACACTGTAGGCGAAGGTCAAAAAGGCCCACAAGCAGAAAACGTTACTGTTCTGTAACTCTCTTTATAGGATCAGGCAAACACTCGCCTGATCTTTGTACCCCAAATATCATTTATTAAGATGCTCTTGAATAGCTTGATATGCGTAAAAGCTGGACATGCCAATCATCTTTTGACATTGCAGTATTAAGATTTTTTAACTGTATTTCCAGTCCGTCTTCATTCAAACCGGTTTCTTCTATATAATACAATGGGATATCAAGTGTATCTTGGCAATACTCCAATGCAAAAAATTCATATCCAATCAGAGGCAATTCTCCATCAAGCTTTTGAGTAGGTATGGTAAAAAAATCTTCCACAGCCCTATCCTTTAGTGTAACATTTATCATATTCTTCGCATGCTTTACATATTTTAGAATCACGACCGAGTTCGCCTAGGATTTTAGCGAATTCACTCTTGACACAATCAACATTTCTAGTGCTATAAACAATCGGCAGCCCTTTTGATTTTGCTTCTGCACGATAATATTTCATTGCATTATGATTGAGAAAATTGGTTAACATCAAAACAATCTCAACTCCGGTTGGGATCGGCTTATCTTTTTTACAACCGTTTTTTTGATTTCTTGCGGTCCAATGAATGATAGATTCTACGCCTAATTGATGCAAAACAGATCTTATCGGATCGATCTTGTCGCCGCCTAAAACTAATACTGACATTTTTAATCCTTTATTTGATAATTAATATCAAAATATTAGCTATAAATGTCTTAAACAAATATTAAATTGATAATGACAATCATTTTAAGTACGATTAAAGTGAACGGCTGATATTATTCATCACTTAAAACAAAAACAAGGGGATAATATATATGAGAAATACAACTTTAAAGTTGTCGCTACTGGCTTTTATAACAATTATGGCTAATGCAAATGAAAATAATATGTCAAATCAAGGTAAATTTGAAGGTGAGATGAGAGGCGGCTATCAAGATACTGATGATTCAATTGACTCAGCAGACGAACTTGGGTTATCTGTGGCTATTAAATATGAAAGCAATAGCTGGAACAACATTGTCTTTGGTGCAAGAATCGCAGCTGCTGCAGGTGAAGGGAAAGAGCCTTACGGCATACCTTTTTTTGATGCCAATAATGATGGTTACGGGATCATTGATGAGTTGTACATAAAAGGTAGTTATGCAAATAGTGAATTGACTATCGGTAGACAAGCCATTGATCTTCCTTTTGTCGATAAAGACGAAGGATTAGGACTTATTGATAACAGGTTTGAAGCGGTTGTATTTACAAATAAAGACATCAAGGATACAACAATTTACTTGGCACACATAAGAAGCTGGAGCGGTGTAGATAGCGATGATGCTAGTAAATTTAACCGTATAAATGGCAGCGATGGTATGCAATTAGCAGGCATAGAATATACGGGAATTAAAAATCTGGGCCTTAAAGCGTTTGGATACACTGCAAATAATTTTGTAAATGCCGGTTATCTTGAGGCTGCTTTTGAAAATGAAACAGATTTATTTGAATACACTGCAACCCTTCAATATGCTTTACAAGATTATGATGACGGAACAGAATCTAGTACTTTTGGAGCTGCTGCAGAACTTGGGTTAAAAAGCATTCCTTTGGGGTTCAATTTTGCTTACAATAAAAACTTTGACAATGGAGTTGCCGACAATCTCTACGGTGGGGGCCCGTTTGTTACAAGTATGGAGCACTATACCGTAGCAGAGCTTGAAGGGAAAGGTGACATTATAAAAGGCGGGTTGGGTTATGAATTAATCGATGGACTAAGCATTGAGATAAACTATGCGAAACTAAACCGTTCTAGTTTGCTTGATGCAAGCGAAATTGACTATGCTCTTGGTTATAAATATAGTGATAATTTAGGTTTTAACATAGTTTATAGTGATATCAATGATGATCAAAATGAGGATATGAAAAATCTGAGAATTTTTGCTAATTATAAATTTTAATCGGTCTTGCATTTTGAACATATGTGCGATATAATTATAGAAAAAATATAGGTTTCATATGAGAAATTGTGTTGGACGAAAACGAAAAGACAGAAATATAGATGCTGATCATTCAAAAGTGTGTTTCAAGCCATGCGGGCTTCCGCGAGACACACTGGAAGCTGTTATAGTATATGAAGATGAAATGGAGGCTATCAGATTGGCTGATCTAGAATCGCTTTATCAAGAAGACTCTGCAGCCAAAATGGGTATTTCGCGTACTACTTTTGCCAGGCTTATACAGTCTGCTCACCAAAAAATAGCAGATGCACTTATTAATCAAAAAACCATAGAAATTCAAAAAAGATAAAAAATTTAAAATCTCTTGACTTTTGAACATATGTTCGTTATAATGTGGTCATATGTTCAAAATTATTGAGCATAATATCACTTTTAAAGGATAAACTATGTTTAAAAATGGTCTTGGCAACAATAATCAGGCTCAAGGAAGATGTTGCCGCAGAGGCTTGGGCATCAGAAACCAAAATATGCAAATAGAAAATAATAATATTGGCGGTTTAGGCTTGAGAGACGGTAGCGGTGCCGGACAAAGCAGAGGCATGAATAGAAACACGCGGCCTTGCCAAGGAAATGGCAAAGGCATGGGTCTTGGCTGTGGTCGCGGTAAAGCTCACAATAGAACATTTAACAACGGCAACTAAATGAAAGTTGCAATAGCAAGCGGAAAAGGCGGTACCGGCAAGACCACTGTTTCTGTAAATCTAACTGCATATTTAGCCGAACTTGGCAAATCTGTTGTATTGGCTGATCTTGATGTAGAAGAACCGAATTCGGGACTTTTTATCCAGGGAGTAAACAAATTTACGACAGTTGCCAATAAAATGGTACCCGAGTGGGATAGCACAAATTGCACATATTGCGGCGAGTGTGCGGATGTATGCAACTTCAATGCTATTGTAGCACTTAGTGATGAGATTATTGTCCATCCCGAGCTTTGCCATAGCTGCTATGCATGCAGCGAGCTTTGTCCGACAAATTCATTGCCCATGGCGCCTGAACGGATTGGTGAAATCAAAGCTTATAAAACTAATAGTTTTGATTTTATCGAAGGAAGGCTTGATCTTGGCCAAGAGATGGCTGTACCGCTTATCGCTCAAACGATAAATTATGTGGATGAAAATTATCCAAACCATATAAAACTTCTCGATGCGCCTCCAGGAACAAGCTGTCCCGTTATTGAAGCAAGCAAGGAAAGTGATTTTGTAATACTCATAACCGAACCGACTCCTTTTGGACTAAATGATCTTATGCTTGCTGTTGAAACCATGAAAGTTTTAGAGAAAAAAATTGGGGTAATCATAAATAGGCACGGGGTAGGCAATAACAGAGTAGAAGAGTATTGCGCCAAGGAGCAGATCCCAATAATCGCAAAAATCAAAAACGACAAAGAAGTAGCCCAGTGTTATGCAAAGGGTGAGCTTATTTATCCCAAAATAGAACATTTTAAAGAATCTATCAAAGAGATTGCAAGATTTTTAGAAGGATTAAAATGAGAGAAATTGTCATAATATCCGGCAAAGGCGGGACGGGTAAGACTTCTATAAGTGCATCTTTTGCATATCTTGAGGGCTCAAATGCAATAGTTGCAGATTGTGACGTTGATGCTGCGAATATGCATTTATTGCTAAATGCTGATTTTGCTTCAAAAGAAGATTTTTATAGTGGAGAATTGGCCGTTATCGATGAGAGTAAATGCAATAACTGCGGCAAATGCAAAGAGGTATGTAGATTTGATGCGATAGAGCAAAAAGATGGGCGATATATTGTAGACAAGATATCTTGCGAAGGGTGTTGGTATTGCAGCAGAGTATGTCCAAATGATGCGATCACGATGGTGAAGCAAAAAGCAGGAGATCTCTTTGTCTCAAATATAAAAAATGATTCTACTATGGTGCATGCCAAACTTAGTTTTGCTGCAGAAAATTCAGGAAAACTGGTAGCCAAAGTCAAACAAGAAGCGAAAATATTGGCTCTTAAAAAGGATAAAGAGTTTGTCATCACAGATGGAAGTCCGGGAATAGGATGTCCTGTTATATCTTCGCTAAGTGGAGCTAATTTGGTAGTACTTGTTACAGAAGCTACCGTTTCTGGTTTGCATGATCTCAAAAGAGTTGTCAAACTTCTTAAAACTTTTTCCTTGCAAGCAGTTTGCATCATTAACAAATACGACTTAAACTTGAATATGGCTCAAGAAATTGAAGAGTATTTGGCTGAAGAGAATATAAAAGTAATTGCAAAATTACCTTATGATGAAACATTTACGCAAGCTCTTACTGATGCCAAACCAATTGTGGAGTATAATGCAAAAAGCCAGCTTTCAATTATAATAAAAGAGAGCTGGGAAGAGATCAAAGAGATAATTAGAAGTAATTACTAGGCTTCTTAAATAACAAAATAAAATTTCAAAACAGGAGTATTGTATGAAAATAGTATTTACCACTAAAGGCGATAACTGGGATAGTCAAATAGATGAAAGGTTCGGGCGCATGGATATGCTGGTGCTTTTTGATGAAGATACCGATACACTAGAGGCTACTAAAATAGATACGGAGCAAATGGATCATGGTGCCGGACTTCAAACAGCACAAAAGGTTCTTAATCTTCGCCCGGATATCATTATAACAGGAAATGGTGCGGGGAACAAAGCGCTTGACATTCTCAAACGCTCATCGGTTAAAATGTATATAGGTGCCGGCGGAATGACATTAAAAGAGGCTTATGATGCATATAAAAACTGTCGATTAAATCTTCAATTTTAAAGGATAGTTATGAGAATTATATTTCCAACAGATGAAAACAACGGTTACCTCAGCAAAAGAGGTGCCCATTTTGGCAAAGCTAAATTTTACACTATTATTACCCTTGAAAATAACAAGATAACAGATGTAGAAGCATGGGAAAATCCTGGACACAATAGTGGAGCTTGCGGCAATGCCGTTATGAATATTATGAGTCTCAATCCTGATGCTCTTATTGTAAGCGGTATAGGCGGAAGTCCTGCTCAAGGCTTTGCGGATGCCGGACTTGCTATATATGTAGATCAAGCGAGTCAAACAGTCCAAGCAAGCATCCAAAAGTTTATAGACGGAAAACTAGATAGGCTTGGTACCCAGGGAACCTGTTCGGTACATTAAGCCCCAAAGAATAATATTATATGAAAAAATCTATCGACAAATTTTCAAACCATATAAAAAATCTTATGCATGGATTTTTTCTAAGCGTAGGCACCACCGTCGCTGAACCTTCTACGGTATTGCCGCTTATGGTAAATCATTTTGGCGGCGGCTCCATCATCGTAGGAATATATTCGTCTTTATTGCGAGGCGGGGCTGTATTTATCCAACTTTATGCCGCATTTCATGCTCAAGAGTATCCGCTTATGAAACCATACTTGCAAAAAATCTTTTTTATGCGATTTTTGGCATGGTTTTTGATAGGGCTTTCAATTGTGCTGATCGGAGACGACAATCATACGGCTACACTGATTGCTATAGGAATCGGGCTATTTGTATTCTCATTTAGTGCCGGTTTTGGAGGAATCTATTTCAAAGAAATAACTGCCAAGATCTTTACGCACAAATATCGTGCCAAAAGCATGGCCTGGAAGCAATCTGTTGTAGCTTTTGGAGCTATCATAAGCGGTTCGATTGCCGGATGGGTGCTTCATGAGTACCCAGCACCATATAGCTATGGCTATCTCTTTATGTTAAGTGCATTTATAATGGGGATAGGGTTTTTGGCTATGGGTATGGTCGATGAACCTATGAAAACCAAAATAAGCACCAAAGAGAAATCATTTAAAGCTTTTTTGAAAAATGCCAATAAAATCCTAAAATCAGATAAAACATTGCAAACACAGATAATCGCATTTTTATTTGCATATGGATATCTTCTCGTCCTTCCTTTCATCATTTTAGATGCAAAGAGCAAAATAGCTCTTGATGGTATGGTCATAGGAACCATCATCACCGCCCAAATGGTAGGATCACTGCTAAGCAATATACTTTGGGGAAAACTAAGCAGTAGGGGAGATTATAAACTAACGGCTATTGTCAGCATAATTATTATGATAGCGGCTGTTAGTTTATCGATATATGCAAATAGCGTAGAGTATTATCTAGTGCTGTTTTTTATGATAGGAATGGCTATCGATGGTATAAAACTGAGCTCGGATAATCTCATAATCGTAGTTGCCCCCGAAGACAAAAGACCTATATATATGGCATTACAAAACAATATAGTATCACTCGGATTGTTTTTCTCTATATTAGGCGGTATAATACTTAAATACAGTAATTTTACAGTTCTTGTGGTCACAACTTTATTATTTTTAGGTGTTGGACTGTATTTTTCATTTCAACTAACAGAAGAACCTCGCAATCAAGGAAAGTAAAATGGGAAAATACATATATGCTTTGGTAGTAATTATTTTTGTTTGGTTTGCCGGAAGTCAAATTTATACAATTTTTTTCAAAACCAAAGAAACGGCCAAAACTACACGATTGGCATGCCATAAAAAATCTACAACATTTGAGACAATATATGACAAAAAACTTACATATCAAGCGATAAAAAGCCTAGAAAATGGAAATGTACAAACTAAATATGAAATGCAATTTTCTAAGTATATGCCTAGCAAAATGGGTCAATACTTTACTATAGAGCAAGTAGATAATGATTTGCAGCAAATACTAAAAACCTACAAAAAAGGTGATCAAAACGGATCAAAAACTCTCTTGATAGATTATTTTGTATACGAAAATGATCTTGATGATCCAGGCAAAAAAAACCGAGGAAGCAAAAAAATATGCCGGGTATATAAGAATGAATTTTTATCTAGACAACACAAAGATTTATGGTGTGCAAATCGACTTTATGGATTGGCAAGGCAAAGACATCAAAGAAAAACTTGAGTGTGGCGTAGAATCATTTATGACTATAAAAAAATAAAATTTCAAACCAAACTTATCGACACAATTGCCCAACAACTCACTTTATACCGTTATGCTTCTTCTAAAGCGCAACTGTATTGCCCCTAGCAAAATATATAAAATTGAATTGTTCTATTGTATTTGATATATGCTTATCTTGCATACAAGCTCAATTACATAACCCTCAAACAATACATCTCATATGACACACGATGTATTCATTTTGTTATTATTTTATCTAATGTAGCTTTAGACAGATCAATGCTAATTAAAAGCTGCAGAATATCTAGTAGCATTCAAAAGCAATAATATATATTTAAATTTGATAAGATAATGATTTAATACGAGAAGTGTCCCCGTGATTTACACGGAGACAGATATTAACCAAAAGGTTAAGCTAAAACACTAAAGAGTGTTTTTAAAGAGAGCGAACATACCCCAAGCAAAATAAACGACAATCCATAATACAAATATTGACAATGTAGCATTGCCAAGTTTTGTTACAAGTCCATCTTTGCTAGCATCGAAAACACCTTCTGTTTTACCTACTTTCCATGCCATAGCAAGGATAAATGCTACACCTGTAAATCCAAGTATTACAAAAGTAAGCAAGAACATTATGATGGTTTCCCACTCCAGATTCATAGGATAACCGTAAAGATCATAGCCAAGGCCTGACATGATATTGTATCTAATGAGTTCTCTAACGCCAGAGATAAATAGCGCAACAACTACAAGTATAGCAGTAGTTACATAGCTATTTTTATTAGCTTTGGCAGCAAGAAGCAATACAACTACAGAAACAATAGTAGCAAGTACTACAGGATGGAGTAAAAGATTTTCTTTAAGCATCCAAACTACAAACAGCACCGCACTTATAAGCAAACCTACAACAGCCAATTTAGTACCAAGATTTTTTACAAATGTAAGATATT
>CAZGNT010000020.1:0-20067 GCA_964527805.1 uncultured Sulfurovum sp.
TAAAGTTATCAAATTTAACCTTAACCAGTGGTCTCAATTCAGGGGAGTATTATAGCGTTCACCGGTGGTTTGTATGCTATATACAGGATTCCATAAGTTACTGCCACCAAAGCGATGCCTAATATAATCAAGAAGAAGAGAGTTCGTAACTCTTTAGCGACGATGATCTGAATATCCTTATTCATAAATCTAATTGATTGAGGTTTGAGAAATTATTTGCAGTATTTACTTATATAATCATAAGCTTCTGACTTTCCAAGTTCCCCTGCCTTACTCCAATTCATACAGGCACTATCCTTGTTACCTAATTCATATGACGCCCTTCCTTTAAAAAAGTAAGGATTTGACATTTCAGGGTTTAACTTTATTGCATAATCACAATCAGCAATACAGCCTTTATAATCATTCTGGTTGAATTTTATTTCTGCCCGGCTATCATATGCAACATAATTCGTATTATCCAGTTCAATCGCTTTGTTAATGTCAGTTAGAGCTTCTTGATATTTCTTCTGCAAAAATTTCTGCCAACCCATATTGTTATAAGCCATTGAATTTGAGGGATCAAGCGAAATGCAACTTTTATAGTCCTCAATAGCACCATAAGAGTCACTATTCCTTGATTTAAGAATACCTCTCAAGAAATAAACTTGGGCATTATCCTTGTCTGACTCCTTACTTTTGCGTAAGAAATACGTAAAATCAACGATAGCCTCACTTACTCTTTCAAGGTTTGTATATGCAAGTCCTCTATAATAATAGGCTTGTGCTAATTCTGGTTCTAATTGTAGGACTTTTGAAAAGTTTTTTATAGCTGCCTCAAAATCATTCTCCTCAAAGCATTTAGCTCCAGCGTCCCAGTATTTTGCAGCAGGATTAATTTCCTCTTCTGATGATTTTGCACTGGTATTTTGACTAATCCGAGAGTTATAGTTACTAATTGCAATATTAACATCTGATGCGATTCTTTTTATCCTATTATAGTTAGCACCATAGTCTCGAATAGCTTCTAATTCTTTCTGAAGTGGATTTAATTCACTAATAAGTTGTTTGTCATTTGTCTGAGCAATTGCAGTTTTGATTTTCTCATTGACTTGAAGAGCTAATTCATAACCAGCATCATAACGGGCTTGGGCATCATTCAGATTCTTCTGAATCATTTGCAACTCTCTCATCTTATCAGGTGGAACCTGAGCTTCTATTGTAAGCAGAAGGATGCTCATCAAAAACGATGAGATACCGATTCTTTTAAATTGTATTCTTGTTTTCATATGGTTTGTATTTAATGAACGACGTGGACCTACATCTTACTGCACTGCAGGTACCGCTAAGCACCCCAATCACAATAAGCAAAGCCCACGTCTTACCGTGAGCGTATTGCCTATTACTCTTGTGATTGTAAAAATTAGCGGTTTTGCAGTGCAAGAATAACAGCTCTACGCAGTTATGTTATTTAAAAATCTATTTCAATATTTTCAATTGCCAATAAAGGTACGAAATCCATCAGATATATGAAACGTTATGGACTTCCTCGATATTTCGAAATTGTACTTGTAAGGGGTTTATTTGGCTTTTGAGAAATCAGGAGCAATTAACATCCTAATTACTATATTATTAATTACTTAGAGTGTTAACTTTTTTGCTTAGAGGTTGAATCCTACTTGAGTTTTTGGAGAAAGTTCGTTTAATCCCGGATTTAACCATCCGGGTTAGAACATTTCTCCACCGAACCAGTTAGATATTTCTGCTTGAGAGTATATCATCCCCTTTCGTTTCGGAGTTTACAGTGAAACACCGTGTCCTGTAAATTGAGCCCAACTTGCGAACTTTCGGCAGTCCGTCACATCCTCTCGGCTCTTAGTTCCAAGGTTGCCCTGTATGTGAATCCCACAGTAAGGCATTCGTGAATTACTGCTGTCGTTAATAGTTCCGACCAGTAACTATTACAAAAATAGTATCCGAAGGTCGCAAACTCCAAATTTTCAGCCTATTATTTTTATTCTGTATAGCGTAAAGTAATCTTTTACCGCACCTACAGTTCAAATATTTATGATGGCTCCGTTAGTTCCGTACTATTCATCTTGATAAGGTTCTACTGGAATTTGTCTTTGTTAAGATAGTACAGTATTAGTATTGTTCCACCAAAAACAATTCCACCTATCAAGAGCCGACCCGCATCTTCAAAGAGGTTTTGTTTAACGTCAGGATCGCCAAGCCAGATTTTTCCACCAAGAATGAAGCCGGCTATTCCAATGATAATGCTAAGAAGCGTCTTTGCCTTCATATATTTTATGGTATAATTTTCATGACAGTAAATAAATAGGATTCTCTTTCAAATTAATAAATCCACGTTACATGGCTTACCGGCAACCTGTTAAGTTCTTCTTTATAAAATTTCCATTTTGGTAGAAACTTGTCCATATAACCTATGAATCGGTCGTTATGTGTCCGTTCCAGTAAATGAACCAGCTCGTGTACAATAATATATTCAAGACATTCAATAGGTTTCTTTGCTAACTCAAGATTTAACCAGATTCTTTTAGCCTCATGGTTACATGTGCCCCATTTGGTACGCATCCTTTTTATACCAAATTCATTAATCTTTACTCCGATAATAGTTTCCCACTTGCTAATGAGGTCCGGAATGATCTTCTTCAGTTCGATGCGATACCATTCATCCAATATCTCTTGTTTCTTTACTGCTGGGGTATCTGCACGAACATGCATAATGATCTCTCTCGGTGTACGGTTGACTGACGGAGTTGAATTGTGCTCAAGTACCTTCAATAAATACCTCTTACCAAATAAATAGTGACTCTCCTTTGACAGGTATTCACGAGGTGTCTCTCTTTCCTGATTCCTGAACTGTTCCTGTTTTTTCTTAATCCATTTAAGCTTTGATATAGCATAAACACGAATAGTGTCCAAGTCCATCCTGTTGGGTGCAGATATTTTTACCCTTCCATTGGGAGGATAGACACTAAGATGTATATTCTTAATGTTCTTCAGTTCAACTTCGACCTTTATATTTCCAAGCTCAATCTGTGGCATTAATACTCCTTCTGTTCAATAATGATCTTGAAAATCCTTTCAACTGTCTCTTCTATTCCATAAGGTACAGGAGGATCACCCAAGTTAACAGTATCACCACCTTGTGAATAACCTCTTAGTGTGTTGTAAATGGCGTATTTTATTTCCCTTTCTTTAGCAAGATTTCCCCTGAAACCATCTCTCTTTGAATTCCTGACAGCCATATCGACAAGCATTGCTAATTCTGGATTCTTACCAAGGTTGTTATAAAGTGCCTTTTGTGCAAAAGTCTTAATAACATCTGGAGTGTCTTCCGCTCTTCCTTCGTTTACCTGTGTTACAAGTTTTGCAATTCTCTTGAGATATTCTTCATAGCTTATTGCATTGTCTCGCCTTTCTTTAATAATCGCTGCTAAGAGGGTTGACATATCATCAAAAAAGGCTGGATCGAGAAGATGTTCACGTATAATCTTTTTCCTTACGTTGTTTTCAATAGTCTCAGCCACTGCCTGCTCATTTCTTTTTATTCCATTTGGCAGATTATCAATTGCACCGGCTATACCAAGTCTTGTGATGATATCCAACAAAGACATATCTCCAAATGGGGAAATAGTCTCAGGATCATCAGCCTGTATATAAGTATCAATCAGATGCCGCATATCAGCCTCGTAAGTTTTCATATCCAGCGTTTCTCCACTTGCCCTGCGAATTTCTTCCCGAAGTTTCAGATATTGGTCTATTTCTGCTTTAATATGTTCAATCTCAGATTCTGAATATCCTGCTTCAGGCATTTCATCAGCAATGTTTGCGTAGGCACGTATTAGCGAAACAGTGTTCTTGTACAATGCTGTCCTTTGTGGTTCTCTTTTCTTTAAATCTTCAGGCTTTTCGGTATTTCCACAGAAGTACCTAATGTGTGCCATAGTATCTTTGGGTGGCTCAACCGGCTCACAGAGAAGTGCTATCTCCTCCAATGCACCTTCCAGTCTTTCTTTTCCGGCTTTCAACCTATCCTTAAGCATTATATCAATATCCTTTGGCTCAAATTCATCATAATCGAGCTCTGATGTATATACTGCTACAGCATCTTCAACTTTTTTAAACAGGTCTTTGTAATCCACAATATAACCAAAGGGTTTGTCATCCCCGTCAAGCCTGTTAACCCTACAGATTGCCTGAAATAAACCGTGATCCTGCATGCTCTTATCAATGTAAAGGTATGTACAGGAAGGTGCATCAAATCCTGTAAGAAGTTTTGAGACCACTATTAAGAGCCTCATATTTGCTGGTTCGTTTACAAACAGATACTTCGACTCATCCTCATAGGTCTCGGTCTTTGTTTTATTGGCTTGCGGAGTTACATCTTTAAGGATTTCTCTGTACATGTCGTACATGAACTGCTTGTCAGTATCTGTGTTTGCCCCGGTATCTTCGGTGGTGATATCACTGATCTGTGGATTGTAAGAGGTAACAACGGCATATTTATTCCTCAATTCAGTCCTCTGAAAGAGTTCATAATATCTACAGGCTTCATAAATGGATGATGCCACAAGTATAGCATTTCCACGTTCAGAACTTAATCGAGGTTGCTTATTGAAATCCAGAATGATGTCATAGACGATTTTTTCCATTCGAGAACGGCAACTTAGGACAGATTGCATCGTCCCCCATTTCTTTTTTAATTCCGCCTTCTGGAAGTCATTTAGTCCCTTTGTTTTGGCTTCAAACCAATCATCCACTCTTTTTTGGGATGTTAACCTCTGGTCAATATCACGAGCTTCATAGACTAAATCCAGAACAACCTGATCTTCAACTCCCTCGTTGAATTTGTAAGTATGGATGTATTTGCCAAATACCTCAAGGCTTGTTTCTTTATCCGAACGAAGTAGCGGTGTTCCAGTAAATCCAATGAAAACTGCATTTGGCAACATAGCTTTCATTGTCCTGTGTAATCTTCCTGACTGCGTCCGATGTGCTTCATCGGCAAACACGAATATTTCACCAACAGCATTTGATGGCTGACTCTCCAATTCCTGAATGAACTGATTGAAGTTTTCTACGTCCCTTCGACCGAACTTATGGATCAATGAGCACAGTAATCTTGGGGTTGCCTGCCCTAAACGGGTCATTAAATCCCTTCCGCTTGTTGTTCTGTATATAGCTTCACCTGAGTCTTCAAATACTCTCTTTATTTGCTTATCCAGTTCATCACGATCGGTAATAATTGCCACACGGGCATGTGGATTATTCTCAAGAATCCATTTGGCAAGTAAAACCATTACAATACTCTTACCCGATCCCTGAGTATGCCAGATAATTCCTCCTTCGTATCGCTTAACAAACTCCTGAGCAGCCTTTACTCCAAAATACTGATGTACTCTTGGCAACTTCTTTACTCCACCATCAAAGAGAACGAAGTCATAGAGCAATTCAATGAATCGTTCCTTGTTACACATCTTAATTAGGTACTTTTCAAGCGGATTCCTGCTGTTTTCTTCTATGTCTTCTTTCCATTTAAGATAGTATTTCTCAGGTGTATTGATCGTCCCATACCTCAGACCTTCCGTTTCATTACCGGCAAATATGTACTGGACGGTTGCGAAGAAAGGTCGAATAAATTCATCCTGCTGGTTTACAATGCTCTGGCGAATCCCCTCGTTAATAGATACAATGCTGCGTTTAAGCTCAAGTATTGCAACTGCAATTCCGTTAATGTAAAGCACGATATCGGGACGTTTGGTCTGGTTGCCCCTGATTGTAACCTCTTCTGCAATGGCAAAACCATTATCTGAAAAGTCTTTCCAGTTAATAACATTAACGGTTTCGAAGTTTTCTCCGGCTTCTGCTTTAACTTTCACTCCATACCTTAGTAGCTGATAAACATTTTTGTTGGTGGTATAAAGACTTTTGTCAAATGTAGTAGCAGAAGAATTAAGAGCATAGATTGCCTTGGAAATCTGTACCTGAGAGTACCCTTTTCTATTGAGATAGTCTGAAAGAAGGGATTCTTCTATGTTAGTATTCCCTTCCTGTTCTTCCCAATTTCCAAGGTAATGGTAACCTAATTCTGACTGGAATAACTGGATTACCCGGTTTTGAGTTTTTCGTTCTATTTCACCGATTGGAGACATGATCTTACTTGTATAATCTGAAGCTTACCTCATACTTATAGAATTCAATATTATTTACAACTGATAATGCCCGTCTGATCCGAATATCATCTTCCAAAGCAATAATTGCTCCTTTTACTGTCTGTCCGCTCTCCAAGAGTTCTTCTTTGATATATCCCATATACCTTTGTACCTGACCGACTACTACATCACTGGCTCGTCCCTTTTTTAACTCAATTACAAGAATTTCTTTGCCGTCTTTACTGATTGCCAGGATATCAATGTTACCTGTGTCTGAAGGATATTGCTGACCGACTAATTCCCCATCAACTTGGTAGATATTGTATTTCTTACCTAAGAGGGTCTTACTCCAATTCTTTACGAGAAATTCTTCAAGATGCTCTTCCAGTGCAAAAACAGAGGGGTCTTCAATAGTTGCGTCGGTAGCTATGATGGTCTTTGTAGGTAAGTTTCCGATAAGAACTTCAATCTCTTCGGCGTATTTGGTAATATCACTGGTTGTTCCAATTGAACCTGTTGAGTGCTGCAGTTCTTTACTCATTTCAGAACGTTGAATAGTCCTGACTGACCAGACAACGGCTCTTCTATGGGGAAGGATGTTGTTTGATTTGTAGTAGTAATCACTTGATATTTCACCAACATAATATTTGCCTGCTCCATCGGGACAAAGTACAATATCACCCTTGTTAATACCCTTACAGATCGTCCACAGCATACCACAAGCAAGTCCGGCAGCAATTTTGCTTTTATCAGGATATACATTCAACCAAACAGGAATGAATTTCTTATTGAAATCTTTCCAATTGTCAGGAAGCTGATAGGTTAAGTCCTGATTTATGTCAAAATCAGCACCAATAAAACCCTCCTTATAACACTGCTCGGCATATTTGCTGTTTGCTCCGAGCATTATTCGCTTATATTGTTTCATGACATATTCAATCTAATTTTGCCAGTTAACAGATTCTGCATCAGTCCCTGCTTAATAAGCTTTGTTTTTACTAATTTCTTTTGCAAACCATTTATCGCAGAATCCATATCACTAAAGATGGTTGCTGTTTGAATCTGTTCAACGTAGCTTGGGAAACAAAATTCAAGTTTCTCAATTTCACCCATTCCTATGTTTCCTTGCGATGATGAGTTAGTGAAAAAACCAATCTGATTTAGCGCACTTTTGGTTTGAAATGAATAATAGAGAAACTTTGGGAAATATTCTTCTTTCAATCTCATCAATGCCAAAGGTGACCAAATATTAAAGTCAAGGTTTGTTTCAACTATTGCGATTTTCCCCACTGAGGCAGCTTTCCCTAATAATAAATCATTTCTTTGGGGTTTACATTTTAAAGAAAATCTCGCATCATCTTCTTTTGAAATAAATCTTAAATCCCTCCAATCTATCTTGTTGTCTATCAAGTTGTTTACTGAAAGAAAAGGAACCCCTGTCCTGAGAAACGTCGGCGTTTCATGAGGTCCATCAGTTACAGGAACCGATACTACGTCTTTTATTCTTCTTTTTTCCCAGCGAGGTTGCGGAATAAATAGCTTCTGAATTGCCCCCTGTTTAATCAGTCGTTTTTTCTCTATTTGTTTTTCAATGGATTGGATCAGGTTGTCGATGTCGGATAATACTTCGGCTATGGCTTTTTGTTCAGATAGTGGGGGGAGTGGGATTCTTATCTTTGTTAGATGAGATGCATGTATATGAACAACCGCATCGCCTTGACCTTTGCTGGATTTCTGTTTTTGAATATTTTCCGAATTAAGCAGATAACCTAAAAACATTGAGTCTACTCCGTTTGGAGAAAGAATCACAATATCGCCACCTGCATATGCTTCACAGTCATCGAGGAATGCTACACATTTACCGATTTCTTCTTTTGTCTCACCAGAACCTGCGAATAGAATATCACCTTGTTTAATTCTACTGGATGATCTTGCAAGTTCTTCATTAATATAAGAATAGAATCTTCTTATATATTCATGATGGTGTGTATATATCTCACCATATCGAACGCACGGAAGGTTACCACTATTAGATTCTGCTCTTGAAATTCCTTTACCTTTTGAGAATATTCCAACACTTCCCAAATCTCTTTCTTGCCATTCATCTGGCAATAGTCCGGCACTTGCTTCGGTTAGGTTGTTGTAAGTTTCCATTCAAATCCCATTTTTTCAAGATGCTCATTCACTTTTTCTTCCAATTTTTTAACATCAGTATCAATATCCGGTAATGGCGTTTCATATCGTTCAGCCAGTTCTTTGATCCTACCCGCCAGTGCCTGACTTATCTGATCAATCTCCCCGGATATGCTTGCTTCAATTGCTTGCATCCATTTATCATCCAATACTAATGTCTTGATCTCATCGATGGTAAGTTTAGGATACTTGGCATAAAGTTTTTCATCCAGTTCCTTTTCAGCATCTTTGATTTTTTTATTGGTTTTCGTCTGTTCGTCAAGTAATGCTATATATTTATTCAAAACTTCAATTTCATCTTCAATATCGCCCTCTCCTTTCAGTTCCTTGATCCGTGCCTGAATAATACCCTTATTGACTTTATCCATATCAGCAAAATATCCTTCGTCCCCACTATTTTCTTCTTCAAGGTCAGTCAATTCAGCACTTATCCTTTCCTTTTCGGCTCCAAGGTCTTCCAGTTCTTGTCTCTCTTTTTGAAAGTACCTGTTTATTACCAGCTCTTTTGGAATAAGATCGCAGCTCCAGCCTTTGTCAACCTTCTTCTTTTGCTTGTTCTCAACAATGATCCGGTAGGTTTCAGCCTTCCAGCCGTCGGTGGCTATAATATAACAGTCGTCCTGCATTACCTCATTCCAGTAATCCATCAGGTGCTGGTACATATCATACTTATTGATAAGTGACTTGTTATTATATTGCTGCAGCAGGCTCTCAGAAATTTCAAATATTACTTCCTTTGGCTGGTTTCCGGCTTCCAACCCTTTCATATACTCAATTGTTGTTCGTTTCCAATCATAGAAAAGTGAATCCATTCTCTTTCTGAATGCAACGAACTCCTCATGAGTGAATATTATTTTCCTGATCTGTTCTTTCTCAATCCTGAGATTGGAATATCCCAGTCGGTCGTTTGGCTCAAACAAAATTCCTTTCAAGTTTGGATAGACCTCCCAATATTGCTCAAGATCATCAATATCTCGATTCGGAATTCCACCAAGAAGATGTGCTTCGATATCCTGAATATCTTCTTTTTCTTGATTATCAATGTAACGGGGGATGTTCAGATTGAAATCATTCTGTTCGATCTCTGCATACGAAACCATACGGCTATAACCAACAATTTCAAGTTGCTTATTAAAAACGTCTGCAATTTTATGGATATCCTGTTCCCTTAATCTGTTCTTATTTCCGTCTTTGATAAATCCTTTCCCGGCATTTATCAGGAAAATTCCCTTGCGGTTAAGAGCATTCTCCTTATCAATAACAATTATGGCAGCGGGAATTCCTGTACCATAGAACAGGTTTGCTGGCAGACCGATTATACCTTTAATATACCCCTTCCTGATCAGATTTTTCCTTATCTCAGCTTCAGCGTTACCTCTGAATAGCACTCCATGCGGCAGGATGCAAGTACCTTTTCCATTCCTCCTGAGGGAGCGGATAATATGTAGTAGGTAGGCATAGTCCCCATTCTTAGAAGGAGGCAATCCGTATTCCTTAAAACGATTATATGGTTCATCATCCGGCAGGTTAAGACCATTGCTCCAACGTTTATCCGAAAATGGAGGATTTGCTACTACAAAATCAAATGTCTTCAGTTTGCCGCTTTCTTCAAAAAGTGGTTTTGCCAGTGTATTACCCTGTTTAATTTCAGCAGATGGATTATTGTGCAGGTACATATTCATCCTTGCCAATCCAGCAGTTGCACCTTCTTTTTCTTGTCCATACAGAGTTACTTTGCTTTTTGCCTCAATGCCAACCCTTAGGAGCAATGAACCTGATCCACACGTGGGGTCATAGACAGTTATATCTGTGGTGGTCGTGACTTTATCAATCCCAATGATTTTTGCCATTGTCCGGCTAACTTCAGCAGGAGTATAAAACTGTCCCTTGCTTTTACCGCTCTCCGTAGCGAAGTGTCGCATCAGGTATTCATAGGCATCACCCAGTATATCATCCCCTTCAGCACGGTTTTTGCTGAAATCCAGTTCCTTTCTTTCAAAAATGGCAATAAGGTTAGTCAGCCTGTCAACCATTTCCTTACCACTGCCAAGCTTTGAAACATCATTGAAATCAGGCATATCTGAAAGCCTGTTGGCTTCTGCAATAGGAGCTATGATTTTCTTGTTAATCTGGTCACCAATATCAGGTTTCCCTTTCAGGGCAACCATATCGCTAAAACCCGAACCCTTTGGAATGATAACCGGGGCATATAGTTGTCCTGCCCATTTGTCACTTATGTACTTAATAAAAAGCATTACCAGAACATAGTCTTTATACTGGCTTGCATCCATTCCACCCCTTAGCTCATCACAGCTTGCCCAAAGGGAACTGTATAGTTCTGATTTCTTGATTGCCATTCTTTTATGTACCTCTTAGCTGGATTATTCAATGAATTTATAATGAAGCTTAAAATTAGAAAAATTTGTGATGCCTCTAACCATTCAATTTATCGGGGTTTTGAACCGATAGAGTTCCTTGGTTTTTATAATATCCTCTAATTTGAAACCAACCCGCCATTTTAATAGGGATGGCGGGTGGTTTTCACGGTTAATTTTCAGGGGTTCTTGAGATATTAGAGAGGTGGTGAACCGTCTCAAAATAACCGAAAAGAAAATGCAGCGTGACACCTCTTAATTGATTATCCTGAAGTGAATAATGTAATAAGCTTTACCTCCAATGATAAAGACGTCATTTAATTCCATAGTAACCTTCACAGCTTCTACAGCAGCTATATCACCATGTTGAAACTTGCCAACTGGGATTGTTACTAATACAGTAAAAGGACAGTATATCCGTTGCAATTGACCGTATTCATCTATTACAAGAATGCTATAAGGGTCGATCCATTTCATCAGTTCACTTATGTAGTCTTTCGAGTAATCCATAATATTTCTTAAATAAAACCTGCCACACAGGTAACACCCGGCTCACCCATTAGCCTTTGATAATTAATCAATAGCCGAGTGAACTTTTAATGTGGCAGGTTGAGATATATAGAATAAATGGTCAGCTCAGAAACCAATGATCAGAACCCTCGTTTAAAGCGATCTGCAACCCTCTCACAAAAGAAGATGCTCCAACACTCCTATCGAGGAATGTATCAATGTAGGAGGTTTTAACTGCCCCTGTAAAGAGATTATAAAGCCGCCACAGATCAATATTACCATCAGGAGTACGGCAAAAGGATTTATCGTTGTAGTAATCCCTTGCGACAGTTGAAACCTGACTATCCATAAGTGGTATTGCTTCCTGTATCTCCTTTCTGACTTTTGGAGGAAGAAACTGATATAACCGTGATCTGCCGACCAGTTGTGCAAACTGATGCTCGGTAAGGTAATCCTCTCCAAAACCAGTCATCGCTTGTAATTGAACGTCCGGACGATAAGAAGAAAAGAGTGAATATGTTTCCTGAACGATTTCAGTAACAGATCGTGCTTTTAACTCCGACTTGAAACCATCGGTCCAGATACACAGATTGCAGCATACTTTATTCTTAAAGCCAATAAAGACCTTAAAACTCTCCTCTGTTTTTCTTCCATTCAGGTTATCAAGATTGTAAGAGCGTACGCCTCCTATTGTCAAACTGAGATCATTACCATTTACAGTATCCCGAATACTCGGAATCTCGGTTATAAATGCCATTCTCTCATAGTAGACAGTTTTCTGATCCTCTCGTAACTGATCAACTGGTAACCCTATCGCTGACGGTACACGACCCTTGACTGGGTGACTTACTCTTATGGCAGGCTGAAGGAAAGATTCCCGCTTAAAATAACCCTGAGCTGCAAACATTACTGCCTCTAAGAACTCGGGATGGCTGATTGTCGACTCGTTATCCTTGCTGAACACAGGAATGATACACTTCTTTTTAAGATCAGTGGTGCTGATCACTTCCGTATTAGCATGGATAAAATTACTGTCACTGCTTGTGGCAGGACCAATAGCTACCTCACTTGAGGTAACTACTGGTTCAAGTTGTAATAGATTTTCCATAACGATGACTATTTGAGTCCGAGATCAGAGACAGCATTGAATGCTTCAACCCGCTCTATTGCGTTTTTGTACTGTACAGCCAAAAGATCGAGTTCTTTCCTGTATTCGGGGTACTTCTTTAAAACTTCCCGAAGAGCAGGTACATCTTGTGCCTCACTAAGCTCCTTTTTAGCCTTTTCCAGAGTGTTTCCAAGGCTGCACCACTCATTGATCCGCTTTCCAGTTTCAGGTTTTATAACGAACGGCAGACCATCAATAAACAGACCTGTCCTGTCCTTTGATGCTTTGGCTTGGTGCTTGATATCAATATCGAACACAAGAGTCATCTCGTAGTCCATACCATCTCTGGTAATCCCTTTCAAACCCACCTTCTCAGGGACATACTTGCCGTTCTTCTCAGAAAGCACATAATCCTGCTTTGAACGGATTGTAGCGATAATATGAGTAGGAGACTGGAGAATCTTTTGAACGAATGCATTGTGCCGGGGTGTAATGACATTCCAGTTTGTGAAACTATTACCTGCCATCTTTGAATGGGTTTCAATAATACCACCTGATCCCTCCCATTCTTGGCTAATGCTGTCGATAATTATAACCTTTATACCTGCTACCTCACAAGCCTCGATAGCCTTAATGTAGTTCTCAGGTGTAAAGGGTTCGGTAAGATTAAGGACATTGTAGTGTCCCAAGTGAGAATACAGATCAGCCGAATGATTCTCAGTGTCAATAACTGCAATCTTCGACCAATCATTACATAGTCCATAAGCAAGAAGCAAAGCTGAATAGGTTTTACCCGATCCTGATGGACCCTGTAATCCGAGCTTGATCTTAGCTTGTTTTCTTTCTGCGATTCTTAATTCCATTTCTTAAATTTTTAATGAATAAAAAAGGGGAGCTTTTCACTCCCCCGATGATTACATTGACATCGCCCCTTCCGGTAACCCTTCAAAGACGATCTCGGTAAGCTTGTCGGAATCCTTGATATACTCCCACCGGTGAGATAAGGTGATTATTTCACCAGTCTCAGGCAGGGCGTATTCATAAGGCTCGACCTCCACTTTTGCGATTGAACCGGGAATTTCTTCCCCGATCAGACTCTTGCAAGTAGCTTCGTCAAACGTCGTTGGCAAATTCACCTGCTTCATGGTGGCATAGTAGCGACCTGTTTCCTGTGATTTCACAAGCTGCAGACCCCCACGGACAACAAGGAGAAAGTAATCTTCTCCATCCTTGTTCTGTTTTGTAACAAAATCAACAATTCTTACCATAAGGCTAAATGGGTTAATTAATACTAAGAATAGCAGCCGGGTTTAAACCCAATTCTGCGGACCTTAGCGGCGGTTCTTATTAGGTAGTAAGCTCTCTCGAAAAAATCAAATGGGAAGAATATGGGGGGGGGGGGATTTTTAATACTCTTAAAGGATTTCTCCTACAGCAAAAAGGGATTTTTTCCAAAAAAAATTTTTTATTACCCGACCTAATAGAAAGTATTAGACCATCCAATAAGAAATTACGGGATCATTTTAAGGCACGATTGCTATCTGCTATATCGCAAGTAAAGCTGATAATTTAAAAAGGCAGCAGTAAGATTACCCTGATGGTTATTAACAATCAGGAGTGGTGGTTTTCTACATTCTAATTTTTTATTTACACACTTTGTGTGATTGTATGTAACTTTAGTACACATAAAAACAAGCTGGCGGCAATGCAAAAAAAACAATACAATGAATAAAGGAACTAGATTTTATAACTGTGACTTTCAGGTACATTCACCTAGAGATATCAATTGGTCAGGACCAAAACCAATTTCGGATGCAGAAAGGAATAGATATGCTGAAAGATTTGTACTTGCCTGTCGACAGAAAGGTGTAAATGCCGTTGCAATAACAGACCACCACGACCTTGCCTTCTTCCCTTATATCAAAGCTGCAGCAAACAATGAAGTAGATGACAATGGTCAACCAATAAATGATAGCAGGAAACTTGTAGTGTTTCCAGGGATTGAGCTTACACTTAGTAATCCACCTTGCCAAGCATTACTTATTCTTGATGCAAATTTTCCCGAAGACCAATTTCTGAGAGTATTACACAAATTATCAATTGAACCAAACGCAGTAACTGAATCTTCAACAATTCAGACTGTCCCGATTCCATCTGACGTTATCAATGGGTTGAGAGACTTGTATACAAAACTTGATTCGATTGATATACTTAAAGGAAAATACATTATACTGCCTCATACGGGTCGAGGACATAAAGGCATCCTAAGAAGAGACTTCTATGAGCATTATGTTAAAATGCCTTGTGTAAGTGGTTACATTGATGGAGCGATTCCTGATGACCAAGGATTGAAAGACATAATTCAGGGAAAGGATAGAAATTACGGTTTTAAATCTATCGCGGTTTTCCAGACATCTGACAACCGGACAGATACATTCAAAGATTTAGGAACTGCTACAACTTGGGTAAAGTGGGCAACACCAACCGCAGAAGCTCTGCGCCAGGCAAGCCTCGCGAAAGAATCAAGAATGAGTTTGACAGAGCCTAGTTTGCCACAAATATTTATTAGCAAACTGAGTGTAACTAATTCCAAGTTCTTAGGTCGGGTTGAATTAGAACTTAACCAACAATATAACGCTTATATTGGTGGACGCGGGACAGGTAAATCAACTTTACTTGAATATTTAAGATGGGGACTATGCGACCAAATTTTAGGCTTTGGCAAATACGAAACAGAATCGGAGATTCAAAAAAGACGTCAGGTTCTAATTGACAAAACGCTAGTGCCATTTTCAGGTGAAGTACGTATAACTGCCTCTGTAAATGGAGTTGAACACATTGTAAAAAGAAATTCTGTAACCAAAGAAATACTGTTAAAAATCGGAAACGATGATTTTGAGAAAGTAACAGAAGAAGAAGTGAGAAGACTAATTCCAATTCAAGCTTACAGCCAAAAGCAGTTAAGCAGTGTTGGAGTTAGAACAGATGAATTAAAAAGGTTCATTCAACAACCCATCACAAATGAATTGAACAATATAGCTTTCAACCTTAGGGAAGTATCCAAAAATTTAAAAAATGCATATAGCAATCTTGTTCGTAAAAAAGAAATTCAATCAGAAATTGAAGAGCTAAAACTGCAACATAAGTCAGTTGGTGAGCAAGTTCAGAACTTAAGAAAATCATTAAAAGGCTTAACAGAAGACGATAAAAAAATCATCGAAAACAAGGAATTATTTGAAAATGAACAAACATATATTCAAGAATCAAATAATGAAATCGACCTTTTCAAACAAAAATTTGAAACTCTTGCAGAATCTTTATCTGACTATCCCTCTCAAATAGAAGTTAATATCCTAAATAACGAAATACTATCTGAAATTCGAGATGAAAAAGACCAGATATTTAAAAAGATAGAGTCAAGCCTATCTGAAATTCTAAAACTATTTTCAGCAGAACAATTGTCCAGCTACAACGCTTCAGTTGATAAATGGAAGGAACTCAAGAAATCATATGATGCTTCTTATGCTCAAGTTAAAGAAAAGGCATCTGCTAATGAAAACATTATTAAGGAAATAAATCAACTTGAAATTCGCCTTAGAGAGCTTACGGACTCAATTAATGAACGTCTTTCAAGAATTAGAGAACTTGGAAATCCTGAGTCATTGTTTATGGAAGAAATGGGAAAGTGGTATGCTCTGCATCAAAATAAAATAGACTTATTAAATACCCAGGCTTCAAATTTCACAACGCTTTCAAAAGGAATTATAAAAGCTGAAGTAACTCGAAGTATAAACATCGAAGAAATTCAAGAAATAATAATGAATTCGTTTATAGGAACAAGGATAAGTAAAGACAAAATTGATAATCTGTGTAACAAGATAAAAGACAGTGAATCACCACTGGAATCTTGGAAAATCGCATTGGAAGAATTAAAATCTCTTGCAGAATACAAGATACTTGAAGATAAACCGATTGAATTACCTGAAACACCTCTACTTACTGAAATAGGATTCAATGACCTTAACATTCGACGAATAGTAGAATTGTTTACACCTGACAAATGGCTAGAGATGCTTACTCGAGAAATAGAGTTCGAACCACATTTTTTCTATTCAACAGGAAATGATATGCAAGATGTCATTCCTTTCTCAGAAGCATCGGCAGGTCAACAAGCGACAGCTCTTCTATCTGTTCTACTCACTCAAGAAGGCAGTCCCTTATTAATTGACCAACCAGAAGATGATATTGACAATCGAGCAATAAATGACATTGTAGAGAACATATGGAAAGCCAAAAATAAACGTCAGCTGATTTTCACAAGTCATAATGCGAATCTTGTAGTAAATGGGGACGCAGAGTTGGTTGTTTGTTGTGATTACAAAGAGTCAAGCCAACAAACACAAGGTGAAATCAAATATGAAGGAGCTATTGACAACCCTGAGATTAAGAAGGAAATAACCTTGATAATGGAAGGTGGTGAAAAAGCATTCAAATTAAGAAAAGAAAAGTACGGATTTTAAACAAGCACAGACCGCCAAGATCGTTGCCTCTACTCCATAATTATCCATTTTAAATATTGATTTGAATTTTTAAAATGAGCGAGAAGACTACAGAACCAACTATTTACAAAATTGGTAATTCTTGGCAAAAGAAGGTTTATAGGCACATGGCAGAATATCTTGACGCAAAACCTATAATCAAAACATTTGGGTATTCTGCAAATGGAACGTCTTATAAGCATCTTCTAAGCATAGATCAGTCAAGGCTTAATTTTATTAATGAAGAGATATTCGCTGCCACAATGGAACGATTTAGCGACCATAAGGCAGGCGATCTTAATCGTATATTAACAAACACAGCAGCATCACAACCATACTGTTTCAACCTATTTGTTTATTTACAGCAGCATAATGTATTAGCAGATGAATTAATTTCCGATTTGATTGGTAAACAGGTAAAGGGTCAACATATTGAGCCAGAGTTTACACCAAATCTTTGTGACACTATAAAAGGATTTGAGAGGATTACCGACGAAAGTATTGGTGACCAAAATCTGGAATTTGGTTTTGGAACAGATGCCGATATTGCAATTTTCTATGATTATGACAATGATAAAAAAGGAATCTTATTAGCTGAGTTCAAGTTCATTGAAGCTGAGTTTTCTGTTTGCCACACTTTTCGCACCAATAGGAAAAAAATTCGACCAATATGCAGTACTGCTGTTTATTTTCTAAGTATGGTTGAGAGAAAGAACTCTTCATGTGGATATAGAAAATTTAAAAATTGGCAACTGACAGAAGAATCAGAAGTGTTTGACATACAAAAAATAAAAGCAACTTCATCTTGCCCATTTCGCTTTGGGCTTAATCAGCTTTGGAGAAATATGCTTCTTGCCGAACAAGTTGCTAAAGCAAGAAACTGCGATGAATTTTCATTTTGGATTTTCTCACCAAAAGGAAATGATGATTTCCTATGGAAGAAGGGCGAAACCGAAAAGCAGTTTCGTGAGATTCTCACTATACAAGGCAATGAACATTTTCAGAAAGTTTACCTCGAAAGGGTATTTGATAAACTGAATAGTATTATCGCTAATGATGATGACAAACTTTGGTTAACGGCAATGGAAAAGAAATATAGAATAAAATGAACACCGGAAGCTTATGGCAATCAAAAAAGAAAAAATAACCCATAGGAAATTTTTACTGGATAAATAATAATGGCTAAGGAAATATTATACACTTCAGCCGTTGATGAAAAGGGGAAAATAGTCCTAATAAAAGATGCGGTAAAGCTCAGAACTTATTATTGCCCCAATCCGAAATGTAATGGTGAGTTGAGAGTTAGGAATAGTGGGAAAACTGGTAAGGGCTCAAAGCGACCTCACTTCTACCATAAAACCCTAATCACAGATTGCACGCCAGAAGGTGTTTTACATTTTGCTTTTAAGAAACTATTGATCAGCTTATTGGAACTTTATATTTCAGAAAGTAAACCACTTAACATAACTTGGAGCTGCCATGATTGTTTCATCGGCATTGCCAAATCCAATTTTAAGACAAATTTACTTGCAAAAACTGCAGCTGTAAAGGAAGAATACAATTTGAAAGTATGCCAACCCGATATTGCATTATTGGATGCAGATGGGAAAGTTATGGTTGTTATTGAAATTGTTGTCACACATAAACCTGAAGAAGAAGTTTTGGATTACTATGAAAGAAACGGTATTGTCCTGATTCAAATAAACTTATCCTCCGAAGAAGATTTGGAAACAATTGAAGAGAAAATGACCAAACCTGATGTTGTCACCTTTTGTCTGAATTCCGAATGCTCAAATTTTAAGAAATATACTTCAGAGAGAAAATTAGTCTTTACAGACACAAGATGTAAACGTTGCAATCAACCCATGAGAACATGCCATGTACAAGTGGATAGTGCTTTTGGAAAATTTTCGCTTCCAATGACAGAAGACGACATAAGAGAGGCAAAATTAAAAGGTGTCCGATTTAACATAAAGGAAGAGCAAACTACCATGAAAAAACAAATCGTAATCTGTTGTCTGAACTGTGATAATATGGATGAAAGGATGAGGATTTATTATAAAAGCATGAGGAGCAGGTATGGAAAACCTCGTTTATAACTTAAAACATATTAACAATCACTTTGTCAAAGTCACCTGATGAGGGATTTTGGAAATTATTGTTTACCTTCATTAACCTATAATCGATTTATTACTAATATAATAACAGCTTTATGTTGACTGAGATAAACTGGAAATATTGCCAAAATAATTCAGACATTCTATTAGCAATTGGGCTGAGCTTGTTGACTAAACAGAAAAAGACTTCATTTGATGACAATTTCAAAAATGAACAAGGAAATTATTTGATTTCAGATAAATCTAATAAATGGAAATACATAGGGGAGGCGAAAAGTCTTTCAAATCGCTTGAAACAGCATTCAAGATTACAAACTTCGACTTTTTATAAGAATTACTTAAACATTCAAAAGGACTATATCAACCTGCCACATGGATTGAAGATTAATGATTTTCAGGTTTGTACAGTTTTGACTAATATTGGTCGGAAAGAAATTGAAGAATTCGGAATTGTAAATATTCCTACAAACCTGAACAAATTTCAACTTGATAAGAGAGTAAAATACTCTGGAAAGACTGACCAAAATATCTGGATAAAAGTTCAGACAAATTTCAAATCATTATTAATACAAGGCGAAAAAGAATTGCTAAAATCCATGGATTATAAGTGGTTTGATGCAGAAATTAAACCAAATGCTGGATTATATTGGGTTGAGCATCCAATAAAAGGATTAATTTATATTGGCGAAAGTTCAAATATTTTTGATCGTTATGAAACTCACTCGGGAACTACATATTTTTCAGCCTTGAGACGACATATTGGAGAGGATATTCTTGGATTCCGACTTCAAATTAGAAACGGGAAAAAAAGATATTTTAAAGATACAGAGGATCATAAGGTGACTGAATTTTTAAGTAGATGCACGATTAGACCATTTGCCGTGAATTTTGGCAGGTTTGAAATTGAAGAATATTTAATTAGAAAACATAGACCAATATTAAACAGAAAAGATAACAAAGAATGAGTACTGGTGCTAACAGGATGGTATATACAATTAGCTTCAGGATAATCCTTTATTTGAAATTGGACATACCCCAATAATAGACCCCGCAATTTCTGTCGTGACC
>CAZGNT010000021.1:0-16640 GCA_964527805.1 uncultured Sulfurovum sp.
CTTTGATATGATTATCAATGCCATCAAAAAAGCAAGCCAGAATCAAAAAATAGTCATACTTATCAATAGTGGTTCTCTTTATGGCACCGGTATAGAAAATCAAAACATCATGGAAAATGAGTTTGTTATGAATGAGTTAAAGGTCCCACTTATCATTCTTTATCCATCCATCTTAAAAGATAATGAACTCTATTTTTTAGGGATTCGTAAATCAAACAAATATAGATGCACTCTTGTGCAATAACCAAAGGAATCAACTGTGACTATCAAGGAAATATTAACTCTTAATTTAAGCGAAGACATAAAAAACGTTATAGACTTAGAAGATAAAAATGAAGAGGCTATCTTACAAGAGATAGAAAATTATATTGTTACTGAAGGTATCTCAAAACATCTTCTTGAATTTACAGATAAATTTACATCAAACATTAAAGAAACGGGAGTTTGGATTTCAGGTTTTTATGGTTCTGGTAAATCTTATTTTGGAAAGATGTTAGGTTACATCATTGACAACAAAATGATTGTTGGTACACCAGCGAGAGAGCGTTTTATCAAAAGAGTAAAAGGTGTCAAAAATGAAAGCTTTTTAGAATCCAATCTAAGAAGCCTTGATGCGTTGCATTCTCAAGTTGTTTTTATGGATATCGCCAAACATACTATTAATAAAAATTTGGCATTTACTATCTTTTTAAACTTTTTAAAAAAACTTGGATTTAGAGATGACAACTATGGATACATAGAATATGACCTCTACCTTGATGGGAAACAAGAAGAGTTAGAACAAAAATCTCTCGAGCTTTTTAGCAAGCCATGGAATGAAATAAAAGTTAGTGACAGACAGATAGCAAGAGTCATGAGAGAAATTCATTCTGCTTGGGGATATACACAAGCAGATTATGAAGATACTCTACAAATTTATAACAAAAAAATTGATAGTTTCTCGGCAAATCAACTTAAAATTGAACTTGAAAAATATTTATCAAAGCATAAAACTGAAACGATTGTATTTATGCTTGATGAAGCAAGTGAAGCGATCAATCAAGGCAAATTCTCACTTCTAGATTTGGAAGGCATCAGCGAAGCACTCTCTAGCATATCAAATAAAGTTTGGACGATCGCAATAGCCCAAGAAAAACTAGATGATGTCATAAACAATACAAATATCAACAAAAATCAGCTCATAAAAGTAACTGATAGATTTAAAACAAAACTTCACCTAGAGTCTACAGAAGTAGATGTGATCATAAAAAGTAGATTGCTTCATAAAAAAGATATTTATCAAACAAAGCTCTTAGAATTTCATAAAAGCCATGATGGACAAGTGAGTGAAGCGACAAATCTCAAATCATCCTTTCCAACAAAAACACAAAGTGCCGAAGAGTTCGCAATATACTATCCGTTTCATAGATATCAATTCAATATGCTTCAAAAGTTTCTATTTAGTTCAAACGCACTTGTAGCATCGCAAATCGCAGCTCGCGGAGTTATCTTTACAATATTTAATGTCCTTAGAAAACATTTAAGTGACAAAAAGCTATTTGAATTTGCAACATTATATGATTTGTGTGATGAAGCACAAATTTCACCACCTATGGAACTTGTATTCAAATATGACACAGCCAAAAAAACACTTCAAGATAAATCAACAATTGATGGACAAAAACTCCTAAAAGTTATTCATTTTCTAAACAATTCTGCTGACATTGCAATTGCAACAGTTGAAAATATTACCAAAGGATACATGAGAGATTTAAAATCCTATTATGAACTAAAACCTCTTATAGAAGAAGCACTTGGTATTTTAGTAGAATCAAAAGTTTTAATCTTCACAAATAACAACTATAAAATCACCTCAGATCTTGAGGCAAAATTATTAGAAGAGATGAATAATTTTACAGCTGAGCTTTATCTCAAAAAAAGAGACTATACAAACTACCTAAAAAAACTTTCCATATTCACACAAATAGCCTCTATAAATGATGATAGCACACCCTATAACTTTAATCTCTTGACAGATATGGATGATGATATCAAAGCTTCTTCCAATAAACAATTGCGAGTAACTATTTATAGTCTTTACACCATGGATGCAAATTTGGAAGAGTTTATCGAAAACATTAAATTATCGACGCAATATGCAAAAGAGCTCATTACACTCATTCCTCAAAATAAAAAGTATGAAGAGATAGATAAACTAATAGTGGATATAAGAAAATACAATCTTATGATAGATAAGTACGCCAACGACACAGATGAAAAAATCAAAGCCATTATAAGAGATTTTACAAATATAAAAGATGAAAAAGAGCAACACCTTTTGGAGTTGTTGAAAAACGCTTATTTGGATGGCACGCTTGTTTATATGTATGATACACAATTATTAAACAAAGAGAATTTTAAAAACAGCATAAATGAGACCCAAAGAAAATTGATTAAAAATATCTATACAAAACGACTTCAAACACAATTAAACGAAAATATTATCCCTAAACTTTTGGGCGAAAATAGCCTTGATAAATTGCATAGAAATTTTTCAGCAGATGAGTTTAAGTTTTTTGACACAATGGGCAACTTTATTGGTGAACATCTCAAGGTAGTCGAAGAGATAACTGCCAAAATCAAAAACTCTACAGATGGGAAATCACTCGAGATGGAATTGAGTAATGCTCCATGGGGATATAGTTTTGGCACTATCGCGACAACGCTTGCGGTTCTATTTAAAGCTGGTAAATTGGTAGTAAGATTCAACTCAACAGACTATTTTTCAGCAAATGATAAAGTTTCACATGAGGCTTTTACAAATACAACAAAATTTAAAAGCACATCATTTAAAGCCATATCAAAAACACTCACAACAGCACAAAAAACCAAACTTGTTCAAACTTTCCAAGACATAGAATATGAAGAACACACAGGTAAAAAAATCGGCTACAGCACAAGTGATTTTGAATTAGCCGATGCTATTAAAATTTTCAGTGAACACTTTATTGCAGCATTGAGTACACTTAAAAACAGTGTGGCAGATTTTGATAATCTCTTTACTTCTATATCAGAGAAAAAGGAGCTGCTTCAAGAATACACTTCAAAAACAACAGAGTTAAACTACATCGATAAGGTAGAGCAGTTTTTAGACAATGTTGAACACTATGACAGTGCAATAAATCAAATATTAAAAACGCAAAAGTTCATCAAAAACAACTTCTCAAAGATCAAAGAGCTCAAAGAGTTTTTAACTCTGCTTGAAAACGAGCTAAACAAATGCAATAGACAAAACACCAAAATCTCAGAGAACAAAATGGAGTTTGAGAGGCTCTATAAAGAAGACATTGTCAAAAATCATGCCAAACTTGCACAACTAGCCCAAGAGTCCAAAGATGAGTATTTTAAACTACTCAAAAACAGCATTGAGGATATGACAAGCATTTATAGCTCTTTGTACTCTAAAATTGAGGCAGCCCAAAAAGAGTTAAGCTCTTATCCCCCAGAACCAAATACTCAAAATCAATTTAAAATTAATCAGCTCAAAAGCTATGTACAAAGCAAAATCATCAAAGCCGATGATGTTGAGCTGGACTTTCACATAGAGTGCAAAAAATGTGGTTTTTCTCTCACCGATGTACTCAATTACATTGAGATTGCACCGTCAAAAGAGAGTGAACTTTTCATATTGCAAAGCAGTTTTGTGCAAGTGTTGCCACCAAAGCCGGAGCCTCATTTAGAGTCTCAAGGAAACACTACTGACACAGATATGTCTGAGCCAGAATCAAAATTGCCTAAAAAAATCTCTCTGGTAATGGATAAAAAAGTGATGAGCATCAGAGAATACAAAGAATTGCTATCCAATCAACTACGAGCATTAGCCGGTCAAAATGATGATGATACCATCGAAGTTACAGTGGAGCAACAATCTTAAATGTATATAAAATCTTATTTCTATACATATTATTGTAAATTAAATAGTTTTTATGTTAATATAAGCTTATGAATACAAAACAACAATTATTTAATTACATTGAAGCAAGTACAGGCTGGCATATCCAAGAAAAAATCTTTAATATCAGTTTGCCATTGTATATAAAGTCTGGATATGAGCTTTACAATTGCAGCGTAGCTGGTTTTGGGGTAGTGTTTGCAAAAGTCAAATCTCAGACCTCAGATATGCGAATTCATTACAATGCAATGAAAAAAATAGAAGACTTAGTTCCTTGCCATGTGGTTTTGGTGTTTGAAAAGTTAGGCAGCAATAGCATAAACCGTTTAATAGAAAAACATATACCATTTGTGATCGAGCAAAATCAAATTTATATGCCTTTTGCCTTAATGCAAATAAAAACAAGCAACGACACATCATATCTCAAAAAGTACCAAAAACTGACTCCACTTGCAGATATAATACTCATAGGATATTTGAATAACCAGATCAGAAACGATATGATGATCAAAGATATAGCAATGGTTATAAACAAAGAATTGAGAGCAATATCAATAGCTCTGAGTGTATTGGAATCCTTGGAGTATCTCCATATTCACAAAGATGGAGCAAGCAAAAGAGTCTACTTTATCCAGCAAGAACAAGCGTATGAACAGCTCAAAAATAAAGCTCTTTCGCCTGTAAAATATGTGGTGTACACGATGAAGGAATTGCCTGAAGAAAAAACTGTTTTAAGTGGATATAGTGCTCTATCAAAGCGTTCAAATCTGATGGATAGCAGCATAAAAACATTGGCAGTTATTGAAAGTAAAAAAACAAAGTCGCTTTTGGAAAATATTAAATGTGAAAAAGAAGACGCAAAATATAAAATTGAAGTTTGGGATAGAGATCCGTCAATTTTTTCAAGAGATGGCGTCATTAATGAGCTTTATATACTGAGACTCCTAAAAAACGAAGATGATGAACGAACCATTTATGCCCTTCGCGATATCGAAGAAAATATGATAAAAAATTTAAAGGGCAACAGTTGAAAGCAACAGATTATGCAGGGCTTAGCCATTTTCAAGACTATTGCAAAGATTTATCAGAACATTATGTAGTTATTGGTGGTTTTGCAACACTAATGCTTCTTGACCGAGAGCTTGAAGGTCATGGCAAAGCAACTCACGACATAGACCTGGTTTTGCTTACTTCTGGCAATATTGAAATGGCTCAAAGAATCAAACAATACATCAAAGATGGCGGATATGAAATCCAAAAAGGCTCCAAAGATCAATACCAATACTATAGATTTGTCAAGCCTAAAGCCCAAAATTTTGCAAAAGAGATAGAACTCTTTGCATCCAATGAAAATGATCTGAAACTAGAAGATAATCAAAGAATCATCCCTATAGATCCCCAAGAAGGACTCTATTCACTTTCAGCTATTATGCTTGACCCAGAATATTTTGAGATGATAAAACAAAATGTCGAACAAGATACTTTGGCTCCTTGCACCAACACACAAGCCACTATCATGCTTAAGATGTCAGCATTTAAAGACCTAAAAGATAGGGGCGATGACAAATATAAAAAACATCGCAGAGATATATTGAAACTCACACTTTTGCTCACAGGTGGCGAAAAGATCCATTTGGTCAGTAGAATGAAAGATGATTTTATTGACTTTATCACTCATATAGAAAATGACCTAGACCAAAAAACACTAAGCACTATTGTAGATAAACTGCCGGCAAAAAAAGATGATATTATCGATGTTTTAAAACAGGTATTTATATATGAATCAAATTAAAGGCAATAAATGAAACTCACCGACCATGTAAATCTCATACGAAACCTCATAGAAAAAGCCTTTGATAAGCAATTTGCTGGGCTTGGTATCGGTGCTTTAAAAGAACTTGAGCTAGAGAAGATTCCGCAGCACTTACATGCCAAAAGAGCCAAACTTGATGCCATCATCAAAAACCACATTGGAGAAACAGGCTCATACAAAGAAGCTCGCATTAAGGTGCTAGATGAGCTGACATTTACTCTTTTTAACCGTATTGCCTCCATAAAAGTTCTTGAAGCACACGAACTTATCATCCCCATCATCACCAAAGATGCAGTGCATGGTGACCGCTCTTTTGGGCATAAAGCCTACTTAGAAGAAAATCCACATGCCAAGAGTGAAGAGCTAGAGGGTTTGCGAAACTATATAAAATTTGCTTTTAACACTTTAGGTGATGAGTTTGCACTCTATCACAAAGATCACCCTTATGCACTTCTTCCGCATGCCATAGAACTAAATGAAATCATTGATGCTTTTAATGCTATCGAAAAAGATGCCCAAGTAGAAAACAACATCTGGCAAAGCGATGATGTTTTGGGGTGGCTTTATGAGAGTTACAACACCGCCAAAAAACTAGAGTTCAAAGAGAGTAAAGCCAAAACAGAGTTTGACAAAGTCTCTCTTCAGTCGCAAGTTTATACACCCAAATGGGTCGTTGAGTTTTTGGTCAACAACTCTTTGGGCAAACTCTACCTTGAGATGTACCCAAAAAGTGAAATAAAAAACAGCTACAAAATAGCCAATGCCCCAAACGAGCAGACAAGAGACATCAAGCCACTGACCGAAATAAAACTCATAGACCCAGCATGTGGAAGCGGAAACTTTTTACTCTATGCTTTTGACCTTTTTTATGCACTTTACATTGACCAGATAGAGAATTTCAGTGCAGAGTATGAAAAAAGGGAGATCCCAAAACTCATCATAGAGCACAATCTCCGTGGCATAGACTTAGACGACAGAGCCATCCAAATAGCTCAATTAGGTCTCTACATCAAAGCCAAAAAGAGAAGATGCAACCTAAGCTCTCTCTCCTTTAGCGTAGTTTCTAGCGACTTTTTCCTCCCGCCATACAACGAAGTTGCACACATATTTGAGGGTTCTAAGCTAGACACCACGCAACAAAGACTCGTAGAAGAGATATGGAGCGATCTCCAGCAAGCCTACAAGTTTGGTTCATTGGTCAAAATTGGTGAAAAACTGCGGACAAAAATAGAAGCTGTTGATACCAAACCACAGGACCTTTTTACGAACCAAACAGTTCAGGAGCACTATGAATTTGAAAAGAACTTTTTCATAAATCTAGAAAAAGCTGTAAAGCAATACACCACTGATGAAAATCATAGCTTTCTCTCAACCAAAACAGCAGATGCCATGACCTTTCTCAAGCTTCTCACTCAAAAATACGACATCGCCACAGCCAACCCGCCATACACAGACAGCAGCGACTTTGGAGCCGACCTCAAAGAGTTTATAGAAGCGAACTACAAAAAACCTTATAAATTTAACACCAATCTCTATGCAACATTTATCAAAAGATGCCATGAGCTTACCGATGAGAATGGATATATAGGCTTTTTGCATCCTTTGACATTTATGTATATAAAAACTTTTGAAGATGTACGAAAATTTATATTAGATAAAACGCATATTGAAATACTTGCGGAATTGGGCTTAGGTGGTGTTTTTGTCAATGCTGATGTTCAAGCTGATGTTGTCATGTATGTACTTTCCAAAGCAATCAAAAAAACAGATGGAATTTATTTTGATTTAAAAGTTTACAAAAATCATACAAAAAAACCTCAAATTTTTGAAGCTATTTATGACGACTACATCCAAAACAAATCAAACAAACACAACTACACACTCCAACAAGAAAAACTCAAAATCATAAAATCCACCCCATTTATCTACTGGATAAGTGATGAGTTTAGGGAGAAATTTGAGGAAACAACAACAGGTGAAGCTTTGAAGCTTTGTTCCGGTCTTGGAACAGGTAATAATGATAAATTTTTGCGGTTTTGGTGGGAAGTAGAATTTCTAAAATCCAATAAAAAATGGTTTCATTATGCTAAAGGAGGACCATACAATAAATGGTTTGGTAATTTATGGACAATTGTAAATTGGGAAAATAATGGATTTGATATCAAAAGTGCACCTAACTCTACAATAAGAAATGAAACATACTATTTTAAAGAAGGAATGTCATTTGCTAAAGCAGGCTCAAAGACTGCTTCCTTCCGATATATCCCATTGAATTCAATTTTTGATAGCAGTAGTCCAGCAATTTTCAAAAAAAATTATGAAAATTTACATTATTCTATTGCATTTATGAATTCTAAAATGTCAGGCTATTTGCTTGCTTGTTTAAATCCAACTGCAGGCACTCAAGTTGGAGATATTGAAAGAATTCCTTTCGTAATCCCTCCAAAACCCCAAGAAGAGCTTATTGCAAATCTAGCCAAAACAAATATTGAAATCAAAAAGCACCTTTGCACTTTTAGTCTCATAGAAACCAATTTTGAAAAAAATCCACTCTATTTTAGTAGCGACACAAGCCTCAAACAAAGAGTATTGAACTACCTAAATTATGAAAACTATCTTCTCACACAAGTGCTTATCAACGAAGCCATCATCAACGAAGAAGTTTTTAAAGTGTATGAACTAAGCGACTCCGATGAAGCAATGGTGCTAGAAAAAGAGGGAAAAAGCATTGGAGGCTTGAGCGTAGAGCGTGAAGCAAAAGAGGCATTTTTGGCTTATTATGCAGATGGATTTGAAGTTGAAAATATAAAAGATTTTATAGAATCTTTATATGTAAAAGAGCATGATGCAGACAAAAAAGCAGAGATAATCAAAGCCTTTGAAGCCCTCTATCAAAGCAACAATGATCTTGAAGAGTTTTGTATCAAAAATGAGGTCAACCCGATCAATGTTTGGTATTGGTTCAAAGAATTAAACACATTGCCAAAACAGCGAACCGCAACCATCGCACTAGAATTTTTAACCGACATGGTGCGAGAACTTTTGAGCGAAGATGACGACGGCATCATACCGCTTGTACCAAACGCAGGCGAAAAAGTACTCTTTGAACGACTCCATGAAAAGTTCTACCAAAAAGGCTTCACAGATGCACAAACAAGCTCTTTTGATGCACTTCTAGGCAAAGAGCTAGAGAGCTACTTGCAAAACAATTTTTTTAAGGAACTAAGCGATCATCTCAACCTCTTCATGTACTTACCAAAAACCCCATTTATCTGGCACCTAAGCAGTGGCGAATATAGAGGGTTTGAATGCTACATCAGCATCTACAAATGGAGCCGCGACAATCTATTGAGAGTAAAATCAGTCTACATAGAAAACCGACAAAGAGCATTGCAAAACCGTCAACTAGACTTAACTAACGACAACAGCGCATCCGCTCAAAACGAAAAAGATTTGATATTTAAACAACTCAGAGAGATAGAAGAGTACAAAACAAAAATCGACGACCTGCTGGCAAGTGGCTACAGCCCCGTGCTTGATAGAGGGGTAGGCAAAAACATAGCTCCACTGCAAAAAAGAAAGATGATAAGCTACGAAGTGCTAAATGCAGGACAGCTCAAAAAATATTTGGCAGCGGAGTGGTAGGGATGAATAGTATATTAATAAAAACGGTAAGAATCAATGGTTTCAGAGGGCTTAAAAATGTAGAAGTTTATCTTGAATCAACAACAGTTTTAACGGGCATGAATAATGCCGGTAAAACCTCTTTCTTGAAAGCCTTGCAAATAGTATTTGGAAATCGTCAATTTTTATCTCAAGATGATTTTTATATTGAGAATAATGATGTTGGCACACAAATAACTATTGATGTTTTAATTGTTCCACTTAATGACGATACAAGTAAAAATTTTTCTGGAGATTGGGAAGTACTATTAACTACCGATAGAATTAAAGCATCAGAAGATGGTGATTTTGTGCCACTTCGTACAATTGTGTCTTTTGATCCAATCAAAAATAGTCCAACAGTCAAACAATATATTTTAGAAAATTGGGTAGATTTTCAATTTGGCGATGAGCCTAAAAAATATTGGTACGAGCTAGAAAATAGCAAGCAAAATCCTTTTAGATTCGATGAGATTCCATTTTTTTATATGGATGCTCAAAGGGATATTTTAGAGGATATAAAACTTAAAAGTTCTTACATTGGAAAAATGCTTTCAAAAATCGAATATACACCAGAAGATATACTGGAAATAGAAGAGCAAATAGAATCACTCAATAAATCCGCTGTAGAAAAAAGCAATATTTTAACTATAGTAAAAACTGCTTTGACTGAACTCAATTCCGCAATGGATTCACAGAATGGAGGTGTTGAATTAACCCCATTTACTAAAAAAATAAGAGATTTAAATAAAGGTCTTACCATCAACTATGGTGATGGGGAAAATAGTTTTTTAATGGATTATCATGGCATGGGGACAAGAAGCTGGTCATCGCTTTTGACACTCAAAGCATTTATAGAACTTTTCAGGCTCAATTCTGAAAAGAATGATGCAGTATTTTTCCCAATTATAGCGATTGAAGAACCAGAATCTCATTTACATCCAAATGCACAAAAAAAGCTTTATGGGCAAATTAAGAGTATAGTTGGTCAAAAAATTATTTCAACACACTCTCCATATATTGCAGCTGTTGCAAAAATTGAAGAAATTCGCAATTTTTATAAAAATCAAGATGTAAAAATTGGAAGTATTGATATAGATTCGTTTGATGCAGAAGATAAAAGAAAACTTGAAAGACAGGTTATAAATACCAGAGGAGAGATTTTCTTTTCAAAATGTTTAGTTTTTTTTGAAGGAGAGACAGAAGAACAAGCGTTACCAATATTTTTTGAAAAGCATTTTGGAAAATCGCCTGTTGAGTTTGGAGTGGATTTTGTTGGTGTTGGTGGATATGGCAATTATTTACCATTTATGAGATTTGCTGATAGTTTAAATATACCTTGGTTTGTTTTGAGCGATGGAGAAAAAGAAGTAAATAAAAAACTTTTGAAAAATATAAAAACTTTAACTGGTGATGCTACTGCTACACTGGAGAAATTTGAAAATATTTTTGTTCTCGATAATGAAGCAGATTTTGAAAAGTATTTAATTGACAATAATTATATTGAAGAAATTAAACAAGTTCTTGAAAGTTTGCATGATAATGAATATCTTGAAAAAGAGTTAAAAAAGAAAAATGGAACTGTTCAGAGTAGAATTAAAACTGATAAAACTTGTACTGAATGTGAGCAAAATATTTATGATGATGTTAAGAGAGACTATGATGGAGATGAAGGCTTTAAAATTTTTCTTTATGATTGTATGACAAACCAAAAAACAAAATTTGGTCCAGTTATTGCAGAAACAATAATAAAAAACGACAAGCCTTTGCCACCAAAAATAGTGGAGTTATTTCAAAAAATTGCTAATATTTTTGGTATCACGGAGAGTGCAGAATGAACGAAATAAATTTATCAACCAAACAAAGAGAAATAGTCAATGCCGAAGACGGGGCTATTTATGTTAAAGCTAGTGCTGGTAGTGGCAAAACAAGGGTTTTAACTGAACGAATAAGACAACAGCTAGCCAAAACAAAAAAGAAAATTTTGGCACTTACTTTTACAAACAAAGCTGGAGAAGAGATAAGAGAAAGACTCTCTTCAACAGATGCTATTAAAGATAGACTATTTGTCGGTACATTTCATGGATTTTGTCAGTATGTTTTAGAAAACCATGGAAGTTCTATCGGTTATTCAAAAATGCCTCATATATTTGAAGATGATAAAGATAGGATGGAGTTAATTTCTCAAGCCATTGAACAAATACCATCGTACTATGAAAAATATCAAAAAATGTCACCAAAAGATAAAAATGATTTTAATTACAGAGCACTGGATTTTATAGCAAAAGTAAAAAGGGAGTTGATATCTGTTAGTCAATATTCAGAGCATACAGATGATGAAAATGTTATTTTATTGTATCGCACTTATGAAGAACTTTTAAGAGTACAAAATGCTATAGATTTTGATGATTTACTGCTAAAAACATATGAATTATTTATTGAATATCCACACATATCATCACTTTATAGAAGAAGCTTTTATACGATTTGTGTGGATGAAGCGCAAGATCTTAATAATGCGCAATATAAATTACTGATTGCATTTTGTGGCGATGAATTTAAGAATGTCATGATGGTTGGAGATCCTAAACAATCAATTTTTCACTTTACTGGATCATCTTCAAAATTTATGGAACAAGAATTTGTTAAAGATTTTGGAGCTATAACCTATGAATTAAAAGAAAACTTCAGGTCATCAAAAGAAGTTATTAAAGCTGCTAATAAATTAATACCAACCACCGAGCAAGAAGAAGTGATTTCAGCTACGGTTTATGAAGGAATTTTTGAATTACAATCCTGCGAAGATGAAAAAGTTGAAGCAGCGTGTGTATTAAATAAAATACAAAACTTGATTAAAAGAGAGAAGGATGAAGCTATTGAGGGGAAAATAACTTATGAAAAGATAGTGATACTAGCTCGCAATAAGTATGTTTTCAAAGATATCGAAGCACTATTAAAAAATGGAAATATTCCATACTACTACAAAATGACTCCAGGAGCTATTAAGTTTGAGTCTAATGCTATGAAAGTATTTGATTTAGAGTTAAAAGTAAAAATAAATCCTCAAGATATACTACACAAACAAAGATTGGATGTTGAGGGTAAAAATGCTATTAATTATATCGATGATATCAAACAAATTGTTTTGGATTTGAAAGATGATGGTAGTAATTTAAATAAACTTTTTAGTGGACTTAAAGAGAAAATTAATAACTCTGTGCTTCAAGATGACGATGAAGATGAAAAAAGTATGTTTGTACACGACATAGATGAACTTTTAAAACATTGGCATAATTATGCTATCAAAACTGATAAAAAATCTCTTCATCAATTCAAAAATGCAATGGCATTAGGTCAAACACATAGCAGAACTGAACATGAAGGTATAACACTAAGCACTGTGCATACCATGAAAGGTCAAGAGTTTGATATTGTTTTTTTAGTTGGAATGGATGACGGAACTTTTCCGGACTACAGGGCTGTAAAAAAAGGTGGTATTGAAATGGAACAGGAAAAAAATAATCTCTATGTAGCTTTTACGAGAGCTAAAAGATTTTTATATGTTTCATACCCTTTAAAAAGAACTATGCCATGGGGAGATGTTAAAACTTGCAAAATATCAAGATTTTTACAAGTGTAACATTAATGTCAGAAATTACATTAAGAGATACAAAAGAGGCAAATAATGATAGATAAATGGTTTAAAAAAGACTTGGATGATATCTTTAAAAAATATCAAATTGCTGTTTTTGTTGATGAATCAAAAAATGGTGCTTTTTTGCTCTCATGCGTGCATGATGCTAGAGTACTTGAAGTCTATGACGAGATAGATGAGATAAAAGCAAAGTATGAGATTGAAAAAACAAAAGATTCAAAGAGTAAATTTTTGATCTATACCAACATTCCAAAAGAAAAGCAAAAGTTTATCCGTGAGTATTGTGAGACAAATAAAACCATTGAGATTCCCTTTATGCATAATTATGTGAAAACAAAGGTTTTTGAGCAGTTGCGACTAAACTTATCTCTACCAGATGAAGAGATTTTAACGGCTGCAAAAGTAAGTGTCGGAAATGGTGAAGATTATTGGAGAAAGCTAGCTTCTGGTACAGGTGAGATCTTTGATCTAGAAAGTCAATTGTTACCATTCTTGGACGCTCCGGAGAAATACATCAAAAACTATGATGTACAAACAACAAAAATGTTTTTTACAAAAATAAATGAATATATCGGGCAAGATAACTACGAGAAACCATCTATGACGCTCGCCAATGAAGTCGTGAAATATATGCTTGACGGACTATTGTATGGCACTATTGATCGGATGCTCCTGAATGTTTACGAAAGATGGCTCGACTCAAGAGGGTATAAAAAGTCATTTGATGCGTATCTAAAAAAATATGAATTTTCGTCTGATGCAGATCCTCTAGTTGCCCATCCGTCTCACCCTTTTTATCAATTGGATCTAAAACTCTTAAAGATAGTTGGCAAAGAATTAACGAACAAAGATAAGCTCATAAATCTGATGGCAAAAATAAACCAAAGAGCCTCAGATAAGCATATACAAAAATTGGATATTTTGTTTTGGAACAATGTGAAAACTCTTTTAGAATTTGACGAGAAAACCATAAGCGGGTTGTCAAAATTGGATGATTGTATCAAGTTCTATACGAATCATTTTTATAAAATAGACGGCGCTATACGAAAAATTTATACAGAATTTTTGGATAAGCAAGAGTTGCTAGAGCCATTTCAAGAATATTATAAAAACTTAAGTTCAATATTTTTAGATAAATGGTTTAAATATTTTGGGGAGTATAAACAAAATCAAACTGCTACACTGCAAAAAATAATAGATGAAAACGAGTCCAAAACAGCAGTAATCGTGGGTGATGGCATAACTTACGAGATGTCTTTAAATGTTGCAAGTATGATTTCTAACAAATATACATTTACCAATAATATTATTTTGACAAACTATCCAAGTGTTACTCAAAACAATATGAGCCAGATTTATATAGCAGATGGGCATATAGAAAAACAACTAAGTATGAGAGAAAAGTATCTCAAAAACACAAATATCCAAAAAGATATAGGATTTGTGTATTTGGAAAATGTCGATGAGAATACACACTATAACTATCTAATCGCACAGTATAAAGATATTGATGAGCTTGGTGATAAGATGAACAATAAAGCTTTAAAGTTTTTTGCAGAGGCTGAAAGATTTTTTGCCTCTAAAATAGAGATGCTCCTCAAAAATGGATATCAAAAAGTGTTTATGATAACAGACCATGGATTTGTACTCACGGGACAGCTTAAAGAGTCAGATAAAATTGAAGTGAGTTTTATCGGGCAAAAGTTTATTGATGAGCGATTTGTTTTAACAGAAGAAAAACAAACATACAATCAAGATTTATTAGTAGAAGTGCAAGAACCTTATGATGGGTACAATTACATCTATTTTGCAAAGTCTATGAGTCCATTTAAGAGTGCAGGGAGCTATGGTTTTAGTCATGGTGGAATTGCACCCCAAGAACTTATTACACCGTTTCTTTGCTGGGGGAATACTCAAATATCAAATGAAAACTTTTTAAATGTCAGCATAGCCAATAAAAAAGATCTTACCAATATAACCGGAACTCTTTTTAAAGTCAAAATTGAAGCAAATGCAAAAAACAAGAATATATTTTCCTCATCAAGAGAGATAACGATACTCTTGGTTTCAAATGGTAAAATTGTTAATCAGTTGGAGAATATCTCTATCAACGATGGCGATGTAATCAACAAGGAATTTAGTTTCGGCTCAAATGAAAAAATAGAGCTGCAACTCCTTGATGCACAAACGAGAGAACAGCTCGATAAAACAACAGTGATACAAAATAAAGCAAGAGACTTAGGTGGATTATTATGATAGTTTTGAATGATTTAGATAATAAACTTTTAGATAAATTTAGAGGTTATGTTGTAAAAAAAGATTTAGTACGAACCTTAAAAGTTGGAGCAAATGTACCTGTTTTTGTTTTGGAATATTTGATAGCAAACTCATGTTCAACCGATGATGAGCAAAAGATAAAAGAGGGAATGAATAATGTAAAGAGAATACTCTCGGAGCACTATGTAAATCCTGAAGAAAGTTCTTTGATTCACTCAAAAATAAGAGAACTCGGTAGTTATAAAATTATTGACAAGATTTCAGTATCTCTTGAAGCCAAGAAAGACAAATATTGGGCTACACTGCAAAACAGTAATATTAAAAATGCAAATATTACCGATGAGTTAGTAAATATGCATGACAAGATGCTCATGGGTGGGATCTGGGCGATTATAGATGTAGAGTATGATCCAAATATAAAGATAGGACAAAATATCTATCCTTTTGTAGTTACTAATGTGAAGCCAATCCAATTGTCTTCATTTGATAATTCAGCAGTTTTGGACAAAAGAGATGACTTTAACAAAGAAGAATGGCTTAATATTTTGCTTAGAAGTTGTGGGTATGAGCCAGAAGCGGAAGATATGACACCAAGGGTAAAAATGCTACTTCTCTCAAGGCTCTTGCCGCTTGTTGAGTCTAATTTCAACTTTATAGAATTAGGACCTCGCTCAACTGGTAAATCATTCGTTTTTAAAGAGTTAACCCCATACGCTGTACTGATTTCTGGTGGACAAGGAACTGTTGCAAAACTATTTGTCCATGGCGGAAGTGGAAAAGTTGGAGCGGTTGGGCAGTGGGATGCTATTTGTTTTGATGAAGCAACAGATAAAATTTTCAAAGAAAATGACGCCATTCCACTTATGAAAGATTATATGGAATCAGGCTCATTTTCAAGAGCAGGTGCTGGTGGTGAAATCACTGGAGCAGCTTCTATCATTTTAAATGGAAATATCAATCAGCCAGTTGAAACAGTATTAAAAACTTCAAATCTGTTTAGTCCTTTGTCCGATGAAGTAAATAGCGATACTGCATTTTTAGATAGGATTCACTTTTATCTACCGGGGTGGGAGATGATAAAGTTCGCCCCCAAACACTTCACGAGTGGATTTGGTTTTAGCACAGATTATTTTTCCGAAACACTTAAATCACTAAGAAAAGTAACATTCACAGATGCCCTTGATAACTATTTTACTCTTGGCTCTCATCTAAAACAAAGAGATACAAAGCCTGTACGAAAAACGGTTTCAGGATTCTTGAAACTTATGCATCCAAATGGTCATTTCACAAAAGAAGATGTT
>CAZGNT010000022.1:0-15973 GCA_964527805.1 uncultured Sulfurovum sp.
AGAATATATCCTTCTCGCTGCGGACATGCTTGTGTGCGGCAAAGTTTGCCACTATGTCAAAAGGGGCCAGCGACCGGAACATTTTTCCGAAAACCCTGTCGCCAAAGTTCATAGGATAAGTCAGGAATTCATCCGGAATCTTATAGACTGATGAACTGCGAAGGTCCCTTACCAGCTCTGTCAACCCGTTTTCGTTTATGTCAACCACTACCAGGCTTTTGATCCGGTATTTCAGCAAAGCCTTGATATAGTATGAACCTATTGTACCGGCTCCGCCTATCACCAGTACTTTTTTTCCGGTGAGTTTATCCCTCAGGGCGTCATGTTCTCTCTCAAGGTCAGTCCTGAGCAGGCTCACCTCACGTTTTGTAACATACCTGCTGATGAAATGGTTAATATCAATAATTGTTTGCATGACAGGTTAATAATATGGTGCAGGTTTTACCTACCTTTGGTATAAGTGTTATTCAGTTTGTAAACTTAAACTTACTGTTATGAAGCCGTTAAAGTGGATCGCATGGATTTCCGGGGGTATCGGGTTATTATTTGTCGTGTCTGGTTTAATCCAGATTTTCTTCGGACAATGGCCCTGGGGCCGGCAGATAGTCAATTATTTCCTTGTGGCCGACAGCTTCTTCCTCATCACCATCGCCCTGTTCATCTTTCTTTACAGGTGTGAGTGCAAAAAGTGATTTCCGGTTTTCTATTTCAGTTGTCTGTGCTCAAATAGCACAAAGCTGATTATTTTGACATATTCTGACAGGACCGACTGGACATCCTCCTTCCGTCTCCACCATTTTCCGGGATTAAAGTCAGAGTACCTGCTCGGACTGCAGCCGACGAATATCTTCTGCGGGGAGTTGCGAAGCGCTGCCCTGAAAATCATGTATGCTCTTCGCATGTGAGCGGGAGAAGAGACCAGGATAAGTGTATCTAAAGAAGGATTCAATTTCAGGTAATCCCTGACCGTAATGGCTTCATCCAGTGTGCTTCTTGCATCACCGGGCAGCATGATTATGCTGTCAGCAGGAACCCCGAGGGCAATAGCTGCTTTACTGGCCTGCTCTGTGGTTCTTACAATTGAGGCGCCTCTTGATTCAAGCTCCCTGTAGGGACCCATACTCTCATAGACGATAATCATATTGTTTGCCAGACCTTTGCTATAAACATCTGACGCTTCAAGTACTCTCTCCGGGAAGTTTCCCATCAATATCACCAAAGCATCGGCATGATTTGGTACATCCTCCTTCACCAGCCACTGCCCTGCGCGCCTGCAGCCGGAAATGCAGGCAACAAAAAGACCTGTCAGAATGATGAAGAACACTATCCTGCTACTGATCCCGGAATGTTCTGGCTGGCCCTCCATGCCTTACGATCCTGGCTTTATTATTCTTTCCTCTGCCACAGAAACAAGAACTTCAAGCATCCTGTCTGCAAGAATATCTTTGTCAAAATCACGGGCTGCCAGCATCTTTGCCCTTGCACCCATTTCCTTTACAATGCCGGGGTCGTCATGTAACTTGATAAGCAGGTCAGCCAGCGATGAAGGATCATCAGGATCAAGGGTGAACCCGACATTGTTTTCGGCAAGATAATCTTTCATCCAGCCGTTTGTATTCTGGACAACCGGCACTCCTGCAGCAAGTGATTCAAAGAACTTGTTAGGGGAGGATGTATCAAGGACTTTCGTTCCTTTCAGCGGGACCAGTGAAACCAGTGCATTCTGGATCAACCCAACCAGATGGTTCTTTGGCACAAGGCCTAACAGAATGAAATTTGAAATCCCCTCTTCTTCGGCTCTTTTAGCCAGCGTTCCCTTTTGCTGTCCGTCGCCTGCAAGTACAATGCATATGTCCTGTCTGTTTCTTGAAGCAAGTATTGAAGCTGCCTCATATAACCAGAGAGAATTATTCACCTCCCCTATGTTGCCGTTATAAATCGCATAAGTATATGGGTTGAGGCCTTTCAGGTCCGGGTTTTTAACCGGTTCGCCAAAAAGTGAAATGTTGGCCGAGTTGGTTACTGAAGTTATATTGTCAAGACCGAATCTTGCGTTTATATCAGATTTCATCCCCGGAGAGAGGGCAATGATGTGTGAGGAGGCCAGGTAACATCTCTTCTCGAACCAGTAGGCCAGTCTTATCAGCAGTCTGTTTTTGATGATACCAAGTTCTACTGCCACTTCCGGCCAAAGGTCGCGGACTTCAAAGACAAATTTTTTCCCCCTTATATACCTGGCAATCAATCCGGGAAAGCCAACAGTTATTGGACCGGATGATGATATGACTACGTCAGCCTTGAGTGTAAGAGCGAACCATGATGAAACAGTCATGTATTGAATAAACGACCAGATCCTCCTGAGAACCGGTTGCCTGTTATCAATAGATACATTGATCACCCTTACATCAACTCCCCTATGATTCTGGCGGTCCACAAATTTAGAGGCAGTTATGTCTGACTTAGCATAAACGCCTGTCACAACAGTCACCTGATGGCCTTTCTCCACCCAACGTTTTGTAAATTCATATACCCTGGTACCGTATGAACCATTGGGAGTTGTAAAATACTGATAGAAATACAGGATCTTCATTTAGAATAGCCTCTGGAAGTGCTTTAATTTTCCTGACGGACTTCGCTTAATTTGATCCATTCTGATAAACTCGCACTCCAGGCCAGATTCCAGGTATTTAGCCATTACCTTTTCTACCAATTCTTTTTGATTATTGTCCAAATCATGAGCAGCAACATATTCAAAAACAAATTGAGCCGGAGAGGACTGTTTAACAATAAACTCCTTTACAAAACCTCCTTTTTCGAGAATACTTTTGGAGATATAATAAAAAGTTAGTCCTGCAGATTTTTTGCCACTGGGCAGTATTGCATAATCATTTGTTCTGCCAACGAGATGCCTCAATATCTGGTAATTGCCTTTCCAATTATCATCAATCAACACCCTGTCGCCCAATTCATAACGTATAAATGGAATGGCTTTGTTATATAGAGATGTTACCAGGAGTTTTCCCTCATTACCAGGAGGAACTGGGTTATTGTCATCATCAACTACTTCAAAATAAAGATTTTCGTTGGACATTATCCATTGAAAGTTTTCGTCTTCAAAGGCAATAAGATCTAGTTCTGCTGCCCCATATTCATTCACCACCCTGACACCGAAAGCACGTTCCATAAATAATCTGTCTTCCGCTGTACATATTTCAGAAGTAGTTATACAGACTTTTAGTGTTGGGCATAACTCACTAAGTACCTGGTTTCTATAAATAAGATGCTTGGCGAATAAGACAAGCGCAGAACTATAACCATTCAAATAATCAAATGGCTTTCGTTCAAATATCCTGATATATCTATCCAGTACATTCTCTGACAGATCAAAAACAGGAAACCTGACTCGGTTTGCAATGCCATCTTTAATTCTTTCCTTTACATAGCCTCTTCGGCTTAGGGGGATACCAAAAAACCTCGCCTGAAGTGAGTGGTTAAGATCAATGCCATGTCTATTATAACGATCAATAATAAGTGCCCACGTCATTGCATGCGCAAACTTGTCTTTGGCGAAATAGAATGGCTGACCTGTTGAACCAGATGTATTATTTAAATATACTTTCTTTAAGTTAAGATTATCCGACAAAAGACTTCCTATATCAACCTGAAATGATTGTTTCGTGATAACTGGGATATCATTCCATTCTGAAATACTTTTTGAAGCCAAATGTTTTTTAAAGGTTTTGTTTTTAGCTAAATGATATTCTAATATCGATGCACGCAATTTTGTAGAATTCTCTGTAAAGGAATCTGTACCAAGAGACTGCCGTTTTTTCAGCTCTTGTTTTGCCGCATCAATAGGAAAACCCTGAAGCTTTAATACTCTCTCAAACATTTAAACGCAGTTAATCAAGGCTCTTTGTTTCTGGGATGTCAGCCAGTAGAAGACCAACCCATTTATTTTTAACTCTACTCCAATCAAAATTCATGACCGAATACCTGGCATTTAATGACATCTTCTTACATAATGATTGATCATTCATAGCTGCTGAAATAGCCTTGCTCATAGCAATAGCATCCCCACAAGAGACCATAATTGAGTTATTGTCAGCGCTTAACAGGTATTTTAATCCTCCCGCATCTGTTGATATCACAATCATGCCAAGCGCCATCGCTTCAATAACACTTATTGGAGTATTATCAACATTCGTGGTATTAATGAAAAAATCGTAGTTCTCAGATAGTTTTATCCACTCCTCTTTTTTAAGTAACCCGGTTATCTTTACCTTATCTCCTATTCCAAGTAAATTGATATAATTTTTAAACTCACCCAGACTTCCGTCTTTGTCAGGGCCGACCATGCAAAGTTCGGCATCAGGATAGGTTTTTAACAATTCCTTCAATACATCAGCTGCCATTTCCGGATTATACTGCCTGTGAAAAGAACGCACCCATAGCAGTTTCGGACAGGGATGCTCCCTCAACTTGAACGGATATTTTGAAATAACAATGCTGTTAGGGATTATCACAGTTTTATACCCTGCCTTTTCAAATTCATGGCTCAGATATCCCGATACGGCAACATTTGCGTAAGAATTTCCAAACAGCGTATTGCATGCTCTTTTTGACTCCATGAGCCGTGACGGAAGGTTGCCGCCATGAAGTATCGGAATATATTTTGTCTTTATCAGTCTTGCCACCAGGCCTGTAAGATAAGCATACCAGAAAGCAACTGTGCTGTAAGTGTCAATCAGAATATATTTTACCTTACGACCGATGACAAGTGTTTTCCACAGCATTTCGAGCGAACGCAGGGCCTGGTTTTTTACGGTTCCTGCATAATAAACCTCATAACCGGCTTCTTCAAGCCTCCTGCCAAGAGTCTCAATTACACAAGGAGTATAGCCATGAATACTTATTTTATTCCCTACGTACAGGATCTTTGTTTTTCCTGAAATCAAACCCGGGGCAGTTTTTTTTACTTCAGGGAATAAAGATGCCATCTGCCAGTTATAATTAGTGGTGAGATTCTATCTGAAATCATTGGTTTATCAGTAAGCCAGTAGTCTGCGCCCCACTCATGATACAGATCAAACTCACATTCCGGAGTCTTACATTTTGTAAGTAACAAGTCTCTTTTGGCCCATTCAATATATTTGCCGGGGTTTCCTTCAATCAGCATACTTGCTCCCTTGAAATCAAAAATGACGCTTCGCCTGCACGCAGTCCTTAGTTGGGATGGACCTATGAAACTCGCGTAGTCCCCTGTGTTAGTATTTATCCATTTAAACATTGTGTCCAGATCCTGATCATTATAAGCAATTTCCTTTCGGATTGAATAAGCATTTGGAAGTGTTGATCTTAAAAAGTCATCGCCAACCAGCGGGAAACTCTTCAATGGATCATACCGTGCAATTACTAATAAAACCAGCAATACTGACAGAATGCCCCAGGATAGTGCTATCTGAGTATGATGTCTTAGTTTTTCTATAGAGAAAATAATGATCAAGGTGTAAAAAACAAAAACAGGTACCATTACAAATTTTACATTCCGAATTAACTGAAAGGACATATGTAAATCCACACCTGTTTTTCTGATCAATTGCTCGGTGGGCACTGTCAGCACAGAAGAACTCATCACCACAATAAGTAGAATTAGATAATAAACATATGACTTTCTCATTTCATCAGGCAACTTCCTTCTAAAAATGACTATCGCCAGAATAGGCATCATTATAAACAGAATCCATTTCACCTGACCAAACTTGCTGATCGCCAGGAGAGGTTGCTGAAACTGTTCACCAATTCTCAGACTCAGCATTTCATTGAATAAGAAATGATCATATGGTCCGTTTATAAGAACCCTGATAAAATATGTATACAAGTACGGCGAAAGCCCTATTATCATTAAGGCCGCAACAATAAATGACTGAAATAAAGTATTTCGTGTCCTATGAAAAGAAAGAATACAATTATGGATGCAATAGGTAAGCCAAAGCGATAAACACAACCCTAATCCGCTTATGGGGTGAAAATTAGAAATTATACCCAATAAAAGTGCTCCGGCAAAATGATAATATTTATTCTTCACTGCCGGCAACATCAATAACAGCGGCAGAGGCAGCAGGGCCAGAAATGCAGTCCTTGGCAGAGCCGTCCACAAAGCACCTGCGCCCCATAATTCAAAGCCGGGAAGCCACAGGATGCCTCGGACAAGAATGGTCATGATTAATGCAACAGGTAGATTCATGCCCAAAAAATAAAAGAATAAAGCCCATGTTACAGTATAAAAGAAATTTATAAGAAAGTTTAATTTATTTAACCCTTCAATATAGTTGTCGTTTGAAAATTTAGTACAAAATCTTACCCCTGACACAAAAAAAGGTGTATAATAGTCTATGTCATTGGGATCGTTTGCAAAAAGATCTCCTTTGTACAGTTCGGGATGATCCAGCTTAATACAGACAGGCAAAATATTCCACTGGTCTGAAGAAAGGTTATTAACCGTTGCCTCTCTTCCGTCAATATAAAATCCTAATGCAAAAGCAAGGCCCAGTAAAACAATAACGACCAAATGTTTAAATGTGATTTTTTCCATTAATATTTACTGGTTTGGGGGCAGTTCAATAGAAAATGGATTCCTCGAGGTCATATCATGTTGAATTACAGACAATAATAATTGAACACCGAGGATTACAGACAATGTTGCCAGCATCACTGTACCTGTAGGGGCAGGAATACCTGCCATTCCGTATTCAATCCACTTTACAATGCCAAATACTACACCAAAAGACAGTAGCGGAGAGCCTATTAATATATAAATTGAGAATATATTAAAATCATAAATAAAATATTTAAGTAAAATCCGTCTGGCGAATGCTTTAATTAATTTGACCGGAAATGTAAAAAGCGCATTTATTACCGAAAGGTTTGATTTTTCATTTCCGTAAAGGGCAGGAATGGGCACATCGTATATTTTCGCTCCCGTATAATAAAGTTCTATCAGAAGGGCACTTTCAAAGAAATATCTTTTTTCAAGCCTGTCAAAATCAATCTTCTCAAGAATTTCTCTTTTAATACAAAAGAAGCCGTTGGTAGGATCAAAAACAGACCAATAGCCAGATGCAGCTTTTACCATAAAACTCAGGAAAAGGTTTCCTGCCCTGCGAATAAACGGCATTTGTCTGAGAGCACGAAAATCGTTAAATCGATTACCCTTAGCAAAATGAAAATCAGACTGAACCAAGGGATTCAATAACTGAGGCAAATATCTTGCGTCCATCTGGCCGTCACCATCCATTTTCAAAATTAAGTCACAACCAAGTTCAATTGCTTTTTTCATGCCGGTCATTACTGCTCCTCCTACTCCCTTATTTTCAGAGTGTTCGACACACAACAGTCTTTCGTCTGATGCTGCAAGATTATTTATTATATCAGAAGTATTGTCTGAAGACATATCATTTACAAGTATAATATGGCCTACAATATCAGGTATGGATTTAACGACATCGGTTATGTGTTGAGATACATTATAACAAGGAATCACAACGCCTATTTCTCTTGAATAGTAGTTCATGTATTTTCTTTGTTCATTATAATTCAAAATCTTCATCTGTTCTTAACGGCTGCTCAAAAAGGCCCATGACTGTAATAACAAACAGGAATGTACCCAAAATTGCAAAACAGGGCCTGTAAACATATAGGTGTTCTCCTGCCATAAGAGATATGATCATGGCAATAACCAAAGATGTGATAAGGCCTTTCCCCCGATAATGAGGAATCAACTTCTCCCTTTTTCGTTCGGTAATTATATATGAGATTAGCCATGAAACATACAAAAAAAGGCCTATAAAGCCCACCTCATTCAGTAATGACAGATAAATATTGTGGGCTGACGCCGCCCCGGTGGAATTTGCTATTATCCTGTTATTAAATCCGAAACCAACAGGTAGGATATAAACATGATTTAAAAGAAATGGCAAATATTTCTCCAAAATTTGCGCCCGGTTTGACCCGAGGTTTTCATATCCTTCTATTATTGTTATGTCATCCAGTTGCCCTCCGCGAAGAAGCTTTTTTTCATTCCATTCAATATTATTGGTTATTCGGTCTTTTTGTTTTTGATTTAAACCATGGTTATAGAATAAAACAAAAAACGGGATTAATATCACAGCAACCGGAATAAGCCTGATACGAAAAAACAACAAATAAAAAACACCAAATAAAACGACTGTTATAAAAGTAGTACGAGAACCTATCATAAAAACAGCCGGGAGGGCAAAAAAGATATTGATCCAAGCAATGATCCGTAAAAATTTAGAATCAACTCTGCTGATCAGAATAAAAAGACTTACTGTAAGGCCAAGAAAAGTCATCATGCCGGGGGTTATCCTGTTAGGGCCCAGAGTCCCCGAAAAGGCATTTTCTCCGTATGCCTCAAGATATTGCTGTGCCCAGAGGTGACCTATTATCCCTGATATTTGCAGATAATATAACAAGAGATGCAATGTGGACAGAACCAGAAACCACTTTATTAAAGGGATAACAGTCACGGCATCATAATATGTCAAAATGATGGCTGCCAGTAAAATAAATCCCCAAAGATGGTAAAGGAACATTATTGTCATCCCCGCATAAACTAGATCTCCACGTAATGCCACAAAAACTAAAGTGGGCAATGTCATTATGCTTGCCCATACAGCAAACCAGTAGATATATTTCAGAGAAGGATCAGATTTCATACTAAATAGAACCATCTTCAGGCTTCTATGCTTAAGCAATAAAAAAGGAAGTATCAGGAATGTAAAATCGTATAAGCGAAATTCATTGTAGCCGCCAAAAATGCTAGTTGAAATTATTGGCAGGTTATACCAGTAACCAAGCATGGTAAGGTAAACACAAACTTCAATTAATGATATTTTAATTTCCCAGCGCATTTTTATGGGTATTTGTCCGGTGAAATTTCAGATAATTTGCTTGTTCTGAAAGAGAATATTCATGATTACGCTATATTCTCTGAGAAACCTGTTCTCACTGTAACTTATCTTAATATTCTCTTTCAGGCATCTGGCTTTCTCTTTAGCATTATCGATGTCAATTAAAAGATCGTACAATGCATCTGCGAGTTCATCACTGTTCGCAGGAGTTATCAGTTTGCCATATTTCCCAAAACCTACAATTTCCGGACATTGCCCAACATCAGTCACTACCACCGGTAACCCTGCCATCCCGTATTCCAGGAGGCTGACGGGCAGACCTTCCGAGACAGAGCTGAGCACTCCGCAGTCTGCCGAGGCCAGCAGGGATGCAGTATCCTCTACAGAACCTCTGAATTCAATTATTTCTCCGAGACCCAGGTTATCAACTAGTGATCTTAATCCGTTGAAATATTCATCTTCAGTGTAAGACCCGGCAAGGATTACCCTTAGTTTCTTCGGGAGTTCTCTGCCGGCAAGAGTGCCAATTGCCTTAATCAGTGTAGCATGATCCTTCTGTGGACGGATATTTGCCAGGCAGACAATTGTAAAATAATCAGGGTTTTTGTTGCCTGGCCTTTCTTCCAGAAAAGGAAAGTTGTTCAATGTAAACACTCTGTCCGGTAATACCTTCATGTTTTTGACTGACCACTCAGCAAGGTCGCTGTTCACTGCAATAATTGCATCTATTTGTCCAGAAAAGAGCCTGTAAAGTGACTTCGTTTCCCGTTCATTTACTTTCAGGCCTAGGTGGTCATGCCATATAATCTTCAGGTCACTAATAAAGAATTTGGCAGCAACTGCCCAGAATAGGGAACTTGAATGAGAATGAATAACATCAATGCCATTGGCCCTTATTATTTTCATAAGTTTTCTGAAAGCAACTATATTAATAGAACCCTTTTTATCAAGAATATAATATTCTATGCCCCTGTTGAGATGTTTTTCAAGGGGGCCGCCTGTCCTTGTGGCACACACAACAACATCATATCCATTCTCATGAAGGACATTGGCTATGTTGACGCACATGCGTTCCGCACCACCGGTTTGAAGACTGTCAATTAACTGAAGGATCCTCAAATTTTGAATTGTTTTAAGTACCAGGCTGCCTGAACATATGGTATAAGATCCTGACCAGACAAAGGCCACGCGCGTTTTTCGGCTCTATCTTCGAACAGTTGAATCAGCCTAGTGGCCTTAACCTCACTGTCTGAAAAATACCCGGAGTAATTTTCCCGCGCTCCAGTATAAAGGTATTCGGAAATAATATCTCTGGATCTTACAAGCCGCTGCCTGCTGAATTTTCCTTTTGTAAGTACGTGCATTTTCAGTAAAACCTGATCTGTGCCACTCCTAAGAAACCAACCCAGCAGCATTAGCCATATATTGCTGTTATAAGCCATAAAAGGATTCTGGGCAGTTGGATACCTGCCCAGCCTTTCCCATGTGTAATGTTTGAACATCCGATTTGTTAACTCGTCTCCATACCTGGCCAGTGGTGAGTAATTAAGGACATGTCTGATAATTCTGAGATTCAGAATAGGAATTTCCGGTGTAAACGCCACTTTCAAAATATTCAGCTGTTTTCCCATTGATCTTCTTCCATGAGTAAATATCCCGAAGAGTTCTTCATAGCTCTCAATATATGAAGGTGAGTACCTGTCAATATGGTCAAAGAGTTCCATCAGATCAGCTTCGACCTCTCCGGTCAGATCCTTATTGTTTCCTCCTGGGTACTTTATTGCAGATTCCCTAATCCTTCTAAATATAAGATCTCTCTTACCGAGTATAAACAGTCTTTTATCTTTTTCACTGAAGGGCATTAATGATAATTGCCTGCCGGTGACAAACTTTGTGATATAATGATTGCGCCTGAATTTGCGGGTTTTAAGCGAGTCGATGCCTTTTGCTCTGAATATATCACACATATCACCCAGAAGGAAAAAAGGATAAGCCGGCTGTTTACCCTTATAATAGTCAAATAATGCAAGCCACTGATTTACATAAAGAGAATCTGTCTCCCGCACAATTTTGCTGATTATGGATTTCGGCGGAAACTGATAGCTGACCGGATCGATTATATCAATCTTTAAACCTGTTTCTTCAGCAATTCTCTTCGGAATACCTGAATCAATGTATTCTGGCCTTCCGAAATTTGATAAAAGCGGTTTTATGCCATTTGCCAACAAGCCGGCCAGATTTACCCGGCTGTCAATTCCTCCGCTTACACTGACCATTAAAGAATTTTGCTCCTGATAAAAGTCTTTGTATTCTGAATTTATCAACTCAACAAGTTCATAAGGAAGATTTTTATTCCCAGGTTTATCCTCCCTTTTAATTGTTGTGTCAAAATAACTTGCAGTCCTGCCATCTTTGAAAACCAGCGTTTCGCCAGGCAAGAGAGTATATACATTTTCCAGCACTGTTGATCGTCCGTACTGACTGAATTCAGGCCCGGTCATCTCAAGTACAAGTGCGCTCCTCCTTATTGCGGAACCGGTAATAGAAAAGATCGCATTAAGGTTCGTTGCAGCGATTATATATCGGGCAGTGATACTGTAATACAAATGAAAAAGACCTATCGGGTCATTAAATATTCTAAAGGCCTCATCGGCAAAGTGCACTCCCGAGAAAAATCCTGTAAATTCCTCATTTAATGGCCATTCGCCATTGGTTAAATGTTCTGTAAGTACCTCGGCTGAATGAGTACGGTTGTATGTCTGATACTGGATATGACCTGAAAGAAACAGGGCTGAAGATTCCTTAAGTATCCGGGTTGTAGATGGTCTCCAGGCTGCCACATAATTCAACCCAATGTGCACCTCTTGATCTTCACACAAGTCAAGTTTTAGCTTTTTGTGAGCTTCGTCTCCAGGCTTTAAGCATTTATAAATAATGAAATCCACTGTATTCTAATTTATAAGAGCTTTTGAATTTCCTTCTCAAATCTTTCAGTCGTGTACTCCCGGCTCCAGTCCATTGCTTTACCTGACTTACTGTTAAAGCTGTTTTGATCAGCAATGTAGCCTTCAATAAGAGATGTGATTCCAGTGATTTCTCCGTTTACAAGTTCTCCTCTTTCGCTATTGCCAAGCATTTGTGGCACACAACTTACGGCAGTAGTAATAGGAAGACAACCCCACCACATGGCTTCCGAAATAGCCTTTGGCCAGCCTTCAGATCTTGAGAGAAAAATAAGAAAATGTGCTTCCTGCAATACTTTCTTTACGGTTTCAGAATCCACATTGCCCAAAAATTTCACCTTATCATGCAGCCGGTGACCGTCGATGAATTCCTCAATATTCTGCTGTTCGGGACCGTCTCCACAGTAAGTAAGTGTAGCATTTATTCCGGTTGAAGTGAGCGCAAACAAAACCTTTGAGCAGTCAAGAGGATTTTTATTTCTGGTAAGGGTACCGATAAAAGCGAGTTGTACTCCTTCATTTAGGGGAGTCTTATGTACAGGCAGCCTCTCTATTTCTGAGTATGAAGCAGTGAAGAAAGGTTTTATATTCTTCGTTCTGTCGGGCCATTCGCCGTATACAAGGGCAGTCATATTTCGGGTTAGAAAGGTATTTCGCAGTAAACATTGCTGCAACCTGTAACTCCATGGCTGCCGGCTGTTCCAATCCCAGTTGCTGGCATACTTTGCTGTTTTCTTCTTTTTAGGAAATAAAATCTGAACAATACTACCAATTAAGCCAACATTCCCGGGACAGCGAAGATGAATATGATCGGCTCTGGTCATTCCTTTCAAAATCTTAAAGGTAATGAGAGGCAGTAAGGCAATGCTTCTGATTACAGCACGGGGACTAAGTATATCAATCGGAGGTATTTGGAGGAAGGTGATGCTGTTATGTGCATATGGAATATCAATCTTGTTTGGAGGTTCGGCTGTTGTCAAGGGTGCAAAAACTATTATATCATCAAAGTAACGGAACCATATATTCATTTCCCTGACATAGGGTCCATAACCATAGTATTTCCCATCATTACTTTTATGTAATACATGGGTTAATACAAGAAACCTCATTAATATTGGTTTGAATTTTGAGCTAAAAAATCCTTCAGGCGCGCCCCGTTATAGTCGGTATTGAAATCCTTTGCCAGTAACTTCAAGGCATTACTTGCTAATGACTCCACCAGGGCTCTTTCACTAAACAGTTTGACAATTGCCTTTGCTAGTTGGACAACGTCATCTGGTTCAACAATTAATGCATTATAACCATCTGTAAAATAGTGCCTGACTTCTCCTACTCTAGTAAGAATCATTGGTATGCCAAATGCAATGTATTCCGATATTTTGGTTGCAAAACAATATTCATTTTGCTTGTTAGGACTTTTATTAACTATTGCCAGGCTTGCATGGTGTAAATAATCGGATAATTCATTTTTGTCCAGATAACCTGTAAAAACTACAGACCCCTCCAGGCCTTCATCTTGTATGAACCTCTTAATAATATCATAATCTGGAGACAATGAAGGATCGCCTGTAATTAGATAGTAAATGTCCATTTCTAATTCTCTTCTTGCCATGGCAAATGCCTTTAGACTTCCGATAATACCATCCTTCTGTTCTATCATAGAACCGGCATGAATTATATACGGTACAGAACATGGAGCCGAAGAGCCAGACTTACTAAGCTCTTGTAATTCCGACAGTATCGGGATCTTTATTATACGAGCTTTCCTAACCTTATATCTATCAATTTCCTTTGCTAAATGCTCAGAAATTACAATAAAGCCATTGTACCAGGGAACTACAAACCGAAAGAAAAAAAACTCAATAAACAACTTCCATGACCCATTTTTTCTTGTGACAAAAGGGTATTCATTAATTTCCAGGAAAACATATTTCCTTATAATTCTTGCGATGATTGGGATCAGTACCCTATAGTCAAAAGTTGCACCACCAATCACCAAAATTGCGCCTGAAGATTTCGTAGAAAAAACTAAATGTTTATACGTTCTCAAGTAACATATAATATCCTCTGCTTTCCTAAGTAAAAGGCCTTTCGATCTTAAAGTTGTTTTAGACAGATATTTAAACCTTATCCCTTCATACGTGCCTTCAATTTGGTTATTTAATGTATCTGACTTGCTTTCTGTTGCATTTGTTATGATGAGGTTGACATCTACCTCATTATTATGCAGCCCTTTACAAAGCTGATGGACTCTGTTGGTCGCGGCTGCTCCATAGGGGTAAGATGAATTAAAATAGATTATAACCTGCATTGCACATCTATACTTTCATAATTACTGTCAGTGTCTCTTCAAGGTCCTGGCTATAAAAGCACTTATTGTTATCAATCAGATGTGCAAATCGTTGCTTACCTGCAGGATCAATTATTATTGTTTTATATCCGTTATCGTATGAGTCTTCTATTGATGAACTCCATGGAGAAACTACAATTAGATTATCAATCTGGTTTTCTGATATCCAGTTCTTTGTCTTATCAAATGAAAACTTCACCCCGCAAGACGATATCTGTCGGGTGAATAACTCCTCAATTTCCGGAGTGCGTTCTCTCGGGTGCAATCTTACTTGCAGGTTAAGGTCAGTAATTTTTGTATTCTCAAGAAATTTCAAAAAAACCGGATGAACGCCCTTGAAGTCTACAGTGGATGCATAGAGAATATGTAGCCCGGGAAAAATCTTTCTAAATCCTTTAGGATATGGGATTAAATGATACTCGCAATCAAATCCCTTGCACAGGTGCTCCTTTAAATAGTCGATTGTCGGCTGATTCTTAACATAAAATACATCAATAAGCTTAATCGGGGCCGGCTTTATATACGGAGGGTAATTGATAATGCTTCCGTGCTGAACTTCTACCAGTCTTACCTTTCCTCTAAGCTTTGAGAAAATTATGGAAAGACTGTTTAAGTCATAATACCACAATAAAAAAATCTCTTTCCCCTGATCGAGATTTTTAATTATAGAATCATTAATAGTTTGATATGCTTTATAAAAACGCATTTGTTTCGTGCCTCGATAGACTATACTAAGTGCCTTGGCAAGGCCCCCGGGGTTATATACTTTCTGGTAGTTGATTGATTTTATGAATCGCTCTTTGGACGTGTTTATGAAGATAATATTGTCTGAAAACAAGGGCTTTACGATTCGATCTTCATATTTTCCATTAACTTTATTACAGAAATTATATGCTGTATAAACAACCCTTTTAGATTTGTTCTTTCTGTGCATTATAGCTAAGCGGAGGAAAATGTAATCTAAGGCTGATCTGACAATAAAAAACACATTTATAAAAGCTCTGCGTAGGAATGATTGGTTTTCAAGGATAGAACTATTGTTATTATTTAGCCCCTGTTTAAATTGCTCCTCTTCGAGGCGTAGTTCATTGATGTATTTTTCGATTTCAGTAATCTTCATATCCGAGGTCTTCTGCTTCAATAAATACACTTTCCCCTGAATAATACGACATCATCATCACAAAGGTGAGAATGGAGAAATTATATTAATCCCTTTTTCAGGATAAGATGCTGGTACATTTCTTCTGCCCTTATAATGATTTTCTCTTTGTTCTTCTCGTCAATATCCAGCCTGCTAAAAACATCTACCATCTGGGTCCATTGATCAGCAAGCGAGAAGGAAGATCTATATTCCTTGTCCATCCGTATTAAGGCATTGTTTATTTGAGCGATTGATGCTTGTGTCAACCTTAGTATTTCGAGTTTTAAAACATCGATCATTGCATTCACAATGCAAGCCAATTCTCCAAGACTATACGGAGGCTCTTTCGTAAAATTCATATTATTAGTGTTTTATAAGTTTTGAGGGTTCTATTTTTTTAAAGTAATCAGGTTTTTAGTTCTCGTTACTTAAAATAATTCCCCCGCCACAACCTCATTCCTCGTAAACTTAACAGGCTTGCCCGGCACGGCTTTTACATTCGGATTCTTCCTGAGAAACGCCGTCAGCTTTCTGGTGTCCCAGTCAATCTTCAATGCCAGTCGTATCTCCTTTGAGGTATAAGTTC
>CAZGNT010000023.1:0-15650 GCA_964527805.1 uncultured Sulfurovum sp.
CAATCGGTATTATTGGTTTAGGGCTGATGGGTGGCTCTATCAGTTTAAGTTTGAGAAAACTGTACCCACATATTAATATCATTGGCTATGATCACAATTTGACGCATATTCAAGAAGCAATGGATTTAAATCTAGTTAATAGGTTTGCTCAAAACATAGATGAAATTTGGCAATGCGATCTTGCTATTTTGGCAATTCCGGTTGATGGAATTATTTCACTGATAGGACAGATAAACAGCATTCCAAAGATGACCACAGTTATTGATATGGGAAGTACCAAAAAACTAATTTGCGACAGTATTCCAGATGCTATTCGTTCTAATTTTGTAGCAACTCATCCGATGACGGGGACGGAAAAAAGCGGCCCTACTGCTGCAATAGATGGGTTATACAGTAATAAAACGGTAGTGCTTTGTGATATTGAAAAGAGCGGAACCCATCAACTTGAAATTGTCAAAAAACTATATAAAGCACTTGAGATGAACATCATCTATATGGATAGCACTTCACATGATAGACATGCAGCCTTTATCTCTCATATGCCCCATGTGATCAGTTATGCTTTAGCAAATACCGTTATGTGCCAAGAAGATCCGAAAAGCATCATAGCACTTGCCGGCGGAGGGTTCCGCGACATGAGCAGAATCGCTAAAAGTTCTCCTGATATGTGGGAAAGTATAATTAGACAAAATAAGATCAATGTACTTGATTCCATAATAAATTTCAAACAAGAACTCGACTCGTTTGAAAAAATGCTTCTCAAAGAGGACTGGGAAGGCATAAAAAAATGGATGACTAGAGCCAATAGTTTGCATGATATTCTATAAAATCGAACATCATTGGCAATAGGGCTATTTTCGTTTATTTCTCTTTTTAGACATCATTAGTAAGACTATAATCATACTCGCCAAACCTGCTATAAAACTAACAATTAGCCAAACTATTAACGGTACACCGTTTTTTGAAGAATCACTTTGTTTTGAACTGTTAAGCGATCCTATAATCTTAATATCATATGATGGCGTAACAATGGTCTCTATTTTATTATTCTTGATATTATAAATAATTATATCGCGAGACGGGATAGTAAAATCATGATCGCTGACAAAAATATACTCCCTGGTATAGCTTGAATAAACCTTATCACCTCTGATCTCTTGTGTAATTTGTGGATTTTGAGCACTCACATTCAAGCCTTCAATGCCATAATCCAAACCATCAAAATTTCCCAAAGCGCCTTCGCCTTCGATTTTTAGAGATAGCACAATAGGCGCATCAATATCAGCAGTCAATAAATTTGGTTTTACGCTTATATTAAAATCTCCTATCAGCTGGACCAAGCTCGGCAATGGTTTTATGGTGACGGACAACATTTTTGAACTTATTATTTTAGCTTTCGGTTTGCGGTTAAAAAATGTATCAAAAAAACTGCCGAGAGCTGTTTTTTTTTCGACAATAGACATTTTTGCAGGATCTAGAATATAATTTCCAGGTTTTTGCGGAGTGATCAAATAATCGATCTGAGTAATATCATATCCTCCTTCCCTGATGCTTTTTTTGTTTATTTCCCTAGAGGTAAAACCATTAAATGGCGGTTGAATATATTTTGTCGAAGATAAGTTAAGATTCGATTTTTTTGACACAATTACAGATACCACTAATGAGTCTCCAAAATATATAGATTTCTTATTGGCTAACATATCAATAGATATATCGGCGTATAAAATATTTATAGATAAAATAAAAAATATAAATACTTTGCCAAAGTTTCTAATCATAACTACTCCTTTTGGTTAATATTAGATTATACAATATAGTTGATGTTTTTTTATTTTCTAATTTTTTTAACATATCGTGCAACTGCTTTTCTTTTTGATCCTTTTTTAAAATCTTTTGCAAATGCACAGCTTGAAGTGGCTTGCCGCTATTTGTGATTTGACCTGCTTTATATTGAATTACTTGATTATTTTTTGCCTGTTGTTTTTTGACTAGCTCAAGATTGTATTTCGTATCGCTATCTTTTTGGATCATGAGTGCTTGCTGGTATGATTTTATTGCATTATCATAATCTTTTATTTGAAAATAACAATTACCTAAATTATGATATTTATTTATATTACTTGGAGCTTTTTCATATGCTTTTATAGCTGCAATATATTTTCCTTTTTTATAATAACTGTTGCCTAAATTATACCAATCGTGAGGTGTTTTGTTTAATAAGGTTAAAATAGCTATGCTTTTATCGTATTCTCTATTTTGATATGCTTTTTTGGCATCATGCCTGTCTATAAAATCAAACCAATCTGCGTAACTTAAAGTGGATACAAACAACAATATAAATACAATTTTTATCATTTTTTTATCCTTTTTGGCAATGAACTCCATGCTGCTAGAAGCAATAAAAGCGACAAAATAAGCGGATAATAAAATAGCTCTTTTTGATCCTGGTATAAAATAAATTTATCTTGATCATTAATATTATAGCTGCTTAAAAAATCTGATAACTCTTTTATATCCATATCGGCATTGTTTCTAATCATAAATAATATAATATCATTCTGGCTTAGCATACTTATAAAATCCTCAGGAATATCTTCTTTTATTTCATTACCGACAATAACGGCTATCTTGTTTGGTTTGTCCATGGTAAGGAAAACGATCAATTCGCCAAGAGCTCTAAAGTTTCTAAAATTATTTTTTTCATATCTATTGCCTATACCATCTATCATTTCTTCTAATGAAAATTTATCGTTTGTGAACGGAGATACCAAAAAAGCATTGTTTGCAAATGCCGTTATTGCCACCTCATCATTACTCATATTTTGCAATAATATCTTGGTTGTTTGTTTTATGTGATGCAAGCTATTATCATCTGCCATTTTATCGGGATTGGATATATCAATAGATAATACAATGTTCGATCCTTTTAAAGATATCTTTTTTTCTCCATTATCAACAATAGGCCTTGCCATAGCAATGATCATCATCAAGAGCGCCGTAAAAAATAGAATATTTCTTGCTGCTTGAGGCAAACTATCCTTGTTTGCGCGAAGCTTATTTAATACTTGATCATCAAACAATCTATCCAATCTGCTTTTATTTGTGATCACCAATGCAGCTAAAATAAAAAACGGGATGATCAAAACCCAAAATAGATACGGATATACAAAATGAACCATTCTATATTCCCTTGATATTACGGATATATATCCAAAATAATAAACTAAGCCATGCTATAAAAAGCGGATATAGATACAAATGGATATAGTTTAACTCTTCTTTGGAAACAATAAATTCTCTTTTGTCTATTTCATTAAATGTTTTAGACAATCCGGATGCATCCACAGTTTCATATGCTGCACCGTGGCCTGCTTTTGCCAATTCATGAAGATAAAAAGCATCATAACCGTTGCCGTAACCTATAGTATAAAGCTTGATAGGAAATTTTGATACCAAAGATAATAGATCATCTTTTTGAATATTACTTTTATTATCAATGCTTCCTGTGAGCAAAATAACTATTTTTGTTTTTGCCTCGCTTCGAGAAAGCATGCCGTAGCTTTTGGTTATAGCATCATTGATGGCACTCATATGGCCTGCCATTCCAAGCTCTTGTAATTTCAAAATGATTTTTAGAATTTCATTATCTGCCGTTATCGGTGATGCAATCAGTGCATTATCTCCAAATGTCACCAAGCCTATATTATTGCTTGTTCTTTTTGATATGAAATTATCCAACTCTTGTTTTACTTTATCAAATTTACCGTCTTTCATAGAATCACTTGCATCAAGTATGAGGACTATATCGTGTTTTTTCTCTAAATATCTATGCGTGCTGACTACAGGTGAAGCCAAGGCTATTATGGCAGATGATATGCCTATCCATTTTAATATATGAAGAGTGGGTGTTTTGCTTTTTTCTTTTAGAAGCAACAAAGATACATGAGGAAAGAAAATGGCATCACTTTCCTCCTTGCACCATTTATCACATACGATAAAAACAAATATCAAAATCAATGCCCACGGATATTCAAAACTAAACATCTAATACCTGAATCAAAAGATCATAATGCACCAATGTCTCTTCATTGACCGATGGTACATCTTTTTTGTATTTGTATTCCAGCAGCATCGGTTCAAGTTGACTGAGTATCTCTATGCTTCTAGGATCTTTTGCCAATAATCTTCCATAATGACTTACTTGATATGCTGCATTTTTAGAATTTGACCAATCTACACTTTTAATGGCACTTAAGTATTGTTTTCTTAAATTCTGTTTTCTGCTATTTAGCCATCTTGATATCCCCCACCAGAGAATAGTAATAAATAAAAACAGTAACAATATCGCTCCACTTGCAAACCCCCAATAGAGCCATTCGGTATTTATCAAGTAAGGCTTGATGTCTTTTAGCTCTTCAACCATTTAGCGTATACTATTTAATAATTTTAGATATACATCTTCATGTGTATAAATTTTTAGCATTTTTATACCGTATTTTTTGCAATGAGTTGCCAAATTGTCATCATTTTCAATCAACGATTTACGATAATGAAATATCGCATTATCATCTACATTCCCAAAAAAACCTTGGCCGCTCTCCATATCGATCAATTGGATCAAACCTAGCTCTTGTGGGTTTTCTTCAAATCTATCTCTGATTATTATTAGCACGACATCGTGTTTTTTGGATAATTTCCCAAGGTCAAATTCTCCTATACCGTCACTTAAAATGTATAACAATGCCTTTTTGTTCAAATGAGTCCAAAGTGTTTGTGTCATCTCTTGGTAGTTGCTCTTTTTTCCGAGTATTTCACAATGCTTTATATACTCCAATACATCAAAAAGCAAAAATGTTTTTTTGCTCGGCTTGTTCCACTTTAAAAGTTTATCGGCAAATAAAAAATGTGAAAATCTATCGTTTTGACTCAATGCACTCATGCCAATAAGTGCGATTATTTCTCTCATCACTTCACTCTTTTGCTTGACAGTCCCAAAATAACTCGATCCTCCCATCATGGTAGCAACAACCACATTAAGCTCTCGCTCTTCGTGATACACTTTCACAAACGGTTTTCCCATTTTTGCCGTTGTTTTCCAATCTATTTTGCGTACATCATCTCCATACATATATTCGCGGAGTTCTCCAAATTCAAATCCTTCACCGTAAAATTTAGATATATGATCTCCAAGTCTTTGAGAATAGACTTGCTTTTGTGTTTTGAGAAGCAATGTTTTGGTATTTAGATACATTTAACTCCCATCTATGGTATAGGTACGCTATCTAATATTTTAGAAATGATATCATCCTGGCTTACTCCGCTAGCTTGTGCTTCGTAGCTAAGTATGATACGATGTCTAAGCACTTCTTTGGCTATATATAATATCTCGTTAGGAGATACATATGACTGGCCTCTTAGATATGCTATAGCTCGTGATGCTTTGTAGAGGTCTATGCTTGCCCTTGGAGATGCTCCAAACTCTATCATGGGTTCCAGCTCTTCTAAGCCATAACTTTTGGGCTCTCTAGTTGCTACTACTATATCAACTATGTATGCTTCTACTTCCGGATCAATATGTATCTTCATCATCTCATTGGTCGCGGCTTCTAATTGTGCAATATCAACTACTTGTTCAATTTTTTTAAAAGCAGAGTTTGCCACCATTCTGGCAATATGGAGCTCTTCTTCTTTCGTATTATAACCTACTATTACCTTCATCATAAATCTATCTAATTGTGCTTCAGGCAAAGCATACGCACCTTCGTGTTCTATCGGGTTTTGGGTAGCCATTACAAGAAATGGCGGCTGGAGTTTAAAACTCTCATCGGCTATGGTTATTTGTTTTTCTTGCATTACTTCCAATAATGCAGACTGTACTTTGGCCGGAGCTCTGTTGATCTCATCTGCCAAAAGTAAATTTGTAAAAACAGGACCTTTTTTTATCCTAAAAGAGTTTGATGACGGATCATAGATTTGAGTGCCTATAATATCGCTTGGCAACAAATCAGGAGTAAATTGTACTCTGCTAAAATGAAGTCCGAGACTCTTTGCAAGGGCATTTACTGTAGTGGTTTTAGCAAGGCCTGGCACCCCTTCAAGAAGTATATGGCCTCTACATAAAAGCCCAACCAAGAGGGCTTCTATCATTTTGTCTTGACCTACGACTGCTTTACTGATCTCTTTTTTTATGGCGTCTGCAATGGTTTGCTTACTTGACACTTTATCCCCCTAAGTATTAAAGTAAGTATATAGCTTTGAGTTTTAATAGAAGATTAATGTGATGCTATCAATGAAAAAATATAAGTTAGTTTATACCGAGCTCATCAATTTTATATTTTCTTACATAACCTTTATCATCTGCAAAATATATATTATCGTTATTATCAAGAGCTATTCCCTCTTGATTGAATTTTGGAAGCTTTAAGGTGCTTAAGATCCTTTTTTCGGCCATACTATATAGATACAAGCTGTTTTTTGTGTCACTCACTATATAGAGTATACCGTTTTTCATCTCCAACCCGGAAGAATCTTCTATTTCATGATAAATCTCATCAACCACTTTTGCTTTATTGTCATCAAGTTCTACAACAAATAGCTTGGCATCTTTTTTTGACAACGTTTGGAGCGAAAGTATATATTTGTCTCCCATTTTTGTTATGCCTTCTATACCTCGTTTTTTACCAAACTTGCCTAACCCTTCTACATGTATATATTGCTTTGAGTGCGATTCTCTATCTACTCTTACTAAGCCGCCGCTCTCTAAAGCAAATACAAAATTGTTATCTTCGCACACAACACCCTCTAGGTCATACTTCCCGATATTGTGTTTATACATCACAGTTCCATTGGTGCCTATCTCGTAAAAATATCCTTCATCGTTAGCTACTACCAATGTATCACTGTTGTTACAATAGCTTATACCGGATGCTTCCGGTATAGATGCTATAATGTGATCTTTGCCTAGTGATCGTTGGCAGCCGATCACTGACAAGCCAACTATTATGCTAAAAATTACGGCTTTAGATCGATATAGTTTCATAGATAATTCCTTTGAAATCAAATTATAAAATATCCAAGACAACAATCCCGATCTATTGTCTTAAATATCCAAATGCTGCAGCAATTATATCATCATCATCTTTGCTGTATGATTTAATGGTAACTCTATCTTTGCTTGTATCTTCATACTCTATAAATACATTTTCACCGTAGCTAGAAACTTTTGATACTCCCTTGCTTGCAGCAAGCAGCTTTATAGCCATGATATCAATAAATTGTTTGCTCATAGTATCTAATCTGCCAAATCTATCTTCTATCTCACCGGCTATCTCATAAACCTCACCTACACTTTGGCTAAGTGCAAGCCTGCGATAAAGTTCAAGTCTTAATCTATCTTCACTTATAAGCTCTTCGTTTAGATAAGCATCAACAGCCAGTTTAACTTCAACGCTTTTTCTTTTTTCTTCTTGGATACCGCTAAGCTGTTTAATAGCCTCTTCTAGCATTCGAAGATAAAGTCCATAACCTATCTGTTTTATATGTCCGCTTTGGGCTTCTCCAATTATGTTGCCCCCGCCCCTGATCTCTAGGTCGTGAAATGCCAGTACGGCGCCGCTTCCAAGGTCTGAATGTGACTCAAGGGCAACAAGTCTGCGTTTGGCAAGCTCGGTTAATCTCATTTTGTCTGCTACCATAAAATAACAATACCCTTCTTTGGCCCCGCGTCCTACTCTGCCTCGAAGCTGATGCAGATCTGCCATACCAAAGTTCTCCGCGCCATCTACGATCATAGTATTGGCATGCGGCATATGGATACCTGATTCGACTATCGAAGTAGAAAGCAATATATCATACTCTCCTGCTTCAAATTTTATCATCTCGTCTTCTGTCTCTTTTGCACTTATTTTTGAATGGAGTACGGCTATGCGAAGCGACGGAAGGATCTCAAGAAGTTCCTTTTTTTTATCATTAATAGATGCTATGGAGTTATAGACATAAAATATCTGTCCGCCCCTGCGTATCTCACGCAAAAATGCCTCTTTTAATAACTTTTGATCATAGCTTTTGACAAAAGTTCTCACCCCTATTCTCTCAACTGGCGGAGTGAGTATCTCACTAAATGTTTTTACGCTTGATAGCGCCAGATTGAGGCTTCTAGGAATAGGAGTGGCACTCATGCTCAGCAGATGCACATTGCTTGCCATCTCTTTTAGGCTCTCTTTTTGTTTTACTCCAAATTTATGCTCTTCATCTATCACCACAAGTGCCAGCCTATCAAACTCCACCCCAAGTAATGCATGGGTCCCTATGACTACATCTATAGTGCCATCCTTCAGCCCTTTGATAGCTGTATTTTTTTCTTTGGCGGTACAAAATCTATCAAGCTTAGCCACGCTTATACCATATGGCAAAAGCCTTTCTTTTAGGCTTTTATAATGCTGAGAACTAAGTAGTGTGGTTGGAGCTATCATGCATGCTTGATATCCGCTTTTAACACACGCAAATATTGCGTTCATTGCCACTTCTGTTTTACCGAACCCGACATCGGCACTAAGAAGCCTATCCATCATCTGTCCGCTTGCCATTTCTGCAAGTATAGAGCTAATCGCTTCTTCTTGGTCTTGAGTATGCATAAATCCGGCTTTGCCCATAAAATCAGCTTGAAGCGACTCATCTAATGCGATATGAATACCTTTGGTAAGATGTCTTTTGGCTGAGAGATTGACAATATCTGAAGCGATAGCAAATAATTTCTCTCTGACTTTTTCTTTGAGATTTCTAAAACTCATCTTGCCTAGTCTGTCAACTGCAGGCAAAGCTCCGCCTTCGGCAACATATCTATCTATGACATCTAGATTTTCAACAGGCACCAACAGCATATCTTCATTTTGATATACTATTACTACAAACTCGCGCACTGCTCCTAAAACTTCGCGCTTCTCTATTGCCCTAAAAAGGCCTACGCCGTGAGTTTCATGAACTACATATTCGCCAGGCTTTAGTTCATCTAGAATGAGCATACTTTTTTTTACTTTTTTAGGTTTGGCCGGAGTATTTAGAGAAATTATCAATTCATTTGCGCTTGCAATATTTATGATACCGTCTTGGTATATAAAATTTACCCCATCAAATGAATCGAGCATACTGCCGCGCACTATACTTTCATTTTTCGCAATTACTGTGATCTTCTTATCTTTATATGTATTTAATAGCTTATTTATATCGGTTACTTCAATATCACGATAAATTTTTGATTCAGGTATCATTTGAAGAGCGGCAAGATCGGCTTCATCTTCTATGCGAGTTGCTGCAATGGGCCTAAAAACTTCCAAGGGGTTGTATCCAAGATCATCAAGCACCCACCAGCCTTGCGAATCTATATCTTTTACAAATACTTCATGCGGCGTTGTTTCTGCTCTGCTTTTTAATGTCTCGTTTTGAACAGCATCCAAAGCCAAAAAAGCAGGGCATATTATGATACTTTCCAGCTCGTCTTTATTGCTTTTTTGAGTACTTATATCAAACTGCCTGATACTCTCTACTTCATCTCCAAAAAGTGAAATGCGATAAGGCATCACAGCATCTAAAGGATAAACATCTATGATATCTCCACGAAAAGAGATCTCGGCTTTTCCCGTAACGATATCCACAAATTGGTACCCCCAATTATAAAACATCTCTTTTACTGCAGGTTTTATCTTGTCGCCAAATGCTATAGTAAAAGTATCAAAATATTCTTGCTTTGGGAACGGGAGCCTCAAAGTGCGAGCAGGAGAAATGAGTATTTTTGGGTTGTTCGAACGATAGAAAGAACCAAGCTCTACAAGCAGTTCTCCAAACTCTTCTTGATATGGACGCAGATCTTCACCGGCTGATAATCTAATATCAGGCAGCACAAATGGATCCATATTTGCCAAAGTTGCTATATGGTTTATCTGCAGAGCTTCTTTATCATTGTTGCACACCAGCACCAAGTTGTTTTCTCTTTTTGATAAAGAGATTAAAAAATCATAAACAGCACTAGAATACATATATTGTGTTATGCCTTTTATTTTTTACTTTTCGGCAAAGCAGCATCCGGATCAACTATTTTTGTATCAATAAGGTTATGATATTTACTTTCTACTTCTGCATATCTGCTTTGCAAAGAACTTCCCTTTACTATTGTTTTACCGTCAAAAAAGCCGTTTTCTTCTACTGTTATCTTAGAATATACCAACGTTCCAAGGGCCCTTCCCGTAGAGAGAACATGTATCATATTAGCATCAATAACACCGTCAACCAGCCCGCCAATGACAATAGTATCACTTTTTACTTCACCGTAAAGCTCGCCTTTTTCACCTATAGTAATTGTTTGATTGGACGAAATAGCTCCTTCAAATTTGCCGTTTATCACAACATCGCTTTGGGTTGTAATGCCGCCTACTATGCTGCAATCATCCGCTATGATAGTCGCATTATACGAGCCTAACTTCGAATTCGTTTTATTAAAGAATCCCATGGTACGTCCTTTTGTTGTTTAAATATTTTATTATAGTTTACCATACTCCAACTAATAAAAGGTCTAGGATTAATGGCCTTTCCTCTATAATGTACCTCATAGTGAAGATGTGGGCCAGTCGAGCTGCCGCTATTTCCTCCAAGTGCTATAACTTGGCCTTTTTTGATAATATCGCCTACCTTGACTTTTGTCGCGCTCAAATGAGCATAAGCTGTGCTAAAACCGTATTTATGTCTTACAACGACCAGCTTGCCATACCCCCCGACATTTTTGCTTACAACCCTTGTGACAATACCGTTAGCTGCAGTATAAACAGGTGAGCCCATTTGGACTCTCAAGTCAACTCCGTGATGCATTTTTTTAGTTTTAAATATAGGATGGGTTCTATACCCAAAAGCAGATGTGATGATAGGACGCCTTACCGGTGAACCGTTTGGTATATGTTTCAAAATAAACTTTTTGAGCTCATAATCTCTTTTTAACTTAGCCAGTCTGATTTCTGCGGTACTCTTTTCTTTTGAGGCAACACTCTCTTTTTGTTTAAATACTTCCGGAGGATTACTCATTTTTTCATAAGCAGTAATCTTCTCTTCTAATGCTTCAAATTTTTCATCCAATTCTTCATATGCTGCTATTTTATTTTCCAGATCTTGCTGATAAAGCTCATTCAATGATGTCAGCTCCATTACCTTGTGTGTCAAAATAGGTATTACAATAGCTCCGCCTATGGCTACAAAGCTGATAAAGGCAATAATCCAAAATAAAAATCTTCTAAAAAGTTTAGTAAGACTGTATGATTTAGTACCTCTTATATCTGATATGGTGATTATGACTCTATGTTTCATCGCACCTCTTCAGATTTCAAGAAAGCTTCAACAACAGCAAAAGATCCAAATACCAAATACTCATCTTCGGGATTGATAATACCATCAAAAAAATTATAAGGGATTTCAAGTTCTTTGAGTGTATTTTCTAAAAATTCTATTTTCAATGCCCTTGGAGAGTCAATTTTTATGATCAAAAGTTTTTTAATTTTTGGTTTTAGCAATTCCAATATCTGTCTATAAGGTTTATCTTCTAATGTATTATATATAAGCACGATGGGTTTATCAAGCAATTTATCTATCGCCTTTGCCGCAAGGAGATTGTGCCCAACATCAATATGAACATTGGACGCATATGGAAAATATCTGCCCATCATTATCCATGTATATAGATTTTGTACATCACATATCAATCCCAAAACATCAAGTGCTGCGCAAGCTGTGACGGCATTGTCTATCAGAAAATCTCCCCATGATTTTTCTAATGCAATATTTTGAATACTCTGAGTATACGGAGAGGTTTCTCTGGTAACAAAATGTAGCTCGGCATCTTTTTGCAATGCAATTTTATTAGCAACATGTAAAACTTCTTGGTGTATTTGAGGTGCGATCACAGCTTTTTTGTCTATACTCCTTAGCTTTGTGCTCGCAATACTGCTAATATCATTGCCCAAAAATGCTTGATGATCATAATCGATAGGCATTATTACGCTCAAGACCTTTGGCACCACGTTTGTTGCATCATGCTCTCCGCCCATTCCGGCTTCCAATACTATATAATCACATTTTTCAAAAACAAAAAGAGCTAGCAGTGTAGTATATTCAAAATAACTAAGCTCATCGCTTTGTTCTTTGGTTAGAATATTGTAAAGGCGTTCATGAGCATTACGCAGCAATTGATCATTGCAATCACATCCGTTTAGCCAAAATCTCTCATTAAATTTCAATATATGCGGAGATGAGTAGTGCCCTACGCTATATCCGCTTTTATAAAGCAGATGGGATATCATTCGGCCGGTACTTCCCTTGCCGTTAGTTCCAACTATATGGATAACTTTTGGGATCTTAATATGCGGCTTAACGACTTCAAAAGCATCTTTGATACGCACATAATCTATCTGCTTATAGTACAATGGTTTTGTGCTAAGCAAAAGATCAAGAGCAGGCATCATTTCTGGGTTGCTCCTAATGCACTGGCATATGCCATGAATGCGTCCACAGCTTTTTCTAAACCATCGCCAATAGATGCTATACGCAAAGATGACGTCTCCAATGCGCTTTGGCTTATACCTGCTTGACTGGTCGTTTTAATGGTTTTTGTAATAGTTTTGCCTGTTTTGGTGATCATGGTAAATTCTACGTTCACTATTGTTTGATAACGAGTGGTATATCCATATTTATCATAGCTTAAAGGCACAAACTGCGCACCTTTGTATGATACTTTAATTACATTATTTGCTTGTTCTTTTGGCGCTATTTTGCCGTTGAATCTAGTAATTACAACTCTTCTGATTTGATCGGTCAGATATGGAGCATTTTCTGGCTCGCTCGGATCTATTTGCACATCCACATATACGCTCTCGTCAAATACTTTTTTAACCATATGTGAAGATGGCCGATATCCGCAGCCTGATAATCCAATAACGACTAAAAGAGTTATTAAAAACTTAGATATTTTTAGCACGGCTTGACCACCAAATTAACAAGTTTATTTGGTACAACTATCTCTTTTACTATACTCATTCCTTCTAGCCATTTAGAGACCGCTTCTTTCGCTGCTGAAATGATCTCTTCATTTGAAGCATTAGGCGACACCTCTATCTCTCCCCTGTTTTTGCCGTTAACAGAGATACCGTAAGTGATACTATCGCTTACAAAAACTTCATCTACCATCTCTTGCGGTGCAAGATTTTTAAGACCAAAGTACTTTTGGCTTATCTCGCTTGCTACATGTGGAATAACAGGTTCCATGATAGAACAAAGCACCCAATACCCCTCGCTCCAAACATCTCTGTTGTCTTGTGCACCAAGTGCATTCATTGCTTCCATGACGCCTGCTATCATGGTATTGAATGTATATCTTTCATTATAAACATCATTTGCTCTAACTAGTGCTTCATAGACTTTTTTTCTAGCAAATTTTTCTTCTTTTGTTAGAGAATTATGATCGATCATAGGTTTTGTTTGGCTAGATATGATATTTGCGCTTCTGTCATAAAATCGTTTTATAAATTTAAATGCGCCCTCTACTGCACTGTCATTCCACTCGAGTTCTTGAGTAGGAGGGGCTGCAAAAAGTATGAACAGTCTTGCCGTATCTGCACCGTATTGCTCTATCAGTGCATCAGGATCTACAGTGTTGCCTTTTGACTTGCTCATTTTAGCACCGTCTTTTAGCACCATTCCTTGAGTTAGAAGTCTTTCGAACGGTTCGTCGAATTCCAAATACCCAAGATCCCTAAATACTTTAGTAAAAAATCTAGCGTACAGCAAATGCAATACTGCATGCTCTATCCCGCCTATATAATGGTCAACTCCCATCCAATATTTTATTTGCTCTTTGGAAAACGGCTCACTCAGCCAATTTGTAGGCGATGCACAAAAACGCAAAAAATACCAGCTAGACTCTACAAATGTATCCATGGTATCAGTTTCTCTTAACGCATCACCGCCGCATTTTGGACATTTGCAATATTTCCAAGTAGGATGCTTTTCTAGAGGATTGCCCTCTCCTGTTATCTCGATGTCTTCTGGAAGTGCGATAGGAAGATTTTCTTTTTTCTCCATCACCAATCCGCATTTCTCACAATGCACAAAAGGTATAGGAGCTCCCCAATATCTCTGACGCGATACCCCCCAATCTTTGAGTTTATAATTGGTAGTTTTCATGCCTATCTTGTTAGTTTCAAAATGCTCTATAATTTTACTTTGTGCATCTTTTGAATTAAGTCCGTCGAACTGAGCCGAATTGAAAAGCTCCCCTGTTTCTGTGTATGCTTTACTAGGATCTAGTTCGCCATCATATGGTTTAATAACCGCATTGATAGGCAGATCATACTTCTTGGCAAAATCAAAATCCCTATCATCATGAGCAGGAACTGCCATCACTGCACCGCTGCCATAATCCATAAGCACAAAATTAGCTACCCAAACTGGCACCATTTTGCCGGTCAAAGGATGTATGACTTCAAGGCTTAAAGGCACACCGCTTTTTTCTTTTTGTCTATCTATGGACGAACTGTTTTTCATTTCAATGATTTGAGAGATTATGCTTTCATCCAAAAGAGAATTTTCTATCATATAAGAAACAATAGGATGTTCAGGTGCCAAAGCCGTATAGGATACTCCGTAGATCGTGTCCGGGCGCGTAGTAAATACGTCAAATCTATCAAATGCACCGCCTAATTTTGCTTTGCTCTCTTCGTTAAAAAATAGATCAAATTCCAAACCATTCGATTTGCCTATCCAATTTTCCTGCATAGTAAGCACTTGTTTAGGCCAGCCGCCTTCAAGTTTTTTAAGGTCACTTAGAAGTTCATCTGCATATTGTGTGATCTTAAAATAATACTGATTCATCTCTTTTTTGACTATAGGAGTATCGCATCTCCAACAGCACCCGTCAACCACTTGCTCATTGGCTAGTACTGTCTGATCGTGAGGACACCAGTTGAGAAGGCCTTCTTTGCGATATAGCAAGCCTTTTTCATACATATCGATGATAAAGCCTTGCTCAAATTTTGTATAGAGCTCATCACTTGTTGCCAGTTGTCTGTCTTGAGAAAATGAGAACCCAAGAGAGGCAAACTCACGCTTCATATAATCAATATTGTCGTAAGTCCATGTTTTAGGGTGCGATCCATTTTTAATAGCAGCATTTTCAGCCGGCATTCCAAAACTGTCAAATCCTATAGGATGAAGTACATTAAATCCTTGCTGGCGATAATATCTAGCAAATGCGTCGCTTAGAGTATAATTTCTTACATGCCCCATATGCAATCTTCCGCTAGGGAACGGGAACATACTTAATATATATTTTTTATCCAATGCAAAATCTTCGCTAGGCTCAAAGCTTTTATGCTCCAGCCAATAATTTTGCCATTTAGATTCTATATCATGAGGCTTATAACCACCCATCTTTACTCCAAAAATAAAATATCACTGATTATACCAAAGGGAGGCTAAAGGGGTGGTAAATTAAATATTTTGATGGAAAAACTATTTTTTAAATCTTTGTCATGATTGCATCATTAAACATATCTTGATTTCTCAATACCTTTCTTTTTAAAAAGAAAGGCAACCAAAGAAAAGCGTCATCCGAACAATAT
>CAZGNT010000024.1:0-15074 GCA_964527805.1 uncultured Sulfurovum sp.
GTTTTCTCTTTCCAGCGTTTGCTATGGATAGTATTGGGCTTCACGTGCAATATATTCGCGATGTCTTCAACCGTGAGAATTTCCTTATTCATAACGACTCACTTCCCGCTTCACCCAGATGAATGACTATTCATTCATATTATACAAGCAGCGCGTATTTTGTCAAGAAAAAAATGATTGACTATTCAGTTATTGTATCCTACAATACGTTTATGAAAAAATTAGGCGAAGAAATAAGATTGCGCAGGCAAAATTTAAAATTAACCGCTAAAGATTTGGCGCACAAGTTAGGCGTCGATCCTACTTACATCACATATATTGAGAAACACGATAAAATCCCATCCCCTGCCCTAATGGATAAAATCGAGACCGTGCTTGGCGACAAAATGCTGACTACAATTTATCTAAGAACAAAATACCCGGAAGTCTGCAAAAAGTTTGAGATAGGACAAAGAGATATAGCCGGCGAGTTTATACTAAAAGCTGGGGAATTTGTCAAGAGAGGGATGACTCTTGAAGAGAAAAAGACAGCACGAAAAGAATTTAAAGATGCGAAAGTTAAACTCAAGGCATTAATTCGTGAATTCCTGGAGGCGATCCAGAAATTGGAAGAAATGGAAGCCTCGATTTAAAACTTTACTCTTCTATGCACCGGTAAAATAAATGAATGCAATGCTTATTTAAGAATCTTACCGCCAGAGATATTGACACGCTCGTTCCAATGAATCCCACCTTCTATGAATCTTTTCAAAAACAGCACGCTCTCAATACTTCCGCAAGGAGATTTCATATCTTTTGTATCTCAAATTTGCGTTTTAAGAAATCGTAAATCTCCATCTGTTCAAATCTTCCAAGTTTTCTTATTTTGGCTAAAATGTCCAATGCAGTTTCAGTAGGCGGTCGAATATTGGACTTTCCTTGGTTACAATTGGAACAAAGAGCACGCAGATTTTTCTTATCGTTCCAGTCTTCGTTGCCGGTCTTTCTGATATGGTCTATGTGAAGTCGAATAGTTCGTCCCGGATTACAAGGATCAGGATCACCGGCTCCTGCTCCGCACAATTGACAGGTATAGCCATTGCGCTCAAGTATTTCCGTCCTTAATGCCGGACTTATTACGCGAGAAAGAGCCGGCTTCCTTTTTGTGGTTTCCATAATGTATTGTCCGGGCTTTAAATCGGCACGATCATTATGACTGAGAATTTGATAACCTTCTTCATCACGAAGTTCCCTAATTCTTCTGGCGTATTCGCTGATACCGGCTACTCTACGTATTTGTTTAGTCGTTACAATTTCGCCGACGTGAGTAATAAAGAATTCTCTAATTTTATCTCTTGCGCCCATAACTCCTGCCTTTTTTGATGAATAGGTCCAACTTCCTGGTTAAAGATTCTGAATCCCCAATTTGACATTGCCAAATAGTCAACACCCTCCAACCCAATCTCCATAATTTTCGTTTAATTGATTGATCTCGTCGCGCATTACCTTTTATTTTCTTTTCCCAAAATGATTTATTTGTCTTCGGCAATGCCGCTCTTCTACAATTTTTGTGATTGTGCCAAAAACAACCGTGGACAAATATTACTTTCTTATTTTTCTTTAAAATGATATCCGGATTACCGGGCAACGCATTACAATATGTGCTGAATTTACAACCAAGCCGTCGGAGAGAAAGTCGTACGATTTTCTCAGGAGACGTATTGCTCCCTTTGATACTCGACATTATCTGTTTTCTCTTTGCGACCGTAAACACATCCGCCATTGTTCATTCCTTTACTTGCCAACATTGCCAGGACGCAATCGGCCACTCGAGCAGCCAACACGGGAGGAACGGCATTGCCGATTTGTTTTGCTATTTCTATTTTTGAGCCTGTGAATTTAAACGAGTCGGGAAATGATTGCAATCTCGCCGCTTCACGATGAGTTATCGGCCGATGCTGAACCGGATGCAGATACCTCCCTTTTTCCGGTTTAAAAAATTCCGTGCGAATCGTAAAGGCAGGTCTATCCCACCATAATCTACCGAAAAGATCGGTACCGCCTTCGGTTTTTCTGATCCAACATGCCGGCGTTAGCTTTATTGCCCGCCGCTGTAGATCAAATCTATTCATTCCTTCTTTAGGAATAGCTTTATACCGTTTTAGGCTCATAGGTGTGGGGGTACGACCAAAATGTAGATCCAAAGGAGGCAATTCATTGCGAATTTCCGTACCTACCGGAGCCGGCAAATCGCCTATTGCATCACGCACTGTTCGCCACGTTTTAGGGACAGTTATATACTTTTCAAACCCTTCCAAGAAACAACTATCACTATTTAAACCTGTGGGTTTTTTATGTGTTTTCTTAGGTGGAAAAAATAATTTGGGATCGGTAAATTTACACCCGATGATAAAAGCTCTCCATCTTGTCTGAGGGGCCCCGTAGTCGGCAGCGCAAAGTTTAGCCGAAGCCACTTGGAATCCTAATGTTTCGGCTGTCTTAATTATCTCGCTATATTCTTCCGAGCCTAATAATTGCGGAACATTCTCCATAACGAAAATTTCAGCTCCGCAATGAGCAACGACATCCAGATATGGTCGCCATAATTGTTTACGCGGATCACCGTCTCTATTTCTGTTTAAAAGACTGAAACCTTGGCATGGTGGTCCACCGATTACCACATCCGCTTTAGGAATATCACTTATTCGCTGTCTTATTATATCCAAGATATCCCCGACAACACAATGACTACCGAAATTAACATTATACGTTTTTGCCGCATAATCGTTAAAATCATTCGCCCAAACCGGAGTAAATACTTGACCTAACTTCTTAGTGAAGCCCAAAGTCAACCCACCGGCACCACAAAAGAGATCAATCAAACGATATCTGTATAAAGAGTCGTTGATTAGCAATCCATTTTGACGATCGACAAAGATTGTCTCATCATCAAACGGTATTCGATAAATGAAGTCCTTTTTCATTTCCACGCGCTCCAGATAAAAAAACCTCCGCCTTTTCAAGCGAAGGTTTTAGTTATATTATAGTGGCAGTTCCCCCCTTCGAAACGGTACCACTTGAAATTGTTAGCTATTTTATACACCCAAAACTCCCTGAAGTCAAGCAAGACTTTTATCCTTAAAGGTTTCTAGGAGACTCTCACTTTGGGATACTCCGTTCAAATTGAGTTCTTCTATAAAAAAAGAATCCCTCTAAAACTGGTAAGGCAAAATTAGTTAATATCCTTTAAAATTTAAAAAACCAGCTAAATCTTTTTTCTCAATATCCATCATATGAACTTTCTTAATACATTCTCGAATATAATAACGCAATCTTTTAACATGGTCTTGTGTTACTTCCTTTACGCCAGTATGAACAATTTTAGATCTCAAATTATACAATTTACCAATTTCTGTAAAAATATTCTCGGATTCAGTCTTATTATTTCCTAACAACACTGCTACGCTTCTTGAAATTCGGTATTTAAGTTTTTCTCTTAAACTAAATAAAACCTCCAGACAAATCATCAAGGAAATGAATTTAAGGCCGATATCTTCGATACTATACGACATTTCAAAATTCTCTAGGGCTACTTTCAAATAATTATATTTAAATGGAAGTTTTACTTTTGAAAGGAAAGATTGTAATTCCGCCATCTCTTCATTGGTTAATTTAAAACTCTCATCTTCAATGAAAGGATAACGGAGCGAAACCATTAACCTTTGGGGCTTCCTTTCTATTTCAAAATAATCGTACGCCAGTGGAGAACAGATATTTCCTTCTTTAAATAATCGTATTAGTCTTAATACTGGAGTCAAATATGGTTGTATCAATTCTTTATAAAAAGGAATAAATTTTTCTCCCATATTCATAAATTTACCATCTTTACTTTTTTCAGCTTCGACCTCAAATGAGTTTTCAATATAAAAAACCTTATTTTCTTCATAATTTATACATTTATAATTTCTGCCTTTAACAAATATTTCAGCTGAAGGCAATTCCTCAATTGAGTGAAGAAATCTATAAAATGCAGCTTCCGACCAAAAGCCAATCCTGAAGTTATGATCAAGTTTTAAATTCAAAATAGAAAAATCCACATTTGATAAAAAACAAATATAATGCATTATTACTTTCTCTTTCATCATTCAAACCCCGTTTAAGTTTTAAGAAAAGAGCCGTGAAGGGTTACTAAATACTTTACTCCGGTGATATAACTGGGCACAATGTTTCCACTTGCTAAACCGGTGGCACATCTGTTTTCTGACTGATAGAAACCGTTCCTTTTTTTAAAAATTCCCATCCCCATAGAAACCTCCTTGACAGATTGGAAACTTAATCTTTATTAACCGTGTCTCGGTCCAAAACCTAGTAGCTCCCCTAAAAGAATGGACGATTTATCAAAACCTTAGAACCGATAATGTTTGTACTGCCTGGTCTGTACGCTGCAAAAGCACACGGAAATGTTTTTTCAAACTACCATATTTTCTTATTAACTCTTTCTTAATCTTATCGGCTTCTCCTCCTGAACGATGTCCAGCAAATTTTGTCCGAAGAAATCTTATTTCATGAAAAGGTTCTATAACCCCTTCTATTATCTCCACACTTATTCCTTTTTTGGCAAGAATAGATTCGAGCATTCGTATGCTACCATGCTTCATATCGAAACAACCCGATGTTGTCGCTAATGACTTGAGATAGGGATATTGCAATCCTTCTATTACAAGCTTATCCAATGTATGGATTTCATCAACCCATTCCTTTTCTGCATCTGTAACGGGATAATTAAGCCTGCGATAAAAATCATCATCTCCACATCTCCATAAAGATCCTTTGTCTTCTTGCATTTTTTTAAGCAATGCTTTTAGGCTTGATAAAGGATCGTAGCTTAAATCAAAATTGCCCTGAAAATCTGTTTTAAAAGCACGCTCTGAAATATATCCTTTAGGTTTTTCATTGAATGATTTCCAATAAAGTTGTTCTAAATATGGCAGGCGGCATAGATACACAAGATAAGTATGCACCTGTCCTTCTTTATTAATATCATATGTCTCTAAACTCCAGGTTCCACGGCATGAAATATGACGTTCTGTAACAATGTATTTATCCGGGTCGGCTTTATATTTTAATAAAACTTCTGGCTTAAAGAAAACTGGCGATATTTCAAAAGGTTTATCTGATTTTACAAAATAATTTCCTAATTTTTTGGGGTCACACGAAACTTCGGCTACCTTCTTATTTTTCCAATCCAATGCGATGAATTTTGCATACTTTTTGGGTTCAGGTGATTCTCCCTGAAGTCTGGCCATCATTTCTTTATGTGAACTGCCGTTTCGGACTATTTGGAATCCCCTAATATAGCTGGCGAACATGATACCAGATTCCTCACGCATTAATCCCATTTTATAGAATATCTTATTTTTCTTATCTTGATGAATACTAAGTTCTTGTTTAGTCCAACCTGAAAAACTTTTCCAGTCACGACACACCATGCGATCAAAAAGTCGAATCAATACTGTTTTTGTTAAAAATTGATGGAAGTCAATGATATCGGCTTTAGCCGTTACCAAGAAACCTTCTTCTGAGCTATAAATCTTCATGGCTTGATCTATATTCCCATCGCCATCCAAACGGCAAAAAGCACTTAGACTCTCATCCCAGTGAAGACCATGCATATGCGTAATAAATTGATTAATTTCAATGTAGTTGTTGTTGGCTTTTTTCCCCTCGAAATATCTCGAAAACGTAATAGGGGTTGCCCCTTTTAGTACTTTCGTACGACCATAATCGAATGGATAGCGTACAGTAACTTTTGTAGGTTTTCGTCTTTTTCCAACTGTATAATCGTAACTCCAAGAATGTTCGGGCATAACATCCCAATTAATTAAATCATCGATGTAGTCTCCCTTAAGGGCGTTTAATGGTAGGAATAACGAATAGAGATAATTATGCATATGAGACACATACAAGGGAACTTCTCCACGTTGCGAATCCAGCAAAAATTGACAAAAGTTATGCTGTTCAATCCATTGCTCATACTTCTGAGTATTAGTTTCAGGAGGTATTGACAATTGAGCTAATCGTTTAGAAATCTCGTTATTAATCATGTTGATTCTCGGCTAATTTAATTCAAAATATAATCTTAGTGCTGTCATCGCTATGTTGGTTATGTCTTCAGCAGGTTCACTCCTAAAAATTCTTACATAGTCAGAAAAGCCTTGCCAGTTTTTTATTGAGTGCGTTTGACCATGAATAAGCGCACAGCGAAGATCGTATAATCTGTGGCTTCGCTCAATCCATTTTTTATCTTTAGGAAAGATCTGTTGTATTCCGTGCAATATCCCCTTTTCGACTGCATTTCTACTACCAAATAAGGCATCTAAACATATGAAAAAATGAATAAATTTCTCGACTTCATCAGAAACCATACCGTAATTCATAAAAATGGCTGCCGCGGACATCCTTTTTATTTTTTCTTCAGTAGCTAAACTGTATTTTGTGTACCAAGTTTTTACATCACTTATAGTTTTCTCGGATATCTCGAAATCGTTAAGAAGAGGTGGTAATAAATTCCCAATAAAAGCGAATTTCTGACCGTACCCAGCTTTTTGGCCGTCATTTGGAAATTGCATGGAATAATCCACCTGTTTTGCCATACTTTTTTGTAATAAATTCTTACTAGTTGAGTGCATATATGCGAATAAAACACTCAGAAAAATCATCATCTGCCTGCCCGCTGAAGCGCGCGCATCATCGTCTTTTCCAAACACTTCACATGTAAGCCAAGTTGAAGGAGGTTGGCCATAACAACAGGGTTCATTTAAGCGGTCTATTCTCTTAGCAAATGTTATATTCCAACAGGACGCATCAGGATATTTCTCGATAAATGTTCTCCACTTATTTATGTCATTGGATTCCAAAACTGTGACGCCAAGGGAATCCAAATCAAAAGACTTGGATATAATTCTATGCAGCGGATATATAACGAGCCAAGATACCATAGAATTAAGCATTGAACTCTTAGTCCTTTCCCAGATCAACGAAGCAAAACGCTGAGGATCCCTGATGCTTCTTGCTTCGAAAAGGTTTCTTGCTTTGCGAAAAAAGACTGTATCCTTATGAAAAACCTCCTCGTTTAGTGCATTATCCTGTAATACATTCTCTATCATATTACCAAAAGTTTCATTATCAAGAGTTCCAAATAGTGGTTCTAACAAACTAGACATACGGCTAATGTCGTCTAAAATATTCATACCCTTTTCAGTTAGCCACCATTCGAGGCAAATTGAACCACTTAATGGAAGCGATTTGCTGGCTTGATATATAAATTTTCTGACAAAGCCATCCTCGAAAAGTGGTGGCTTAAAAGATATTTCTTTTGTTAATGCAATAATTTTATCGTGGACTTTTCTCTCATCCATTAAAACGCCTACTATGTATCACTACTACTAACGGTTACCTAATAACACTGCTACGCGACTGCTCGGCCTCAAAAATAGCTTTGAGGAATTTTAGAGTCGTCTTGTAGCACTGTAACCATTTCGCCGCCGAAGGTTTGGATAAAAATCTTCAATTCTGTTCCTTCTTTCTAGGGCGCGGGGCCTGTCTTGGCATCGCTTTCTCGGGAACGCTTGCCCCGCCCCAGCGAGGCGGGGCTATGCTTGGGTCGGATGCCTCGCTCTCGCTAAGATGGAAATTTAGGGCGAACCATACCCGCTCGGCATCCTCCACATCCCTCGACAGCAATGCCAACCACCCACGCCAACTTCGTCAGGGTGTCCCTTGAGAGGACGTCCCCACTGCTTCCCTATGGCCTCGTTTTTCAAAACGACCATAGGGATGAGTTGTTATTACAACAGGTTTTGAGACTTAAAGATGCTCTCTATGATCGCCCGGGCAGTCTTGCCCGATGGATTATGGCCTCCGGTAATATTACAAGCGAATACGTATGTTGCATCACCACTCTGAAGAAAGCCCACAAACCAACCCAAGTTCCATTTACCATCCGGCCCTGTTCCAGAGCCGGTCTTCCCGTAAAGCGTGCCTTTATCGGTCTTCTCTGACTGCATAATATCCCGCAGGATCGCGATATTCCTTTCAGAGAACGGAAGCTTGCCGTCCAAAAGCTTGTTTAAAAGAGCAACCTGCTCATCCGCACTGATCTTAATGGGCGTAGTATTCGGACGCGGAAGCCAGAAAATATCAATCCCTGATGAAATATCCTGTGAGCCGTAGCCGATCTTTTCAATATATTCCTTCATCCGGGATTCGCCGATTTCCCGAGCCAATATCTGATATGCAGGAACGGCCGACACTTTAAACGCCTCACGAAGCGTTAAGTCCTGATTCCAGCCCTCAATATCACGTTTTACCTTATCCCACGTATACCACGACTCGTCAGCCCCCTTGATGAACCCAAGCTCAAGGCCGATAAGAGTATTATAAATCTTGAATGTAGAACAGGGCGAAAGACGCTGGCTACCTCGCGCGGGATTTATGTTGACCGTCTCGCCGTTTGCGCGGTTATAGATCACCAGAGCCGCGTCATACCCCTGCAAAAGAGACCTATCAATCTCTTGAGCAAAAGAAACCGAGCTCATAAGCAAAAACCCAACAATCAAAATGAATCTTCCCATAATCATACCTTTTTATTCCCCGACTACCGCTTCCGCCAAGCTCCTCATCGCATTACTATAACTCTGCCACTGGCCAGCCATAGGTGCGGAGGAAAACTTTCATAGTATTTCTCCAGACCTGTTTATGGGTATCATGCCTAATTTCTGCGCAGGAAATATCGAACGTACTCCGTGAGGAATTTTCAAGCGAGATTTAAAATCCGGCGATACCTTATTAATCATATCAATTGGAATCATGGTAGCTGTCCCCCGAATCAACTGTTGAGAAAATAATCCTGCTTATATACAATTAGGCTATAGAAATTGTCAATGCTATTCGAAAGATCATCGTGGTCGCTGATATTTCTCCTGTATTTATCGCCGAATTCCCCATGTTTAATATTGTATGCAAAACATATCTCTGCAAGAAAATGATTAAAATTCTTTATACACATCATTGTGTCCTGACCCGCAGCCAGATGGTTTATGGACAGATAACTAATTTGTTTATCATCGTTTTGTTCTTGATAAGTCATACTACCTAACTTGCTTTCCTATAAATCATTAACAATTGTAAAAATAGAAGCGACTGCGCCTTTAGCAGCAGCCGTTGAAATCTGCCGAACGCTAGTCTCTTTTTTCAAATGTACGAAATTCCGAAATTGTCGGATGGAGTCTGAAAGCCTATGAATTGCAGATTTTAATAGTTTATTATTCTCACAAGTCTTAATATAACCATCAAAATCATCCTTCACTGGCATGATATTTTTTTCCTTCAGATAAAGCCTTAGAAGTTCTTCAATAACACCCCCTGCGAGTATTATAGCTGGTTTAGAGAAACCAACATTAGCTAAATAATAAGCTTGTTCAATATCGCGGAAAATAACTTTTCTCTTAAAAGCGTCAGTAACGAAATTTATTTTCTTACCAAAAGCTCTTTTTGTTTCTCTATAATCATTCTCAATATCGCCCCAGATAGTCTCTGTATTCAGGGTAGCAAATTTACGTCTTACCATCGCGCTATCCTTCTTATTATTCTCTCCTTCTCCAAGTTTTTCGGCACGCCTTTCCATTTCTTTATACCACTGATGATTATGTTTGGAATAGGGAATTAAACTCAATGCACACTTAATTTGTTCTTTTGTATATTTGTCTATCAGACTTTCGTTACCTGTGCGAACAGATTTTTGAAACTCACTTGCGACATCCAGAGCCTCATCATTAGTCATATTGATTTCCTTGCAATCTTCACATATATTGTCAGTTTGCTTGAATTGATTCATTTGCACTTCCACTTTCTTTTCTCCACAGATTTCACAGGGAACTTTTATACCCATAAAATTTCCTCCTGATACTGTAATTGTTGAATCACGATATTTATCGAGCTTATCTTTAATACCTCTTGCCATCTGAGCCCTAACATCTAAACTGATATTTGGATTCCACGTTTCATAACTACTGCAGACATGTTCGGTTTTATGCCACTGGTCTTTGATTAAACACAGAGTTTCTGGACCACTCGGTAGAATTCTAGTATTACATTCGATACCTTATTAATCATATCAATTAAACTTTCGAGTTGCCCTTTAAGCGATAATCTGACGGCCGTTTAGAATTCGGCAGAATCTCTTTATTTTTCATATCAGGCTTCCCTAATTTCAATTTAAATGCTTGAAATTATGGTAGCTGTCCCTCGAATCTCTTTAAACGACGTAGCACCCAACAAGCATGCGTTTGTTTGGACTTTTCTATTAATAATTTTGCACGCCACACTTGAGCATCGCCTCGGCCTCGGACACGACAGTTAGGTCCAATTGTATTATTTAATATTGCTTTTTGTTCAATTATAAAAGCGGGTTTTAGGATGCCGTTATCTAATTTTTTTATAAGAACACCCTCACCCAAGCTTTCAAGTTCCTGAGGTATGCCATTAGCTGAAATTTCTACATTTAGAGACCCAGGGCATAAAATTTCAGGCCAGTCTTCTGGGGCATACGGCAGTTTATCTTTCCCTGGGATTCATAGATCAGAATGGTTGCCTTGACCAGAAACAACTTTACCTTTAAATTCAATATGTTTTTTCATAAATATCTTTGGATACTAAAAATTAAACATCCTACATTTCACTCTCAGAACCGTTTGGATTTTCTGGAATATTTTATTTGGGCGCATTCTGCCATTCGTGTATTCATTCTCACACATTCGTATCTTTTTCCTGATATTTTGAATCACGATTATCGAATGCAGGCATAGTCCCTTCTAGGATATCAACAATGGCTTTATTAATATTAGGATTTTCTATCGCACCAGAAATATACCTCATTACATAGTTATTCTTCTTGTCCAAGTCTGCCCAAATCACTTGTTCTGCATCACAAACGACTGCAAGATTTGGATTATGCGTAACAATAAAAATTTGCCTTCGCTGTTTTGCCTCTTTCATGCATGGCACTAAAAGCTCATAAACGGTTTGGTTGTCTAAATTTTCTTCTGGTTGGTCGATCATTAAGGGAATATCATCTTTATCGATTAACAAATAGAATACAAGCAAGAGCGTGCCGCGTTCTCCAGGAGATAATTGATGTAATTCCTTATTTTCCATCCGAAGCGAATATCGTGGTTTCAAGTAGTCTAATGAAAAAACCATATCATAAAGCGCCTGTGTATTTTGTCCCTTTCGAATCTGGTCAGTGACTCTGACTGACTGCCCCTCTGGTCTCTTATCATTCTCAAGGGAATCTATAATTTCTGTAAGAAAAGCCTCTATCCCTGTCTCGGCATTAAAATCATGCCGATCAAGTATATTGCGTAACATTTTATGACCTTCTTCGACCCCACAAAATGTTCCGGTTACACCATGAGTTATGATGTTAAAGAAACTTTCTTCAAATCCAGCATCAACAATACCAACCTCAAAATTTAAATGAAATTTTTCTTTTGCTAATGGCCTTTTTTCAATAAATTGATTTACTGGCGCATAAAGTTCACGATACGTATCAGCTAATTGTCTAATTACAGCGTGAATCTCTTTGGATTTTGCTAAGCGTTGCATTCGTATTTCGCTTAATTTTTGAGGTACAGTGTCCAACAGTTTAATCTGTTCTTTATAATACATTACTGAGCCCACCATGGATGAACTACCCAAAATATTATTTTTTCGAGTTTCCCAAGCTTTTAATGCTTCAGCGTATGCCTGATATTTTTTATTTGGTTCATCAAGTTTTGTTTGTAATTGTTCTATCTGTTTCTCTAATAGATGCTTCTTTTGAGTTAAACTACTTGGTTTTGACAAATCTAATTGATTATCGAGCTCTACTTTTTTATCAAAAAATTCCTTTCTCCTATTTACGAGTTGTTCCTTATCAATAGAAATCTTAATAATAGAATCAGCTGATAGGCCGATCGTTTTCAAATCGGATTGACTTTCAGCAATAACGACTTGGATCTGTCGTTGAATATTTTCAAATCTGGCTATCAACTTATCTGAAATAGAAATTAATTGAGCTTGGGTCGTTTGCTCTTGAATGGCAGTAGCGATCTGTTTTTCATGCTCAGCAAGTTTTCCCTTTGCTGTTTCAATTGCCACTGCAACTTCAGATATTTCTCGTTGTTTCACCTGATCATTTTCTGGTTTTGCCACTTCGATAGGTTTACTTTTTTCATGAACATCAAGCTCTTGCTGTTTTACAGCAAGGAGGTTTTCAATTTTGCGACGATATTCTGGTTGACTCTTTTCTTCTATCAAGGCAACTTCTTCATTAATGCTGCATAACTCTTGCTTTAATATTTGTATGCGATCATTTGCTTCGGCAGTTTTGAATTTAATCCATTCATCGAGAGAAGATTTGCCGAGACGATCTACCAACTCAACATGAGAAAATATCACTTTCTTTAATTCGCAATCGAAATCAGACTCTTCGATTCTTCCAAGCTGTGTGCATATTTTTTCAAGAAAGTTCTGGGGGATATATTTAACGAGTTCCGGCAATTGCTCATCAACTTGTTCTTCTAATCCTTTAGTAATAGGAATCCCACTTGCCCAAGTTAATGTTGCCTGGAAATGTCTGGCCTTGTTGTCTTTCGTCTGACGGAAATTTTTATCTGACAAAAAAGTAAAATCTTTATGTTGTTTTGTATTACATAACAACCCGATAATATCCGTTAAGGCACTCTTTCCTTTTCCCTTATTACCAATAATAGCAATGAGATCAGGATTTAACGGTATCAAATTATCAAACCATACTTCGCTTAAAGTGGCGCCCTGTTTACGCTCAATTTTTATAGATTCAATATATTTTGTCTTGTTTTGTTGTACACGAATATTTTTGGAAGGAATCTCTCCAATATAGACACGTTCATTGGGCTCGTTTACAACTTGCAATAATCCTCTGAATGTAGTGTCGGCTTTAATCCATGTAAAACACTTACCGATTCTATCCTTATCTTCAACATCACTAAACGAGTGCGCATCGCTACAATCAAGAAGGCGGTCATTCACACAGGCATCTGTTAATGATTTTTTAGCATTGCCCCACCCTTCAATCGTTTGAGCAGAAATGAAGACTAAATCTGCCCCATTAATGATTGTTTTCTTCTCGGCAATAGATTGATCATTCCATTTAATATCTGCCCATTCTGTTTTTCCCACAGCTGTAATGACTTTATTTTTAAAATAATGTGAGCGAAGGGCGCTCTGGATCGATTCGAGACTGATGCATAGGTTATTGTATCCTTCGATTAACGGGGCTCCGAATTTTGTGCGTTCTTTTTCCGGCACAGTACTAATGATGAGCGTTCCAAGTTCACTCAAGCTTTTTTTAGTGGGTAAAGCAGCCCATTTACCACTTATTCTAAAATGATCATACTGAGGAGAAAGGACATATTTGCTGGTTAGAGCATTTAAGAATTGCTGCTCTATTACTTCGGGATCAAGTTCGTCAGAAAATATAATATGATAGTTAACACGACTTAAATTACTTAGACTACCGCCAAATTTATCAAGACGTAATTCAATAACTGGGAGGAATAAATCAATATTAGTAAGATGACCTTTGCTTTTTTCTTCTAACACACGTTTATATCCGTCTAAGAAAATATAATCATTTATACCAATTACCTTAAATTCTGGCGGAAGATGCTCGATATCTTCAATAAACCTTCTCCACGGATCTCCCCCCGTGTAGTTATGAACAATCGATTCCGGCGTATGAACATGTAAATCCCATTTTCGCCATTCTGAACCTCGAGAATATTTCATGATTTCACCTCCTTGGGAAAATCTTAATCATTCTATTTTAACTCATCTCCATAAATAATCCGAATTGTCTTCAATATCATCGTGCGGAACTTGCACATACGGTCAAGAGATGTAGTCACTCTCCTCCACCCTATTCATAGATACACAACAATTTAAAAGAAAGCGGTTCGATAATCAACGCAAGCAACCGATAGCCAGTATTCACTTCCCTTAGTATCGCAAGGAGTTCTGTATCTCTACTCTTCGACTTAATTATAGGCCTTTATGTATCCTGAAACAAGAAGAAAGAAGCTCCGGTTCCCCCAAGCACTTAAAGCTATTTGCCTGCGGTAAGCCTTCGCGCAATTCAGCCAACAAGTCTTGCGAAGGCTACCGCACGCAAGGCACCCCACAAATCACCCAATCCACTAATAGGGAGGCTAAAGCCTGAAAGATATGAGCAAAGGCAGGGCTTATCGCGTTACAGACCAAACCAAAGCAACAACCCAGCCGATACCGGTCCATCCCATAAGAAGGTTTAGTAAGAATACCGCGGAATAATTCCTATGCCGCCGTAGAAAGGAAATTAATGCGGGCAGGAGATACAAACCGGACATAAGAATCAGCAATCCTATTTCTGATAGACTAAGATTTTGCATTTGCATATTTCAAACTCCTTTTGATTATATATACAAGTCCGGCTGCCCCAAAGAAGATTACCGCGCCGCCAATAGCAATCACCAGAAACAACCTGCCTTCTTTCTGGATAAAGCCGTGCCAGAAGCTCCAAAGGATCACCTGCCGGCCTTCGTTACTCATAATGAGATTCGAATCGTGGTAGCCAATCCTCCCTATCCAGTAAGCAAATACCCAATACAAGTAATACATCCATAACCAAAGACTCCTTATGCTTAAAGCGATAAATAAGATCAATAAGCCGGTTACCCCCAAGATGTCATACGGGATCATATCATTGTTAAAGATGTTCCCCATTGCCCTTGATAAAAGCACTGTGTCGGAATACAACCGAGGATATTTCTCTTCCAGCTTTGTAAGAAAAAGATAAGGCTTTAATTTTTCCATGTCATTGGTCCTGCCGGTTACTTTAAGAAAATCATTAAGCCGGCGTATCGATATGCTCCCCAGATTACGCTTATGATTCTTTAGTTCGTAGGCTATGGCGCGGGAATATATCCCGGTTAAAGCAAAGGTCTTCTGGGCAGTGTCTGAAGGCCTAAAATCAAAAT
>CAZGNT010000025.1:0-14002 GCA_964527805.1 uncultured Sulfurovum sp.
AAAAAACCTCATCAGCCAAAATCGACTAATGAGGTTTTGTTGTTATCGCACAGGGTGAATGGCTGCGTCTTTGAAACCATACCGCTGTATCAATTTATACATATCTGACGAACGTCTTTACTATATCACATAACATATAGCTGTCAATAAGGATAGCACGATATCTTTGGATGTTTCGGCAGAATGCTTGTTCCCACCATCCTTGTCTGTCCTATAAATTTCAATATGAGACTTCTCATATCTCCCAAGAACTGACTTGTCAGGAAGCAATGTACCAGAAAACTTATTATTACCAGTACAAATAATCACCTATTGCGTACCTTGAGGGATTTTATCCTATAATTTTCCACTTGTATTCTATTTATCTCTTTAAACATATTTGCAGGTACATCCATAAAAGGCTCTTCTTCCTTAAAAAGATCGTTTTTAATTACCACACTGGTTATCAAATTTATTTTGCAGTTATTAAATTCAACAAGTACTGAGAACGGAATAAAAATAATCTTTAATACGCCGTCGATAAATCCTCTCGCCAAAATACCTTTCCCTTCAGCTTTCATAAGTGTACACTTTATAAAATTAAAAATTGTCCCATCATGAATAATATAAACCACACCTTGTAACTGGATACCCAATTCATCGAATTTCTCCCATGCGACTTTAAAAGCCACAATACCTTCTTCAGACATATTAAACCACTCGACTAAACACTTCTTACGGTTTTTAATAAACTCATTGTTTGGCTCCAACTCCATTATCCTACCATAAACATTGATTGCTATCTTGAAATGTCCAGACGCTACCTCGAGGTCTCCGATAACTTCGAGACAACGACGCTTGTATTCTAACGCCCCGGGATGTTTGGGATCTATTTCTAATATCTTATCAAAGATTTGCAAGGCTTCTTCATAGTGGTGAGAGTTGTCATAAATATTTCGGCCTTTACGATACCAAAGACTGGTTAAATAATATTCTTCTTCTATACCAACGTTTTTTAATCGAAGCCACTCAAGAACATCTTCTTTCCGCTCTTGTGCCTGCGTAAAATCAGGATTCAACTCCAACTCTTTATTAAACGCGTTAAGCGCATCGTCATAACATCTAACCCGTTGGAATATAACGCCCTTGTCAAACCACCTGGGGAAGTGGCCTGTAAACAGTTTCTGGATTTCAATTGCCTTACGCCATCTTTCCGCGCCCCCCTGTTTCCTCGTCTCAAGTAAATAACTCTCGCCAAGAAAAGAAGCCATAACTACCATAAATTCACCGCAACCACTATATATTGATTTATCATATAAGGGCTTTTTGTCTTCTTCCTCGATTGAATCTCCCGCCAATGCTAATGCCAAACAACCAAGCCATGCCCTTATTAGTTGATCACTAGACTTGGTAATGTATGGCTTCGAGGAACCATAGTAACTTATAACATCCTCCCAGTCGCAAGAAAGTATATCTGCGGACATTAAGAGAAACCACCCTATGGGCTTTGTTGGATCTTTTTCAAGAGAAATTTTGCAACTGCTGATGATTTTTTCTAAAAACTGCTTACGCTCATCACCTATAGCACTATCAACTTTACGAAATAAATAAGAAGCCCGTGCATGATAATTATCCGCTTGATCCGGGTCTAGTTCTATAGCCTTATCAATGTCAGTAATCGTCTGATCGATAAGGTTACGGTTTGTCCAAGACGACAAAATAAACAGCACTCTTGCGCGCTGGCTAAAATAATAAGAATGAGGAGGCCCATTTTCAATAAGTTGATTTAAACAGGCACAAGCCTCTTCAACATATTTTATATTGACGTTATTCGACGCCTTTTCCCAAGAATTCATGCAGGCTTCGGCTTGTTCAATCAACTTTTTTGTCTCTTTATCGGACAGGGGCATTTTATTCTTTCAAGGATTTATTACTACTCTATCACCGCTTTAAAATCCGGGGCGTCCCAGAAATTTCTAAAATCTTTGTGCTTCTTCGCAAATTCTGATGTTACAAATAATCGTCTCCCTGAGTTTCGCTTACTCTCGCCATATATTTCTCGGCCTTTTCAAACAGCTTTTTAGTTCCCAGTCAGTTAACGGCATAAGTAAACTATTTCCCTTCTCTGATCTTGTTTAATTTAGCTAACAACGTATTTATATCCTTACAATTACGTAATTCCATCTCTTCCATACAGCGATTCTTATAATCCAAGGCACCAGGATGATCCGGTTCTGATTCCAGCGCCTTGTCAAAAGCCTTTATAGCTCTTTCGTAATCCTTCAGATGGTCATAGAGATACCTGCCCTTAATATACCAGCACCTCCCCAGATTAAAGTTATACTGAATCATTTTATCAACAGCCTTATCGGCTTGATCATAAAGGCAAAGTTCTTCGAGACACTGCCTCTTATATTCCCATGCCTTACCGTCAGTTGGTCTTAATTCCAGCGCCTTATCAAGAACCTCTAAGGCCTCTTTATAGCGATGCAAATGAACAAGCACTTCCCCTTTTCTATACCAAGCCTGGACAAAGTTAGGATTTATTTCTATCTCTTTACTAAAAGCACTGATTGATTCTTCGTAACAGCCAAAATTCTGTAGGATAATTGCCTTATCAAACCACCGCTTAAGATGCGTAATAAATAATTTCTGGATATCTAATATCTTCTGCTTTTGCCCTGAATAACCTTCTTCCTGAACATTTAAATAGCTGCGTATGTAAGATGCCACACTTAATATAAGTTCATCACATTCTATGTCAGCTGCCTGGTCAAACAAGGGAGCTTTATCCTCCTCGCCAACCGGATCACCAGCCAAAGTTAAGGCCGAACAGCCAAGCCATGATCTTAGTAAACGCTCCTGATTATTACCAGCGTATGGTTTAGCTGAACCATAGTCGCTTATAGCATTATCCCAATTATCTGTAAGGATATCGCAAGCCAAAAGAAAAACCCAGCCCATAAAATTCGATGGGTCTTTATGCAATGCAAACTTACAGTCAGAACTAATCATGGCTAATAATTTTTCCTTCTCATCACTAAAGATATTAACAATGGCCCGTTTACGGAAGAGGATTATGGCGCGAAGATAATAGTAGAATGCCTTGTCGGAGTCTAGTTTTATAGCTTTATTAATATCCTCAAGCGCCTGATTAAGGAATTCTTTTCCTTTACCCCAAGAATTTAAGATAAAGAGTATATTTGAACGTTGGGCAAGATAGAATGGTTCGGGTACAATTTGGATAATTTCATTATAACATCTAAGCGCTTCCCCAACATAGCTTAGGTTATCACTACTCGGCGAGTTCTTCCAGCAATTCATGTAAAACTCTGCCTTCTCAAGCAACTCTTTTATCTCTTCATCAGGTAATGGCATTTTCCGTTATCTATTCTATTTCTGTCTACTCCACAATCTTTTTAAATTCTTCGTCGGCCCAGAAATATTGGAAATCTTTATCTTTTTTGGCTATCTCTTTAATGCCGAGGTTTAATTCTATTGCCTTCAACAAATTCTTTAATGAATCCATTTTATCGCCTTTCACAGCGAATGTACAAGCTTTGTTATACCATGCTTCAGCAAGATTAGGATTTAGCTCTATAGCTTTCTCAAAAGCTACAAATGCCTCCTCATATCGTCCAAGTCTTTTAAAAACAACTCCCTTATTATCCCAGGCCTTAGCATTTTTAGGACTCAATCGTATCACTTCCTCATAAGCTTTAAGTGCATCATCATAAAGATTAGCATCCATGAATACTTCTCCTCGCCTCAGCCAGTTATACTCATCATAGGAAACCTTCTTACTCATCTCATCTAGAATTTCCAATGCTTCATTAGAACGATTGAGCTTAAAAAGAAGTTTACACTTTTCCCACACTATAGCGTATTCAAATAATCCTTCATTCATTTCAGCTATTTTGTCTAAATGTTTTATTGCCTCTTCATAAGAACCACTTTTGGTAAAGAAATCACCTTTACTTTTGCAGTAATAAATAGCTAACTGTCGACTGGAAGGATGCCGTTTTGTTAGTTCTTCATAAATTTGAACACCCTGTTCATTCTGCTCCATATTATTCATTCTAAAAGCAAGTATATATGCCTTTTTCTCTAGTAATTTATCAATAGCAAACCTACTAGATTCAATCTCTATTCTTTGATTGCAAAATTTAAGCAAATCCGCATAATGCTGAAGTTCTTCAAGCATTACGATTTTACATTCTACTGCCTGCGCATCATTGGGGTTCATATCCAATGCGCGGTTGCAACATTCAAGCGCTTCTTTGTAACAGCCGAGGTCTTTAAGATAGCAGTACTCCCAAAGCCACTTCATTCTCCCTATGATGAAAAGCTTGTGTATTCCAATTGCCTTTTCATACTTCTCATCATTGCCTTCTTTGCATGCAAATTTCTTAAGAAATTCACCAATCGCTTTTATCATGTTATGTTCACGGTTCGGAATCACTTTATCATATAAGATTTCTTTGTCTTCTTCCTCAAGAGGATCACCAGCAAAAATCAAAGCTAAGCAACCAAGCCATGCCCTGACTAACTGATTTTCTTTATCCATATATGGCTTGCACTGGCCATAAAGACTAATGCATTCATCCCAATTATGTAAAAGTATATTTATGTACATAGAATTTAACCATGTGCTTTCTAAACAAGGATCCTTTTCTAACGCAGTCTTAAAATCCGAGATAACTTTATCTATCAGTTGGTGCTTTTTAAGACGGATACCTGAGATCCCTTCTAGTTTTTGCAATAGATATTCACCTCGTCTATCATAATATCTTGCATTATCTTGATCCAATTCTATAGCTTTATCCAAATCTTCAATAGCGCTGTCTAACATAGATAATCGATGTTTTATATATGCTCTCTCCGAAAAATATATAGGATGAGATGGTGCATTTTCAATAATTCTATCATAGTACTCAAGTATTTTTTTACTGCTTCCTGGCTCGCCACTCTTTTCTAACGAATCTATATTTCTGAGTAACTCTTCTATTTCTCTATCAGATAAAGACATTCTCACCCCCGGGTAATTATTCAGAACGATTAAGTTTTTGAAACGCAATTTCCTTATTTTTCCGTGCGACAGCACAGCAGGGGTCCACTTCTAAAGCCTTGTTATCGATAGGATTCAATTCTGTTACTTTACCGAATACTTCCAGCGCTTATAGGTACCGCTTGAGCTTAGTCACAATAACCTTTGTTATGCCATGCCAACAGATAATGTGGATCCGTTTCTATCGCTTTGTCATAAGCAATAAGCGCTTCTTCATAACGATGAAGTTTCATAAGCATTGGGCCCTTATTATTCAACGGTAAGGCGTAATCAGGGCTTAACTCTATAAATCCATGCATGATTCTGCCTTATTAAGCAATTCTTTTACTTCTCTGTCAGATAAGGCATTTTTCACCTTATATTTCTCCTTAAGCGGTTTTGAACAATACTTCTTCAAACTCTTTAAGACGGTCGCTAAGAGCGCCGTATTCTTCCTTTGTCACTAGTCCCCGTGAAGAACAATTCCATATCGCGCTGTTGACTTTTGAATAAAGCGCCTCATATACGCTCAACCTATCCTCTTTTTTAACCAGTTGATTGATCTCATCCAGCATCTGCGCGATGAACATTTGCGGGACTGCTTGATTATCTATTTTTCTCTGCATAAGAATGGCCATTGTCTTTACCCAGTTAGTGAATTCGTCCACTATCTCAGGGGGGGGAGATACTTTCCTGGCGCTATGACGGACATTGCTCGGCGTACGCTTGATAGCCAAAGGATAGTTCACGCCTACAGAATTGAACTGGTTAAGACCGACATAAGTGATGGATTCGGTCGTTAAGGCGTTCCTGATCGTAACTTCCAGCTCTTTATTGGGATTATAACCCATCTGAACGACTATCTGGCAGACGTTTGGATCTCTGACGGCAAACTTCTGAATGCCCATGAACTTGTATTCATAGCCAAAATTACCGATCTCGCTTTTGGGCAGATGTTGAATGATCTTAAACTCAAACAAACCCGAAGATATAGTCCAACCTACCGCATAATACTGGCTCTTAAATGGATAAGGCGAATCCCGAGGTATTAATATCACCGATTTAAATACCATTTCTTCGTTCTCAAAATCGGTATCCTCTATACCATACCCATAGGGAACGCTGTCTTCAATCTTGCGGTCAATGGACATTCCGGCGCCTATGGATACGGACGACATCCGATCAACCTTTTCTGTGCCGGAGTAAAATTCCTCCAACTGATGCAATATCGCCGGATTACTGTAAAAGATAATCCTGAAAATCTCATGTACGCAAGGCAACTTGGTAGGTCCTCCTATGGGGATAAAGAGTTCTATTTCTTGCGGAGTTAATCCCGCTTCGTCAATGGCAGCCATCGCCTGGCGCCTGCAGGCCTCAAGCAGATTTTTTTGCGGGCCCCTACCTTCCAATGCCGATTTAAATTCCATCTGGCTCATCTGGAAATAATATTCTTTGTCGTCGAGCCCAAAATGCTGTTCAATTTGCACTTCTTGCGATAACCTGATTTTTGCCATTTCGGCTACCCGCCTTATAAGCGCCGCATTACTCCGTCCAATACCGGTTAAATCGCATTTTTCCTTTATCAAATCTACAAGACGGTCATCCATATCTATACCGCCCAATTTTGCATCTCCTGTGTTCTTCACTACCTGGAAGCTAAATTCATCCGTTGCGTCGGGTTGTCGGAACAAATATCCTGCCGTCACATCCAGAGTGCCTGCGCCAAGATCAAAAACAAGGGTCTTAACCGGCTTTACAGTAATCTCAACATGATAAGCCAAGGCAGCTGCCACTGGCTCGGGGATAGTCTTGATATGAACAAAACCCGCTAACCTCGCCGCTTCAACGATCGGCGTAACGCGCAGAGGATCAAAGTAGGCGGGAACCGAGACAACTACAGAATCTATATTGCTTATCCGGCTCTGCCTTTCTGTTTCTTTCTTCATCTTACCGATTATCTCGGCGCAGAGCTGTATAGGGGTATATAATTTTTCACCTACACTAATAACGCACTGACCGTTTGTTCTGTCCGGCCTTATGCGATACAAGAAACGATCCAACTCGCCACCATCCTTCAATTCAGTATAAGTTTTCCCCAAAAGCCTTTTAATTCCCCACACGACATATTCGGGGTCAGTATATATTTTGTTTTTAGCCTCCAACCCTACCGCTTCAAGAGAACCGTCTTTACGGAATGAAATAAAAGAAGGAAACGCTTTAACTTTTTCTTGCTGATGAACAGAAGTCAAAACATTACCTTCAACACTACTCTCAAGACCCTTGATAATTTCTATTTCTCCTTTTTGGGTCCTTATCACTGCCGAAGAATTATACGTTCCAAGGTCAATTCCTAACCAGTATTGTGAGTAAGAAGACATTTTATTCGCCTCCTCTTGCCTGAAAACCTACTGAGCGTTTTTCCATATCGTTTATTTTTCCTCTTACTGCTTCAATCGCATCCAATAGATGTCTTATTTGTACCTTTGTTGCAGAAACATCAAAATTATTCTCCCTGAATGCAGCTAACGCTGCCCTACGGCATACTTCTGCAATATGTGCTCCGGAAAATTGTTTTGATTTCGACACTAAAATCTTCAAATCCACATCATCAGCCAAAGGTTTTAAAGAAAGATGTATCTTAAATATCTCTTCTAGCCCAGCTTCATCCGGTAAAGGCACCTCTATTTGATAATCAAATCTCCCTGGCCGTAATAAAGCAGGATCTATCAGCTCAACCCTATTAGTTGCTGCAATTACACATGTGCGTTTGCTTGTTTCAAAGCCATCCATTTCGGTAAGCAGTTGATTTACCACTCTATCTGCTGCGTCGCTAAGTGACTTACCTCTGGCGGCTGAAATAGCATCGATTTCGTCAAAGAATATAATACAAGGACTAGCCTCTCTGGCCTTTGCAAAAAGACTTCTGATACGTTGTTCAGATTCCCCGAACCATTTAGAAAGTACTTCCGGCCCTTTAATGGAGATAAAATTGGCTTCGGCTTCATTCGCAATTATTCGCGCAATCAAAGTTTTTCCCGTTCCAGGAGGTCCATATAGTAATATTCCTCTTGCCGGAGAAACGCCAACCTTCTCAAATGACTCGGGATCCCTAAGAATCTGTATCACTTCTTGAATAATCGTATCCTTGATAGCGGTTAAACCGCCCACATCCTTCCAGCCAAGATTCGTAGGAACTTCAACCGCAAACTCACGAAGGGCAGAAGGCCGAATCCTCTTTATGGCAGTGTCAAAATCCTGTTTAGTAATTTGTAGCCCTACTGTAGTGCCGACTTTTTTCTCGATAAATTCATTTATAGAATGCTTGCTGGTTAAAGCTTCAAATGCAGCTTCTCTGCATAACAACATTAAATCAGCTCCGACAAATCCGTGCGTCCTTCGGGAAAAGTCATTCAAATCAATGTCATCAGAAAGTTTCATGTGCTTAGTTTTTTTCTTCAATATATCCAGTCTACTCTTTTTATCCGGTACGCCTATATTAATCTCGTAGTCAAAACGCCCTGGTCTTCTTAACGCCGGATCAAGTACATCGGGGATATTTGTCGTTGCAACCACTATCACATTACCCAAAGACCTTAATCCATCCATTTCTGTGAGCAAGGTAGTTACAACTCGCCGTTCCAAATCACCTCTTGTTGCTGAACGCGAACCACCGATTGCATCAAGTTCATCGATTAATATTATTGCCGGAGTTTTTGCTTTTGCTTTACTAAATCTTTCTTTAATTACCTTCTCGCTATCTCCATAAAGTGGATTGAATACATCAGAAGGATTCAGTTCTATAAAATTAGCTTTGATCTCTTCGGCGAGACCTCTTGCAATCATTGTTTTACCACATCCCGGTGGGCCATATAATAAGATTCCTCTTGGAGGATAAATTCCATGTGCGGAAAAAAATTCAGGTTGAATAATTGGTAAAAGGATCCTTTCTCGGATAACTTTTTTTTCGCTTTCGAGACCTCCAATCTCATCAAGACCACCGGTGCCAATAGAAGTTTTCTCTGTATCTACAATAAGTTCAGAAGAATTTAAAAAAATAGCTAAGTCATTTGGCTGAACCTCTAAAATTTCTATAGCAATCTTCTCACCAGTAAAAAGATATATGGGTTTTATTTGTCCAGAAGACACTGGGTGTCTTACGAGATAAGTTTTACAAAGATGCTGCAATTCTTGTTTATTTATGTCACTTTTTGACGCTGCAATACGGACCTTCCTTGCTATAAAAGGTTTCAAGGACGATATTTCAACATTTCCCCCAAATGATACCGACAAATCATTTAAAAGGCACGGATCTATTTCGACTAAATCCTCCTCGGATTGCGACATTGCTTTAACTATAGCTCCGCATTCCTTATTGTTTTTTTTATTCTTCATTGTTATATATGAATCCTTAAAATCTGTGCCGGTATGTCCGATGCCCATTGACTTTAAATCGTCAATGTTCCCATAGACTGCAACATAAGCCATCCCTTCCCATTCTGTTTTTAACCTCCTCACAGTAACATTCATTGGTATAACCTTTCTGTCATGTCATTTCAAATAAATCTTTATACTGTTTTTGCTTACCCTATTTTAAACAACTTATTCATCAATAAAAAGCCATATTTTAACAGAGTAGTGTTATCAAATATATCCATTTTTATCGTCCTTTGTTTATTTCCAATAACACATTACGCAACGGTCACATCAAGGTTTAAGTGTAGATTTCACCAATTTTTGAAGCCAAACGCCCTCTCTTTTGTTTCTTGAAATTCCGCAAGTCCCTCAAATCTTGGACGACAGCGCATACAATAACCACCTGTTCTTTTCGCTGTCTCTGAAATAATCATCGCTCCACAATCTATGCAAAAGACTTTCATGTTTATTCTCCTATGTTAACAGCCAATAATTATATAAATTCTGGCATTGAGGGGAAATTTATGATTCTTTTTTATTAAAACGCTTTTAAGAGACATCCATACATTTTTCAAATAAGATACCGTAAATCCGACCTTCTCAGGGGGAACATTTCTTGAACGAAGGATAACATCTGGATTAGGAACATAACTTCCTAAATTCAATTTGGAAACCAATGACGAGATTATCCCAGAGCTATTCTTAGTCATTGCCTTTTGCATATACCCCCCGCGATTATCCGATCCAATGCCATATAAGTATCCTCGCTTGGCGACAGTCGCTTTATATCCTCAAGTACGGTGGTACTTGCGTACCTTCAAAGTTCCTGCCCTTGATCTATCATCTTCTGCCGGAACCCCAGGATGGTCAAAAAGTCAGACTCGCAGATATCAAAAGTATCACCCGTCCTTTTTAGAATCGCGCCAAGTAGATCGAGAGTGGCCAGTCGAACTGATTCCGATGGGTCGTCCTTCAAGAGCCCGTGTATATCTGAAACTCATCCCAATTTCGCTCGGCCATGATTTCATACCTCACTTTTTGCGTATGTCTAACGTGTTTTGCAACCGCCGATGGTCTCCGACGCTCGGCTACAGAAAATTGTTGGGGCTTTGTTTTTATTTACCTAATCTCTTTGACACATTCTATGCTTCTCCTCTGAAGGTTCTACGGAATCGTTTTATGATGAAAGTAGCGTTTATGAAACACAGCAGAAGACACAGAAAAACACAAACTACAACCCTGAATGGCGTGGAGGCCAAGTTTCCCGCTGTACCCTGTAAGTCTAAGCGTGGGTAATACCATAAAGCAAAGACCAACCCATAGCTAACCCCAACAACCATTGAGAAAAAAAGGGCATTCCGTGCGGCCCATACCGAAGGATTCATCATGTAGAAGCTGCTGACTACCAAACATGCCATCAAGCCAACAATGGTCCATACGAGGATTGCTTTCGGCAGAATTCGATCATCGTAGGCCAACACCTGTTGCTTGAGTTCCTCTTGGGAGATTTCTGTATTGATGTTGCTATACGTACAAGCGATAGTTACCCACCAGCCCAACACCCCCCACAAGACCGCAGCGTGCAAAAAACCCATCAATTGCACCTTCAACACCTTCGGATCTATCATGATTCCTCCTTGCTCCATTATGTATATCTTTTTTCGTTGGTTCTATATTCTTTTCCATATTGTGTACCACATCGTTTACAGTTTCGCATAAAATCTTTCCTTTCGTCCTTCGTTATTAAACAACATCAGCATCAACTGCGGCGCGACGCTCCGATAGTTACATGCTATTGTAATGAGTCTTCGACAAGAACCTCCAAAGAACGGACAGATATCTGAGCCTCGCAGCTCCGCATCGTATTTGTTCGTAATCTATTTTTGAGACTTGATATAGATGTTTAACCGATCCAAATCATACAGCCCTAAGAGAGCCATATTTATTTTCTTCTTTATTTCTTTGTCTAACCATACCTATCAGCTTACATTGAGCTCTTTAATAAGCATTTCTGAGTTGATGGTAAACTATTTTATTTACAAAACTTATAAATAGCAATTTTAATAGCCTTCTTTTCTTCCATGGTGAATTCCTTTTCTTCTTTAAAATATTTGTCCTTGAGTTCCTTAGATGCCTCTATTATTACTTCATCAGCTCCCCATAATCCCATTCCTTGTATGTCATCATTAGTTATATATCTTTTTATAAACCGAGCTATAGGTATTTGGCCATGATATATTCCATTTTTATACTCAGAGAGAATACATGCATCATCAGCATCACGCATAAGATGGAAGTAAGAACTATCTATTAATTTTGAGAATATTCCATTTTTATACTCAGAGAGAATACGTGCATCATCAGCATCACGTGCGATGATAAGATGGAAGTAAGGACTATCTATTAATTTTGAGATTTTTAACCTAAAATAAACGTGGTTAGATAAAAAATAGTTCAAGTCGACGGCCTCGGCAAACTCATCTTTAAGCGGTGTTTCATCAAGGACTATCGTCTTAAGCTCCTCTTCCGCCAATTCATTATCATCCATAATGACTACAACCTCTTGTTTTTCTTCAATCAAATCAACTATACGGTGTTTTTGTATATCAAACTTATCTTTCCCAGTGCAAAGATCTTGGGCTAAAATTATGCCTTTCTCAACCATTAAAACTTTCAATGCATGGCTAATAATTGAGTCATAAGGCTTATAAACAACAGTAAAGTTGTCTTTCTCTTTATAACGCTCAATAAGATTTTCAATGTTTACCCGACAAGCTTTTTGGGTTCGAAATCTATGCAGCTTCGCATTATTCCCGCTGGCTATTACAAGTGCTTTTCTTTTCTTCCTATATGCGCTGTTTAAAGCATCTAACAGGACATCCAGCGTAGGGATAATATCATATACGTAGGAATTCTCACTGGTTTTTAGCGATCCACTCGCAAAGCTATTACCTTTCAATTTAATTTCTTTGCGTATCAGCCTATCCATTTCTACTCTACACTCTATATCTTCGACACAGCCAACAAGACAATTGGCAAAACGCGACTTTACCCAGTCGCCTTTTCTTATATTTAGTCTGGCACATTCGCTTTCTTCAATAATTTCCTCTACCGATAGGAAACGAAGCCCCCAAGGTTCATCCTCATCGGTAGATCCCTTTCCTCTTAAAGCCCTCGCTCTTTCTTCTATCAGTCTGCTGAAAGGTATTTTCATAGTAGTCCTATCTTCATAAAGTTCCTTAAGGGCCAAGTACCTCAAGTGTGCAAGAGGGCCCTTTTCTCCTCTTTGTCGAAGTTCTTCTACTTTTCTTTCAAACATTTCATAAATTAACCGTTTTGTTTGTTTAGTAATATTTAGCCAATCAAATTTACCGAACGTTGTTATTATATCACATAACATATAACTATCAATAAAGATAGCACAATATTTACTTCCGTATGTTTTATCTATCAGTCCTATCCGAATAACAACGAAAAGTGTAGGAACTTACCCCCGCCTTAATATTTCACAGATACTCAAACTTAATATCTGTGTACCTAATCGCTAAAAACACAGATATTCTTTTCGCGTAAACTTATATACCCATCCTTAGTAACAATAATATGATCCAATAGCGCTATCCCCAAAAGAATACCGGAATCACGCAAACGTTCGGTGACTACAATATCCTTCTCCGATGCCTTCAACTCACCGGAAGGATGATTATGCGCCACAAGCACATTGCTGGCTAAATGTTTTACCGCTCCTTCAAATACTTCGCGCGGATGCACTATGCTGGAATTGATAGTCCCTATGGAAACTATCTCCCGTTTAATTTCTTGGTTCCGCGAATCCAGGTAAAAAACTACGAAATGCTCTTTCCTGCTCTCACGGATATCTTTCAAACTATTAAAGACATCCTCTGGATAAAGCATTTGTTTCAACTCCGTTTTTTTGCCCGTAAAGATGCGCCGGCCGAGTTCTATACAAGCCAGCAATCCGCAGGCCTTTGCATGTCCCATCCCGGGAACCGCTTCTAATTGTTCAAGGTTCAACTGGGCAAGTTTAGTGAGCTCGTTTTTTCGCAGAATACGGGAGGAAAACTCCAAAACATTCTCTCCTTTCTTCCCTGTCTGTAAAATAACCGCTAATAGTTCGGCATCTGATAACCGATCCAGACCATAACGAACGAGTTTCTCTCTTGGGCGCTCAACACGCGCTAAATCTTTTATCGCCATTTTATTCTCTTTCATCATTTTCCCTCCTGTTTTAGTTACGCATGAATGTCTCGTCAACGATACCTTCCCTTTTCTTTCTGAGAAAAATTAAGGCGGGGGTATTCATCAGATGATTTCATGGGATACGAAATAAGGCAAAACTTACGGCAATAAAATTACCCGTGGCATCGCATATGGCGATTGCTTTCATTATGATCATCTTTAATTACCTCCTGTCGATAAACAGATTACTTCATCACCGACCAAATAAACGAAGCTACCCACCCCAAAACTGTCCATCCCAAAAGAAGATTAAGCAAGAATATCGCCAGCTTATTCTTATGCTTCCGTAGCAACGCAATCACG
>CAZGNT010000026.1:0-12200 GCA_964527805.1 uncultured Sulfurovum sp.
CGGTGGATATGCACGAGATTATGCGCCTGCAGGAACGTCCGGTCGGACAACACCTCTTCCGGAGGCGCGCTGCGGATTATGTTCTTCCCCAGGCCGAAAACGTGCACCGTGTCCGCGATCTCCTCGATTATGTGCAGATCGTGCGTGGCCGTAACCAGAGTGGTGCCGGACAGGTTCTCGGAAACAAGAATATCTATGATGTCGCGCGTGGTCTGCGGATCCAGTCCGGCGGTCGGTTCGTCCAAAAGGAGCACCTCCGGCTGTATGGCAAGCACCGAGGCGATCGCCACTTTTTTCTTTTCTCCGATGCTGAGCTGATAGGGAGAACGGTCCAGCAGGGATGCGAGTTTAAGTTCGGTCACTACCTTATCCAGCCTCTTGGCAGCTTCCGAATCGCGCATTCGCAATTGGAGCGGGCCGAACATTATATCATCCCTTACCGTCGGGCAAAACAACTGGATATCCGGATTCTGGAAAACCAGCCCCACCCTCCTGCGGAAAGCCATGGTGAAATCGCTATTTTCCTGCATCTTATCGTCCAGAGGCATACCAAAGGCCTTGACGCTTCCCTGATCAGGAAATATGAGCGCGTCCAGCATGGATAACAACGTGGACTTACCGGTGCCGTTGGCCCCGATCACGGCAGTCTTGGACCCCTGCATTATCGTCAAGTCGACGGAGCAGAGGGCGGGGAACCGTCCGAAGTACGAATAACCGGCCTGTTTCAGCTCGAACAATATGTTTGCCATAGGACAAAAAAGAAGATGACCGCCGCGGCCGCCAGCATAAAAACATCTTTCACCCCGGCGCGGAATCCGCCGTACAAATAGGTCTCCCCGGTGTACCCGCGCGAAAGCATGGCGTCATAAACCCTGTTCTGCATCTGGTATGAACGCTGCCAGAGAGTGGCGATATTCCAGGCCACTATCCTCTGCCCCTTGACCGGAGAGACCGCGTATCCGCAGCGGCTTTTCATCGCCGTGTAGGTATCCTGTATTATGCCGATAAAAAGAAAGATATACCGGTAACACATCCCCAGAGTCATCACGAATATCTGCGGCACCCGGAATACCCTCAATACCTTAAGCAGCGCGAAATGTTTTGTCGTCAGAGATAACAACACGCACAAGGAAACCGACACGAGAACCCTGGAAAAGAAAATAAGCGCTCCGGCCGCCCCCTGCCGCGTTATTTGCAGAAGAAACCCGCCTATCCTGAACGATGCCAGCGGTTCTCCGGGAGTAAAAACGCTGAAGACAGAGGGGGCCGCGATGAAAAGCGTAAAAAACGGGATAAAAAACCATGTCCTGGAGAGAAAAAACACCGGGTTGATGAAAGAGCAGCCGGCGGACAAGAGCGTTATAAGATAAATGACGGCGATCGCCGGGATGTCCCGCGAGAAAAGCACCGACAGAACTAAAAAAAACACCGCCGCCGTTTTGAAACGCGGATCACGCGCCTGCAGGAAACCCTTCTTCGCGGCGTAATCATCGGCGAAGACCGACTCTCGTAGAAAAGCGACGGTTCCCATCAGGGATTTTTCTATAAAACGGCTTCTTTTCATATGATTGCAAACGCGGACACCGGTCGCAGATGGAATTGATATCTATAGATATTCTCCTTTGCCCAGATATGAAGCGTAATCTTTCACGCTCTCCTCGAGGGAAGCAAACTCGTGATCGCAGCCGGCGTTTCTCAATTTTGAGATATCTGCCTGCGTGAAATACTGATATCCCTGCCTTATATTCTCCGGCATATCTATATACTCGATCTTGGCCGCCTGGCCGGCGGCAGCGAAAACCGCGCGCGCCAGATCGTTCCAGCTCCTTGCCGCGCCTGTGCCGAGATTGAATATACCGCTCTTCCGCCGTTCCCGGAAGAAATAATACATCACCCCGACGGCGTCCTTGACGTAGACGAAATCCCTCTTTTGCCCGCCGTCCTGATAGGCGGGATTGTGAGACTTGAACAGCCGTATCGATCTGCCGGCGGCCGCCTCTTTGAAGTTCCGGCAAACCAGGCTCATCATCTCTGCCTTGTGATATTCATTAGGCCCGAACACGTTGAAAAACTTGAAGCCGGTGGCCTTCCTGAAACAGCCGTTACGCAGCAGCCAGAGATCAAAAAGATGTTTCGAGTAACCGTAAATATTGAGCGGTTTCAGACAAGGCAGCCTCTCCTCCTCGTCCCCGTAGCCGCTCTCGCCGGCGCCGTAAGTGGCGGCCGAAGAGGCGTAAATGAATTTCGCCGAATGGGCAAATGCCCACTCGGCGAGGCGCCTGGAATATTCGTAATTATTCTTCAGGTAATACGCGGCGTCGGTAAGAATGGTGGAACTGCAGGCGCCAAGATGGACTATCGTCCCGATACCGTCCAATCTTCCGGACTCAAGCAGTCCCGGGAGATCGTTTTTATGGACGTAATCCATAAAACGCTTCCCCCGCAGGTTCACCCATTTGGCGTCGCTGCCCAGGTCATCGACAACGATTATATCGTATATACCTTCCCGGTTAAGTTTCCAGAGAAAACAACTGCCGATAAACCCTGCCCCTCCAGTGAGAATTATCTTTTTTTTAGCCATTCGAGGTAAGAAAAAACGGCCCGCTGAGAAGACGCGCCTTAATCCTTCTTGATCAGGAATTTGCCCAGCAGCATAACTACCGCCACGGTAATACCGATCCCGATAACCGCCGACGAGATATAGGCGAAGCTCAGATTACCCAACCCTTTCTCTTCCCATCCCTGGAAGGCGTAATCAGGAACGGGAGCGCTCCAGAGAGCGGAAAGTCTGGTAAACCCCTGCGGGACATATCCCACTAATTCCTGTAGAGTCTCCGCGCCCCACTCCCCCCAGGCGTCCCCCGCCTTGAAATATTCGGGAAGCAAAAGCCCCAGGGGGGAAAGAAACGCCAATATAATCACTCCCAGCCAAAGTTTAGAAGTAGTTCTCATTTCTCTACCCCTCCTTTCCCGAAACGATCAATGAAGGATCCTGTTTCTGCAAATATTTGACAACCAGCGCGGTAATAAGCGCCTCGACCCAGCCGAATACCAGCAAATGCTCGCCGAGCATCATCGGAACGGCGACACTAAGGCCGTAAGGACAATATAACGACTGGCCTGTCGGGGTCCTGTACAATAAAGGCTGTATGCCGAACATCAGCGCCGTAGTCAATGCGGCTATGTTCAACGCCAGGTAGCCGGCTGCCGCGGCGGCAAAAACCCTGCGGCCGGACGTTGAAGGCGAATTGCCGCTTATGAACTTGTAAATATAATAACCGGCGAAAACCTCGACAAACGCCATATTGAAACAATTCGCGCCGATGGCGGTTATGCCGCCGTCGCCGAAAAGCAGGGCTTGGACCACCAGGGCCACAGTGACCGCTATACAGGCGGCCCAGGGGCCGAGAAGTATAGCCGCCAGCACCGCGCCCACCGCGTGTCCGGTAGTCCCTCCGGGGATGGGCACGTTGAACATCATTATAACGAAACAGAAAGCGGCGCTGATGGCAAGCAGAGGGATTTGTTTGTTTTTGAGAGTTTTTTTAACCATCCGCGAAGCCAGCGCCCATACAGGCAACATCACCGCATACATCACTCCGCTCGTGGCGGGCCCCAAGTATCCGTCGGGTATATGCATTTTTCTCTCCTGTGTTGATTGTTGTTCCTATCTCCAGGATATGTATAATAGCACAAAAGCGATACTTGTGCTACTGAAAAACAAAATTTTTTACACTCCTCTTCCGGTGGTCGCGGCGTTCAGGGATAAATGTTTCACGCCTTTTGTGGAACGCAGAAGATCTGCCAGCTCCTTAATCTCTGCGGCCTTCCCTTTTGCGGCGATCATCTCCAGACAATTGGAGTGGTCGAGATGAATATGCTGGGTGGAAATTATCAAATGCTGGAAATTATGCTGCACCGCCGTCAACTTGCTTAACAGTTCGCGTTTATGATGATCGTAAATAAGCGTGATAGCCCCGGCGACTACATTATCGTCGGCCCACTCTTGTTCCACCAGTTCCCGCCGGATAAGATCCCTTATCGCTTCGGAACGGTTGCCGCACTTACGCTTCCGGATCAGGGCGTCGAACCCGGAAACCAGATTCTTTTCTATGGAGACGCCGAATCTTATGAGATTGCCCATTTACACTGCCTTTGTCTGTAGTCCGTCTTTCAATAAGATAAACCCGTCCGGACAGTAGTAAATTTATAATAGGACATGGCGGGATATCTGTCAACTTTTATAAAAACAAGGTGTAACACAGCGATGTATACTTGACCTTCCGATTGACTGGGAACGTTAAGAGATTCCATTCCTCTCCGCGACACAATTTCCCATGACCAGGATATCCATCTCACTGCGCTTGAAGCAGTCTATTGCGTCTTCTGGACGGCAAACGATCGGTTCTCCCCTTAAATTGAACGAAGTATTTATCAATAAAGGAATGCCGGTCAGATTTTCGAATTCCTTGAGCAATCCACGCAAGCGGGAATTAGTATCGTTATCAACTATCTGTACCCTCGCGGTATTATCAATATGCGTAACCGCGGGGATAACACCCTTTTTCTCTTCCTTTACCCTTCCGGCTATCAGCATAAACGGAGACTGTTGCAGCACATCAAAAAACTCGGCGCACCGCTCTTCAAGCACCGCTGGAGCATACGGCCGGAAATCCTCTCGGCGTTTCACCTTCAAATTCAGCAAATCTTTCATCCGCGGATTGCAGGGATTCGCCAATATGGAACGATTCCCCAAGGCCCTGGGGCCGAACTCCATCCTTCCCTGAAACCAACCGACGATTCTATCCTGCGCGATCTGCCCGGCTATATATTTGAGTAATTCGTCATCGGCATACTCCCGGAAAACGATATCTCCGTTAATAAACGCCCTCTTGATCTCCCTATCGTAAAACTCCGGCCCAAGATATACGTCTTTCAGCGCCGTGCGGCGGTTATCCCGCGATAAATAGTGATATACATAAACTGCCGCGCCTAACGCCCCTCCGCTGTCTCCGGAGGCGGGCTGAATGAATAACTCCTTAACCGGAGTATCTTCTAAGATTCTAGCGTTAGCTACACAATTCATAAATAATCCGCCTGCCAAGCAAAACCTCTTCATTCCGGTTCCCTTGTGCACGTTCCGAACTATATTTATCAGAATGTCCTCGGTTATTTTCTGCAAGCTGGCAGCTACATCGCAATGTCTTTGTTCGACCTTGTCCTGCGGGCGGCGTTCCTTTCCCAGCGTCTGTATCAGTTTTTCGGTATACATTCTCCCGCCTTTATTAAATCCGAAATATCTCTGGTCCAACATAAAACTACCGTCTGGCCTGACAATGACCATCTTTTTGAATTTATCTACATATACCGGGGATCCGTAACCTGCCAGTCCCATCACCTTACCTTCGCCGGTCAGAGCCTCGAATCCCAGATAAGTGGTGATCGCGCTGTAGAACAGTCCCAGTGAATTCGGGAAATGCAACTCTTTAGCGATGCGAACATCCACGCCACTGCCGACACCGAAGCTGGTGCTCGCCCATTCCCCCACGCCGTCCGCAATCAATATTGCCGCCTCTTCGAACGGAGAAACGAGGAACGAACTTGCAGCATGAGACAAGTGATGGTTTATGAATACGATCCTCCCCTCGTAACAAAGCTCTTTTCGCAATATCAACGGAAGGAAAAGCCGTTCCTTCAGCCAACCAGGCAATGTCCGGCAGAAACTGCCGAAAGAGAACGGGTATGCCCTTGCGTGGCTCAATAGGACACGGTAGAACTTGAGAAACGGTTTCTCATAAAAACCCACCGCGTTAATTTCTTTCATCGTTAAGTCAGCGTGCTGAAGACAATAATTTATCGCGTTTAAGGGGAACGCTGGAGAGCATTTACTGCGGTTGAACCGTTCTTCGGAGGCGGCGGCCGTTATCCTGCCGTCCTGCACGAGACAGGCAGCGGAATCATGATAAAAACATGATATACCCAATATATTCATAGTGTAACCCTGCAATAAAATACGAGAATCCTACCTTTTGCCGGAGGGGTCAAGGTCTTTACCGCAAACACGAGCCGTTATCCAGACCGGTTCTTTCTTTCGCCGGTTAAGACTGAAAGCGGCCGTTATCGAAAGTACCGTCTTGTTCGGCGGAATCGATCCAGAAAGTGCCGTCTGTTTTCGCGCATCCGGCAAGGACCTTTCGCTTGAATACCGCCATGATCAAAACCGTCAATCCCATACCCAGGAAATAAACCACTGGCAGGCATATGCTCAACAACACTTTCTGTATCAAGCTTGTCAGGTTACGTAGAAAGGTCTTCCACATAAAAACTCCGCCCCTCGCCTTGTCCGTCAAAAATATAAATCATCCAGCCTGCATCCCAGTCTATCCAGTACCGGAAGTATATCTCCTTCTCTGAAATTGATTTCAAGCCGCTTCAATGCCTCTTCCCTGGTCAAAATACCCCTCCTTATCATCCTGCTCATCTCCGCGTGGTAATGCGAATAACCGTAATGCTTCATGGACAGGAGCACCGAAAGAAAGTTCAGCCGGCAGTTTGTCGATCCGGCAGGATAGCTTAACGCCGTTGGTTTCCAACCCAGTTCCCGTTTTATCATCCCGGAATATTCCTCCTGGTCAAAAGGCAGAAACCAATGGGGTGAGATAACCGTGCATGCCGATTTTTGCCGGCCGGCTCTTTTAATGACTTCCTCAACGCTCGCCGGAAAATCCCTGTATTTTGGATTCTGCCTACGGAATCTTTCCAGGAAATCCGCCGTCCCTTTCGCCATGGAAGAAAATTCCGGATGCCTGATCCTGCCGCGGCTGAACTGCCCCTTCGTCCAGCCGCCGATTATCACAGGGATGGACAATCCCGCAGCTATCCGTAACACGATACCCATATACCAGATAGAACAGACGTGGCAGATGACGGCTTTTGCTCTCGACTTCACTATCGCAGCGAACATATCCAGCATAAAATCGCTCTTGAACATAAGCGAGTCTACGCCGAGCCGTTCCACCGTGTTCCGAACGTTCTCCAGGGCATCCGGGAGTTCAAACCCGTTGTCGAAAGTAAACGCAAGAGGTTCCAGTTTATATCGCTTTTTCATGTAGTATAAAGCGGCGGTACTGTCTTTCCCTCCGCTACACATTACCAGGCAATGATATCTGCCGCGTTTTTTACTGCGTGTCAGCATCTTGATGAGTTCCGTTTCCAGTAAAGGGCTTTCCTGCCGGCGATAGTTCGCGCCTTTATGTCCGGAGCATAAACTGCATTGCCCAGCGGCGTTAAAAGTGATATCTGGTTTATACTCCGGCATCACGCATTTCACGCACAATTTGCCGGATTCATTCTTCACTTCCATATCGCCTCTCTTCCTAAGAAATCCATCACATTATTCGCCGCGTTCCCGGCAATAAGCGCGTTTCCTTTTCGCCGACAGTGTCCGAAGTTGCCTCCAAACATGTCCAGAAAATAATCCCGGTACCTGCCGCGTTTCAAGGCTTTTTTGAAAACATTCTCGTTGTCGATAATAAGGACTCCGGGATTGCCGCCGAAAACTGTCTTCAAAGGTTCGACGCTACGCATGGGATACCCCATACACGCAAGTTTGATACCCTTTTTATCCAATATCTCCTTCATCTTTTTATAATTATATACGGTCAGAGCGCTGTAGGAAGATGCTTGCGCCGTATCCATCTTTCCGGTAAAGACGTCTGCCAAATCCGGCCTGCCGGTTTCCCGGTAAAGAGTGGATAATGCCGCGTAAACTTTTGCGCTCCCCGGATTAAAAGACACATATTTCTTTAGGACTTCCTCCGAACGGGAATATTTGCCTGTCCGCATATAAACCCAGGCGAGTTCCACATATCCTTTCTCATCGTAAGGATCAGCTTCTATAAGCCTTTTAAATATCTCCTCTGCGCTGTGATACGCGGTCCTTGAAGAACAGAATAGCCCGTACCCCAGCAATGCTCCCTTGTCGGAAGGATCAACGTTCAATGCCGCCACAAAGCTATCTTTCGCTTCCAGATACTTCTTGTTCTGCGTATATGTCCACCCCAGTTCCACGTATGTGGAAGGATTGGTCGGGTTAACCGCCAGGGCTTTTCTAAACGCTTCTTCAGCCTTGAGATATTGTCCTTTTTCCCGGTAAAATCTCCCAAGTCGTATATAATCATTCTCTCCGTATTTCCCGGGATCAGCTTCACCGGACTGCTCTTCCGCTGCCGGTTGTCCACCTATATCCGCGCCGGAGACAGGGGGAACCTTCTTTTTCGACACGGATCGCACCTTAAATTTCCCTCGGATATCCAATGAAAGAAACTTTAAGAAACGGTACGCGGCGGAATGCCTAAACAATATGGATTCAGTATCCTGAATACCCTCGTAATATTTAATGTGCCTGTCGTTTATACCCATCATGGCGATCACCATGTCCGGTTTGTATTTTTCCACATTCTCTTCCAAATGCCTGATGATATAGTTACTATCGACTGTAGATACGCCTTTATTGATCACACGAAAACAGAACCCGTTCCCCAAGCGGTTCAACATCGTCTCAAGCTGGCTCGGATAAGAATTCTCCCCTCCTATCGCGGTGGAAGATTCACCGACGCACATAATCTTATAAACTCCCCTGTGTTCTATACCCTGCCTGTTCCGGCATTCCTGTAGAAAAGATATCATGCAGCATCCGAGACGGAGAACAATCTCAAGGAATATCAGGGACATGAACAGTCCGGATATTACAACTAACGCCCGGGTAATCCCCTCGGTGAACTTTCTTCCCCTCATCGATATCATTTCCCTTCCGCCTCCAGGAAATTCAATAAATTACGCGCTATAACGGCATACCCATCGGCGCTGCAGTGCCCGTCGGAGACAAAACAATTGCGGGAGACCGCCCTGTCCATAACCGAGAAAACACGGTAATTGCTCACGAAAGGTATCGAATTATCCCCGGCGATTTTCGACATCAGCTCCGAGAAACTCTCGTCTCCGGGATAATCCATCAAGAGCATCCTGCTCTTATGACGACGACAGATATCCGCGATCTCTCGTATATCCGAAATTATCCACTGTTTGACATCGTCGAAATAGGATATCTTTTTAAGTAATGCGGCTATTTTGGGGGGAAGAACGCTGCTATTCTTAGCGAGCGACTCCGAAATGGCGGAACGATCGCCGCCGAAGATGCGCACAAGGTCGGACCGGGTATCAATATCCTCCGGATCAAGGCAGGCGGCCAGCAGTATGCATTCTCTCGACTTCGCGGTCTCGCCTTTATTCGCATACACGCCGGCAAGACATCTATAAAGATCCCCGTTCATCCGATCGACGGCGATACCCTTTTCCAGCCATGCCACAGCCTCATCATAAAGTGCCTGCCTCGCATAAGCCGTCCCGATGCTCAAATAACATATCCCCGATTTAGGATCTATCTCAAGCCCTTTCCTGTACCATTCTACCGCCTCATCATAAAAACGCTGCTGTAAATAAAACCATCCGGTTTCCACATAACATTCTATGTCCCCTGGTCCGGTTTTAAAAGACTGATCCAGCCATTTTTTTGCTTCTTCATAACGTCCCAGAGAAACACATAATCCTCCCATGCGCGCGTAGCCTTCGCTTGAGGAGGGCTCGATCTCTATCCCTTTCAGAAAACATTTCTCGGCTTCGGGGTATGAACCGCATTCGGCCAAGGCAACGCCGAGTTCGATATAAGCCTTACTCCCATGATCTCCGCGGCGGAAGCGCGCTTTCACCTTTTCTAAGAATGTTGTCCGGCCGCCGACAGAGCCGTAATTGTACGTAGCCGGAATGTTGCCGAATGTGTCTACAGGAGAACCGCCCCGTTTTCTTATCTTCCAGGAAATCAAAGCGGTAAATTTCCCGACTTTGGTACGAAAAAACCATTTGACCGGCAACGCTGTCATCCCGGATTGTCTCTCCCGGCCGTAAAAATTCCAGTAATTATTACCACCGCCCAGAAGAATTACCAGGTCCGGAGCTGTGCCTTCTCTCAAAGCCGCCTGAAAATCAGAAATGATCTGCGTGGTATTATAAGAACATCTCCCGCGGTTCATTACCTGAAATTTACCTTCTGGATACCTGGAACCGAGCATCCTTGCCAGCTGAGTCGGATAATCAAGATCATGCGCCGCGCCCAGGCCGTAAGTAAACGAATCTCCTATACATAGTATTCTGTAGCCGCTCTGGACCTGTTTGTATTTATCAATACCCTGCCGATGGAAGATGAAGAATCCGCCGGCGCGCAGGATGATCTCCAAAACGAAGAAAACTAAAGCCCCGCCGATTAAGAATGCCGCCATTTTCCGCATGATTGCTTTTTCGGACATATCATACCGGCCGATGCCGCCTCTGGTCACAGCTAATTTAAGACGATTGCGTTTTATACCGCCGCCGCGGCGTTAAGAGGGAATTCCACACTATATTCCGGCGTAAATAAAAGAGATTATCACGCTCGGTCCGACATAGAAAACAAGGAGGGCTAAAAGCGCAAATGTTATTAGGATCGGCGCAAGAAAATAGATCTTATGCGCCTTGATCAAGTGGAAGGTTTCTTTAAAAAGATATACTGCTTTATTCATGCTGCCCACGCTCGTTTTTTCAGATCATGCGTCCGGTGAGATTTGTTTTTTATTATAATACCTTAGGGAAACACTAACAAGCAATAAAATTCAGATCCAGGAGAAGGATGAAGACGAAAGGAAGCTGACGGCACCGTCTGCCGCCGCTGTGGCCTATAAGATTGCCCGCTTGTCCCGCAGTCCGGCGAGAAACGCGTGGTCGGTAGCGTCGTTGATAAGCGGGGTCAGGGAGATGTAGCCGCGGCGCACGGTCTCGCTGTCGCTTTCCGCGTCCGGACTTCCGCCAAAAAATTCCCCGCTGAGCCAGTAATATTCGCGGTTGCGCGGGTCGTGCCTTTTTTCGAACCTATCCTTGAAGAAACGCGTGCTCTGCTTTGTGAATTTCACGCCTTTTATCTTGCCTTCCGGGATATTGACGTTCAACAGGCATCCGGCCGGGATGAACCTGCCGGAGAGTATCTTGCGCGCCAACCCCGCGGCAACAAAGGCCGCGAATTCAAAGTCGGCAGAAACGGAGCGGGTCACCAGCGAAACGGCCATAGCCGGTATCCCGCACATCGCTGCCTCCCGGGCCGCGGACACCGTCCCGGAATACAGCACGCTGAATCCTGTATTCGGCCCGGGATTGATGCCGGAAACCACCATATCCGGGGAATGTTTCAATACCGCGCTCAAACCGAGCTTCACACAATCCGCAGGCGTCCCGCTGGTGCAGAACCATTTCTCGCCGTCTCTGAATTTCACTTTCTTCAAACGCAACGGCTGGTGCAGGGTGATGGCGTGGCTCGCCGCGCTGCGTTCGTTGTCCGGAGCAACCACCGTGACTTTCCCAAGCGGCGATAATGCCCGGTAAAGAGCGGCCAGGCCGGCGGACTGAATGCCGTCGTCATTGGTCAACAATATACGGGCCTTTCTCGCTCTCTTCTCGGTCATCATAGAGATACTCTTCCTTCTTCATGGAGGCTCTGAAAAGACCGGCCCGGCCGCGCAGTTTTTTACAGGCGCGGCCCGGCCGGCTGCAACAACTAACATTTTTACAAACCAATTCCCCCCGGATTAATAAACGGGATTCGGAGGCATGGCTGGAGCCGGTTTCTCTTTTTCCGGGATCTCCGTAACCAAGGCTTCGGTAGTCAACATCAAACCGGCTATACTGGAAGAATTCACAATAGCCAGTCTGACGACCTTGACCGGATCAATGATGCCAGCCTTGATCATGTCGGTATATTCTTCCGCTTCGGCGTTGAACCCGAAAGAACCGCTCTGTTCCTTTACCTTTTGTATCACGACGACGCCTTCTACACCGGCGTTCTCGGATATCTTGCGCATCGGTTCCTCAAGCGCCCGCTTGATGATGTTGGCTCCGACCCTTTCGTCGCCCTCAAGTTTCAGGGCTTCGACGCTGGAGACGGTGCGCAGAAGCGCGACTCCGCCTCCGGGGACGATGCCTTCCTCGACCGCGGCGCGGGTGGCGTGCAAAGCGTCTTCCACTCTGGCCTTCTTCTCTTTCATTTCGGTCTCGGTGGCCGCTCCGACGTTGATCACGGCAACTCCCCCGGAAAGCTTCGCGAGCCTCTCCTGGAGCTT
>CAZGNT010000027.1:0-11838 GCA_964527805.1 uncultured Sulfurovum sp.
CTGCCGGAGCCGGCGATGTGCTCGGCGATCATAGTCAGCCATTGGATTTGTTTCTCGCTAAAAGTCTTACCCAGGAGTTGCTGATTTTTCAGCCATTCGTGGAAACGATGCTCGACGTGCTCCTTGAACGGCTCCAGGACTTCCTCTTGATGTATAGCAAAACGCACCAAGGAAACAATGTCGGTTAATTGCTTCTGGACCGAAGCCGGGCGCACTTTGGATTTCTCAAGCTGTTCATAGGCGCGCCAGAGCGTATCGGTGGTAAAGCCGTAAGGCGGCATTTCTATTTTTTCGGATAATTCGCGTATTTCTTCGTAGGTAACGTGGCGCTTTTTATAGGGCAGGTTATAGAGGATCTGCAAGGCGGTGATCTTATCCTTGTTTTCGGCGATAAACTGCTCGAATTTCTTTACGATGGAAGAGGCTTTTTCTTTGGCCTGCTGGTCAAAGCCTGACTGGGTAACGGTATCTACGGTGACGGTGTCGATGGTTTGCTCGGTCTTTTTATGCAGCGCGGTTAGAAGTTCGCGCAGTTCGGGATTATCAAAAGGCGCGCAGGCTTTGTCCCGGTCAGCGGCGATGTCCGGGTCAATGGCATTAACAAGATCATTGACGATGTTGGTTAAAGATTTTCCGCCGGAGATGGCTTTAATCCGCTCCTGATCACGGGGTTCCAATTCCAAATCCAGACGCGATAGACGCGAAGTCAGACTGGATAAGGTGTCATTGTCGCGGATACCGATAGCGATATTGTTCAAAAGTTTGGGCGTAGGCACGCTTTTTTGCCGGTCCAAAGGAAAGGTCTGGGTCTTTTCGCTTTCGCACACTCCCACGGCGTCAACCAAGATAAAGTGAGTCTTGGTTTTGGCGTCGGGAGTTACTGCCATAAGGTCATCGGAATCGATTACCCGCGTGCCGCGGCCTTTCATCTGTTCGAAATACATCGCGGATTTAACGTCGCGCATGAAAAGAATACATTCCAGCGGCTTGATATCCGTGCCGGTAGAGATCATATCCACGGTTACGGCAATGCGGGGATTATAGCTGTTACGGAACGCGGCAATCAGGTCGTCGGTGTTCTCCTGGGTGCGGTAGGTGATTTTTTTGCAGAAATCATTACCTTTGCCGAATTCTTCGCGCACAATCCCAGTGATGTCTTCGGCGTGGCTGTCGTCTTTGGCAAAAATCAGGGTTTTGGGTACTTCAGTACGGCCGGGAAAGATTTCGGTGAAAAGCTTATTCTTAAATTCCCGGATAACCGTGCGGATCTGATCTTTGACCACGATGCTGCGGTCAAGCTGATCAGCGGAGTATTCGATGTCTTGGTCCAGCTTTTCCCAGCGGAGTTTACGGGTCAGCCGGTCGCGCTTATCCACGTAGAAACCGGAAGGGATTTTGCCACCCTTTTCGGTAGTCTTGGTACGAATACAGTACACGTCGAAGCCAACGTTGACTTTGTCAGCCACTGCCCGGGTGTGGTCGTATTCCACGACCAGGTTTTTGTTAAAGAAGCCGATGGTCTGGTTGGAAGGGGTGGCGGTCAGTCCGATGATAAAGGAATCAAAGTATTCCAGAACCTGACGCCAGAGGTTGTAAATCGAACGATGACATTCATCAACGATGATGAAATCAAAGGTTTCTACGGGAATCTTGCCGCTGAATTGCACGGCCTGGGGATCGATGTTAGGCGCGTCGGATTCATAAAGTGACTTTTCTTCAAGGCCGGCATCCAGGTCTTTATCGCCTTTAAGCATGGAAAATAGGCGCTGGATGGTAGTAATGCAGACTTTGGCGCCGGGGTCAAAGACATTGGTGGTCATGTGCTGGACAATATAAAGATCGGTAAAGGCGCGGTTATCGTCAAAAGGGATATAGTTCTGGAATTCTTTCTTTACCTGACGGCCTAAAGAACACCGATCAACCAGAAATAATATCCTTTTGGCTTTAGCGAATTTGATCAAACGGTAGATCTCGCTGATGGCGGTATATGTCTTGCCGCTGCCGGTAGCCATTTGCAACAGGGCGCGCGGCTTGGCCTGGCACAGAGATTGTTCCAGGTTAGTGATAGCCTCAATCTGGCATTGACGGAGATTATATGGATCAAGGGGCGGCAACTCGCGCAGGCGTTGACGCAAAGATTTATCCTGCTCAAGCCAATCGGCGAACGTATCCGGAGAATGAAAAGCAAATACGCGGCGGGAGCGCGTATCCGGATCGCGCTGATTGCGAAAGAAAGTTTCTATACCGGTTGATTCGTAGGCAACCGGTAAAACGTCATCTACGTGCGGAAGGTTATCCGGGATTGATGCGTTGTAACGCGCAGTCTGCTCGGCTACGCCGGAAAGCGTGGTCCCCTCTTTCTTGGCTTCTACGGTACCCACGGCTTTACGGTCGACAAACAACATATAATCAGCCGGGCCGGATTTGGTGGGGAATTCGCGCACGGCTATCCCCTTTCCTACGGATAGATTGATCTTACGGACATCCTGAATAATCCATCCGGCTTCAATAAGCAGGCTATCTATAAGTTGTCGCGCTTCGGCTTCGCTCATAAATCTCCCGTAAAATAAAAAACCTCCGCCTTTTCAAGCGAAGGTTTTAGTTATATTATAGTGGCAGTTCCCCCTTCGAAACAATACCACTCTAAATTGTTAACTCTTTTATACACCGAAAACTCCCTGAAGTCAAGCAAGTCTTATGAACGGTTTTCGATATAATAAACACCTTCCCAAGCTTGCTTCCTCCGACATTATACCAATAAAGAATCCACATCATAACTGCCCATATTATAAGACGTTACATATAAATTCACAAGGAAATATCCCGGGAGTAATTATAGTAGAAAACAATAAGAACTTTGTCTGGCATGTGTGTTAACCTCTGGAATATAGCACTCGGTTATAGATTAAGCTAAGTTCTTAATAAACTCATTCAATTTCTGTGAAATCTTTGCTAATTCCTGGAAAACGAGTAAAGATGCGAGTACATTTTCTTCTAGAATATTTTTTATGCTTGAGGGATGTCCTGCCTCATTACGTCCCTGTCTAATTTGATGAGCAAAAGAAGACCAATTAGCTTCATATAATTCAAATACTTCTTTAGGCATATCTGATTTATGTGAATCAAAAAAGCTTTTTATTCCCTCTAAAATCGTTTTAATTTTCCAATCAGAAAGCTTTTTATTAGGAGATTGGTTTAAGCTTTCTAGTTTATTAACAACGTTATTTGCCATTTCAATAATTATACTTTCCGAAGCACAACCAATCATTACAGCTGAAGCTTTATAATTATTTGAATTATATGTTTGTAAAGCTTCTATAACATACGATTTTGTTGTATCGGAGAGTTCTACTTTTGTTTCTAGATAATGAAGATATCCATCAGGGTTAGAAGGGTCACGACTTATATGCTTTAACGCATTCCTCCCTTTATCAGTAACATGAAAGAATGGCGGATCCGGATTACAAAAGTCAAGTCCCCAAGCCAATAAACCAATCCTGAATAAATCATTCCATACTGTTAACACAGCTTGTTGTTCCTCTTCGTCATTATGAGAAATATTCAAAATCTTTTCAATTTTCTGTAAAATTCCCCCGGATTGCCCAGTGCCTGATGGGCATTCTTTAGCTATTATTTCCAACAAAACTTTCTTTATTTGATTATGATCCATCTTACCTTCTAATTTGGAAATTCACTGTTTCAGCTAATTTTAATTAAAGTTTTTTCTGCTACTTCAACATATTTTAATAACACAAACATTTCTTTTGGGATATCAATATCGCATACTAAGAATTTAATTATCTCGCTCTATATATAATCCGCTAAGAATTGATTTACGCCAGCGATCATATTTAGCACATCATCGCGTTTAAATTCAGTAAAATGTCCATGTGCAGCGGCATTTCGTATATCGGCCCAAGAACGTAGCTGCTTCGCCTTCAATTCATTAAATATTCCCAAGGTTTTCAAATCATCGATCAATGGATTCATGGTCTTGGGCTCACCATTACTTTTCTGAAGACTAATACCATTTTTATCACAAAGAGTTCTAAGAGTATGTTCCAAAGTAACCCCCACCAATACTGCCGCAGGAATATGATCTGTCCCATTCTTTTTTGCATCAGGATCATTCAAAAGCTTTTCTGCTATATCCATATAGTCACAGGCCAGAATCGCTTCTATTTGTTCTGAAAGAGAATCTAGAAAGCCTAGCTCAAAATCATCTTTTACAGCACGCATGAAAGATAAAACTTTCTCTACTCGATCCTTATTTGATTCATACATTATCGCCGGAGAATTAATACTTACAAATGAATAATCATCCTTAGGTTTAATTTGCGACAATAAATTAAAGCAGTTGGTTCTCCAAGTATTAGCAACACCATTATCTATATCTTCCTCATCTTCTTCCATACCAATTCTAATACGATCTACAGGCACATTCTTTATAATCTCTTCACCCTTAATTATCAATTGGTCTAATCTCCTTAGATAAGTTTCTTTTATAGTTTTTTGCATATGCAATAGCCCCCCCGCTATGTTCCTCTTACAAGTTCTCCTTTAATTGCGATTTTACATAGTTAAGGCTCATCATAATTCTACTCATCAATCTAACTATTATCGTCTTTATGAAAGACCGTGTCCATAATTGAGGACTAAATTATGTATTTATCCTATCCCGTCTCAATGTCTCAAAGAAGGCTTCCAGAGCCTCGTGTTTTTTCTGCGCGGATGGTATCTCTACCCCCTTCAATTCATCCAAGTTTGCCAACAAATCACGCATTCGTTCAATCGGATAGCGCGAGTCTTTAAGTGTCAATTCTCTACGAAAGTCTAATCCCGCCAAGTATTCATCATGAACTCGTCGGTCATTAAGAGAATAATCGCCCGTACAGAGCAATTCAAAAACTCTCCGGTTGATCAAAGACACAATCTTACGGTCAATGGTTCGAGCTATCTGAACATTCTCCAGCCGTTCATTAAACAATTTGATAACTGGGGCCGGATAATGCTCATCGAATAGGGCCCGACCAAGAGATTTACTGAACAAACCTTCTATGTCGTTCAACTGCTCCCGCGACCGGTCAAAGGCGAAGAAACAAAATCCCGTGCCGGCATGCATAAAGATCGCGCTCTTCCTGCGGGGGTAAAGAAAAAACACATGCGCGTACCATTCATCCAACGGATGCAACGACCTTGAGGCTTCAGCGACATCTGTTTTATTGAGACGCAACTCGGTAAGAAATTTCTGTGTACATCGAAGCAGCATAACGCACATCCCTCGTGCCCGGATTTTTACTCCATACTCACAACTCTATACTATTTTTAAACTACTGCCTGAAGTGAACAAAAATCCTACCAAAATTCTTATCGTCCTTCTCTATCCGATCATAAAGATTCCTTATCCTCGGCTGCTCCAGGAGACGCAACACATGTTTCTTTAACTGCCCGCTTCCTTTACCGGGAATAATCTCAACCAAAGAAATCCCTTTCTCCACAGCATCCTCGATCACACGATTAAACTCCCTTTTAATGTCCTTCCCTTTGTTGAAAATATCATGCAAATCCAACTTTATCTTTGCCATTATTTTAAAACTTTATAAGTAATTCTGTGACTCTCATTGCGCAAAACGATCTCGCAACTAAAGTTCTTTAGCCTATTGCATCTTATTTATAAAAGTACCGGGTATCCCTTTGGAAAACAGATCTTAATTTTCAATTAAGATCATCTCTCCTCAAATCTTGGCCATTCTGAAGACAAATTAAATATCCTTGTTAAAGATTCTCCCTCTTTGCGCTTGATAATATTATCCTTTAGTACAGGTACAGCCTGAGGCAAAGAAATCAAAATAGAATTATATTTCTTTTCTGCCCAAGGATTATGGTATAAACAGATATTTGCATTAGCTAAGTTAGAAGGACTAACTGAAGCGACTAAAACAGCACTAACTCGCGTATACCTTGGGCCACAATTACTTGTCCAAAGCCCGTCAAGTTTTCTATTTAACTTCTCTTTTTTAGAACCAGAATTGAATACATATTGTTCTGTTCCAAACAATACATTCATTATGTCAATATCATCCACATGTAAACCTACAGTATTAACCGCAATAACATATGGTAGATTTAAATTCCCATAACGGCCTGCTTTGCCAAGCAAAGCTTTCTTAACAGGTGTTATGGAATCTATTAGTTGAAAATCATGGAATTCCATTCCAATGGAACGAACACCGATTTCTTTTCTAATTTTAGTTGATTTTGGTATAGGATAAAATTCTATTTCCCAACCTTTATGTTTATAAAGCCAATGGGGAAGATCTTTTAGCCCTCTTAATTCTTGGATTTGTGATAATTTATCTGGATCTAATCCCTCAAGACGTTTTTGAAGAAAAGACCTAATATTTCTAACTGGCGGAGATGTATCAGGATAACCCTTTAGATTTATCCCAATAAAAAAATTTGGAGAACTCATTTGATTTAACAGATCGCGTACAACATTCATTCTTAAGCGCGCAGCTTCTTTTTTTTCTGACTCAATGGCTACCACAACAGCCTCCAAGTAAAAGTCTTCTTTTTCTTTAGATTTCACAAGAAAATCTGGATGTTTCGCAAAAGTAGTGTTGATCTCTGGATGGATTTCAACTCGGCAATTTAGTTTCAAAAGAAGCTCATGGAGAAAAATTTCAAAGAAAGCGGATTTGTGTTGTCGTTCATCTTTTGATCGGAAACGACTATATAGTTCATTTGCCTCGCTTAATGGATAATGATGGAACCAATCCTCTATCAATCTACGAATATTGTCAATTTCGACACGTGCTGAACGATTTAAATATTCGTAAGTTGACTCTACATCCGAAGCAGGCCCAGTATAATCTCGTTGAATTTCATCAAATAACTTAATAGTCATAAAGAATGGGGTTCTGTATTTATTTACCGAATACCCCTCAATATCTCCGTTTTGTTTTATACTAACAAACCGAACACAATGTTTAATTGGTCCTTGTTACAAGAGCAATATTTTATTATTTGGATTAGTTGCAATCCGTTTTAAACAATCAAAATCATATTTTTTGTTTATATCTTCCTGTTCCAAAGAAACCTCAACGTGATATTTCTTAAACACATCCCCAAGTTTATAGCTATCAATTAACACTCCACCATTAAATACACCTGGGTTATCAAACGCAATCTCATTTTGAGTCTTATTGATACCAAAATCAGAGAAAATGGACTCTAAACAAGCAGGAACACAGTAATTATAATCTTGTTTTATTACTTTTATAGGATTTATCATTGCTCCTAACTTTATCAAGAACATTCGCAACTTCAATAAGTCTATCAAAAGTTATAATTTCATCAGTTTCATTAGCCCTTCTCTCCTGTTCCAAACTTGAAATTAAGTTTCGCCTACCTATGATAATCTTATAACAATAACGTATCACTGTATGCGAATCTATTATTTCAGTTTCGGCTAAATTATGTTTATCAACTCTAGAGCATTGAGCAGAAACATTGTTCTTTTTAAGATATTTTACAAATGATTGGCGCAAATATGGTTCGTTAATCCTCACCCAATTTTTCCAATCAGAGATCTGCCGCTGCGCAATTCTTAAAGACTTTGAAGGAGTTCCGTTTTTTAAATATAGAGTTGCCTTGGGAGCTTCCAACTCAATAAATATAGCTGTCCAAAATCCTGAATTAGCGCATAAAATCAGGAAATCACAGCTAAATTCATTTCCAAAAGAGAAATCAGATATACATATTTTATAATTCCAAGAGGTACAAAAAGCTTTTATTAAAATATTTGTGTTTTTCTTTAAATACATAGAGATAGCGCGCTCACCGCTACTTTTCTTCAAGATGTCGATTATTGATTTCATTATCTTCCCATCCACATACAAACACCCTCGTTAATTTCTTAATTATTCCTATTTATCAAATTGACAACCAACGTCACGATAACCTCACGCTCAGCGGGAGCGCTTTCCGCGATCAGTAAAGTCAGAGCGACAAGCGCGTTATCGGCAATGCGTTTTGAGCCGTCTTCTTTATACAAAATACCATTCTTCTCTAAAAACCATAAGAATATTGAAGCGGCGATGCGTTTATTCCCGTCCACAAAAGAATGATTCTTAACAATAAAGTATAGGAGATTTGCCGCTTTCTCATCAATGCTTGGATATAAATCTTTACCGTCAAATGTCTGATAAATTGACGATATTGAGCTCTTAAAGGATTTATCCCGCTCTGTGCCAAAAATATCTGAACTACCGATCCGCTCTTTGAGCTTATTGACAGCTTCTACTGCGAACTCATAGCTTAAAACAAATCTTTCATCTTTTGAGGTTTGGCTTATCTTAAGCCGTTTACAATCATAGTCATCTAAAAGCCCCAGCGCGTAATTATAATCGTTGATAACTTCAAGCAATCCCATCGCTTCTTTATATTCAAGCTGTTTGCGATCCTTCATACTGCCAATCAATTTTACTGCTTTCTGTAAAGCTTCAAGCTTTTGTGTCTGTTGTTTCAATAGTTTTTCATTAATAGTATACCCATCAATCAAATGTTTCCTCAGGATATTGGTAGCCCAAATGCGAAAACGTGTGCCGTTCTGGGACTTTATACGGTAACCAACTGAAATAATTACATCAAGATTATAAAAATTAGTTGGATAACTTTTACCATCAGCAGCAGTTATCCGGAAATTCCGGATAACTGAGTTCTTCTTTAATTCCTTTTCTTTGAATATGTTTTGCATATGCTCGTTAATCGTTCGGACATCTTTACCAAACAAATCGGCCATTTGTTTCTGAGTAAGCCAAACTGTTTCCAGTTCCAGCTTAACCTCAAGCTGAATTTTCCTATCTTTATTACGATAAATAGCGATTTCGCCTTTGGACGGCATTTCAATAATTTTATTTTTCATAATGTCCTCATCTTTTACACTACATTATAACGCAATAATGAAGCTCTCCAGGCTTAAACCTGGAATTTTCTGCATAGGAAAATAAAAGCGTGCCTTTTAAGATGAACTTATCCGTAAAGGGCCGATTTGTTCTTTTAGCTTTATTTTGAAGCCGTGCCCGGATAGAGGCTTGAATATTAGTGATCTCTTTTTTCATATCATCGTTTCCAGTATCGGTTTAATAATTCTGTCAACACGGCAAATCTTAGCGTATTCCATAATCTCTTTTGGAACCGCCTTTTTCTCGGTAATGGCCACTTTAAGAGCTTCGCGCACAACGTCCATACCGATTTTGTTACGAAATTTAAAGCAATCCGCGATTGTTTTAGCAAGGTTATAGATTTTGATTTTATGGCCTTCAACTATATGCTCTTCTATACCGGCTTCCCAAGATTTGGAAGCAAAACGGTAAAACTTTACCGGCGGATACTTGATTTTATTGGCATGGGCACCGCGGGGGATAGCTATAGCTACAAATTGAGGGATCTCGGTTGTCGCTCCATGGAAAGCAAGCGCAGAAACTAAACATACAACACCCTTGGGGACCTTGATTGAAACAGCTACCAGGTCAGGATTAGAGACTGAAATACCTTCGGATAGTTCATACAGCGCGCGGTCTACTTTCTGAATGCGGCCGGAATTCAGGCTGACCTTAATAAGAGCCTTATTAAAGCCAGCTTCTTTTATTTCAGCATAACTAGCCAACCCTCTTCTTTTCTTAAAGAAATTTATAAGTTCTATTTCTCTATGTCCCATATGCACTCCCTTTAGCTATACACTTATTAATAAGTGTATAGTATTGGGTAATAAATGTCAAGGTTTATCTCCGGTTCTCCCCAAGCACTTAAAGCTATTTGCCTGCGGTAAGCCTTCGCGCAATTCTTCCAACAAGTCTTGCGAAGGCTACCGCACGCAAGGCACCCCAAAAATCACTCAATCCACTAAGGGAGGCTAAAGCCTGAAAGATCGGATAACTTCTGATACATCTTCAACACTTCCTGTATCTGCTTCAACAAATCCTTATGTGCAGCCAGTGTCCACATCATCACTTTATAAAGCAAGAAAACGATGGCGCCGTACATTAACCCAAGCAACCAGAACTATCCCCAGGGACTAAGCAAATGAGTCTCCACGTTTTATGCTCCTATCCTCTTTCTTTTGGGTTGACGATTACGGTATTAAAATATATACTTTTGCTATGATTAAACTTGGAAATAGATTCTTACGATTAACAATAGTTTTTTGTATATTTCCCGTGATATCCCCGCTCTTTTCTACTGCAAAGGGAGAACCGCATTTAGTTTTGGATGAACCATTTCCAGATCTCGGCACTTTAGTTGCCATAGGGATACTTCTCCTTCTAATAACATTGATTGCTTTTACAATCTGGAAATTATCTGTAAGAGCAGTTAAAGTATTTAACCTATCTGTTAACCGCGAAGCAATATGGCGAACAACAAAATGGTTCTTGGCTATTCTTATCGGCAGTATCATCTTTTATGTCCTATTCCCAAAATACACTTTCTACGAATCATACGGCCGCATTCACCGGCATAACAGGATTACCGGGACCGTTGAAGAACGAAAATACGGTTCGGACTCTTCTTGGATAAAACTTAGATAATTTTTACTCATACCTCACCTTACCAAGTATCTCTTCCATCTTTTTATAAACCGACTTAATCCCCTCGATGTCTCCTTTTTATCGTATTCTACTGCTTTCTTGCGCCAGGCAGAAAGTAACGCGCTTGCGGCGTTTAACCTGTAATACCTGCGTATATCATCCCCTTTTAGCGTATCCGTGGCTCTTTCATACTTAAGCCTTTCAAGGTCAACATAGAATTCACAGAGTTGTCGCTGCGGTTTCTTCGGGGCGTGGATCAGTATATAGAACAGCACCAGAATACCCCCTTTTAGACCCCCGGCCAGGGCAGTCGCGAGTTTAGATGTATCGTAAGTTTTTCGCTCACCTACTGGAAGATTCTCAAGGGTTCTGCTTTCGATTGGAGATCCAAAATAATTCTTGTTCTCCAACGTCTGGATCACCGGAGCAGTCATTGAGATATTCCACGGCCGCGGGATATGAGCAAAGGCAGGGTTTATCGCGCCACAGACCAAACTAAAGCAACAACCCATCCGATACCGGTCCATCCTAAGAGAAGGTTTAGTAAAAATACCGCCGGATAGTTTCTATGCCGCCGTAGAAAGGAAATTAATGCAGGTAGGAAATACAAACCGAACATAAGAATCAATAATCCTATCTCTGATAGACTAAGATTTTGCATTTGCATATTTCAAACTCCTTTTGGTTATATGTACAAGTCCGGCTGCCCCAAAGAAGATTACCGCGCCGCCAATAGTAAGCACCAGGAACAACCTGCCTTCTTTCTGGATAAAGCCGTGCCAGAAGCTCCAAATGATCACCTGCCGGCCTTCGTTACTCATAATGAGATTCGAGTCGTGGTAGCCAATCCTCCCTATCCAGTAAGCAAATACCCAATACAAGTAATACATCCATAGCCAAATACTCCTCAAGCTTAAAGCGATAAATAAGATCAATAAGCCGGTTAAGCCCAAGATGTCATACGGGATCATATCATTGTTAAAGATATTCCCCATTGCCTTTGATAAAAGCACTGTGTCGGAATACAACCGGGGATATTTCTCTTCCAACTTTGTAAGAAAAAGATAAGGCTTTAATTTCTCAATATCATCGGTCCTGCCGGTTAGTTTAAGAAATTCATTAAGCTGACGTATCGATATGCTCCCTATGTTACGCTTATGATTCTTTAGTTCGTAGGCTATGGCGCGGGAATAGATCCCGGTTAAAGCAAAGGTCTTCTGGGCAGTGTCTGAAGGCCTAAAATCAAAAT
>CAZGNT010000028.1:0-10002 GCA_964527805.1 uncultured Sulfurovum sp.
TTACTTCTATCAATTGACACACCTCTCTTTTAATACAAAAATATTATTCCGCACTATATTATATACTACAAAAGCTTAAAAAAATAAGTGAGGCTTGTCACAAAATAATATAAGCTTACTTTTGATATAATAGTATGTAAGAAAAAAAAGATTTCAAATGAGTAACGAACCTAAGAATGTCTCATCATTGAATAAAGGAGCTAACGGTATGCAAATGCCAGAAATGTTTGACAATGTGAGCAAAACTGTCAAAGATGATTTGATGGTCACGATTAAGAAGGGCGACAAGCTGTCCGTGGCGGCGGCATGTTTCTCCATCTATGCTTACCAGGCACTCAAGAAGCAGCTTGATAACATTGATGAGTTACGCTTTATTTTTACCTCACCGACATTTTTGCGAGAAAAAGCACCTAAAGAAAAACGAGAGTTCTACATCCCGCGCCTTGATCGCGAGCGTTCCCTATACGGCACAGAGTTTGAAGTGAAACTTCGTAATGAACTGACACAAAAGGTTATTGCACGTGAATGTGCCGACTGGATTAGAAAGAAAGTAAAGTTCCGCTCTAACCTAACAGGCGGCAACATCAGCAGTTTTATTAACATTGCTGGATCGGAACACATGACCTATATGCCGCTAAACGGATTCACGACCGCCGACCTTGGCTGCGAACGCGGCAACAATATCATCAACCCGGTAACAAAGATGTTTGCACCTGTATCGGATGAATACATCCGAATGTTTGATCAGATTTGGAATGACAAGAGTCTGATGCAGGATGTAACCGAGCAGGTTATTGATGGCATTACGGCAGCTTACAATGAAAATGCGCCCGAGTTTATTTACTTTGTGGCGATTTATAACATATTCAATGAATTCCTGGAAGATATTTCAGAAGACGTATTGCCTAACGAGGCGACCGGATTTAAGGAAAGTAAAATCTGGAATATGCTGTATACCTTCCAGAAAGACGCTGTGTTGGCAATTATCAATAGACTTGAATCTTTCAACGGATGTATTCTTGCGGATAGTGTCGGCTTAGGCAAAACATTTACTGCCCTTGCTGTCATCAAATATTATGAGAACCGCAACCGTTCTGTACTTGTGCTTTGCCCCAAGAAGCTGTCTGACAACTGGAATACATTCAAGGACAACTATATCAATAATCCCATAGCCTCCGACCGTTTACGTTACGATGTACTTTTTCATACTGACCTTTTGAGGGAAAGAGGCAAGTCAAACGGGCTTGACCTTGACAGACTGAACTGGGGCAACTACGACCTTGTGGTCATCGACGAGTCACACAACTTCAGAAACGGCGGAGAGGTCTATGGTGAAGACTGCCGTGAGAACCGCTACCTTCGCCTAATGAACCGTGTTATCCGAACTGGTGTGAAGACGAAGGTCCTCATGCTTTCGGCTACCCCGGTAAACAACCGCTTCATTGACTTGCGAAATCAACTTGAACTTGCTTATGAGGGAAATCCCAGCCTTATCAATAACCGTCTCAAAACAAAACGATCTATCGATGATATTTTCCGCAATGCCCAGAAGGTGTTTAACCAGTGGAGTAAGCTAGAGGAAGGTGAACGCACTACAGACACGCTTCTTAAATCCCTAGACTTTGACTTCTTTGAAGTGCTTGACAGCGTGACGATTGCGCGTTCCCGCAAGCATATAGAAAAGTATTACAACATGAGCGAGATAGGCTCTTTTCCTAAACGCTTAAAGCCCATTTCCATGAGACCACGCATGACCGATTTAGAAAGCGCGATAAATTACGCCGACATTTACGACCAACTTATAAAGCTAAACCTTTCGGTTTACATACCGACAAACTTCATATTTCCAAGTCAGCTTATAAAGTATGTAGATACCTCGCGGAACATCAACCGGGCCGGCCGAGAAATGGGTATCCGCAGACTGATGAGTATCAACCTTCTCAAGCGGCTCGAAAGCTCAGTCGAGTCCTTCCGGCTCACGGTCGGGCGTGTAAAGAAACTTATTGACGACACTATCGCCGAAATTGACGCTTTTGTTGCAGGAGGCGGTTCGGTAATAAACGGGCGTGAGCTGGCAGGTGACGAAACAGACTTTGATGACGACGACCGCAACAAAGATTACTTTGCCGCCGAACACAGTATTAAGATTAACCTCGCTGATATGGACTATAAGACTTGGCGGGACAGGCTTGCGGAGGATGCAGAAACTTTGGAACTGCTCAAAATGTTAATTGACGATATTACGCCGCAGCATGACACCAAACTCCAGACTCTTTTAGGTCTGATTGAGGAGAAACTGACACGACCGATCAACGATGATAACCGCAAAATTCTAATCTTCTCAGCGTTCTCCGATACGGCTGAATACCTCTACACCCATGTGAGTGAATTTGTGAAGTCCCACTTCGGACTTGACTGTGCTATGATCACTGGCAACGTGGAGGGCAAGACGACGATTAAAGGGCAACGTGCCTCAATGAATGAAGTACTGACTCTCTTCTCGCCGATTTCCAAAGGCAAAGACTTGCTGATGCCGAACAACCAAAACGACATCTCCGTGCTGATAGCCACGGATTGTATTTCGGAAGGACAGAACCTTCAGGACTGCGATTACTGTATCAACTATGATATTCATTGGAATCCCGTCCGTATCATTCAGCGGTTTGGACGAATTGACCGTATAGGAAGCAGGAATGCAGTTATTCAGCTTGTAAATTTCTGGCCTGATGTTGATTTAGACGAGTACCTTTTACTGAAAGGACGTGTCGAAACACGGATGCGTATCTCAGTTTTGACTGCCACGGGCGATGATGACCTGATAAATGCAGAGGAAAAGGGTGACCTTGAATACCGTAAGGCACAGCTAAAACAGCTTCAGGAAGAAGTTGTAAATATTGAAGATATGCAGTCAGGCATTTCGATTATGGATTTGGGACTGAATGAATTTAGGCTCGACCTGCTTGAATATATAAAACATAACAGGGATTTGGACACAGTTCCGTTCGGGCTTCACGCCGTAGTTCCGGCTTGCCGGGACTGTCCCCCGGGCGTTGTGTTCGTTCTCAAGAACCGGAACAACAGCGTAAACATCGATAAACAAAACCGCCTCCATCCGTTTTATATGGTATATATAGAAACGAACGGCGAAGTTGTTTGTGACCACCTTTCGCCCAAGGAACTCCTCGATAAAATCCGATCTTTGTGCAAAGGTAAGACCTTGCCAGTTATGGATGTTTGCCGTGAATTTAACGCCGAAACGAAGGACGGACGTGATATGCGAAGAATTTCCTTACTATTGACGGATGCAATCGATTCTATAATAGAAGCAAAAGCAGAAAACGATATTGACAGCCTGTTCAGTCCGGGTGGTACGACAGCTCTTGATACCCGTATTGACGGACTGGAAGACTTCGAGCTAATATGCTTTCTTGTAGTGAGGTGATCACATGCTGGGATTGCCAAGTTCCACTGAGGTAAACCGCCGTGTGGCAAAAGAAAAACTCTATGCTAATGCCATACTGAATACCTCGACAAAGGATATGATAAAAGACCAGATAGAGTCAGTAATCTGGCGAAACAAACTGGCCGACAGCACCCTGAGCGTAGCCGCTGGGGAAACAGTAAAGGAAATTCAGATTTTTGAAGTTATCCTTCGACAAAGGACTTTGGATAAACGTATCCTGCCTACCATAGCCAAGGCTATACCGTATAAAATTTTGTTCGTGCTCACATTCGGCGGCGAGGCACAGGCGTGGATGGAAGTTTCCGGCACTTTCTATAACACGGAATGGTTTACGCTCGAAGGATTCACGCTACGGTTCGAAGGGCTGAAGCTGGATGCCGTGTATGAAAATTTGGCGCGACAAATTGCAGCCGGCCGGCTCAATGCCGAGGGTGATATCGCCAAAGCAGTAGAAAGAGATAAACAACGACGAAAACTCGAACGTGAAATCGCCGCTTTGGAAAAGAAAATCCTGCGCGAAAAACATTTTAAAAAGCAGGTTGAGTTAAACAGCGATTTAAAACGACTGAGAAAAGAACTGGAGGAATTACGATAATGGATAAAATGAAATTTGAAACACCAAATCTTATTGCCGAAAACCTGAAAAAGCTTGCAGAGCTTTTCCCCGGTGTGGTAACAGAAGGCAAGGTGAATGTTGATCTTTTACGCTCCTATGTGGGCGAGGAAATATTCAAGGACGAAGTCTATGAATTTACCTGGGTTGGCAAGCGTGCCGCCATTGCCGAGGCGGGCAGACCGATCCGCAAGACGCTCCGCCCATGTCCGGAAGAGAGCCGCGACTGGGACACCACAGAGAACCTTTACATAGAGGGGGACAACCTTGACGTGCTGAAACTCTTGCAGGAGAGCTATCTCGGCAAGGTGAAGATGATCTATATCGACCCGCCGTATAATACGGGAAACGATTTTATTTACCGCGACGATTTTGCAAAAAGCCGCGAAGACTACGAGGAAGAAGCGGGTGTATACGACGAAGAAGGCGAGCGTTTGTTTAGAAATACTGAAAGCAACGGGCGTTTCCACTCTGACTGGTGCAGGATGATGTATCCGAGGCTTGTACTGGCGAGGAACCTGCTACGGGATGATGGGGTTATCTTTATTAGTATTGATGACAATGAAGTGGCGCAATTGCGGAAGATTTGTGATGAAGTGTTTGGTGAGGTTAATAAACTTATACCTTTTATATGGCAATTACCAAGAGGAATCAATGCAGGGCACATTGCACGAGCCCACGAATACATATTGGTTTATGCAAAGAATGTACTGTCATTATCTCATTTTAGTCCGTTAAATGTGGATGTTGAGTATTCGATTGAAAGATGTAATAAGAAAATTGATTCACGTCACCCTGAATCAACTATTGATTTTCCGGCAGGCATAAGGTATGAGGGCAGTGATAAAACTCTTGAAGGATTTCTTGAGGGTTCTGAAAAAGTAACAATAATTGGGAAAATGCACTTTAAAAATGGAGTTCTTTCAGAACCAGTTACGCTTTCGGCTGGTTGGACTATGAAAAATATGATACTTGATTGGTTGTCAGGCAAAGAAGTATATGACAGCAAGGGGCAGAAGATAGTGGAGTTTTTCTTCAAAGAGAATGGGAAACTTTATTCAAAAAAAGAGATGACGACATATTCAATAAAATCAGTTCTCAAGGATATTCCAGATACCCAAATTGCAAGAAAAGAAATGGATGCGCTTTTTGGTAGCGAAGACATTTTCCCTTATCCCAAAACGCTACATTTACCTGCTCTTTTTGTTAAACTTGTTTCAGCGGATAATGACATCATTCTCGACTTTTTCTCCGGTTCCGCCACAACCGCCCATGCGGTCATGCAGCTTAACGCCGAGGACGGCGGCAAGCGCAAGTTTATCATGGTACAGCTGCCGGAGGTTTGTGCCGAGGGAACGGAAGCCGCCAAAGCGGGTTACAAAAACATCTGTGAAATCGGCAAGGAGCGCATCCGCCGCGCCGGGGACGCAATCAAGTCTGAGATCAAGAGCGCAGGAGCGCAACTGACAATCGGTGAAGAACCGAGGCAAGCGCCAGACATCGGCTTTCGCGTGCTAAAACTTGACAGCACCAATATGAACGACGTCTACTATGCGGCGGGCGACTACACGCAGGATATGCTTTCCATGATGGAAAGCAACATCAAGCCTGACCGCAACGATATGGACCTGCTGTTCGGCTGCCTTTTGGACTGGGGCTTGCCGCTCTCCATGCCGCACACCCACGAGAAGATTGACGGCTTTACCGTTCATACCTACAACGACGATGATCTGATCGCCTGCTTTGAAGAGCACATCAGCGAAAAGGCAATCCGGGAAATTGCAAGCCGACAGCCTCTGCGTGCCGTGTTCCGTGACAGCAGCTTTTCCAGTTCACCTGAGAAAATAAACGTGTTTGAGATTTTCAAGCTTCTTGCACCGAATACAACTGTGAAGGTGATCTAATGAGCAAGATCTCCATCCGTTTTTTTGGTGATAAAGAAGTCCGTGCCGTTTGGGATGACGAAAAAGTCAAGTGGTGGTTCTCTGTGATAGATATCGTCGGTGTTCTTCGCGGTATCGACGATTACGAGAAAAACCGCAACTATTGGAAATATTTAAAATCGAAGCTAAAAAAAGAAAACAATCAGTTGGTTAGTGGCACTAACCAACTGAAATTGACGGCTTTCGACGGAAAGAAATATTTGACGGATACGTTTGATTACGACGGAATAATCGAGCTTGCGAAAAATTTTCCGAGTAAGCGGGCCAATCGCTTTATTGAATGGTTTACATACAGTGACGAAACCATTGATACGAAGAGTAAATCCAAGGCTTACGCTCTTTTCGGCAGTTCCTTGCTTGATACGGTAGAAGTTGGTACAATCAAAGGATTGCAGCAGATTCACGGATATTTGTTCGGTGGGCTTTATGATTTTGCGGGGCAAATCAGAACGGTTAATATTGCTAAAGGTGGCTTTCAATTCGCTGCGGCACGATTCTTGTTGCAAACACTGAAAAAAATCGAGGCAATGTCAGAAAGTTCGTTTGATGAAATTGTGGATAAGTATGTGGAAATGAATGTAGCACATCCCTTTATGGAGGGTAACGGAAGAAGCACACGCATTTGGCTTGACCTGATTCTGAAAAAGAACTTGAAAATGTGTGTGGATTGGAGTAAAATCGGGAAAAAAAATTATCTTTCCGCAATGGAAAAGAGTGTGACGGATTCTGCACAAATAAAAGCTCTTTTGCGGTCTTGTCTGACTGATAAGATCGATGACCGTGAAGTATTTATGAAAGGAATCGATTATTCCTACTATTACGAGCAGGATATTGAAACAGAAGGGGGGGACGGCGAATGAAACTACAATTTCGACATCAGAAGTTCCAGTCTGATGCGGCGACTGCCGTATGTGATGTATTTGCAGGCCAGCCGTTCCACGCGCCGACTTATATGATAGACCCCGGCTTGGGTCAGATGGATCTTGACAACATTGCTCGCTGGACAGGCTTTAATAATGCGCCTGTGGCTAGTGGTGACGAACAGGTTCTGGAGCATATAAGAGTCATTCAGCGTGCGGGGCAAATAAAGCCCTCCGAGAAACTGGAAGGGCGGTATAACCTCACAGTTGAAATGGAAACCGGCGTAGGCAAGACCTATACATATATCAAGACGATGTATGAACTGAACAAGCGGTACGGGTGGAGTAAATTCATCATTGTTGTGCCGAGTGTCGCTATCCGCGAGGGCGTGTATAAGTCGTTCCAAATGACGGAGGAGCATTTTGCCGAGGATTATGGAAAGAAAATCCGTTATTTTATATATAACTCTGCACAGCTTACCGAGATTGACCGTTTTGCCTCCGATAGCGCAATAAACGCGATGATTATCAACAGCCAGGCATTCAATGCCAGAGGCAAGGACGCAAGACGTATTTATATGAAGCTGGATGAGTTCCGTTCACGCCGTCCCATTGATATCTTGGCGAAGACGAATCCAATACTTATTATCGATGAGCCACAATCGGTCGAGGGTGCAGTTACCAAAGAGCGGCTGAAGGAGTTCAATCCGTTATTTACGCTCCGCTACTCGGCAACCCATCGTGCAGACAGCATATATAACATGATTTATCGTCTCGATGCGCTTGAGGCTTATAACAAAAAGCTTGTTAAGAAGATTGCCGTCAAGGGCATATCGGTTTTGGGAAGCACTGCCACGCAAGGGTATGTCTATGTACAGAGCATCAACCTTTCCAAAGGCAACCCTACGGCGACCATTGAGTTTGACGTAAAGGGTATTACGGGAATCCGCAAAGCCTCCTGTGTGGTCAGCGAGGGTTACAGTTTGTTTGAAAATTCCGGAGAACTTGCCGAGTATAAGGATGGTTACACTGTTCTTAGGATTGACGGGCGGGATTCGTCTGTGGAGTTCACAAACGGTAAAAAGCTTTTCGCGGGCGACGTTATCGGTTCGGTCAGTGAGGAGCAGCTGCGCCGCATTCAAATAAGGGAAACTATTCTCTCTCACATTGAGCGGGAGCGTCAGCTTTTCGCCAAAGGCATCAAGGTTCTGTCCTTGTTCTTTATAGACGAGGTGGCTAAGTACAAGCAGTATGATGTGCATGGCAACGCCATTGGCGGCGCATACGCACAGATTTTTGAGGAAGAGTATAAGTCCGTCATTGACAATATGCTGCCTCAACTTGAGGATTCTAAGGAGTATATGAGATACCTGAACAGTATATCTGCCGAACAGACACACGCCGGATACTTTTCCATAGACAAGAAAAGCGGCCGTATGATTGACAGCAAGCTTGGCGACAAGAAGGAGCGCACATCCGACGATGCCGATGCTTACAATCTTATTATGAAGGATAAGGAGCGTCTGCTTGACCGCCGCGAGCCCGTGCGTTTCATATTCAGTCACTCCGCTCTGCGCGAGGGCTGGGATAATCCAAATGTATTTCAGATATGTACCCTTAAGCAAAGCGGCAGCGATGTACGCAAGCGTCAGGAAGTCGGACGCGGTTTACGTCTTGCCGTTAATCAGAACGGTGAGCGTATGGACGAGAATGTCCTCTCTCGCGACGAGATACACAATGTCAATGTTTTAACCGTTATCGCCAATGAAAGCTATGAAAGTTTTGCCAAAGGTTTGCAAAGTGAGATTGCCCAGGCGGTTGCTGACAGACCATGTAAAGTTGAGGCGAAGTTGTTTAACGAGAAATTCGCCGAGGATACAGCGCTTGCTATCTATGAGAGCCTCATTGAAAACGGTTATGTAAAACGCGGCGAGCTTACCGAGAAGTATTATGAGGAAAAGAAGAGCGGCACTCTGAAATTACCGGAGGAAGGGCAGGGAAGAATCGCTGACATTATCGCTGTTCTGGATTCTATATACGATCCGAACAACAATAAGCCTGAGAATGCTCGCAAAAACACGGTCGATATTACGCTTGACAAAGATAAGATGGACAGCCGTGCTTTCCGGGAGCTCTGGTCGCGTATCAACAGCAGAAGCTACTACACTGTCAGCTTTGATGAGGACGAGCTTATCAAGAAGGCTGTTACAGAGTTAAATTTCAGACTGAGTGTATCAAAGATTTATTTCAAGATGGAAAAAGGCGAACAGACAAAGACCATCAAATCCAAAGCTCAATTGCAGGCGGGTGAGGCATTTGTCCGCTCTGATATGGTGCGTGAGGAAGCATCATTATATATGGAAATGAAAGCGAGTAGTTCGGTTCGTTATGATCTGGTTGGCAAAATCGTTGCCGAAACCGGGCTGACTCGAAAAACCGTTGTTAATATACTGCACAACATTGAAAAAGATGTCTTTGCAAAGTTTGGTGATAACCCCGAGGAGTTTATCATACGTGCGGCAAACATTATCAATGAGCAAAAAGCTACGGCGATTATAGAGCATATCGCCTACGATAAACTGACTTCTGTGTTTAGTACTAATATTTTCACTGAACCTGACCTTAAAAAAGGAGCCTTGGGTGTAAACGCTATAGAAGCGAAAAGGCATTTATATGACTATGTTATCTATGATTCGATAAATGAGCGCGACTTTGCTGTGCAGCTTGAAGCTCACAGTAAAGAAGTTGAAGTTTATGTCAAGCTGCCCAAGGGCTTTTATATCAATACTCCTGTCGGCAAGTATAACCCTGACTGGGCGATTGCGTTCTACGAGGGAAAAGTTAAACACATCTATTTTGTTGCGGAAACAAAGGGCGATATGTCTTCAATGGAATTACGCGAAATTGAGAAAGCAAAAGCCCACTGCGCCCGTGAACATTTCCGTGCTATCAGCGGTGAGAATATAAAGTATGACGTGGTAAGCAGCTATGATAAGCTGTGGGAAATAGTACAGAGATAAATTTGGATATCAACGTTAAGCAGATACAAAAGAAAAAGGAGGCGTTTATGAAAAAAATTATTGTCACAGGCTTTGAGCCTTTCGGAAAAGAAGATGTCAATCC
>CAZGNT010000029.1:0-9265 GCA_964527805.1 uncultured Sulfurovum sp.
GTACTCAAAAAGTCACTATAGTTTTGCATAAATATACCTGTTACCGGTATAGTAAGGCTTACTAAAAATGCAAGTCTAATGACATCCATATGGAAATTCAATCCTGAATTATCAATCACGCCATTTGGTGCATACCATTCCATCCATTTAGTAGGAGAAATAGACTCAACTGCAAAGTTGTGCATCAAGATACCGCAAAATACAAGTATAACAAAAGAGATAAGGCCGATCATGGTGCCGCCATTGCTTTTTTTGTTTGCATACGAATACCAATAAAACATCATATAGCCTGCAATAAGCGAATAGATAAAGATAAATACCCAAGCGCCTGAAAGCGTATTTGCCACATACCATCCTGAATCATATATGACTTGCGTGAACAACAGCGGGGCAATGCCCAGCAAAATTAACATGGATACGCTAAGTTTACCTGTCATTATAAGATGCGGATTGAAAATCTTCCAATTATTATCATGTTTTTGCTTAGTACTTCCGTATATAGAAAGCCCTAAAGCGCCTATTGCCAATAAAACAAAAGCTGCATGAAGAGCCCATGTTAAGATATAGAGTCCTTGAAAAACGACCGGAAAGAACGGTACGCCTGCAGGGTCTCTCATTAAATTTATGAAAGTTGCATCCATATTCTAACTCCTTTATTTAGCTTGCGTGGCAATCCAAGCAGCCATCGCATCATACTCTTCGTCCGGAAGAGCAATTTTAGGCATATATGGACTTGATCCCGTGCCTATTACATTTTTGATATAGCTTTTAATACCAGCTTCGTCTTGTGCTATTTTATTAACAAGTCCCATCATTGGTCTGTAAGAGCCGTATTTTTCCAAAGAGTGGCAATTTGAACATGCTCTAACTACAAGCATTTTACCGACTTCCAGTTTGTTCTCCGGAGTAATGGTGCGAAGATTTTCAGGCACCCATGGGTCAACTTTTAATAATCCTTTTTCCGCAAGAAGAGGAACTTCGTTTTTGATACCTTTGCCAGGAACATCTTTGCCTATAATATTGTTACTATAGATATATTGTCCGGCAACATATGGTTTACGCATAGACTCCCTTAGTTTTTCACCCGGCCATACGCCAACAATACCAATAACAAAAAGCATTACAATTGCAAGTGTTCTTGTAATCCATTGCGGTTTGAAAATAGCCACCAGAAAATAAAGTGAGAACAAAATAGCAAGAATAATACGGCTTAAAATGATAGAATTCAACGTCAATCCAAGTACTGCATGAGCATTTACCGGCAATGTAGTGATATACCACATAAAGAAGAATAAAGTCACAAAACCGCCAAGCAAACTTACTACGCCCATTTTTTGGGTTAATTCTTTGGATAGCGCTGCATTTTCTCTCCTCATAGCACTAGAGATAATCATACCGATAATCCCTGACATCATTACCATGAACCCTAATCTTAAAAACATATGAGGGAATGTGTTTGTACCAAAGAATGCATCACTCGCACTTCCTGTAGTATAGAATGCATCGTTTCCAGGCCACATCATGAAACTGATAATACCGATGATAAGTGCTAGCGTACCGACTGATGCGATAGCAAATGTATAAGTTAGCTTCAAATGTGTTTTACGGTCTATTTTGTTGATAAAATAGACAAGAGCAAACACCCCGATAACCTCATATATAAAGAAAACCCACTCAGTAGCCCATACCCACACAAAATTGTGAATCAATGCACTGATACCTCTTGGGCTCGCTGCAGTTGCCGTGTACCATATACCTGGTCCTGTGATCGAACCGATAACATATGAAAAAATGAGCAAAAACATGCCGTATCTTTTCATATAATCATACAATTCCGGTCTATCTTCTTTGTATGCTTTATGTGCCAAAAATGCAAACAACATTGCAGCACCGACAGATGTATGCGATGCAAGTATATGTATAGTACCTGTCAGTCCCATAAGCCATGCTGAACCATAATTTGGAACATAAAAGACTGGATAAAGCCCTAACATTTCCATAAAATCCTCCTTTGAAGCTTAAATTTTGTAAAGGAAATAAATTCCCACTCTCAAATTTTATTTCATGTTTGTTAAGTAAATATTAAATTATAAAATATTTTATTAAATTAATACTTTTATAATTTTTTAAACTTAACGGTATTTAGATTTTCATGTGGCTGTCGAAAAAAGTCGTCATTTTGTGCGCACACAAGAACAATTATAGCATAACCATATAACATAAACTAAACTTGCAAGATATTATTTTTAAAAAGCTTGCCTGATGATTTAACAAATTAAAATCTAAATTATTTAAGAAATATTTATATTTTCTTAAATTCTTAATTTAAATTTAATTTTGATTTTACTAATTAAATTAACAGTCAATTAACACGGCAACGCTATAGTAACATGTTTTTTTGGGTTAATAACTTTATATAGCGCTAAAATAAACAATCTATTGGCTTAGGGGATGCTCATCTAGTCAAAGTTTGACGACCAGTCTAGATAAGCTTTTGAGGTTGCAAAGCAACATTTAATTATACCATATATATATAGTATTTAGATGTTACTTTGTGAATAAATTTATTTATAACAAAGGAAGAGGATGTTTGACTTTCCGATATTTGAAATGCCTGTAATAGGGCAACGGATGTTGATGGCTATCAATGCCATTATTCACGTATTCGTTTCTCATGGTGGAGCCGTCGGCGGTTCTATAGTTCTAGCTGCTCTTGCCATCTGGGCAAACAAAAGAAACGATATGAATGCATACAATATGACATACAAGATATTGATGGTGTTTTTCATCATCACTACGTCTATTGGTGCACTAACCGGGATTGGTATGTGGATACATGCCAATATTTTGAGTCCCAATGCTATAGGCGGACTTATCAGGGTATTTTTCTGGAAATGGTTTATAGAGTGGATAGTGTTTAATTTTGAAGTTATATTGCTTCTTGTATGGTTTATGACTTGGAAAAAGCATGCTGATTCACCACAAGGAAGAGCTAGATCTATCAAGTTTGGAGTATCATACGCAGTAGCATCTTGGCTTACAATGGTGATCATTACAGCTATTTTGGCATTCATGCTTACTCCTAATTTTGCAGGTCAACCATGGGTAGATCCTGAAGTATTCCCGGGCAAGGTTGATTATAACAATGCACTATTCAATCCTACATGGGGACCGTCATTGGCGTTTAGAACCACTTCTGCTATTGCTTTTGCTGCTGCGCTTGCTATTATGTGGACCTGGATCATCGCTACGTTTTCCAAAAACCCTGACGATATGGATGCAAAACCGAGGGTCATAAAATTCTTGGCCGGCATCATGTTGATAATGGTACCTGTATCTGCTGTTTTGGGTTATTGGTATTTGAGCATCATCCCTGATGCTGCCAAGGCAATGATACCTACTGCTATGATGACCAGGGCATTTGAAGACAAGTTCGATGTTATGTATATGATCACCATAGGTATAGGTGCAACGGTTCTTATCACTACGATCATTGCTTATTTCGCACCAAAAAGAATGCCTTATGTGGCTGCAAGCATGATGGTATTGGCATTTTTGGCGTTTTGGGGCTATGAAGAGAGAGTGAGAGAATTTATACGCAAACCTTACATTATATACAACTATATGTATTCAAACGGTATCAGGGCTACTGACGTACCGTACCTCAACAAAGTCGGTATTTTAAAACATGCCGTATTTATTGATGAGGACAAAAAAGTTCTAAATGCCGACAAGAGCAACATCGTTGAAGTCGGACACTCTATATTTCAAATTGAATGTAGAATCTGTCATACAGACAATGGTATAAACGGCTTGAAAAAACTAACAAAAGGATGGTCACAAGAAGCTATAAGAGCCAGATTAAACAATCTGCCTGGCGGAGGAACGCCGTATATGCCGCCATTTGTAGGTACGGATGCCGACAAAGACGCATTAGCTGCATATCTGCATTCATTAAATAAAGAGGGGGTCATAAAATGAATTGGAAACTACCTTTTGATATACCGCTAGTTACTCCTACGCTAGGAATACCTATCGAATTTTACGATGCTTTGGGCATCATTGTTTTCTTGGTGCATATATCATTCATATATGTGCTTATTGGCTCATTGACCGCTGCTGTTATATACAATATCATGGGTGCAGTTACAAAAAATGAGAAATATGATAAATTGGCTTATGCTATGACAAATCCTACTACCGTCTCTGAAAATATGGGGGCATTATGGGGGGTTGCGCCGCTATTGGTTATTTCTGTTTTATATACCGGGTTTTTCTATACTGCCATATTGAAAGTATCTCCGCATATTTTACATATCATATACGGTAATATTTTTGGATTTTTGCTCTCGTATGCATATAAATTTTCTTGGCATAAATTAGAAAATTCAAAAGGATTTCACATAGCTATCGGGTTGGTTGCTCTTGTAACTTTTTATTCCTTGCCGCCCGTGTTTATGTCAATGTCAAATCTATATTTGCAACCGGAAACTTTTGCTTATATCAACAATATCTGGGAAATAATGCTGACACCTCTGACAGGGTTTAGGCTGATAAACTTCTTTTTAACCGCTTTATCCTTTACCGGTATTTTTATGATCTGGTATGGAATGAGAATGCAAAACAATGGAGAAAAAGAAGTCGGGGAGCTTGCTGTAAATCAAGGTAAAAAATGGTTTATGTTCTCAGCTCCGGTAAACGTAGCTATCATGCCTCTGTTGCTCTTTATGTTTACGCCAAGAATTGCGGAAGGGTTATTAAATAGCGTGTTTATTTATTTACCATTTGTCGCATCATTGCTATTGACTATTCTTTTCTTCTATCTAATGATGAGATGGAATAAAAATAAATTTAGCTCCAAAGAGGTGTTAACTGTTTCTGCATTGATGATAGCTTCTGTACTTTTGATGGCTACGGCTAGACACGGCATCAGGGTTGTTTCATTCGAAGAACCGCTCAAATTGCAAGCAGAAGCTACAAAATCATATATGGAAGCATCTATTGCTGAATATAAAAAATATAAAGAAGAGATGAAAAATGCTCCTGCTCAAGATATGAGCAATCCTGAGACATTGGCTCAAGCTAAAGGTTGCATGGGATGTCATGCGGTTGATGCCAAACTTGTCGGGCCTGCATTTAAAGATGTTGCCGGCAAATACGCATCAGCTGAGCAGATCACGCCTTCTATACTAAACGGAAGTAAAGGCAAATGGGGGGAAGTACCTATGCCTATCCAGGGTGTAACACCTGAAGAAGCTGATATATTGGCTAAGTGGGTTCTATCCCTTAAATAATTTTTTGCATACAAGACAATGTCTTGTATGATGGCTCTCTTTAAATAAGGGGGCTATTTTTTATAACAAAAAATACTATATCAAGGTAGTTAATATGAAAAAAATAATGGCAATTATGCTGTTTTTCTTTGTTGCAGGGGAAGCAGATGAGATACAAGACAAATTGCGTCAAACCAAAGCAATAAATTCGATACTTTTTTTCTATGCGCCATGGTGCCCGGCTTGTGCCAAGAGTGCCGATATACTAAATACGGCACAAAAAAATCACCCGACAAAACTAAAGATCATTGGCATAGATCTTGACGACGGCAAGCACAGAAAAAACTTCTTAAAGGATACTAGATTTAGATTTGAAACTCAAAAAATGAGCCTTAAAGAAGCCAAGAAATACGGTGTCGACAAAAGCATTCCGGTTATTTATGTGCTTGATGACAAACAACAAGTGGTTAAAAAATATTTTAAAACACCAAATAAAGATGTATTTTTAAAACTGATAGACAGATTGCAAAAAGGCTTTTTAGCAAATGGGACTTTGCCTATAGAGCAAAGAATTGATTTATGGAAAATGGATAGGAGACAATAATGAGCCACTTGGACAAACAATTAACTCATAGGGTTAAAATGGCAACGATTGCGACACTGATCACACTCATAATCCCATTTATTGAACTCGGGGATTATCATTTGCTGCTATTTAATTTTTATGATTACCGATTTGAATTTTTATTTCATGCATATGAAGTATCAACCGGATATTTAACAGCTATTTTTATACTTTTTGCCATAGGGGTAATATTAGTTTTGAACTTTACATACTCCAGATATTTTTGCGGCAACATATGCCCCAAAACCCTCATGAGATTTATATTAACAGATTTTATAGAAGGAAAAATATTTAAGATCACAAAAATAAAAAATAGACAACAAGGAGAAAAGATAGCCGGACATACTATCAAGACGCTTCTTTCGTATATTTTGTTTGCTGTTTTTGTACTGATTGCTTCATTACCGTTCTTTTTGTATCTAATCCCTTATAATATTTTTTTCAATATGCTTGGCAACGGTTTTGTCGGTTATGAAATAGTATTGATCGTCTGGCTAACTACAGCTGTTTATCTCTTTGCCGAAGCACTGTTTTTCAAAGAATTCTTTTGTTCATACCTATGTCCTTATCAGCTGATCAACTCTATCACCGTTAATAACAAAAGGAGTTTTTACAACTTTAACGATAAAGACGACTGCATATCGTGCAATGCCTGCGTAAAAATATGTCCCGTACCAAAACTGGATATAAAAAATGGATTTGATATCAGATGCATAGCATGTGGCGACTGCAGTGCAGTATGCGCAGATGTCATGGATAATGAGGGTATAAACCATTCATTGATAAATTATACGGATTTTGAAAACCATACTGTAAAAGATAAATTTTTATCTTTTGGCGATAGCAAACTTTCGATTTTATTAATGCTCATCACTATTGTCGGCATAGGCCTTGCAATAGCGTATATAGTAAATGTTAACAATATAGATTATTGCAACTTTTCAAACGCATCTTTGTACGAGTAGCCCATGAAACTTAGCAAAACAACACAATATGCGATTCGACTCCTTGTTGTATTGTCGTCAAATCAAAATAAATTGTTGGCTATAAAAGATATAGCAGACGAGCTTGATATTCCATATAAATATCTCACGGCTATTGTTACAGTCCTTGTTAAGGCAAATTTCATCAAATCCTCTAAAGGCAGAAACGGCGGTATAAAATTATCTCAAAAACCGCATGAGATCAATATTATACAGATATTGGATGCCTTGGAAGAGCCATGCTGTGATAACGAGTGCCTCCTTGGTACAGGTGTTTGCAACAATAGAAGCGAATGCCCCCTTCACGAATCATTGGAAGATGCCAAGCAAATAATTATAGAAGTGTTTGCCAATAAGACATTAGCTGACCTGAGCCAACAATTAAGCCGATTAGAATAGTTTGATAAGTAAAATATATAATTAAGAAGTTTGTGGAGTGATAAATATATGAAATTAAACCAAACAACACAATACGCCATTCGCCTACTTATTGTGTTGGCATCCAATCAAAATAAATTTCTCATCATAAAAAACATTGCTAAACATCTAAAGATATCATATAAATATCTGGGCACCATTGTTACTTCGTTAGTCAAAGCCGGTTTGGTAGAATCTGCAAAAGGCAGACATGGCGGCATTAGACTCGCAATGAATGCTGATGAGATACGGCTCATAGATATTCTCGATGCTATAGAAGAGCCGTATTCTGAAAATGAGTGTATTTTGGGTATCGGCATGTGCGGCGGAGTTGCGCCGTGCGCTCTTCACAGCTCATGGGAAAAAGCCCAAGCAGTTATACGAGAAACTTTTGGAAACAGTACTTTGGCTAGTTTGGAAATTCATACTGATACATCACTGTAGCTCGGCCGACACAATCTCTGCAGCCTTTGCCAAAGCTTTATCAATATGATCGTAGATATTCTCTTCGCCTATCTTTGTATGTATCCCTGTTTTATGAATATACTTATTGACATTTTTATTGACACCTGAAAGTATGAGCGTAGATCCTCTGCTTTTGAGCCTTTCACAAACTGTATCTATCGCATGAAGCCCCGCAGCATCTATCATAGGAACCAGTCTGAGCCTCAATATAAAAGCTTTTGGCGTGACTTCCATATTCGTCAAAGCATCGACTAATTTTTCTGCTATGCCAAAAAATAGCGGTCCTTGTATCTCATAAACCTCTACGCCCTCAGGTACAACCTTTTTGTTAATAGAGTCAGGATCGTCGGTCTCTTCTTCTTCATCATATGACCTGATCTTGGTCGATTTCATCATAGAATTTATAAAGAGTATAGCTGCAAGCGATATGCCAGTCTGTATAGCAAAGTTCAAATCAACAAGCACTGTCAAAGCAAAAGTAACAAAAAGCACTACTTTATCCGCCCTTGGGGCTTTTAGGATGGATTTAATATGTTTAATCTCAGACATATTCCAAGCAATAACAATGAGTATTCCGCTCAAAGCTGCTAACGGTACCTTGACTATAAATGGAGCCAATAGCAACATAAACGCAAGCAGCCAAACAGCATGCAGCATACCTGAAATTGGAGAGACAGCCCCCGCCTTGACATTGGTGGCAGTTCTTGCGATCGCACCCGTGGCCGGAAGCCCGCCGAACATGGCTGAGCCTATATTCGCTGCGCCTTGGGCAAATAACTCTGTGTTTGGCTTATGCTTTGTTTCTGCCATACCATCTGCTACAACAGCCGAAAGCAACGATTCGATTCCTGCTAGTACGGCTATGGTTATTGCATCAGGGAAAACAGCTCTTATTTTTTCAAAAGATATATCAGGAAAAGATGGACTAGGAAGCATAGATGGAATAGCACCAAAACGGCTCTCTATCGTCTCTATAGGAAAATCAAACAGATAAACTGCGATTGCCGAAAGAACGACAACAACGATTGGGCCCGGTATCCTAGGATAGTTAACCTTCATAAAAAAGATAATAATGATGCTTATCAAAGCAACTGCAACTGCAACCGGGTTTGCTTTGTCCAGATTTTGAACATACAATACTAATTTATCGATAAAATCAGGAGGCATGTTTTCAATAGGGAGCCCAAAAAAATCTTTGAGCTGTGAAAATAGTATCAAAAGAGCAATTCCGGAAGTAAAACCTGTAATTACCGGGTACGGTATGAATTTGATAAGTTCCCCGGCTTTAACAAGCGCCATGATGATCAAAAGAACTCCGGCTATCATGGTAGCAAGCACCAACCCTTGATATCCATGATGCATAGCTACCATTGCCACAGTTACGATAAATGCAGCAGTTGGTCCACCTATTTGGAACCTGCTGCCACCGAGTGCTGATATTAAAAAACCGGCTACAATAGCAGTAAAAAGTCCGCGCTCAGGCGGCAAATTCGAAGCAATTG
>CAZGNT010000030.1:0-7551 GCA_964527805.1 uncultured Sulfurovum sp.
CTCCCTGGCCGGCAGCAATGGCGGCGGATGCAGTGGATGCAGCGGCGGCTCGTGCGGCTCCTGCGGTCACAGCCATTGAGGCAGCCATGTCTGCGCAAGACCACTTCCACAATCAGCACTGTTTGATTACCGGTGGATCCAGCGGGATTGGACTGGCACTTGCCCAACAACTGGCGGCTGCTGGTGCCAACATCACCCTCCTGGCACGCCGCGCCGAGCCGTTACAAGCAGCCTTGCAACAACTGGAAGCTCAACGCCGCACAACCGACCAGCTCTTCTCCAGCCTTCAAGCCGATGTCTCCGACCCGGCATCGCTCCTCCCCATCCTGGAAAGCTACACCGCCCAGCGCGGCACGCCCGATTTTCTCTTCAACTCAGCCGGCATCAGCCATCCGGGGCTCTTTCACGAACTGCCCTATGAAATCTTTGAACGCCTGAACGCCGTCAATTACCTCGGCACAGTTTACATCACCCGCGCCCTTGTCCCCAGCATGATCAAACGCCGCTCCGGTCACATCATCAACCTCTCCTCAGTTGCAGGCTTCATTGGCACCTACGGCTACAGCGCATACAGCCCCACCAAATTTGCGGTGCGCGGCTTTTCCGACACACTGCGCGCCGAACTAAAAGCGCATGGCATTTGCGTATCGGTTGTCTTCCCACCCGATACGGATACCCCGCAGCTGGCCTACGAAACCCCACTCAAGCCCCCCATCACACATCAGCTCTCAAAAAGTGCCGGGCTGCTCTCCGCCGATTCAGTTGCCCGGAGCATCCTCCAGGGTGTCATCCGCCGCCGCTACATCATCACCCCCGGCAGCGAAGCAACCCTCTTCTATGCCCTCGTACACACGCTTGGCAATGCCGTCTACTGGGTTATGGATCGCATGATTGACAATGCACAGCGCAAGACTCGCTCTTCCTGAACCATTCCCGAAGAGCTTTTTTATTTCGCTGAAAATTATATCCAATATCTAATGTTGGTGACATTGGTCACCACAAAGCCATATCAAAATATCCCTGGCATTTCTGGCAAGGTTTGATATACTCTTCATGCTGCCTGATTCCTTTTAATTCATTCACAGGAGAGAGAAAATGAAAAAAGACTTTTTGGCTGTATCTGACTATTCACCAGCCCAATTGCAGGCCATGCTCGATCTGGCCGTCCGCACCAAGAAAGAACTGCAAGCCGGTGGCAATCAGCCGCTGCTGAAGGGCAAAGTTCTGGGCATGATCTTCCAAAAGCCCAGCCTGCGCACCCGCGTCAGCTTTGATATGGCAATGCGTCAGCTGGGCGGCGACGCCCTCTACCTCTCGCCCAACGAAATCGGCCTTGGCCAACGTGAATCCATCGCCGATGTCGCCCGCGTCCTTTCCGGCTATGTAGATGCCATCATGGCGCGCGTCTTCGCCCACGACCACGTCCTGCAACTTGCCCAGTGGGCCAGTGTGCCGGTCATCAATGGCCTCAGCGATTACAATCACCCCTGCCAGGCCATGGCTGATGCCCTCACCATCCTCGAAGAATTTGGCAGCCTGAAGGGCCTCAATGTCACATTCCTTGGCGATGGCAACAATGTTGCTGTGTCGTTGATGCACATCTGCAGCAAACTAGGCGCCAATTTCACCATTGCCAACCCGGAAGATTACGACATCCTCCCGAGTGCGATCGAACTCGCCCGCCAATTTGCCGCCGAAAGCGGCAGCAAGCTCTCTTTCCTGCGCGACCCGCACGAAGCAGTGCGCGATGCTCACGTCATTTACACCGACACCTGGACAAGCATGGGCCAGGAAGCCGAAACCAAGAAGCGCGAACTCGTCTTCCCACCCTACCAGGTCAATGAACAGCTCGTCTCCGAAGCCCGCGCGGATGTTATCATCCTGCACTGCCTGCCGGCGCACCGCAACCACGAAATTACCGATGCCGTTGCCGATGGCCCGCACTCCCGGCTCTTCCCGCAAGCGCACAATCGCATGCACGCACAGAAAGCCGTCCTTCTCGAGGTTTTGAACAAAGCCTGAATCTCGTCCAACCCCATCGGGGCGGGTTTGATAGCCCGCCCCGATACTGTTTTTCTTCAATCCCTAGCCACCATGAACTGGACTGAACACTACCAAAGCCACCGCATGACCGCCGAAGAAGCCGTCCGCCTGATCCAATCAGGCCAACGCGTCTTTCTAACCGGCAATTGCTCGGTACCCAAACGCCTGTTGAATGCCCTGGTTGAATATGCACCCACCTTGCGGGATGTTGAAATCTGCCAGGCGCTAACCGTTGCTGGATCGGAATACGTTGCCCCCGAAATGGAAGGCCACCTGCGCGTCAACACCCTCTTCATCAGCTCCAATGTGCGCAAAGCTGTTTGGGAAGGGCGCGCCGACTTTACCCCCGTCCTGCTCTCTGAACTGCCGCTGTTGTTCAAAAACGGCATCCTCCCCCTTGATGTTGCCCTCGTTCACATTTCCCCGCCCGACCGGAATGGTTTCTGCACCCTGGGCATCGAATCGGGCCTGACCAAAGCCGCAGCTGAGGCAGCGCGCGTGATCATCGCCCAGGTCAACCCCAACATGCCGCGCATGTTGGGCGACACACTCATCCACGTCAACCAGCTCGATGCCATCGTCGAGGTAGATGAACCACTCTCCGAACTGGCAATGACGGAAGAAGGCGATCTATCCATCGTCTGCGAAATTGCCCGTCACATCGCCGAACGCATCCCGGATGGCGCCACCATGCAGTTGGGCATCGGGGCCATCCCCAACGCCGTCCTGACCTTCCTGTTTGAAAAGAAAGATCTCGGCGTCCACTCCGAGCTATTTTCCGATAGCGTGATTGAGCTATTTGAAGCCGGTGTGCTAACAGGCGCACGCAAAACCCTGCATCCCGGCAAGATTGTTGCTGGCTTCATCATCGGCACCCGCCGCCTCTACCAATGGGTGCATGATAACCCAATCGTCGAACTCTACCGAACCGAATACGTCAACAACCCGTTCACCATCGCAAAAAATGCCCGCATGGTTGCCATCAACTCGGCCATCGAAGTTGACTTCACCGGTCAGGTATGTGCCGATAGCATTGGCACGCGCTTCTATAGCGGCGTTGGTGGGCAAATGGACTTCATCTATGGCGCATCGCTCTCCGAGGGTGGCCTGCCCATCATTGCCCTGCCCTCTACCACCACATTGCGCGATGGCAGCATTGTCAGCCGCATTGTTCCCACCCTCAAACCAGGCGCAGGCGTCGTCACCTCACGCAACCACATTCATCATGTCGCCACCGAATATGGCATGGTCAATCTGTATGGAAAATCAATCCGGCAGCGCACCCAACTACTCATCTCCATTTCCCATCCACAGTTCCGCAACGAACTGACCGCACAGGCGAAGGCGCTCAACTTCATTTAACAGGCGACAAATCGGGTATAATTTTTACATCCTTTTTGTCAATTGGGAGGGTCTATGTCTCGCAAAGCCAAGATTGTTGCCACCCTGGGGCCCAGCAGCAAAGATGAGGCCACCATCCGTCAACTGATGGAAGCCGGGGTAGATGTTGTACGGCTCAATTTTTCGCATGGCACACATGCCAGCCATGCCGAAACCATTTGCCTGGTGCGAAAACTTTCGCGCAAGCTGCATCACCCCATTTCCATTCTGCAAGACTTACAAGGCCCCAAACTACGCGTGGGCGATCTGCCCGCTGACGGCCTGCGCCTGACCGCAGGGCAAATGGTCACCCTCACCCCGGTTGAATTGCAGCCACAAAACGCTGCTGGGACGGTCATCATCCCGCTCGATGTCCCCGCCCTGGCCGAAAGCGTTCACCCCGGCAACCGCATTCTGATGGATGACGGCCACCTGGAAGTGGAAGTGACCAGCGTTGAGGGCGTTTCAGTCCATGCCAAAGTCGTCCTGGGCGGCACACTCAGTTCACATAAGGGCGTCAACCTGCCCGGCACCCACCTCAACATTCCCGGCTTCACCGAAAAAGATCAAGAAGACCTGGCCTTTGGCCTGGAGCAGGACGTGGACATGATCGCGGTATCTTTCGTCCGCAGCGCCCAGGATATTGAACACGTGCGTCAGATGATTGCACAGCTTTCGCCCGAACAGGTCACCATGCCCATCATTGCCAAACTGGAGTTACCCGAAGCAATTGAGAACCTGCATGAAATCGTCCATGCCGCCGATGGCGTGATGGTTGCGCGCGGCGATCTGGGCGTTGAGACCTCACCAGCCTCCGTGCCAATCATCCAGAAAGAAATCATCAAAATGGCAAACCGGCATGCCAAGCTGGTCATCACGGCCACACAAATGCTCGACTCCATGATCCACAACCCGCGTCCCACCCGCGCCGAGGCCTCAGATGTTGCCAATGCCGCCCTGGATGGCACCGATGCCGTCATGCTCTCCGGCGAAACCGCCAGCGGCGATTACCCGGTTGAAAGCGTGCAAATGATGGACAGCATCGTTAGCAATGCCGAAGCGAGCTTCACCAACTGGGGCCATGCATCCGAATTTCCACAGGCCGTCACGCGCGACGATGCCATCTCGATGACTCTTGCCGCCCGCGAACTGGCCCACGACCGCAACGTGGCCTGCATTGCCGTCTTCACCGTCACCGGCAAAACCGCCCTGTTGATGAGCAAAGCCCGGCCACAGGTGCCCATTTTGGCCTTCACCCCCGATCAGCGCACCTATCAGCGCATGAGCCTGTATTGGGGCGTGTTACCCTTCCTGGTGCCACACGCCACAACCGTTGAAAGTATGCTCACGATTGTTGAGCAAGCCATCCTCTCTTTCACAGAGATTCAACCCGGCGCACAAGCTGTTGTCATCGCCAGTTTTCCGGTTGGCACCATTCAGCCGCCCAATCTGGCCTTGCTGCACACCATTCGCTCCGGGCATTAAACTTTTTTGATTGACGAAAGGAATTTGATTATGCAGCCAATTCGTGTTCTTCAGTGGGGCCTCGGTGCCATGGGTAGCGGCATGGCCCGTCTCATGCTCGACAAAGCCGGTCTTCAAATCGTTGCCGTCATTGACAGCCGCCCCGATTATGTTGGCAAAGACCTGGGCGAAGCGCTCAAGTTAGGCCACACCCTGGGCGTTACCATTACCAACAAGCCCGAAGATGTGCTCAAGAAAGAGCAGGTAGATGTTGCCATCCTTGCCACCACCTCCTGGCTCAAAGAGCAAATGCCCGATCTGCGCAAAGTTATCTCCGCCGGCATCAACTGCATTTCCATCGCCGAAGAAATGTCCGACCCCTACGCCCAAAGCCCCGAATTGGCCAAAGAGCTCGATGCGCTGGCCAAGCAACACGGCGTTTCCGTGCTTGGCACCGGCGTCAACCCCGGCTTTGTGCTCGATTTGTTAATCGTCACCCTGACCGGTGGCAACCATAGCGTCGAACGGATCGAGGCCTCGCGCGTCAACGACCTGAGCCCCTATGGTCCAACCGTGATGAAATCGCAGGGTGTTGGCACCACTCCCGAAGCCTTCCGACAAGGGGTTGCCGATGGCTCCATCGTTGGACATGTTGGTTTTCCAGAATCCATCCACATGATTAGCGACGCCCTGGGCCTGGGCGTGGACCGCATTGAACAATCCCGCGAGCCCATCATCAGCAAAGTTCATCGCCAAACCCCACACGTCACCGTTGAACCCGGCATGGTGGCCGGCTGCGCCCACATTGGCGTTGGCTATCGTGGCGAAACTGAGGTGATCCGCCTCATCCACCCGCAGCAAATCCACCCACAGCTTGAAAATCAGGACACGGGCGATTACATCCACATCTACGGCAAACCCGAAATTCACATGGCAATCAAACCTGAAATCGCCGGTGGCATTGCCACAATGGGCATCACTGTCAACATGATTCCGCACATCGCCGCCGCAACACCGGGCCTCAAGCGCATGATTGACCTGCCCACCCCCGCCGCCCTGATGGGCGAAAGCGCCTACCGCCGCAGCATTTAACCGAGGTGAGTACCTGGTATGAGCAAAATCTTGCAAGGAACCTGGGTTGAAATTGAGGAAATCATCCTCCATCCCGAAGAGCGCGCCGCCACCCTGCCCGAAGATACCCGTCAGACACCTTACGTCATGCGCGTCTCCGGCTTCCTGACCCATGAGGCCGAAATCGGTCAAACCGTTACCATTCGCACCATCATTGGGCGCGAACTATGCGGCACCCTGCGCACCGTTAACCCTGGCTACACGCACAGCTTCGGCGAAACCGTCCCCGAATTACTGACCATTGGCACGGAGGCTGAATCATGACCCGGCGCGATCTCTCCTACGCGGCTCTCATGGCGCGCAAGAACGACATCATGAAAGCCTCGCTCGGCATTGATTACAACGAATACATCCAAAGCCCAATCGCCTTCGACTACGAACGCATGATGCACGATACCGGCTACAGCCTGGAAGACATCCTGCGCATCCAGCAAGAGACCAAGGTCGGCAATACCCCGCTCTATGAACTGCGCCGCCTGACCGAGGCCGTGCGCCGCATTTCCCCCCCCGGCAAAGGCGCCACCATCCTGCTCAAGGATGAGGCCGCCAATGCCTCAGGCAGCTTCAAAGCCCGCCGCGCCTCCATCAGCGCCTATGAAGCCCAGCAAAAAGGCTACCAGGGCATCATTGCCGCCACAAGCGGTAATTATGGCGCTGCTGTTGCCAGCCAGGCCGCACAGCGCGGGCTGAAGAGCATCATCGTACAGGAAGTTTACGACAGCCGCGGCATCGGCCAACCAGAAATCATCGAAAAAGGTCGGGCCTGCGAAGCCTATGGCGCCGAAGTCCTCAAACTGACCGTTGGCCCTGAACTCTTTTACATGCTCCTACGCACCCTGGAAGATACCGGTTTCTTCAATGCCAGCCTCTACACCCCGTTTGGCATTCGCGGCGTTGAAAGCCTTGGCTACGAAATTGCCCAACAGGTGCAGCAACGCTATGGCTGCGCACCCCATGCCGTCGTCATTACCCATGCAGGCGGCGGCAACCTGACCGGCACAGCGCGCGGCCTGCACCTGGCCGGCTGCCACGAGACGCGCATCGTTGCCTGCTCGGTAGACCTGAGCGGCCTGCACATGGCCTCAGACCGAGACTTCAACCGCAAGTCCTTCACCACCGGACACACCGGCTTTGGCGTCCCATTTGCCACCTGGCCCGACCGGGTGGATGTGCCGCGCAATGCCGCACGCAGCCTCCGTTACATGGATGAATATCAGCTTGTCACCCAGGGCGAGGTCTTTTACGTTACTGAACTGCTCACCAAGCTAGAAGGCATTGAGCGCGGCCCGGCTGGCAACACCAGCCTGACCGCCGCCATCACCCTGGCCCGGCAAATGGATGCCGACCAAATCGTTGTCGTCCAGGAAACCGAATACACCGGCGCAGGAAAACACCACAACAGCCAGCTTTCTTTCGCCCGCCAAAACGGCATTCAAGTCCGGCGCGGCGACCCCAAAGATAACATCCCCGGCCAGACGATCGTCATCCCCGAACGGCTCGACCAGGTTTGGGGCAAAGTGCAAGATATGCAGC
>CAZGNT010000031.1:0-7308 GCA_964527805.1 uncultured Sulfurovum sp.
GCCGCAATTTGCAGTACATAACATTGGCGGAACTTATAAAACTGCGGGACACGTTGCGGCAGGAGATTGCCGCTGGCAGTTCTCGTACGTCATACGCAAAGTTTGAGAATCCGGTATGAACATAAAAGAAAAATTAGCGAATGGATTGGATGGAGTGGTTGGATTCTTTTCGCCGAAAGCGGGCTTAAAGCGGCGTATGTTTCGTGAGGCGATTAAGTTATCCGAGAAGTTCGGGTCTTATCGTGGAGCTGAAAAGAACCGTCTTCGTTCGTCGTGGATCCCGGGCGGGGGTTCGGCTGATCAGGATATTATTCCAGACTTGCCGGATTTAAGAGAGCGGAGTCGTGACTTAAACCGCAATGACGCTCACGCTTCGGGGATTACGAACACCATGACAACGAATATCGTCGGCACTGGTATCCGGCCACAGAGCAGGGTTGATAAAGAGGCTCTCGGGATCGCCGACAGCAAAGTGGATAAGTTTCAGAAAAACGCCGAGAGGTCATGGAAGCTATGGCTTCCGTACGCTGACGCAGGCAACCGCATGGACTTCTACGAGATTCAGCAGTTGGTTGACAGGCAGATTATCGAGAATGGCGAGGCGATCGTTATTCCGGTCATGCTCAAAGATAAGAACCGGCCATATTCGCTAGCTCTGCAGGTTATAGAGTCGGACAGGCTGGCTACGCCTCCTGATAAACGTGGCGACAAAACTGTAAGAGCGGGAGTTAGGGTCGGGGAGAATGGTGAGCCAATTTCCTACTTTATTCAAAAGACACATCCGGGTGACTATCGATTCACGAAGGCGGATGAACGAGAGTTTATCGAGATTCCCGCCCGTAATGAGTTAGGCATACCGAACGTGTTTCATTTGTATCCGGTTCAGCGGTCAGGACAGACTCGTGGCGTTCCGTTCTTCTCGCCAGTACTTACGTATTTTAAGGATTTAGCGGAATACGCTGAGGCGGAACTTGTGGCCGCTCGCATTGCGGCGTGTTTTTCGATATTTATCACCTCGGAAGCGTCAATGGATCTTAACACCGGCTATGACCGCAATTTTCAAGGGCAATTTTTGGAGTCATTAGAGCCGGGCATGATAAGACACCTCCTTCCGGGGGAATCTATAACATCGTTCAATCCTCAGCGACCATCAGCCACGTTTGAGCCGTTTGTGGAGAAAATGCTTAGGGCAATTTCAGCGGCGTTAGGTCTGCCGTATGAATTGGTTGCAAAGGATTTTTCCAAGACGAACTATTCAAGCGCACGTGCGGCGCTTCTTGAGGCACGCAGGTATTTCAAGGTTAGACAGGAATGGCTCGCCCGCAAACTTTGCCAGCCGGTTTGGGAAATGGTTTTGGAAGAAGCGTATCTCAGAGGCGAGTTAGGTGCAATTTCTTTTTACGAGAATAAACAATACTGGGTCAACGCATCGTGGATAACCCCGGGCTGGGAATGGGTTGATCCGCTTAAAGAAGCTCAAGCGGCGGAGGTAGGGATTCGGAACGGAATCATCACCTATTCAGATCTGTATTCGGCGCAGGGCAAAGATTGGGAGGAGTGTTTTGAGCAAAGAAAAAGAGAGCAAGAAAAAATCAAGGAACTCGGTCTCGAGATCAATAAGAAGCCAGATTCTGTTGATGGTAAGAGCGCAGATGCAAACAGCGCAGACGCTGATCGTGGAGGTGAGGAATAAATGAGAAAAGATTTATTTCGTGCGGATGTCGCTCGTTCCGGCAAAGTCAGGATTGATAGAGAGGCGTCTGTCATTAACGGATTCGCTGTGGTTACGAAAGGCGTGACGAAGGACAGCCGGGGAGAGTTCGACGACATCGCTCTGGATTCAGTGGTTGAGTTTGGGAATAAGGCGAAAGCGGGAATCAAATCAAGATTTGGTCATCCCAACATGAGTAGCACCGCACTCGGCACGTTCTTGGGCAGGGCGAGGAACTTTAGGCGTGATGGGGATATTGTTAGGGCTGATCTTCATATTGATAAGACGGCTTTTGAAACGCCAGATGGAGATCTCGCTGGATATGTGCTTAATCTCGCCGAGAGTGATCCGGAGATGTTTGGCGCATCAATGGTGATTTATTGGGATGAGGAGAAACGAGAAGGCTTGGACGCTAATGGCAACGAACTACCGCCGTTCATTCGTGTCACCAATCTTTTCTCGGTTGATGTGGTGGACGATCCAGCGGCGAACAACGGGCTTTTTGGTATGCCGTTTTTCTCCGAAAGCGTGAGGCCGTCAGCAGAGATGACAGCCTTCTTGGATAAATTCCTTAACAATCCTGATGCGGTAGAGAAAACCATCGGGTTTTTGAATAGATATCGTTTGAATAAAGAAGTGCAATCCAAACCTAAAGAGGAGGTGTTAACGATGCATGATTTAACGTTAGAGAAGTTGAAAGAGGAGAGAAAGGATATTTTTGATGCGGCTCATAAACAAGGCTTTGACGCTGGCGTTCAGGACGAACGTGGCAGGACGGTTGCGATCTTGAAAAAAGCGGAATCGTTTCAGGGTATGAGCGCTCTCGCATTGGAGTCGGTTGAGCAGGGGCTCACGCTTGATCAATCAGTCGTGAAGTTCCAGCAGAAGCGGCTTGATGATATCGAGAAAGCGTCAGCGCCGGTTGTCGGGCCTGATGGAGAGGAAGTATCCAAAAAGAAGGTGACTCATTTGGAGCGTGCTCGGCAGTACCAGAAAGAACACGGGTGCGGCATGACGGACGCTCTTAAAGCGACAGCGGACAAAAGGCAATAACTATAAAGGAGGAGGTAAACAATGTCTCAATTTAATATCGGATCAAAAGCGTTTGTGGCGGGAGAGGATTTGGAAGCTTACCGCCGGGTGAAGTTAAGCGCAGGAAGCGGCTCGCAGGTTGAGTACGCAGACGCAGGTGAGGCTTGTATTGGGATCACGGCGGCAAAGGCGGCGCAGGGTGAGCATATCAGCGTTGATTTAAAGACCAGCGGCAGGACGTTCAAGATGGTGGCGGCCGGGGTTATCAGCGCAGGTGGTGATGTTTACGGAGCCAATGACGGCAAGATCAGCGCAGTCGTGAGCGGCTCTATTATCGGAAAAGCGCTGGAAGCCTCGACAAGCGATGAGGAAGTCATTGAAGGGCTATTTGCCTAATCAAAAGGAGGAATAAAAAATGCCAGACTATCAGGGAACAAGAGCAGTACCGAGACTTGAGTTAGGGGAAGCGGCGTTGGAGTTTATCCAGTCGCAGAATGAATTTATTGGCACGCAGGTTCTGCCAATTTTTCAGACCAAAAAGAAAGCGAGTATCTTTCCGGCGATCACAAGGGAAAGCATCACTCGTGAGGCGGATACCAAACGTGCGCCTCGAGGCAATTACAACCGTGATTCGTTTCAGGCGAAAGACAGACAGTACGCCTGCGAGGAGCATGGTTTGGAAGGACCTCTTGACGATTCCGAACGGGAAATGTACGCCACGGATTTTGACGCCGAGCTTACAACCGTTCAGATCGTGACACGCAGGGTTCTTCAGGCGCAGGAAAAACGCATTGCCTCAAAAGTTTTTGACACCTCAGTTTTTACGGGGTCGAAACTTTTCACCGACTTTTCGGGCGAGCCTTGGGATAACGCCTCGAGCGATGTTATCGCTCAGGTGCGAGCCGCTCGTGAGCAGGTGAGGCAAAACTGCGGGATGGAACCCGGTTCGCTCATTATGAGCAAAGCGAATATCGACCGGCTTCTGAACAACGACAAGATCAAGGGTGCGATTCAGTATGTCGCAAGACTGACTGAGGCGGAACTCTTGAACGCCATGGCGGATATCCTCGGCGTTAAGAGGATCATTGTCGGCAAGGCGATTTACAACACGGCCAAGGAAGGCAAATCGTTTCAAGGGGCGGATATTTGGAGCGACGATTACGCCATGGTAGCCGTCATCGGTGAGGGGCAGAGATTGTCCGATCCGACCATGGGAAGAACATTCCTTTGGACAGCGGACAGCCCAGAGAACGCCACGGTCGAGCAGTACCGTGATGATGCGGCCAGAAGCGACATCTTCCGTGTGCGCCAGCACGTGGATGAGATGATCGTTGATCCGTATTTCGCTCATTTGATGAAAGTAGACGCTTAACATTTGAGGTAGCCCGGGGGCTTAACCGCTCCCGGGCCCTCGATTAAGGAGTGTCTATGAGTTTGAAAGAACAGATGCCGAAGGACGCCGTAAGTTGTTTTTTAAACGACGGTGAGTTCGCTGAGGAGATCACCTACACGACAGGAGCGGGTGTTTCCAAGGTGATTAAAGCCGTTGTTGTGCGATATGAGCTTGCCCCAGCGGAAGAAAATATCAACCGATCACTTAAGAAGCAGGCGGAAGTTTATATCGCAAATGATGAAGCGAGCGGTGTGACTACGGTAAATAAAAAAGATGACCGCATAACACTCAAGGACACCGAAGGTGTCGATCACGAGGCGAGAATTAATGATGTCATTATTCGTGATGAGGGTATGTGGTACCTCTTGGTGGGGTGGTAGTCATGGTGCAATTAATCACGGAGATTGACACACGTGCGCTTGATCGGGCGATTAAGATTGCGCCTCGAGTCCTTAAATTCGAGCTCGCTGACGGACTGGATCGTATTGGAAAAGGGTTTTTGAAACGATTCAGACAGCAACAGCTTCAAGGGCCTCCGGGCGTGCGAGGAGCGTCAGGTCACGGGCTTTTTGGCACGTTCAAAAGAGTATTTCTTGTGTCGCCGGACATTGAGGGCATGGGGATCGAGATTTTTTCGGAGTCGAAAATCGCCAAGCTCCACGAGACAGGCGGGACGGTAAAAGACCCGGGCGGCAAGCGGCTGGCAGTGCCCTTATCGGCACGCAGTGAGATGTTCACGCCGCAAGGAAAATTGAGAGCCAGATACAAGAAGCCTAAAGAGCTGAAAAACGTCAGAGCCATGCGTTGGAAGGGTGTGACGTTTCTTGCACGGGTGACAAAACGGGCGGCGAAGATATTGCCGCTTTACGTCTTAAAGCGTCAGGTGAGGATAAGGCCACGGCTTGGTTTTTACCGGACATGGGACGGTTTGGTGAATTACCGCATTGACATCTTGAATAAATCGATCGCAAACGCATTGAGGAAAATTTAATGGAAACGGTCAGAGAACGGATACTTCAGAACATTAAGACCACGATTGAGGCGATTACGATCGCTAATGGGTACAACTTTGATTTCACGCCACAGACAGTCCAGCGATGGTCAATGCATGGCAACCGCATGGTGGATATGCCAATGGCCGTCATTAGCCCGGGTGATGAGGATGAGTCGAGTTCGCCCCATCCATTTGAGGAATGCGTTTTGACGGTGTATTTGGACGTGTTTTTTATTAATGACGAGAACGACGCTGTGCCGACAGACACGTACTTGAATAGATTGCAGGGCGATATAAAGAAGGCGGTTTTATTGGATTCAACTCGTGGCGGAGACGCTATCGATACAGATGTTTTTGGAACGACTCCGTTTGAGACGACTGAGGCGCAACCGTACGCCGGGATCATTATGGAGTTAAGGATTCGCTACCGGCATTTACGGTCGGATCCCACGGCAAAGAATTAACAAGGAGGAATTGCGATGTCAATGCTCATAAGAAAACGCCAGCTTGCGGCGAAGATAGAAGCGGTCGAGGGGACAGCGGAAACCCTTTTGCCAGCTGACGCAGGTATTCTGGTGAACTTCTCGCCGAAAGCGAGTTACGATCCGCAAATGTATCAGCGGGATCCGGTTCGGGCCTCACTCACAAAAATGGGGAAGCTGGCCGGGAAGCGTTCCGCTGGAATTGATTTTAGTATCGAATTAAAAGGCTCTGGGTCAATCACGGTTGAGCCGGAGTGGATGCGTTTGATCAAGGCGTGCGGTTTTGCTTCTAACGCTTTGAAGAAGATATCGATTGGAGCGATAGCATCGGGGCCTTATCAGCATGGTGAAACCATAACAGGTCAGACTTCAGGCGCTACCGGCAGGGTGGTCATAAAGACTGCCAACGGCACCACCACGTTATATTTTGTCGCTTTAAGCGGAACGTTTGAAACGGGCGAGGTTATAACCGGCGGGACATCGGGTGCTACGGCTACAGCGTCGACCGATCCAGTGAACGCAGGTTTTGAGATTAAGCCGATAAGCAGTTCAGTGGTTTCGCTCACCATGGGGTTGTTCGAGGACGGTATACGGAAAGTTCTTAAAGGGTGCCGGGGAACGGTGAAGTTTAACTTCAAAATTGGGGAGCCAGCGACCTTGGATTTTAGTTTCAAGGGTGTTGAGGCTGGTGTCGCTGATGCGCCGATGCTTACGGGTGTCAGTTTTGACGGAACCGTGCCGCCGGTGCTTTTGAACGCTGTTATGTCTTGCGATGGAGTGTCGCTTAATATCGGCGAGATGGATGTTGATGTCGCCAATACGCTTGCCTCAAAAGACAAGATTGACGACGCAAAAGGGATTCTGTCTTTCATGATCACCGGTCGTGACATGCAGGGCTCGTTTAATCCCGAGATGGTTCCGGTCGCCACGCATGATTTCTTCTCGAAGTGGTTCAGCAACACGCCAATGATTGTTGATCTCGCTTACGGGGAAGCGGAAGGCAACAAGTTCAGGTTTTACGCTCCCGGGATTATTTATAACAAGGTCGATGACGGGGATCGTGATGGTATTCAATTGGCGCAGACATCGTTTGATTTGACCGGCTCAATGGAGCCCGGCGATGACGAACTGGCGATATTACTTTTATAAAACAGGAGGTGTTTCATGTTAACAGGTATTGATATTAACGCTACACGAGAGCATGTGTCCAAGCTGGATACGGATAAGGACAATCCCACGGTGTTTCATATCGGGCTATTGGATCCGGTCTTGCGGGCTGAGGTTGACGATGAGAGCAGTACATATGAGATGAGCTCCACTAATCCTAATGATAAGGCGAAGGTGCGTCTTAACTGGAACAAGCGGCAGATCACGGCTATTAAGTTCGGGCTCAAGGGCATGGATAATTTTCTTGATCCGCAGACCAATAAGCCGGTCGAGCTTAAATTCGACACGATTCACTACGCAGGCAAGATGAGGAACGTCGTTCCGGACAGGATTATTGCCATGTTTCCAAACGAGCTAAGGCAGGAACTTGCGGAAGTGATTCTGAGCGAATCCAAACTGTCGGAGGGCGAGCAAAAAAACTGATAGTGGCGGTTCATTTGGGCGACCTCACCATGAACTGCCGCAGTTGTTTAAGCGGGAGAAAGATTCAATGCGAGTATGAAGTGCCCGGACAGGAAGTCTGGGAACT
>CAZGNT010000032.1:0-7288 GCA_964527805.1 uncultured Sulfurovum sp.
AAGAACACAAAGGTGAGCAGGGTGAAGCCGAAAGCCAGGGCGTAGGTCACCAGCAGCGAGACGGTGAAATTGACGTTGGCGGGCGTGCTTTTTCTTTTTCAATATAATCTAGCCCCTTTTCTTCTCAACTTTGTTGCTTTATACCAAATCGAGTAGAGCCTCATCCAGTGTTTTTAAGTGCGCTTCGATATCCGATCGACTTACCCAGCTCTGAAAGAAATTGTCTTTCACAGAATATCCAATGTTTTTCAACGTATTTTCAAGGCTCACAAGATCAGAACAGTCTGTATTTGCGATCTGAACCCGGTAGCCGCCATTATTGTTAGAAACATAAAATATCAATTGTTTACCTTGTAAATTGGTATTCAATTGAAGGTGCGGCTCCGAATAAGTGTCCATCACTACAAAGTATTGCATCTTTAGAATTTTGAAAAAAACTTTGAGTTTCGAAAGTTTTATGTAGAGGCAATACGTAAACAATTCTGCATGGTAGCCATGCAACTGGGATGTACTAAGCAGATATAGCGTATCTGAAGTGTATTTTCGGATATAGTTTTTCTCGCAATACTGGAAAGCCTCAGGGTAGTGTATGAGCGTTTCTCGCCAGGATTCAACCCCTTGTTCAGTGTTAATGATTCTGTCAAGTTGTGGCGCAAGATCTTCATCCGAGTTCAACTGATCCCACAACTGCTTCAAGAATTCTCGAGGTTCTGGATTGATGTTCCCTATTTCCCGAATACCTCGCAATAGCCGTTTCCAGCTCGTTTCATCGGTTATAGTGTCCACGAGGAAAGAATGGTTTCGGCCTCTTGGCAAAAAGTAGTCGCCTAAGCTGAGCACTGCTCGCTGCCAGCGATACTCACCAAGGTCAACCAAGCCTGAAGCCGAAAAAGTCTTTTCGGCCAAGGTCAGAAATCGTTCAAATTTGGCTTGTGTAGTTGTATGTTTGACTGTACCCCAGATGCTTGGATCCGACTCCTTACTTTCTGAAAAAGCGCCACAAAAATCTAAGAGGAATCCTATCTGTCCGCGGAAGTAGCCATGCTGTTCGGCTCGGTCGATCAGTTTCCGCCAACCGCTTTCAGCCAATATCAACGCAGCCTTAAGTTTCTCTTCGACTATCTGCGGCTCGTAGAATCCAGCAGTAGGTTTTTCTGTTTGAGCGAAATGCTTTAGTATTTCATCTGCGTTCTCGAGCAATCCATTGATCCCACGAATGGTGCGTTGGAAATCATCGACACGGTTGTAAATGGTGTTGGTAGACAGGTTGTAGTTAATCCGCATCCACTCCTGAAAAGCGCCAGAATCAATTGCGCCATGATACTTGTCAACGAATTTGACATATGCCGCAAACTGAACAATTTCCGTGTATTGAAGTCTTGATCCACCTAAAGCGATCCTGTCAAAAAATGCTCTCTCGTCGAAATAGATACTGTCTGGAAGAAGACATGAAAGAGTTCCAGTATTACTGCTCCATGCATCGAGTAGATGGATGAGCGCCAGCGTGAAGCGATCATCAAGCCAGCCCCGTGAATGGAAATCTGTGTAGGATGGCACTTCCCCTTCCCGCGTGCTTCTCAACTTCGTCGCATCATCCACATAACACTCGTCATCCGGATTACGCGTAACTAGGGCCACAGTACGCGCTAGATTCATGAATGCTTGGTCAAATTGGTGGCTCTTTGGATCTCTAAGTTTCCAGAAAATGTCAGCCCAGGCTGTGTCCATGCGTTGTGCGACATAATCTGCTGCATTAAAAGGATGTCCGGCAAGGAAAAACATTTCTCCATTGAGTTGGCCTTTGAGTTTCTCTTCATAACGGGCCTTGAAAGTCTCAAAAGGGGTTAACGGCTTTCCGCGGGCATTCATTTTGATGTAGAGGTCGTCCGATAAACCGAAGTCTTTCAAGGGGAGTAATTGAAATGTGATGGCAGGATGGTTTTCATCGATCAATCGTGTGAATAGGCCACTTGAGGAGACAAATCTCTCATGAATGGCGTCAAGCATAAGGAGCACGGATTGAATAGTTGGATCAAGTCGCCAACTGCGAAAATACCAGGGTTGGTCAGTAATCAAAGCAGTAATAGGATGCTTCTCTCCAGAGACATCTTTTGGATGAAGTGCTGGACGGTAACAAACCAGTTGGTCAAAAAATTCATTACTGCTCGGTCGTACATCGTAGGAAAACTTAGCCTTCTTTCCATCCAAAAACATAGCTTCGAAATCCGCCCATTTCTCGTCCTGCCAGGCCAGATACCAGTGCAATAAAAAGAGGGTTGTCAGACGTTGCTGTCCGTCCAGGGGGAGGAATCGGGGCTCATCTTCACCTTCAACACTGCCGTAAATGAAGTCAAGATTTAATGGTAAGGTTGGGTCATCGACAGGTTTACGCAACGCATCGCCTAATGCCATGAGAAATAGTTCTCGCACGGTACTTTCCGATGAACGTCCTTGGGCAAAGTCTCGCTGAATCATGGGGATTTGGATGCGCCCGTGTCGATCTAGCAACTTCTTGTAGATGATCTGACTATCGTGGCTCATAGATTTCCTCTCTGTTTTCCGCAGAAGAAATTACCTAGCACGTCCGCAATGGTGTCTTGATAGCCTAGCTGGTCTTCCTCACTCCAGAACATGGCATTATCCACTTGGGGACTATAACACTTCAAAAAAACATTTCGGGTACAGAGGGGTACAAAGATGCCATGCTGATCAAGTTCTAAAAGCCGTTGCCGCTTGACTGCAAATGGAGCATTCTTGTAGCTCCGGTTCGTGTGATCGTCGAGCAAGGTCAAGTTAGCAATGCCATTTACAGTCTCTCCTTCTTTGGCTTCGTTAAAAAATTGCAGGATCTCGTCGTAGAGAGTATCGAATCTTTCGTTTGTAGCTTCGACCTGGGAGAGATCAATGAATGCCGTGATCTTATTGCATAGATCAGACGCATCGTCCTGTAACTTCAAGTAGCCCAGGCAAATTCGCAACCAGTCCTTACGCTGGTAGTCACGGTCGGGCTTGTCGTCAGCTATAGAACGGATATGTTCAATATCCCAATGTTCTGTCTTGTAACTGTCAAATTGAAAGCGTAGATTTGATCGCTGGTTTTGAAGTAGGGTTGCTACATTGAAAAGGAGTAGGACAGCTGCAATACTCTGGTTCTTCGAACCGTAAGTAAGTGCTTCCAGTCGATCAGCAATATCCATTCTCATGGCGTCCTCATTGGATGGATTAAACGATTTTTTTACGTCGGCGATGAAGCAGCGGAAGATTTCGCTTCGCAAACGCTGCTCAAATTCGCTCTTCGTGCAGTTTTGGGAAAGTGCCCTAATTTCTTCGATAGCCATGTCCTGGCTAACGAGAAAACCGACCATATGGTAAAGGGTGCGGTCCTCAAACCATTCTTCAAGCAGCAAATAGGTCTGTTTGATCTTACGCCATTCGCTTTCCGGTGTGGCGCCAGGTTCTTTCATCCGCTGATTAAAAAAGTAGAAAAGGCCATAATCGTCGTTCGCCATTTCCTCAGATATACCTTCCGTGCGGGCAACCAGGTCGAAAATAAAGCTTATCCGGTTTTGGCTTAATGGATTCCAGTTGCTCAGAAAATACCAGAAGTCGTTGGATTGGAGTCCTTTTTCTAGTAGGTCCCATTCGTAAGCAATGCGCATCCGGACATTTTCAGCATCCTTTTTATCAGGACCGGTGCGTCGCAGGAAGAGCGCGCGGATCAGTTCGTCGTTGGTCAGAGGAATTTTGCCGACATTGAGACGAGTAAAGGCATCAACCGAATTGTCACGTTCAGCCAGCTCAAACCAGATGACCTTTGTTTTATTGAGTAGAGCAGACTTAATTTCTTCGACTTCGCTATCTCGTTGGACAAACCACTCCTCTATGGCTTGGATGGCTTTATACAGGTGGAAGTAATCCGCATTGTCGTTAGCGGCCTCTTCCCTGGGAGCCTTCAAGAACTCGTCCAGGTTAGGACGAGTTTCATATTCTAAGGTAAAGAGCATTTGCCTGTATCTTTCGGCCAGTCGCTCATTAAAGTGACGCATGATGAGCAGCAAGGTTGTTAATCTTTGTTGGCCATCCACTACTTCAAATTCACCATTCGAGCGTGCTTTGACTACCAATGGCTGCAGACAGTAAAACTCATCTGGCTGGGGGTTTCTTCGTAGCGTAAATTCACGGATGTCATCAAGTAATTGGGTAACCTGAAGAGATAACCAGCGGTATCCGCGTTGGTAAGCTGGTATCCAAAATTTTATTGGCGTGTTGGATTTAGAATCAATTCTCAACTCGTCGACAGTTTTTAAGCAAATTTGCTGACCATTCATTGTAATAATTTTCCTTGTTGGTCTCCGTATATTAGCTGGCGTTTATTTCGTTCTTACATCTTCACATAACCGTTTTTCAGTGCATTAGGAAACTCGAAACGCTTTCGCCGTGGTGGTCGGAGTTCCTGCGTCACGCTAAAAACGAGAATCCTGATTGATTGTATCGGTATAAAGCATGGCTCCCATGGTCACTTCAGGTGTGTGCCCCAACGTCTCGAGCAAACCAGCCTCCATCGCCTGGGAGGCGATTTTTTTGTAATGCATAGGCTGGTCTGTTTTCTTTAGGATTTCATATACAGCATCTTTAAATTGCATTTTGCATCACTTTTTAGGTTGTAAGTAACCCAAGTTGCCACCTACTGAGGTGAAAGAATGAAAGTCCATGCGAATTCTGGTACAGTTTAGGTGCTCAAGCCAAAACGGAACCAGAGAATCGCATGGGCACCTAAATTGTACTCATCTTTTGCCTTTGTGACGACTTGTTGAAGGCTCTGCATTATGCCGACGATAAGCAAAACCAGATGAAAGATGCGGAGGTGATGACTGCAGCGATTGTGGCAATGCTGTACTACCGAGGCACACATAGCGACCCTTCCATATGCGTTCATATTCTCGGCATTCTCGCTGGATGCGAGACCGAATCGATCGTTGAATGATCATGTTTTTATAATCCTCTTGGGTGCTCAAGCGGAACGACACGGAAAATCCGCTTGGTATGATAACTTCCGCAAGGATGCTCTCTCAAGTTCATTGCTGTACCTCGCGCTGGATCAATAATCTGATCACGATGTAGTATGACTACATGAGAACCACAAATCCACCCGTGCGCGTCAGGGTCGCTCAATAAGGCGCCCGCATCCTGTGAGGTGTAATAGCAGAGCAGAAACAAGTCATCCAAGGATACGAGTTCATCAAGATAATGCTGAAGACGACGAATATCCGTGGGACAATATGCCAGTTTTTTTCCAAATGGTTTCAGAGCTTCAGACCACGAGACTGGGTTTTGGGTATTTACCACACCTTGAAAAAATTCCGGGGACTTGCCACTGAGCATTGCCAACGAGGTGGAAACACAATGACTACCGGTCTGTTTTATCGGTGTAAATTGGAATTCATGCCAATAGTGCTTGCTTTCGCCTGCATACCATAAAGAAGTGTTCTGGTCATATGGCATATTCAACTCCTTAAAGCTTAGTGAAAGTCATTACCAAGATCTGCTTAAACGAACCCTACCATTCAATTGCTTAGCCTTTCTTAATGGCAACACCACACACTCCATGAATTGCCACCATCGGTCTTCAGGAAGAGTTCATAAAGAGCATTCGTTTATCAAAAGCTGCCAACATATACTATCAGGTCAATTTCTAAGCAAGGTTCTACTGACTTTTCAATTTTTGCCACATTTCAATAAACCTATCCCCATCATATAAGGACAAGGGTTTGCCTTTTGCCCACTCAATAGCCTGCGCAGAAAAACCACTCGTGGCAATGATCGTTCCGTGTACAGCTTTTTCGTGGAGCATCACGCCATAAAATTCCCTGACAATTGGCTCTCCGACTGGTTTCCTCCAACGCTTACATTGCACAATCATGATCTTGCCATCTTTTGCTTTCACAACAACATCCACGCCGTGATCGCCGCTGGCGCCTGTCTTTCGGGCTTCAAAACCACGCGCGCGGTAGAATTCAGCAGCCATTTCTTCGAACTCGCCAGGAGGTAATTCAAGCAAATCCTTTGCTGACAAGCCCAGAGCCTTTTTTCTCAAGTTGCCCGATTTAAAATACTTCCAGGCAAACCAGGCAGCTATTAAGACTATGCCAACAATAAAAAACAAGATCGTGCTTAAGGGTTCGGGAATCATCCATGACGCCAATGGCTCTGGAGAAAAGAACAATACAATGCGAATAACCGCCCAAAACGCCCACATGTAAATCATATTTCGGAGGCCGTTTTTTCTGCTTTGGAGCGGCGCAAGAATTAACACAAACCAGAAATCGAACATGATATCGAAAATGGGAAATAGCATATCCATCAAAGAAACCATTTCTAAACCTCCTGATACCTTTGTTTGAAGTCGCGAGGCAATAAGAATAGCCTGATGAGTAGTTAGTGGGGACAGGTTTTATTCCCCCATACGGCTCGCCACCTTGAACCCCAGGCCATTTTGGATCGTCAACCTACCTACGCGCATAGGCTACCGGATTCTGTCCCCCGGCAAATTCAATCCAATTCGAATAGGTCGTCCCGACCTCGTTCAGATGATTGAAACGGATTTCCTGTCTTCCGGCTTCCGGCGATTTTCGACAACCGGCATAGTTCCCCAGGAAAATTCGGTTGATGTTCTCTCCGTCTCGGCGAAGGTAAACGATGACCTTATCCACATCTTCCAGATTGTCAGGGCTTACCACCCAATTTCCAGTGTACCCGTTGCCCAATGCATCCACGAAAAAATTATCCCCGTGGGTAAACACAACCACGGCTTCCTGATGAGGTGAAATCACTTCCCTCGCTGTTGTATATAGGACCATCTTCTCCTCCCTGTGTGACAAAACCGAATAGATACCAAATTTCAACTCCCCGCTCAGCCCTCACCGCCGCGGTTAATCACATAGCCTAAGGCTTCCGCCTGGGTTATGATCCACTTCACCATCACAAATTTAAGCGGGCGCTGCAAGGGGATCTTGCGCCGGCCCCCGTCCACCAGGGTCAGCTCAAAGTACAGACCCGTCTTCAGCCCGTCCTTAAAAAACCAGGCCCCCAAAGGGATTAACAGCAGCAGCAGGAATTCCACATCATAAGCCTTGCCCCCGGCAAACAGCCACAAAACCAAATGGGGCAGCGGATACAGGCCGGTAAGGATCAGCGCCGCGCTGAAGAGGGTCTGCACCAGCGGCCTTTCGGCCTGAAAGCCCTGCCGCAGGGTGATCTGGCGGATCTTTTCTTTGGGGACAAACCACAG
>CAZGNT010000033.1:0-5832 GCA_964527805.1 uncultured Sulfurovum sp.
CGTTACGTTTAATGATCTTACAATCATCGCACATCTTTTTTACCGACGCCATAACCTTCATGGGTTACTCCTGTGATAGTTTTGCACTTTTTGTTGCGTGGATTGCCGAGTTATTATCTTGTAAAAACAATAAGCAAACCAGCCCTTGAATAATCAGTGCTATTATGCAAAGGCTCTTCTCGCAGTTCCTTTTTCTTTTGTTCTAGTCAAAGGGCAATTATTATATCCTAATATAGATTAAAGATTACTTATACCTAAAAGTGATACGACCTTTGTCTAAACTATATGGAGTAAGTTCTATCTTTACTTTATCTCCAGGTAATATTTTGATATAGTGCATACGCATCTTGCCGGCTATATGACACAAAATTATATGACCATTATCAAGCTCTACTCTAAAAGTCGCGTTTGGCAATGCTTCTACAACTTTTCCATCAATTTCTATGACATCATCTTTTGCCATTTTTTCCTCTTTTATTCAATCTTATTGAAAACCGGGCAAAGCCCGCAAAACTAACAACTAGGCTAGAGCTCATCATATTAAAATATGACGCACAATAGCCAGCTATAAATAGATAGCCACTACTCTTTAATAATGGTTGTTGGGTTGGTCAAGATAACCGCCTTGCCATCAACTACAGCAACTTGATGTTCATAGTGACTTGTTCTTAGACCGTCTTCACTAACAACTGACCATTCATCAGATAAATGAAGCGGCGAACCACTTTTTTGACAAACCATCGGTTCCAAACAAAACACCATACCATTTCGTATTTTCGGACCTTGGTTCGGCTTGCCATCTACATAATTTGGAATGTTTGGTTCGTCATGCGGTGTGGCTCCTATACCATGTCCGCAATAATCTCTAAGAGGCAAATAGCCTCTTGAGAGAATAAACTGTTCCAAAATATGAGATAACTCCTTAAAGCGCATACCCTCTTTTATCTCCCCGATAGCATGGTATAAAGCATCTTTTGAACATGCTATAAGAGCTTCATCTTCTTTGCTTATCTTGCCAATTGGCATAGTTATAGCAGCATCGCCATAATATCCATCATACTTGACACCTATATCAAGCCCCAGTATATCACCCTCTTTAATCGTCTGTTCAGTAGGAATACCATGAATAACAACTTCATTTAGAGATGTACAAACCGATGAAGGGAAACCATACAAGCCCTTAAAGGACGGGATGCCTCCGTGTGAGCGAATGAACTCTTCAGCCATAGCATCTATTTCTAGAAGCGTCATGCCTACTTTTATATTTTCTTGAAGATATTTTAATGTATCGCCAACGATCCCGCCGGCTTTTTCAAGCTTGGCGATTTCGTTTGGTTTACGAATAGGAATAGCCATTATAGACCCACATGTCCCAAGACATTGTATTGGTTCATAGTGCGTTGTGCTTCAATTTTACGCATCATATCCAACGCTACTTGAATAATGATCAAAATCGCAGTTCCGCCGAAATAAAAACTTGCGCCCAAAGCATTGACAAACACAAAAGGAATAGTAGAAATAATAGCTAGATAGATCGAACCGAATCCTGTTAACCTGCTGGCTACTTCATTTAAAAACTCTTTTGTGTGTTCTCCCGGTCTTACGCCAGGGATAAATCCGCCTTGTCTTTTTAGGTTATCTGATATATCTTTTGCGCTAAAAGCGATAGATGCATAAAAGAATGCAAAGAAAATAACCATTAAAAATGTTGCTACATTGAAAACTACTCCGCCCGGAGCCAACAAATCGGCAATTGCTGTAGCCCACGTATTTGAGCTGGCTTGCAGCATAGTAAGTGGGAACATCATCACAGCACTTGCAAAAATAGGAGGAATTACACCAGAAAGGTTTACTTTTACAGGTATATAATTCATAACTCTTCTATGTTGATTTTGAACTATTGTTTTACGCGAATAAGAAATAGGGATTCTTCTTTCGCCAAGCTCAACATATATAATTGCAACAATTGTAATAAACATAATAGCCAATATTGCCAATACTGCCAAGAAGTTCATCTCGCCTGAATTAACTGATTTCACCGTATTGGAGATAGCAGAAGGAATACCCGAGACAATACCGGCAAAAATGATCAAGGAGATACCGTTTCCTATACCTTTTTGAGTGATCTGTTCACCTATCCACATAAGAAGCATAGTACCTGCCAACATAGAAAATACTGCAATAATAGTAAATGTCGTATGATCTACAATAATAGCACTTTGTCCGTGACCGCCTGTCATGCTTTGTAGCCCCATAGATACGCCGACAGCTTGAACAACTGTAATGAATATAGTGAAATAACGGATAATTTGCATATATTTTTGCATACCGTCTCGTTCTTTTTTCATTTGGCCAAGTGTAGGGAATGTGGCAGCTAATAGTTCCATTACGATTGAGGCTGTGATATAAGGCATAACACCTAGAGAGATAATACTAAGTCTGCTAATGGCATCGCCGCTAAACATGTTTGCAAGACCTAGGGCATTGTTGGAGTTTGTATCAAAGAACTCTTTGATAACAGCGAAATCAACACCAGGTGTTGGAATGTATGCCAACACCCGATAAACCAACAAAAATCCTAAAGTAATCAAAATTTTCTTGACTAAAGGATTTTCCATGTTATTTTCCGCTAGTAGTTACTGCTTCATCTTTTATTTTAGAAGCAAGGGTTTTAGCGCTAGCGCCGATAAGTTTAACTTTCGTGATAGATTTTTGCAATCTATACACACCCTTGATACTTTCCATTGTAATTTCTGGAAGCTCAGCAATTACAGTTACTTTTTCTACGTTAATAACATAAGGTTTTTCTACTCTTGAAGTAAAACCGATTTTAGGAAGTCTTTTGTAAAGTGGTTGTTGGCCGCCTTCAAAACCTCTTTTTTCATTGTAACCTTTTCTAGCTTTTTGACCTTTGTGTCCTTTACCAGATGTTTTACCTTGACCTGAACCTTGTCCACGGCCAAGTCTTTTTGTTTCTCTAGTAGAACCGACTGCTGGTTGTAAATTATGCAACGACATCGTCTCTCCTTATGATTTAATTCTTGAAAGAGCTTGGATTGTTGCTCTTACAAGGTTATTTGGGTTGTTAGAACCAATTGATTTAGTAAGGATATCTTTGATACCTGCAAGTTCGATTACAGGACGCGCAGCTCCACCGGCAATTACCCCTGTACCTTCGCTAGCTGGTCTAAGCAAGATGCGGCTTGCATTGAATTTATGTTCAATATCATGAGCTATAGTAGAACCTTTGATATTGATCTTAACAAGATTTTTAAAAGCGTCATCTACAGCTTTCTTGATAGCATCTGGAACCTCTTTAGCTTTACCAAAACCATAACCTACTGTACCGTTTTTATCGCCTACAACTACAAGAGCAGTAAATCTAAATCTTCTACCACCCTTAACAACTTTTGTAACACGACCGATATTTACAATGGCTTCTTCAAAATTTTCTCTGTTTATTGTTTCCATCTTTTACCCTTACAACTTAATACCAGCTTCTCTTAAAGCATCAGCAAAAGATGCAATCACACCGTGATAGAGATAACCATTTCTGTCAAATTTTACTGTTTCAACACCAGCACCTTTTAATGCAGTTGCCATCGCAGCAGCAATTTGTTTGACATCTTCTTTATTAGCTTTAAGCCCCATTTTTTTACCGTCAACAGCAGCCACAGTGTGACCGATTGTGTCGTTGATCGCTTGAGCATAAAAATGTTTGTTAGACTTAAAAACTGTAAGTCTTGGCATACTTTCTGTACCAGAAATTTTACCTCTAACTCTTGCTTTTCTTTGGGTCAAGAGTCTATTTTTTCTTTTTTGAATACTTTTCAACATCTAGAACCCCTTACTTTTTCTTACCAGCTGATTTACCAGCTTTTCTGATGATTACTTCATCTGTGTATTTCACACCTTTACCTTTGTACGGTTCTGGCGGTCTAAAATCTCTAATTTCTGCTGCTACTTGACCTACTACTTGTTTGTCGCTTCCTGTTATTGTGATAACGTTTTTATCAACTTTTATGTCTATTCCTGCTGGAACATTATAGATAACATCGTGCGAGAAACCAAGTTGTAAAGTTAGAACATTGCCAGCTATAGAAGCTCTGTAACCAACACCGTTGATCTCTAGTGATTTTGTAAATCCTTTATCAAGTCCTACTATGATGTTGTTAAATAAAGCTCTGTAAGTACCCCAGAAAGCAGCACTTTGTCTATCATCGCCTTTTTTTACAAATTGGACTTTACCATCTTCAATTTTAACTTCAACACGACCGTGTGTTTCAAGTCTTTTTTCAAGATTGCCTTTTTTAGCTACTAGTGTAGTGCCGTCTATTGATACATCGATACCGTTTTCAATTGATACAGGTTGTTTTCCTACTCTTGACATACTATCTCCTTACCACACACTACACATTACTTCGCCGCCGATACCAAGCTTGAAAGCTTCATCATTTGGAAGTACACCTTTGCTAGTTGAAACTACTAGCGTACCATAACCGTTTTTAAAGGTTTTGATCTCATCTTTACCTTTATGAACACGACGACCTGGAGAAGAAATACGTTTAATTTCATTAATCATACTTCTACCGTTTTCATCATATTTAATTACTACTTTAATGGTTTTTTTATTGCCATCTTCTTTTACTTTATAACTCTCAAGGTAGCCCTTGTTTACAAGAATAGAAACAATTGCTTCAACAGAGTTTGCATGTAAAAGTGTAGTTACATCCAATCTTCTTTGTGCAGCATTTCTTATTCGAGTAAGAGAGTCTGCAATTATATCTGTCATCATCTTTTACTCCTTAATTACCAGCTTGCTTTACGCATGCCTGGGATGAGGCCTTCATTGGCCATTTTTCTTAAACACACACGGCAAATACCAAAATCTTGATATACTGAGTGAGGTCTACCGCAAATTGTACAACGAGTATAGGCTCTTGTTGAAAACTTAGCCTTTTTTTGTTGTTTATTGATCATTGATTTCTTAGCCATTAGTTTCTTCCTTTCGCAAATGGCATACCAAGCTTCTCAAGGAGAGCAAATGCTTGCTTGTCATCGTCTGTACTAGTGATTATAGTAATGTTCATACCGTGTGTTTTAATAATATTATCATATACAACTTCTGGGAACATCAATTGCTCTTGTAAACCAAAGTTATAGTTCCCTCTTCCGTCAAAACCACGTCTAGGAATTCCTCTAAAATCTTTAACTCTTGGAAGCGCTATTGAGATAAGTTTATCAAGAAAGTTAAACATATTTTCGCCTCTCAAGGTTACTTTGATACCACTTGGACTTCCCTCTCTAGCTTTAAATCCGGCAACAGATTTTTTAGCATTTGTAATGATTGCTTTTTGGCCGGCAATAAGGCTGATCGTATCAGCCATATTTTGGATCAATTTAGTATCTTTACCTTCTTCACCGGCTCCAACACTAATAACAATCTTTTCAAGCTTAGGAGTCTGCATCGGATTAGCAATCCCGCACGCTTCACGCAACGCAGGTACGATGTCATTGTACTTTTGCTTCATTCTACTCATTGGATTATTCCTCTACTTTTTTCACATTAGAGATATGGATCGGCATCTCTTTGGACGCAAAACCACCATTTTTATTCTCTTCAGTTGGCTTAACTGCTTTTTTAGCTGTTTTGCATCCTGCTACGATTACGGCATCTTTTTTTGTAAGCACTTGTAGTACTTCTCCTACTTTGCCTTTATCGTCTCCGGCAATAATTGTTACTTTATCGCCTTTTTTGATCTTAAATTTTTTCATTACCATACCTCCGGTGCCAATGATACTATCTTCATAAAGCCGGCATAACGAGTTTCA
>CAZGNT010000034.1:0-5388 GCA_964527805.1 uncultured Sulfurovum sp.
TAGAATTAGCAGAGAATCAAAAAGTTTCTTTTACTGTAGGACAAGGTCAAAAAGGCCCACAAGCAGAAAACGTAACTGTTCTATAATTTCTAGTAGGCAAAGACTCCTTTGCCTACACAAAAATCAATCTTACTCCCTTTATTTTCATTTTTATTTTATTATCTTGACAAATATCCTTATTTTATTCAATTTTTAGTATCAAAAAAGATTTAAAAATAATATAATATCTATATATCCCCATCATAAGGATAACCATGAAAGTTTTACTCACCGGCGCAAACGGATACATAGGCAGAAGACTTAAAAGACATCTGATGGAGCAAGACATTGATCTTAGATTATTGGTCAGAAATCCAAAAACAATCGAAAATTATCCACAAAGAAAAATAGAAGTTTACAAGGGGGATACCTTTGATATTGATTCATTGGAAAGGGCTCTTGATGGCGTGGATGTGGCTTATTATCTTATCCATTCACTGGAGAGTAAAAATTACAGAGAATTAGACAAACAGAGTGCAAAAAACTTCTTGGATGCTGCTATCAAACAGCGTGTCAAACGCATAATATACCTAGGAGGACTAGGTATAAAAGAGAGTGCCAGCGCTCATCTTTTGAGTCGTATAGAAACAGGAGAGATACTCTCAAGTAGACCAGAGGATATCCAAACAATATGGATAAGGGCAGGTGTCATCATAGGTTCAGGAAGTACGAGTTTTGAGATCATTAGGCATCTCATAGAAAAGCTTCCTGTTATGGTAACGCCAAAATGGGTAAATACCTTGGCTCAGCCAATAGCTGTAGACGATGTTATAGATTACTTGGACTACTCGAAAGATCTAGATTATCAAAAAAACCTTGTTGTAGATATTGGAAGCCAAAAGATGACGTACAAAGAAATGATGCTAGAAGCCAGTGAGGTCTTGGGGCTGCGACGCTGGATATTTCCTCTGCCGATATTGACCATTAAACTCTCATCATATTGGCTCAATCTCTTTACTCCGGTACCGTATAATGTGGCAAAATCTCTCATAGAAGGATTGTCATCGGAGGTGGTGGTACAAAACGATAATGCCAGCAGATATTATCCTAGAATCAAACCAAAAAGCTTTAAAGAGAGCGTCAAAAGTGCTATTGCACAAATGGAAGAAAATCAAGTAATTAGCAGATGGAGCGATGCAGGAGGAGGGCATGGCCATTTGGAAGAGAACTATATAAACGAATTTGCTAAATCTGTATTAATAGATAGACAAAGACTTTCAATTGAAGGGAGTAGCCCTGATACTGTATATAAAACTTTTTGCTCAATCGGCGGCAAAAATGGTTGGTTCAGATATAATTGGCTTTGGGAGATACGAGGCTTTATGGATAAACTGCTTGGCGGAGCAGGGCTCAACAGAGGCAGAAGGGACAAAAAGGCTCTTAGAATTGGTGAGAGTGTGGATTTTTGGATAGTCGAAGACTTGATACCAAATAAGAGACTTTTATTGTATGCGCAGATGAAAGTCCCAGGCAAGGCTTGGCTTGAGTTTTTGATTAAGGATAACGAACTGATACAGAGCGCATATTTTTTACCAAGAGGAGTTTGGGGGCGATTGTATTGGTATATTATGATGCCGATACATTTTTTGATTTTTAGAGATATGGCGCAAGAAATTATAGATAGATCTAAAAAATATTAAAAAAGTTCAATAAAAGATATTATTATTCCATGCGGGAGCATGGAATAATAGTTATTATTTTGGAGTTTGCATTTGCCCGGCTTGATGTTTTTGAAATTCGTCAGGTGAGATCTTGCCATCTTTATTGATATCCATTTCGCTAAATGACGGAGCTGTAGCCACATTTTTCATCATTTTGCCTTCCTGGGCGTGTTGAGTCATACGTTTGTTGCGAACTTCTTGAAGTTCACTTTCACTAATATATCCATCATTATTGAGATCATACTCACTAAATTGAGGCATATTCATCATAGCATTTCTTCCTGTAGCTATTGTGCCTTGAGGCATATTGCCGCATCTGTTTTGCATACGCATTGCTTGATGTTTTTCGAATTCTTCAGGTGATATCTTGCCATCCTTGTTTGCATCGATATCGGCAAACGATGGAGTATTGGCAGCATTTCTCATCATTCTGCCTTCTTTTGCGTATTTTGCCATACGTTTTGCACGTGATTCTTTGAGTTCGCTTTCAACGATATATCCATCTCCATTCAGATCAAATTCGCCGAATGTAGGCATTTTCATCATATATTTACCACCCATCATACACTTATTTCCGCATCCACGCATGGATCTCATAGATTTCATACGCATTTCTTGGTGCTTTTGAAATTCAGCAGGTGATATCATTCCGCTCCTGTCTGTATCAACATCAGCAAATGTAGGCATTTTCATGCAACCATTCCCCATTGCCATTGCGGCGCAAGTAAAAACTGTTAATACTATTATTTTCTTCATTGCTTATCCTTTACTGTTTGGATTGTTTACGCTTTAAGTGTATTTAATGTTGCTTAATAACCATATCAAATGTATGTGGATTATTTGTGTAATCGTTTTTTTATTTTTTAAAATTATTTTTATCAGCTGTTATCGGAACAAATTCTATAATATTGTCTAAATGGTCTTTTTCAAAAGTACAGCATTGTTCAAAAAAGATCTTCATAGACTCTTTGCCTCTTTTCACATGAGATTTTACAGTGGAGAGATTTAGATTATTTTGTTCGGCATACTCTTTTTGAGTCAGCTCGTCTAGATATATTGCTCTTAGTGGATCTGAATATTGTTTTGGCAATTGATATAAAAATTTTTCGATACAACAATCTAATTCATTATGGATAGTATTTGTATCATCTTCGTAATAAAATCTTCCCTCTTCAATATCTATATAATGTTCTTTTTTGCACCTATAATAATCAATTATCATATTGGATGCAATCTTATATAACCAGCTTTTTATTTTAGTTTTTTCTTTAAGAGAACCCAGAGACATTGATGCTTTTAGAAATACATCATTTAAAATCTCTTCCGCACTATAAGTATCCGCTACTCTATAAGAAATAAATTTCAACAATGGTTTTCGAAAATTATTATATAAATCTTCTATATTGTTTTCTTTTGATAAATCCATACTTTATTTTACCTTTTTGTTATTATATTTGTATATATGACGCAAATAATTTTACAAAGGTTGCAACCTTTTTTTTGTTTCTTTCGTCATAGTATATGTAAATCAAATTTAAAGGATACAAGATGATAGAAAAAAACCTAAACAAAACCGAGGATGGTGTTAATATTCAATTTACAGGAGAGGTCAACAAGGCAGATGTTCAAAATATGGTCGATGAGTGCAGTAACAGCAAATGCAGCTGTAATTGTGATCCATCTTTAATGGATAAGATCAAAGAAATAAGTGTAGATGGGATAGATGGCAAGGTAACTATTTCGTTAAAGGGTCATGAAATTGAATTGTCTGAAGTGCAAAATGCAGTCAATAATTGCAATATAGGTTGCTAAAAAGAATCAAAACGCTACCATGCTATTTTTTAATATTATTTTTTATACAATAGGGTATGTTGATATTACTTACAGTCTACACGGTAACTTTAAAAAATACAAAAAGAGAAGTAAATGAGTTTTATTAGATTGCTTTTACTTCTCATTTCTCTAACCTATTTTTTAATTGCCAACAATGACAGGCCACCTATAGATCATGATTTTCTTGCCAAAAAAGATGTTCAGTCTTTTATAGATATGATGGTCCAAAAACATCATTTTAAACGAAGTTATATGGAATCTGTTTTGCAAAATGCGAAGTTAGACCGAGATACATTGGATCGATATACCGGACGCTACAAAGTAGGGACTACCAACGGTCCTTGGGAGCGCTACAAAGCGCATGTTCTTGATCCGATTACACTCCAAAAAGCAAAAGAATTTAAAAATAAGTATGCCGGCGCACTTGCTCGAGCGAGCAAGGAATTTGACGTTCCGGCAGAATATATAGTAGGTTTTATAGGTGTTGAGAGCAAGTTTGGGGAGTATACCGGAGATTACCGTATCTTAGATGCACTTGCAACTTTGGCATTTCATCCTAACCGTATGCAAGGATTTTTTAAAAATGAGTTTAAACATCTTTTTTTGATGGCAAGGGAGCAGGGTTATGATGTCTCTAGGCTGCAAGGCTCATTCGCAGGAGCTATGGGATGTGTGCAGCAAGTTCCTTCTATATATAGAGCATATGGCATGGACTATAATAATGATGGCATTAAAAACCCATGGGACTTAGAAGACTGCATAGGGATAATCGCAAGATTTATGCGTCAAAACGGATGGCGCAACGGTCTGAGCGCAGCAGTAAAAACCAATTTTACGGGCAAACGTTATTAGGGTATCAGAACTACTCATAAATATACGTATCCCGTGCAAAAACTCAAAAAGAACGGTATCTATCCTATAGAGCCTTTTTCGGAGCCTAATGCCTATTTGCTATTGACGCGCAATGATACGCATGATGACCTGTGGCTTGGCAGCAGGAACTTTCGTGTACTTACACGATACAATAATGCTGCAACATACGGAATGGCGATCCATCTCATAGCTGAGTCGGTTAAATAGATTTATTTAATATTTAACATTACTAGATATGTTTCTAGCTCTTGATATTCTTGGGCTATTATTTTCATAGTATGGAGCATTTTATCTTTATCTACTTGCGGATTGTCTTGTTGAAATTTTTCTTGCCAACCAATACTCTCTTTTAGCTCTTTTTTGGATGTTTGTACATATTCTAGAGCGTCTGTATGCATTTTCTTGTCAATATATTTTTCTATATCCATTGCATAAAATAGCTGTGCATATCGCTCGTGTTCCGAGCTAAATCTAAAATCCTCTGCGATATTGTGTATTATCTCTTGAATTCTTAGATTATCTATTTCTATTCTCATATAGGCTCCTTGGGAGCGATATTTTACAATATTAATTGCAAAAATAAAGCCAAAAGAAAATAAAAATATAAAAATATATTACCATCTGTTTATTTTAGTTTTAATAGTTATTTTTTTGGTAAACTATATATCACAAAATCAAAATTTTTTAAATGCTAAGTGAGACAAAATGAAAACAGTCAAAATAGTAGGGATTGTATTGATCGTTGCCGGTATTTTAGGTGCAGTATTTGGTGGTTTTAGTTATACCAAGGAGACACAGGAAGTCAAGATGGGGCCTCTTGAAATGTCGATAAAAGAGACACAAACAGTCGATATTCCTATCTGGGTAAGTATAAGCGTAATGGCTCTTGGGGGAGCGCTACTTTTTTTAGGAAGCAAGAAAAACTAATTTAGATTCTTGTTGGTGGCAAATCACCATAGGCAAAATGCCTATGGGTATTAAC
>CAZGNT010000035.1:0-4839 GCA_964527805.1 uncultured Sulfurovum sp.
CTCCAGGAGCGGACCGGCAAACAGAGAAAACTGTCTGGCTGTAATCAGGAATAGATGATAGTCATGCAGCTTATCTCCCTCTTTGACCAGGACGCCTTCACATGCCTGCCGTAGCCGTTCCGTGTCGATTGTGTGGACTAGTACGGCCTCGACAATCTGCCGGTAGACTTCCTGTGAAAGCGGCCCCACATCGATCTTGATGTCAGCCTCATGGTATGGCGTGGCATCATCACTGACGGCGTATTCCCACAGGTTCTGATGTCCAGTGATGGTTTCGGAAAGGATCTCGGTGAGGACTTCCACGGTGAAAGCGGCCATGTGCTGCTTGACCAGATTCTTGAACCGCTGCTTGGTGCGGGTGGTTTTCAGTCCGTCAGGGTCCAGGCCCAGAGACTCGGCCTGTTCACGGATGGACATTGAAGTCAGTGCCAGCATTGACGCCTTGAATGTGGCGGTGAACGGTCGCCCCTCACGCTTGCTATGTGGCTCCTCGTATTCAGCCAGCTGCTTTTCGATATACGAAGCCAGCATGAGGCCAAGATCCAGATTTACCGTTTCCATCGTTGCTCCTTATCGTTATATATGGTTACTTATCAAGTATTTTGTAACTATATAACACAAAAGAAACCATGTTGCAAGGGAACGCAGGCCCGACACTCCAGACGCAAAAAAGCCCGTCAAGATTCCTCTCACGGGCTTTTCGTACTTCGATGATGTTGTTTAACGGCGTGTTAACTCAGTCTTGCATTCGGCCATCCATCGGCGCTTAAATTGTGCTTCGGAGATGTGTCCTTCAATCTCCGCGTTAACTTGGCGGATCTCCTGTTCCAGGGGTGAACCCAACATTCGTGTCACCAGGTATCATGTAGCCGAGACAGCCATTGGTATGGATTCCCCAAACGGAAGCTTCGCATCAGGGTCTAACGGTACCGCCTTCACCGGTGCGGGGCCTTTTCTGCGTCCGTCTGCAAACCGTCGGTAAGTGTTCTTTTCTAGCGGTTCCACAGCTTCATCGTCTGGAAAACTTCATCAGATCGGTTACTAAATCGCTCTGTGGAAATCATTACTGATCGTTTTTTTCTGCACAATGCTTTGCTTCTCTTACTACAGCCATATGATTAAAGAACGTCCGGCGGCTAATACCGAAAGCCATGCAAACTTTAGATGCTGAATTATCCGAATTCTCATAAAGGATGCGAGCTTGCTCCAGTTTAGCTGGATCGGTTTTCGGTCTCCCCCCCGTCTTTCCCCGTGCCTTCGCCGCCTCGCGCCCCGCTGCAGTTCTCTCGGCCTTTAATTCTCGCTCCATTTGATTGATGGCTCCAATGATTGAAAGAAAAGCTCTGCCAGTTGCCGTCGAAGTATCGATGTTTTCCCGAAGGGAAACCAAGTTGATTCCTTTTGTTTCAAACTCTTGGACAAGTTGCAAGAGGTGCATTAGAGAGCGTGTCATCCGGCTGAGTTCGGTCACTACAAGCAGATCCCCGGGCCTGAGAAAATCCATAAGTTTTGTCCACTCCGGACGGTTCTCCGCAACACCGCTTGCTTTATCGGTGAAGACCCTGATGCACCCCGCATGTGTAAGGGCATCGAGCTGGGAGTCGAGGTTCTGGCCAACGGAGCTTACCCTTGCATAGCCAATTCTATTTGGTGCAGACGTTTTCATGTGCATAAACCTACCACACCACCTGTTTTATTGCACTCAACTTTATGCAGCGGTTTTTGCACCGATTTTCGAAGTAAATAAGATTTCGTGGACAATGGTTTGTGGGTAGTATAAAAAGTATACTTTTTGCACTGTAAGCTGATACGCCGATGCACTTGGGCCGTGCCAATCGTGATGAGGTCGTGTGAAACGTCGTTGGGAAATAGAAGATCTTGAACTGCATTGGGGGTTGCTGCCTCCAGAATTGAAGCTGCTCCGCAACAAGAGCGGTGCCACCCGGCTGGGTTTCGTGCTTTTTTTGAAATTTTTCCAGTTGGAGGGAAGATTCCCGAGTGCTCCCCATGAAATTCCAGAGCAGGCCGTGATCTTCCTATCCGAGCAAACCCAGGTTGCTCCTGAGGCTTGGCAAGATTACCCTTGGGAAGGCATTACCATCCGTCGGCATCGTTCCGAAATCCGCAAATGGGCGGGATTTCGAGAAGCAACCCTAGAGGATGCCAAGAAGTTGGAGTCCTGGCTCCTGAATGATGTTCTGCCTACGGAACATCGGCATGATCGTTTGAAGGAAGCGGCTTTAAGCCATTGCCGGACCATGCTGATTGAACCGCCTGGACCAGAACGCCTTAAACGCCTCATCAGGGCGGCGGCTCATGCTCACGAAACCCGGTTCAGCGAAGGCGTCTACCAGCAGTTGTCATCGACCGTAGTGGAACGGCTCGAAAAACTGTTGAGACCGCAACCAACCGAGGATGGCGAATCCGAGTGGACCGCCTGGCAGAACCTGAAGGCTGACCCTGGAAGGGCTGGCGTTGAAAGCGTCAAGGTGACCGCTGCCCGATTGAGGTTGTTGCGGGAAGTCGGGCTTCCAGCAACTCTTTTCGCGGGGGTTTCCCCAAAGCTCCTGGAACGCTATGCCAAGCGGGCCTCCGTAGAAGAACCCTACGAGCTTCGCCGCCATGGTAGATCTCTTCAAGCAACGATCCTCGCGGCATACCTCCATCATCGAAGCGAAGAATTGACTGACCACCTCGTGGATCTATTGGTGGAGATTATCCACAAGATGGGGAAACGGGCAGAAAAGAAGGTCGAGGAACAACTGTCCGGCCAACTCAAGAAGGTACCCGGCAAGCTCGGGGTGCTGGTCCGCATGGCAGAGGCGTGCCTGAACACGCCGGAAGGCGTGGTAAAACAGGTTATCTATCCAGTGGCTTCCGAAGATCTCTTGAAAACCATCCTCCAGGAGATCCAAAAGTCCGGTCCTGCTTACCATAACACCGTGAGGATTGCGCTCAAGCGATCTTATCAATCCCACTACCGGCGCATGCTTCCTGAATTGCTTGGCGCCTTGGAGTTCAAGTGCGAGAATGCCCGGTATAAGCCAGTGATGGATGCTCTGGCAGTGCTGAAGGAATTTTTGCCGCACAAGGCGCCGTCATATCCAGAAGGGACGAAGGTGCCCATCGAAGGCGTGGTTCGCCCCATATGGATGCCGTTGGTAATTGAAGCAGCCGGTGACCCCCCGAAGATCAGCCGCGTAGCTTACGAGATCTGCGTTCTGAAGGCGCTTCGTGAACAGCTCCGATGCCGAGAAATTTGGGTGATGGGCAGCCGCCGATATCGGAACCCAGATGATGACCTTCCCCAGGATTTCGAGGCCAGACGGGAGGAATATTACGCCGATTTAGGTATTCCCACGGACGCAAAGGCCTTCACGGCTCTCATAAAAGAGGAAATGAGCCGTGGGCTTGCAGCTCTGAATGAGGGGATGCCCGGCAATCCCAAAGTCAAAATTCTTCCCAAAAAAGGTGGGTGGATCTCAGTCTCACCCCTTGAGCCGCAGGCAGAGCCGGAGAGCCTCGGTGAGCTCAAGATTGAAATGGCTCGCCGATGGCCCATGACGAGTCTCTTGGATGTCTTGAAGGAAACCGATCATCAGGTGGCTTTCACCCAATTCCTCCGGAGCGGAACCGAACGGGAGCACCTGGACCGTCGTGTGCTTCGCCGGCGTCTCCTACTTTGCCTCTATGGACTCGGTACCAATACCGGCCTCAAGCGCATGGCAACAGGGCAAGGAGATGATTCACCCAAAGACCTGCAGTATGTCCGGCGCCGTTTTCTTTCACTCGAAGGTCTGCGCCATGCCATAGCGCAAGTAGTAAATGCAACCCTAGATGTCCGCCTGCCCCAGATATGGGGCGATGCTACCACTTCCTGCGCCTCGGATTCCAAACAGTTCGGTGCCTGGGACCAGAACCTCCTCACGGAATGGCACAACCGTTATGGCGGGCGTGGTGTAATGGTTTACTGGCACGTCGAGAAGAAATCCACCTGCATCTACTCGCAGTTCAAACGTGTATCCTCCTCAGAGGCCGCCGCCATGATCGAAGGGGTGTTGCGCCATTGCACCGAGATGGAGGTAGAGCGGCAATACGTTGATAGTCACGGGCAGAGTGAAGTTGCCTTCGCTTTTTGCCGTTTGCTGGGCTTCGAGTTGATGCCACGGCTCAAAGGCATCCATCGCCAACGCCTTTATCTGCCTGAATCCGGACAGACCTATCCGAACATCGATTTGGTGTTAGCCTCAAGGCCCATCAACTGGGAGCTCATTGAGCAGCAACTTGACGCCATGGTGAAACATTCAGTGGCCCTGAAAATGGGGATGGTCGATGCTGAGAGTATTCTGCGCCGCTTCACCCGATCAAATATCCAGCATCCGGCTTACAAAGCCTTCTCAGAACTTGGCAAAGCCATCAAGACGATTTTCCTGTGTCGCTATTTGGGCTCCGAGGAACTGCGACGCGAGATCCACGAAGGGCTGAATGTCGTGGAAAACTGGAACAGCGCCAATGGGTTCATCTTCTATGGCAAGGGTGGCGAGTTGGCAACTAATCGACGAGAGGACCAGGAAATGGGCTTGCTCTGTTTGCATCTTCTCCAGGCGAGCCTCGTATACATAAACACGCTGATGATACAGCAAGTTATCACCGACGCACCTTGGTCAAACACATTGGGGGCGCGGGATCTAGCCGCCCTAAATCCACTGCTCTACCATCACATCAACCCCTACGGCATCTTTGATCTGGATTTGGATGCGAGGCTTCCGCTTGGGGATTACATGCCGACAGGTGCCCCGGCTACTTGATACCTGGTGGCATGAATGTTGGGTTTGGGCC
>CAZGNT010000036.1:0-4154 GCA_964527805.1 uncultured Sulfurovum sp.
TATTAACTGCTGCTGCAGTAAACTGCCACGCGAGATGTCCATTAGATTTTGCTAATGCGAATAAACCTTGCGAACCAGCCGGAGCATAAACATTTGAACCACCGGTAATTGTTCGGGCATCCCTTGGTGCGTTGTAGAAATGAGATGATGTGCCTCCGCTGCTATCAGAAGCATTCCAAGTCCATGCTAAATTCCAAGGTTTTTCTGGGATCTCTGCAATATATCCGCTGCGTAATGGATCATGGGCATCCTGACTCCATTCCGATTGTGCTATTTCCAAAGCACTTGGGATAGCTACGATATCTTCTCCGGGATCAGGCGGAGTGGTATCGGTCGGTTCGACGGTGGGACTGGTAATGGGAGTAGATGTCGGTGTGGGAGATGGTGTTGTTGTAGGTGAAGGAGTTGATGTGGGAACTAATGTTACATTTGGTGTGGGATCTGGTGAAAATGAATAAACACCGCTTGAATTTTGATTAACGATCAATGGTAAAGAAACTTGGTAAATGAAAGAAACTTGACTTTGAACAATTACATTTGAATTATTTGTGGTGGCGTATGAAATGATCCTTGGAGGAAGAATTAGCCAGGTAGAAGTAATAACCAATAATTCGAAAACAATAAAAATATTCTTTCTCATTCGTCCACACACTCCGCTAAAAAAATACCCCTGGACGCTAACCGCCCAGGGGTGAAAATATTCCATCAATTCTAAGAATATGGTTTAGGCGGCTCGGCAATCATGCAGGTGAAATACCTGTTTAGACCCGAAACTTTGCGCCCTTGTCTTTCGACAAGTTTGCCGTTTCTTTACGTTTTTTGTGACTTTTATTATATCGTCATTATTTGTTGATTCTCAATAGGAGTATAATACTAAAATAATATGAAATACGCTAATTAAGATTACAAAAATGTTATTTTTCATGCGTATTGAAGATATCCCAATAATTTTTATCCAATTCTTCATCAGTTAAGTGAGCGTAGCGTTGGGTAACAGCGATATTCTTGTGGCGGGCGAGTTCTTGCGCCAGTTTCAGGTTTCCCCCTGATCCTTGCAATACTGTGGTTACAAAATAATGGCGAAACGAATGGGGGGTGACAGTGCTGGCTGCATCTTGCCCAAGTGCTTCAAATATTCGTTGTGCGACAATATTTCGACCCGTAGTCGTAGTAATTGGTTTTATCTTTTTTCCTGCGCCGCGGTCGTGCCTGGCAAAAAGCGGTAGAGAAGACAAAGATTTTTTTGAAGCGCCATCCAATTTACTTCTGGCAATTATGTAATCCTTTATGCAATGAAGCGCACGCGTAGAAAAACGAATAACTGCCTGCCGATCTCCCTTACCAATAATAAGAGCTTTTCCCTCATTCCAATCCAAGTCTCCTCTTCTGAGAGCACAGGCTTCGTGGACTCTTAAACCAGTATCGGCTAACGTAATGATAAAAGCTCTGTCTCTCAAATTTCGTAAATATTCTGCTTCATCTTTTGTATTCAATAATGCAAGATTATTAGCATATTTAATAATTAATTCAATATATTCTTTGGGAAATTGGGGCAGTCTTTGTCCGGGGCGGCGGGCTCGTTGTTTAATTAACAGCCGAATTTTCGAGAGGTTTACCATAGATAAATTTTCTGCAATCAGATATTCGAAATATCCGGTGATTGCAGTTAAATATAATCTTTCGGTAGTGGCTGAAAATTTTTTTAATTCCGCAATAAACCATGTTATTGATTCTTCTTTTAGAATTTCAGGATGTGACTGATCAGGAATAATCTTATGGCTACTTAAAATATTCGAAAAATGATCTAAAGCTGTTTTATATGTTTTTGCAGTATTCAAGCTACGTGCTAATGTTACAGAATTTATGTAATTATTTATTGAGACCGAAATAGTTGTTTTAGACATATTTATCAGGAAAATCATCCTTTATATAATGCTTGCGATAATAATACTTATCGCAAGCATTATATAATCATATCACGCTTATAATTTTTAGTCAATCTATAATCACCCACTCCATAAATATTTAATTGTTTAATTTTGTTTTATGCGGAATGAATAACACAACAAACGCTATTATATTATTATAAATAATAACATGTCTCATTATTAATAATATTTTTCACCACAAAATTGTTCGCTCTCCCCCATTTTTACTTTCATATATGGAATATTAATTTAAGTGACTAAATGTAAATGTTTTTGATTAATTTGGCTTTCGCTGTATGAACATAAAATGAATGAAGAAGTTTCAAAAATTGTTTAGTTTATTTAATATTATTCCATCTCATATTGCAGTAATCAGATTTTGACAAGAATCACTTGACATATAGAACATATATTCTATAATATGTATATGGATTCGATCAATAAACTTAGGATTCTCACTCGTCAGATGAATGTGGAACTTGATGCATGTAAAGAAGCTTTTATCTGTTCTAATACAATTTCAGAAGAAAGAATTATCATCTCACATGCACTATTGCCCAACGGCAATAAAATGCGATTATTAAAAACTGTATAAACTTCAATTTGCGAGAATAATTGTAATTATTGTGCATTTCGCTCGGGAAGTGATTTCTGCAGAATTTCTTTTAAACCGGATGAATTAGCTAATACATTCATGGCACTATATCGTGCCGGCATTGTTCAAGGTATTTTTATTAGCTCCGGAATTATCAAAGGCGGGATTTATACCCAAGATCAATTGATAGATGTCGCCGAGATATTGCGTAATAAAATGAATTTCCGAGGGTATATTCACCTTAAAATCATGCCTGGCGCCGATTACGATCAGGTTATCCGTACCATGCAATTAGCAAATCGAGTTTCCATTAATTTAGAAGCACCAAACTCACAAAGACTTATTATTATCGCCCCTTGTAAGAGGGATTTCACTCATTTATTAACCCCGCTTCGATGGATCGAGGAAATCCGCCAGTCTATGGATCCTTTCCTGGGTTGGGAGCATCGTTGGCCTTCCTCCAGCACTCAATTTGTTGTTGGCGCTGCTTGGTGAAAGCGATTATGAGCTTCTTTCAACTACAAACGTGCTTTTCCAAAATCTTCACTTGAAACGAGTTTATTTTTCGAAATTCAAACCCATTACCGATACGCCATTATTTAATACACCAGGAGAAACACCTGCCAGAGAATTACGGTTATATCAAGCCTCATTTTTGTTGAGAGACTATGGGTTTAAATTAGAAGAAATCCCTCTCGATAAAAGCGGAAATATGACCCACCAATCTGATCCAAAATATACATGGGCAAACTTACACCTCAAAGAAGAGCCTATCGAAATTAACCAGGCAAATAAACAAATGTTATTACGCATTCCGGGAATAGGCCCAAAAACTGCTCAATTAATAATTGAGAAAAGGCGCATCCATAAAATTACCTCACTTGATGAATTATCGAAATTTATATATAACGCGCCCAAAATTGCCCCTTTTATCCTGTTGAATGGAAAAAAGCCTCCTATTCAACAATTATTTACTTTTTTTGATTCATAATATTCCAAGCACCAATCCAAGGGGAATTATCTTTTATGCGAGTTGGAATTTTTACATTTGAGAATTGCCCTGCAATCTTTACGGCTAATTTTGCCACTAATTCCCAGTCATCCTGTAATAATGCTGATTTTAATTCCTCGCTTGCAGAATAAGCCCAGCTCCAATCCATGCGAAATCGGTCGGCTTTGATCCAATATCCGCGTTTTTCCCAGGCTACAACAGAATTATCGATGGTCTCATTAATCTCTTTTAAAGATAATACAATAAAAGCGACCAAATCTTTGGTATTTTCATTTAGCTCGGTCTGCTTCATTAACTCTCTAATTGCTAACAGCGACAATTTTGATAATTGCGCTCGAGTCTTTCCTGGTGTGTTGATGCTGACGATTTTGCTCACTTTTGACTCCAAAAAACTGATATATACTAAGTAAGAAAGGGTGGATTAAATATTCTCTGAAAGAAAAATGGATATGTAGTGGTGTTTTTTGCCATGCCACCACATATCCAACTGTAATTTTTCCATAAAAAGATTTTTTTAAACGCTTTCCATTATAACAAAGATTGACGATAAACAATGTGTCGCTTATAATCTCGACCGCATCCGTCTGTTTTATCAGGGGAAGTGCTGGAACTGGCAGAC
>CAZGNT010000037.1:0-4149 GCA_964527805.1 uncultured Sulfurovum sp.
GTTCAACAGTCTGTGACGATAGTGTCAAAGTTACAAATAACGATTGCTCATCCTTCGAACGATCAAATGCGTTCTTATGAAGGTGGTTTAGAAGCAGATGAACATTACCTCATAACCATTCAGAATCCTGAATTACTTCCTGTGTTAACCGATGAAGATAAAGCTGTTATTGAAGATGGTCTTATTCAAAGATACCATCTGAATCGTTCATCGGACAAGTTTACCTGGAATAATGACGAACTAATCATCGATATAGTTCTTTCAGATGACTCAACCATACAAAAGATTAGTGATATATCTAACGATGCCACTCTTGTTTTGGATCATATTTTACATATGTCCGCCTATCAAGAAAGAATTCGTAGACGCTTAGCTTCGGATAATTCTCGTCATCGTACAGAAGAGGCAATGCTTGAACGAGGAGACGCGACACTCACGAGGCAACAACAATGGGAATCGATTCTAGGTGATACAAAAGCAAGAGTGCAAGAACTTGTACAGCAACGATTTACTCCTACTTCTCACTCTCTTGCATAATGAAATCAATGTTATCCCATCCGACTAATAGTGTCATGTTTGCGAACGGGTGTTTCTTTGTAATTTAGATTAGATAAAAATCATGGGTTTTGCTATTTGTATGATTTGCAATCCAATTGCAGATTTTACAAGTAAATTGATGAAAAACGAGGTTTTTGGCTCCAAAATGATAGCAATTCAAAAAACACGATTTTCAATTCGTTTTTCGCCTTGAAAAAACCTCTTTTTATTGGAAATAATGACCGTTTTTGACTACCTGAAATGTTTGTTCTAAACTAAAAAATACGTTTTTGTAATGAATTTAAATGGGGGAATACATGTTAAACGTTGTATCTCAAGCTATCAAAAATCTCTGGCCTAAGGCCAAATCATATCCATCTGATGATGAAGAATTACGAACAATGATTAAAGCAAATGGATTGAATCATATCGCAATTCTTCCTGATGGGCATAGGCGATGGGCGAAAAAAAAGAATATTTCTTTTCTTGATAGTTATAATGTTGCTGTAGAAAGAATGATTCCCTTATTCAGGTATATGTGGGAAGATCTTAATATTCATACAATTACTTTATCAGGATTTATTCCTGAAAATTGGAAACGGGACAAAGATGAGATTGATGCAATTTTTGAATCGGCTAAAAATTTTATAATGAATCTTTACCCATTGGCTAGAGATTTGAAGGTTAAAATCATTCATTTGGGGCGTAAAGATCGATTACCAGAACCTTTGAATGATAAAATTAAATACATAGAAGATGAAACTGCTCAGTATTCCAATTTTATTCTTAACATAGGAATTGATTATGGAGGTATTGATGAGGTTTCAAGAGCGATTGCTAAAATTCTGCAAGCTGGGATTAATTATGAGAATTTAACAGAAGATCTTATTTTTGAAAATTTGGATACTAGTAATCAGCCGCATCCTCGTCCTGATATCATTATTCGCGCTGCAGGTACGCAACGTTTGTCTGGTTTTATGCCGTTGCAATCGGTTTATAGCGAAATATATTTTGTTAAACAATATTTTCCTGATTTTGATAGGAAATGTCTAAATAATGTTATTCGAGAATTTTGTATTCGCGATTGCAAATTTGGCAAGTAAGTTTCTAATTAATATCTGCTCCTGAAAAAAAATAACATTCTCTTGTTTTAAATGTCCGATCGTGGTGACGTATATCACGATTATAAAGAGTGATACGCCAATCTTTTAGTTGCGGCGCTGGCGTTATTATAACAAAGGCGTCATAAAAGAATTTAAGGTATTTTCTATGAGCCTCGATTGGATTAGATAAAACAGTCCATGTTGTAACGCCATCTATTGGATTCATGAGTCGCAGTCCATCCATTTCTTCATAGGCCTCTCTTTTCTTTATTCCTGTTACGATAGCCTTCATATTTATATTTTTAGATTGATCTGGGGCATTGTTTTGAGCTGTTAATTTCCAATATTCGATATTTTGTTTATTCGGTGTGTTAAGAAATGTTGGATATAAAGCCTCCTGTAACAAAGAAACGAGTCTTTTATTTTCAACATAGGCTGATAATTTAAAACATGTTGTTATTTTTGTTTCTGGGAATGGAATTGTACAATACAGTGTGATAGGCAGTGTTGCAAAAAAATGATCAACTTCTTTTTCTAATGGAATCGAATCTTTTGATAGTTTTGCAGCCCGTATTTCTAATTCTCTTCGGAGTGTGTTTTGTCTCCAACAGAGAGGCATTTCGTGGGTTCCCTTAAGATAGATTATGTTTTGAGGATTTTTTTCAAGTAACTGTAAAATGATGGAAAAAATTTCCAAGGTATAGGCTGAATGATCAACAACGTTGCCAAGAAAGATTAAATAGTACTGAGGATGTTGGATTCTAAGGTTCTCATCAATGATATTAAGCTCTTTAAGTTTCTCTAAATATCTAACTAAATTGTGATAAGCACCCTGAACTGGGCCAAACACAACAAATTTAGAAGAAGGTGTTACTTCAATCTTTTGAATGAAATCACCAAACCATCCTTTTTCTTGTCGTTGCTTGGTGACTGTTTCCAATACATTTTTAAAAAAACAGAGCGAGAAAATTGGCTTTTTTTTAAGCCCTAACGTGCATAAAAACCAGGCTAACTTTTCTTGAATCGTTCGCCACACGCTTGGCCCATAATTTTTCTGATAGTAGTTTTCATAACTTGGAAAGAGATGATTATCGTTTTCTATTTTAATAAATTCATCAATCGTTTTTGCGTATTCCTGTAATTCAGAAAGATTTCGAAATCCATCGTTGTAGCAAGGTCGAGGGGTGATGATGAGGAGAGCTATGATACCCACCACAGCAAGCCCTGAGATGACCAGGTATTTGTAAAGTTTTAGAAACGAAATGACCTTTTTATGCATGGCAACAACTCCTTATAATCTACACCAAAACAATGATGCTGACGCTCACGGCAACAATGATGACGGCAATGTAATAGGCCAAGCCATTAATTCTTTCGGTGATGCGAGGGGTGAGGATGTGTGTATCGGCGTCCGGTTGTTCGGCGTGCTTAAGTTTTTCACGTTCCATGAGGACCATGTAATGCCGTACGAGCAGTAACTGAAATACAAAAACACAAAATGAAAACAAGAGGCAGAATAAAAATATCTGATCGGTGAGGGTAAAGTAGCCCACCTGAGGGCTCATTTTTTGGATAACAAAGCGATAGCCAAGAAGTGCTGTGACGGCTGTTACGCCCAGCGTTGGTTTGCCACTGTAATTGTTAAAACTCATGAGAAAGCTGAAGAGTGCCAAGAAAAGTGCGGTGAAGAGGGGGATAAAAATGAGCAGGATGGTGTTATATCCAACCTTTTGAAAATTGATAGTGAAAATAGCTTTAGGAGTTTTCATACGACGTTTGCTATCGTACTGATCGAATGAAAGCGCTGTGTAACCGGATAAACTTTTGAGCGAATGAACTTTCCAGTTTGATGTAAACAATTTTTTTGAAACAATGAATGACAATGCTCCGGCGCTGTCATCAAAATACATTTCATTGGGGGTGATAAAGGTGTTGGCCAATACAATAGAGAGCCGATGATCCTCCAGCGGGAACCGATAAAATACTACGTTGGTTTTAACTTCAAAGATGATGTCATAGCGAACCAAAATGCGATCGTTATGTAAGGTAACAAAGGGAGGTGACTTATGGAGGATTTTGCTGTTTTCAAAAGAAAAGCTGTCAATGGCTTTGAGCGGAAGCTCATTTTTATTGAATTGGAACCACACCATGGCATCAACGACAAAATGATTTGTGCTGAAATCAAAAGTAGAAAAATTGCGAATGTAAAGTCCAACGTTGATTTTTGCAACTAAGTCACGGAATTGTTTGCGCATTTTTACATTAATAACCTTAGCGCTGGGGATGGGATCATTTGTGCGGAATGTGCTGAGTGAATGTGTAAAAATCCCAACGATGTACAGGAGGAGCATTGCAAAAACAACAAACTTAACTTTGATATTAAAAAAATGGTGGAAAAAAGAAGCAACCTTCATCGCGAAATCTCTCCTTTGTGATATGAACTTGTTCATCAAAAAGATTTCAGTGATGGGGTGGTAAAGTCAATCTTTGCGTCAAACTGTTTTAAAGT